>CAYUCL010000004.1:84783-132674 GCA_964443325.1 uncultured Dehalococcoidales bacterium
CTGGCTGTAATAGCAATGAAAAAGGGCATTCGCTGTTTCGAGGCTGAGGTACTTGCCGAAAATCCAAACATGATGAGAGTATTTCTCGATAGCGGTTTTCAGATCGACCGGCAACTCGAATATGGCGTATATCGTGTGGTATTCAACATTTCTCCAAGCCCGATAGCTGAAGAGAAGTCTGCCGAACGAGAGAGAATTGCCACCATAGCCTCACTAAGGGCTTTTCTGAATCCTAGCTCCATAGCAGTGATAGGAGCCTCACATCAAGAGGGTTCTATCGGCAACATTATATTCCGCAATATATTGCACCAGGGGTTTAAGGGTGCCGTGTACCCAGTAAACCCCAATGCTAATACAGTAGCCTCGGTGAAGGCATACCCGTCCGTTCTCGATATTCCTGACGAGGTGGATCTGGCGGTGATCGTTGTTCCAGCGGAAATTGTCCAAAAGGTTGTGGAACAATGTGGGCGTAAAGGTGTGCACGGTGTCGTTGTCATATCAGCAGGTTTCGGGGAAGGCGGGATCGATGGAATGTCAGCTCAGAAAAAGCTGCTTGACACCGCTCGTAGCTATGGCATGCGCTTGGTAGGCCCTAATTGTTTCGGAATTATAAACACAAACCCCCAGGTCAATATGAACGCTACATTTTCGCCGGTCTACCCCCCCCGTGGCAATATTGCGCTGTCCGCGCAGAGTGGGGCTCTTGGCCTTGTCATTCTGGAATATGCTCGGAGCCTTAAGATCGGTCTCTCTACTTTCGTCAGTATAGGCAACAGAGCCGACGTATCCAGCAACGATCTGCTACAGTACTGGCAACAAGACTCGGCTACCGATGTCATTCTCCTTTACCTTGAATCCTTCGGAAATCCGAGGAAGTTCGCTCACATAGCCCGATGGGTAACTGCTACTAAGCCAGTGGTAGCCCTGAAAAGTGGTCGCACCCCCGCTGGTTCCAGGGCTGCTGCCTCCCATACCGGAGCCCTAGCCACTGCTGATGTAGCCTCGGAGGCCCTGTTTAAACAAGCAGGGATAATCCGAGTAGATACACTTGAGGAGCTTTTTGACGTGGCCAACCTTCTTTCTCACCACTCCATACCATCAGGGAGAAGGGTGGCTATTCTGACTAACGGCGGTGGACTTGGAATCCTGGCCGCTGATGCCTGTGCCTCCAGAGACCTTGAACTACCGACTCTTCAGGATAAAACCCTTTCCAAGATGAAGACCTTCCTACCACGCCAAGCCAGTCTCGCCAATCCTATCGACATGACAGCAGGTGCTGGTGTGGAGGAGTATCGTGAGACACTGAAGCTTCTGGCACAAGATGGCAACGTTGATGTCGTAATAATCATATTCATACCCCCTATAGTTGCGCAGCCAGAAGCGGTAGCCAGAACCATCCAAGAGGTAGCACCGCAGTTTCGCCGGAAGGGCAAGACGTTAGTCACTTCATTTGTTGGTTTGCAAGGCCCCTGCGTGGAGATAAGTTCAAAGGAAGGTGGTTTCGTTCCCTGTTTTGCCTTCCCCGAAGCTGCCGTTTCTGCGGTTGCTAGGGCCTGTGACTATAGCGAGTGGCTGAAGAGACCAAAGGGAACAATCCCAGAGCTGGGTAATATTGGTAAGAAGAAGGCTGAACAGATAATAGGGTCAGCTTTGCAGCGTCGTACGACCCAACCATCGTGGCTGGATGCCTCTTCCGTCATCGGGCTTCTCGACTCATATGGAATTCGCGCAGTAGAGACAGAGTTAGCCGCTACTCCCGAAGATGCGGGAAAGGCAGCTAAGAAAATCGGCTTCCCCGTTGCTGTTAAACTCCTCTCCGCCGAAATAGCCCACAAGACGGAGGTTGGTGGTGTAATCCTCGATCTGCACACGACTAAACAAGTAGAGCGGGCCTTTATCCAGATAAGGAAACGTCTAGCCACTGTGGCAAAAGAAGATGAGATGCTTGGCGTGCTTGTTCAGAAGATGATACCTAGAGGAATAGAGGTAATCATTGGCGTAACCCAAGACCCATCTTTTGGTCCTCTGATCATGTTCGGCATGGGCGGGATTTATGCCGAATTATTCAATGATATTACCTTTCGCATTCACCCATTGACCGATATTGATGTCCACGAGATGGTGCGCTCGATTAAGGCTCATCAGCTTCTTGAAGGCTGGCGAGGAGCTAAGCCCTCTGATATAAAGGCTCTTGAGGAACTCTTGCTTAGAATCTCAGCTATGGTGGAAGACATACCCCAAATAGCGGAACTAGACCTTAATCCGGTGAAAGTCCAAGAGCGAAATAAAGGATATATAGTAGTTGATGCTCGTGTAATGCTCTCCTAACTTCCCTGCCATTGGTGCTTTTCGTTTCCACCCAGAAATATCTCTGTTACATCTGCTCTGATAAGCCGAATCTGATTACATATTAGCGTGGAATAGATCGCCAACATTGTAAGCCCAAAAAGCAAATCGCACATACACGAACATTACACGGTTATCCACGTTATTCATAGGTAGAATGACCCAAGCCCTCCCATTGACACGATATCATACGATGTAGTATAGAATCATTAGACCAAGCCTGGATTAAGAAAGGGGTAAGTATTTGGACATAGCAGAAGCCATACGGACACGGAAGAGTATAAGAGGATTCAAGCCTGATCCTGTTCCCAAGGAAGTGCTAAAAAATATCCTGGAGATAGCCATAAGAGCGCCCTCGGGAGTGAACGCGCAGCCGTGGGAGATCGCTGTTGTCGCCGGGGAGATCTTGGAAAATATCAAGCGGGGCAACGTTGAGATGGCAGCGTCTGGAGCAATGCCGAATCGTGACAGGCCAGGCCAGGTTCGAGAGGGTGTCTACAAGCAGCGCCAAGTGGACCTGGCCATCCAGCTTTTTCAGCTTATGGGCATAGCCAGGGAAGATAAGGTTAAAAGAGCAGAATGGATGCAAAAGGGATTTCGTTTCTTCGATGCACCAACTGCCATCATCCTATACGTAGACAAGTCACTGGGCGAATCAGGCCCACTAATGGATATCGGCAGCCTCGCCCAGACCATCTGTCTTGCCGCACTACACTACGGCTTGGGCACCTGTATCGAGGGACAAGGGGTAATGTATCCTGATGTAGTAAGAAAGTACACCGGTATACCCGAGTCCAAGCTTATTATTATCTGCATCGCCATCGGTTATCCAGACTGGGAATTCCCAGCAAATAAATTAGAGAGCAAGCGCGAGCCTGTAGACAGCATCACCACCTGGTGCGGCTTTGACTAGGCGTCTTGGCAATCCACCAAGGAAGCAGTAAATCCATACCTCACGATGCGGCACCGGTCGCCATCTCGTCCCAGGACTTGCAGCACGGGCGTAAGTCAGAGTAAAGTTGGTGTAGAGAGAAGTACAAACCTACAATTGGCTTCATCCTCATGATATTGCAGTGAATTATCCATGTTGACACGTTATGAAGTAAAGGGGGGTATATAGCATGTTGAGCGTAGAGGAAGCCATCAAGCAGCGTCGCAGCATCCGCGGCTTCAAGCCCGACCCAGTCTCACAAGAGATGATTCTCCAGATGCTGGAGGCGGCTCGACTAGCGCCCTCAGGCAGCAATCGTCAGCCATGGCGCTACGCCGTTGTAACCGATGCTGATGAGAAGAAACGGTTGCGCCAGATATGCCTTGATCAGACCTTCATCGAGGAGGCGGCAGTGGTCTTCGTGGCCTGTGCCGACCTTTCTGCCTACTCCAAAGAGGCAGGTCTGCAGCGCAGTCAGGAATTCATCGACTTTGGAGTGGAGCTATCCGGTGGTTTTGCCAAGGCATTAGAACGTTTCGCCGATCCCGAGTTTCGCAAGCTTGCCGAATCCGCACCCGAGCCCGATTTACAAACGTTTATTGCACCAGCCACAGCCAATACCCAGATCGCCACGGAACATCTGGTGCTTATGGCTACGGCCCTAGGGTTGGGCTCATGTTGGGTGGGAGCCATAACGGACTATGAAGCGGTCAAGAATCTCCTGGGCCTTCCTGAGCACGTCGTAGTAGTAGCCCTGGTAATGGTTGGTTACCCCAAATCCGTGCCGCCACCTCGGCCACGCCTCTCACTAGATGAGATACTGCTACGCCCTCTTCCTGAAGCTACATAGCCTCAGTTTGTCCAGCGAGGTTAGCAACCCATAACAAAATACCTCCCTTGAAGGGAATGCCCCAACCCTGCGGATGTGTTCGGGGAAAAACTTTGCATAGGAGTAGCAAAAATGCAAGAACATACACCGACGTACGATGAGGCGCTATCACTGCTAAAAGAGTTCAACGAGAGCGATAGCTTGATAAAGCACGCTTATGCCGTTGAGGGAGCGATGCGCTACATAGCTAGGAAGATGGGCCAAAATGAGGAGAAGTGGGGAATTGTTGGTCTGGTGCATGACCTCGACTACGAACGTTTTCCCGACCAGCACTGCAAGAAGTCCCTAGAGATTCTAAAGGAACGGGGATGGCCAGAGGAATATATACGTGCGGTAGTCTCTCATGGCTGGAATGCTTTTAGTGACATTGAGCCCGAAACAGCTATGGAGAAGACATTATATGCCGTTGATGAACTGACAGGGCTTATCAATGCGGTAGCGATAATTCGACCATCGAAGAGTGTAGCTGATTTGGAAGCAAAGTCGGTGATGAAGAAATGGAAGGACAAGTCATTTGCTGCTGGTGTCAACCGTTCGATTATCGAACAGGGAGCTGCGATGATGGGAGTGGAGTTGAAGGAGCTAATCACCGATGTCATTATGGGCATGCGCGACATGGCTGATAAGATAGGTCTATAAATTCGCGATTCAACGAAAAGTCAGGCTCTATGTAAATCTATCGACATTTAGCGTTTCAAAACCGAGCATAGCCAGTTGACATAATATTGAATCCGAAAGACTGCTCCTACTGCGTGCAGTGAACGCTCTCCAAGTTGACTTTGTCTCCACACAGTGCGAAACTGAAAAGATGGCTCCTGTTAGTCTTTTCTTCATATTCGGCACCTCATTCGTCGTCGGCCTCTCTGGGGCAGCAATGCCGGGGCCACTTTTAGCGCTCAACATCAGCGAGGCAGCTCGCCGCGGATTCTGGGCAGGGCCACTTCTGATAGTGGGCCACGCAATTATAGAACTCGTACTGGTGATAGCCCTGGCCTGGGGGTTGAGCCAAATACTGGGTAACAATCTTGTTGCCGGTATAATCGGGGTGGTCGGCGGCCTGTTCCTGATGTGGATGTCCTTCTCCCTTTTTCGCCAGGCGCAGCATCAGGTACTACCAATGGCGGACGATCCTCAAGAGGGAACTTCCACCCGTAGATTAGTCTTGGCCGGCGTTTTGGTGAGCGTAGCCAACCCCTTCTGGTTATTATGGTGGGCAACCGTGGGAACCACATATCTATTGTGGTCCTTGACAGTGGGCATAATCGGGGTCGCCCTGTTCTATGTAGGCCACATCCTTTCGGACTTTAGTTGGTACAGCCTGGTATCCCTGCTCATCGCCAAAGGACGGCGTCTAATGAGCAACAGGGTATACAGGGGACTTCTGGCCGTATGTGGTGTTGCCCTTCTCGGACTGGGGGGCTATTTCTTAGTCTCTGGGGCCCTGTTTCTCGCCAGCTAGTAGCGCTCCTTATAGGACTGTATTATGCTCCTCGATGAGGCTAATAGAAAATGAAACGCTATTCTTGCAAATTAGCCTAAAATTTGCCAGGAAATGCAATTATGGTATATAGTTGCACTTGTCAGGAAAAGTTGATATAATCCAGCCTCAGTAAGCTATGACGCTATGATAAGGTATCCATGGCAGTAGCTAGGCAAAGGTGAATATCTTTTGAAAGGGGGGACAACTTAATGAAAAAGGTCGTATTCATTGCCCTGGCGCTGATACTGGTCATAGGTATCACGCCCCTCATGGCATGCGGGGGCGAAGAAGGTGAGACAGAGGAATATGTAATTGGCGCTGTTTTGGCCCTAAGCGGTCACGGTTCGAGTCTTGGTGAGCCTGAGAAGCAGACATTTAAGATGCTGGAGGACGAGCTGAATGCAGCGGGTGGCATAGATGTCAAGGTTATCATTTACGATACCGAGACTGATTCAACCACTGCTATAACCGCAACCAAGAGACTCATCGAACAGGACAATGTCCTGGCCGTCATGGGCGCTACCACTTCAGGAGTTAGCATGGCGTTGCTAGACACTATCACCGATGCGCAAGTGCCGCTGGTATCCCTCGCCGCCTCTGATGAAATCATCCAGCCGGTGGAGCAGCGCTACTGGATTTTCAAGACGCCGCAGACCAACTCCCAGGTAGTAGGCCGTCTCTATCAATACCTCGAGTCACAGGACATCAATGAGATTGCCATCATATCAGCAACCGACGGCTTCGGAGTGCTTGGCCATGGCGCCTTGGTTGGCGAAACCGAAGACTGGGACATTACCATCGTGGCTGACGAGACGTTCGACCCTGACGATACCGACATGACAACGCAATTGACTGTAATCAAGGGGTTTGAACCCGAGGCAGTGATATGTTGGGGTACAGACAAGGGTTCCTCCGTGGTCGCCAAGAACATGCAAACTCTTCAAATGGATATGCCGCTGCTGATGAGCCATGGCATTGCCAGTATGGACTTCATCGACGCGGCGGGCGACGCGGCCAACGGCGTCATCTTTCCCGTTGGCAAGCTCCCTGTAGCTGAGTTACTGCCTGACACCGACCCGCAGAAGGACGTTCTGCTGGCGTACAAGTCCGACTTCGAGGATCTCTACGGTGAGGGGTCTGCCGATACATTCGGTGGACATGCGTGGGACGCCTTTAAGCTGATCACCAACGCTATCCAAGATCTAGTGGACGAGAGCGCCGACGTGACCAGCGCCAGCATCAGAGACAAGCTGGAGACCGCCCAACTCACTGGTATCAGTGGCATTTTCCAGATGTCGGCGACCGATCATCTGGGTCTAGGGCCTGATGCTCTCACCCTGGTAGAGATCGTGGACGGCGAATGGACCTCAGCCGAATAGTAACGATTAAGACTAGCTGATCTTCTACTACAACCTAACAGATGGCCACCTGGCAACTGGTTCAGTATGTGGTGACCGGGATCACGGTGGGTAGCATATATGCCATCGTTGGTCTCGGTTTCACCATAATTTACAGTGTGACTGGCATAATCAACTTTGCCCAGGGCGAGTTCGTCATGCTGGGCGGGATGATTGCCTTTAGTCTCATTGGTCTCGGTCTCTCCATGCCTGTGGCCCTGATACTAGCGGTCGTGCTGGTTACCCTCGCGGGAATAATCTTCAACCTTGTAGCCATCCGCCCCGCTGGACGTGCTTCCACCATCACGCTGATCATTATCACCATCGGCGGAGCGCTTTTCATACGTGCCGTGGCGGGGCTGTACTGGGGCAGGGACGCCGTGCCGCTCCCACCTTTCACCGGTGATGAGTCTCTTTCGTTCCTCGGCGCTTACATTTTACCTCAAAGCCTGTGGGTGATCGGCATAACTGCGGTGCTCATGGTGGGTGTCTATCTTCTACTGAACCGGACGCTTGTGGGCAAGGCACTCAAGGCTGCCGCTATTAATAAGCGAGCGGCGGCCCTGGTGGGCATCGATGCCCGTATGATGTCGCTTATTAGCTTCGCGCTAGCTGCCGCCACGGGAGCTATCGCCGGAGTAGTCATCGCCCCGCTCAGCTATGCATCCTATGATATGGGCATCATGCTAGGTCTTAAGGGATTCGTGGCTGCCGCCATGGGTGGCTTCACCGGGGTACGGGGTGTATTCCTCGGGGGCCTGGGCCTGGGCCTGGCAGAATCGCTGGCGGCGGGCTACATATCATCGTCCTACAAGAATGCCATCGCCTTGATATTCCTGTTCGCCGTCCTCCTTATCCGCTCCCGCAAGCTAATGGTTGGAGAGGAAGGGACATGATGCCACTCTTCATTCGGGGCAGGGGGAAGATGCTGGTCATAGCTACCTTGGTCGTTCTGCTGAGTATTGTCCCTCTACTTGGCAATGCCTACTACACCAGCGTTCTCATCATAATCGGCATCCACACCATTGTTACTGTAGGCCTCTGCCTGCTCATGGGTTATACCGGACAGGTTAGCCTGGGCCACGCCGCATTCTATGGCATCGGTGCGTACATAGCCGCCATCCTGAGCAAGACCTATCATGTCGATCCATGGCTGGCAATGGTAGTGGCAATTATCGCCACCGCTGCCTTCGCCTTCGCCATAGGCTTTCCAGTGTTTCGCCTTCGCGGCAACTACCTGGCTATGGCCACGCTTGGCCTGGGCATCATCATCTGGATACTCTTCCGCGAGTTGGACTGGATCACCGGCGGTCAATCGGGCTTCCTCGATATACCAACCCTGTCTATCGGTGGATTCAGTTTCCATAGCGATTTCAGATTCTACTATCTTGTATGGGGTTTCTGCATAGCGGTGATGTTTATCTCTCAGAACATCGTGGGTTCAAGGATGGGCCGGGCGATGCGTGCTATCCGCGACAGCGAGAGCGCTTCTCAATCTCTGGGCATTAACGTAACCCTGGTCAAGGTAAAAATTCTCGCTCTTTCCGCTGCCTATGCCGCGCTGGCAGGCAGCCTTTATGCCTATTATGTAGGATTTATCGACCCACCGCCTTTTGGTTTCTTGTTCTCAATACGCTTAGTAGTGATGGCCGTTGTCGGCGGGCTGGCCAGTATTTGGGGCGCTATCTTCGGCGCAGCCAGCGTCCGTCTTCTGACCGAGTTCTTGCATCCCTTTGGGGACATAGACGTGGTACTCTTTGGGTTGATTATAGTGGTGGTTGTTATCCTCTCACCCCAAGGGGTCATCCGAGGGCTTGTAGATCTCTGGCGAAGAATATCAAGAAAGCTGGCACCAAGTTAGGTGATGTATGGTTGACATCCTGCAAATGAAGGGACTAACCAAGGCCTTCGGCGGTGTGATTGCCGTAAACAAACTCGACCTGGAAATTCATGAAGGTGAGCTCATCGCCATAATTGGACCCAATGGGGCGGGAAAAACCACGCTGTTTAACCTCATCGCCGGCGTTTTCCCTCCCACCAGGGGCCAGATATTCTTCCATGGGCAGGCCTTGGCCGGTACCAATGACTACCAGAGGGCGCGAATGGGTATAGCCCGCACCTTTCAGGATGTGCGCCTCTTTGGTAATATGTCTGTGCTGGATAATATTATGGTTGGCCTTCACCCGAGAAGCAAATATGGCATGCTAAGCGCCGCTTTTCGATTGCCACGGGGGCACCGCGAGGAAGCTAGTATACGACTCACCGCAATCAACACCCTCAATATGGTTGGCCTGGGGCGGCGAGCCAATATCAATGCCTCCGAGCTTACCTTCGGACAGCAGAAGCTAATTTCTATCGCACGGGCCCTGGCCACCAAGCCTCGCATCATTATGCTCGATGAGCCTGCGGCAGGCTCCAATGTCCTGGAGACCCAGGAAATCTCCGACCTCGCCAAGCGCATCCTTGAAATGGGGATAACCGTGATACTGGTGGAACACGACATGCGTTTCGTCATGGGAACGGCCGAGCGTGTTGTGGTCCTTGATGGAGGTGAGAAGATCGCTGAGGGCACGCCCAGTCAGATCCAGAACGACCGACGAGTCATCACTGCCTATCTCGGCGAACAGGAGGACCAGATATGATCCTCAGTGTGGACCATGTTTCAGTAGCCTATGGGAAACTCAATGCAGTGTGGGATGTATCACTGGGTGTGGGAAAGGGAGAAATAGTGACGCTTATCGGCGCCAATGGCGCGGGCAAGACGACCTTGCTTAACGCTATCGTTGGACTGCTACCAGTGAAAAGTGGCGCAGTGTACCTGGGGGAACGCAATATCACCGGCCGTAAGGCACACAGGCTTGTGAAGCTAGGTATTGGATATGTGGCAGAAGGCAGAGGCATGTTCGGGAGCATGTCGGTCTTGGATAACCTCATCCTGGGTGCATACGCCCAGCATGGAGGCTGGACCAGCCAGCTCGGTGATGCGACGTGGTTATTGCGTCGGGAGGATCTTAAGCGTAGAATAGAGCATGTATATCAGCTATTTCCTCGCTTGACGACACGTGAGAACCAGAAAGCAGGAAGCCTGTCCGGCGGCGAGCAGCAGATGTTGGCAATAGGAAGAGCTCTCATGACCGCACCCAAGCTCCTCCTTCTCGATGAGCCCTCTCTCGGACTAGCACCAAATTTGGCGAGAGAGATCTTCGGATTGCTCAACAGGTTGCGAGACGAGGGCATGGCAATATTACTGGTGGAACAGGACGCTGTTGCCAGCTTGAGGATAGCTGATCGGGGCTACGTAATGGAGATGGGTCGCATAGTTATTGAGGATACAGCCAAACATCTCATCAACAATGACAAGGTAAGACAGGCCTATCTCGGCCAGGTTTGGGGAGCCACTTCAACAACCCCAGCACAAGAACGAGAGAATCAGATTTGAAACAGCTACTATCAGGAAATGAGGCTATTGCCTTGGGTGCATATCACGCCGGCGTCCAGGTGGCTAGCGCTTATCCCGGTACCCCCAGTACTGAAATCCTGGAGAACATGGCTAGCTATAAAGATGTATACGCCGAATGGTCCACCAATGAGAAAGTAGCCATGGAGGTGGGATTAGGAGCTGCAACAGCAGGGGTGCGCGCCTTGGTCTCGATGAAACATGTGGGGCTCAATGTAGCTGCCGATGCCTTCTTCGGCGCCTCCAATGTGGGCGTTCGCGGCGGGCTGGTGGTGGTATGTGCAGACGACCCCGGGATGCACAGCTCGCAAAACGAGCAGGACAACCGTCATTACGCTCGCTTCGCCAAGGTGCCTATGCTGGAGCCATCGAACAGCCAGGAAGCCTATTCACTTATGGCATATGCCTTCCGCCTGAGTGAAGAGCTGGACTCCCCCATCATGGTCCGAACTACCACCCGCATCTCACATGCAAAATCAGTGGTGGAAGTTGCTGGAGAGCGACCAGAACTGGGCCCACCACCACCATTTATTCATTCGCCCAGCAAATACGTCATGGTGCCGTCGAATGCCCGTCCACGACATCCGTTGGCGGAGCAGCGCATCTTGCGCGCAGCGGAGCGTTTCGAAGAGTTTCCCCTCAACGAAGTCATCTGGGGAGACCGCAAGGTCGGCATCATCTCTGCTGGCGTAGCCTACCAATACGCACGTGAAGCATTCCCTCAGGCCTCCTTCCTCAAGTTGGTTACTACCTACCCACTGCCTCATCAATTGGTAAAAAGCTTTGCTGCTGAGGTGAAAACTCTGATAGTGGTGGAGGAGCTCGATCCCTTCATGGAGGAAATCATCAAGTCAATAGGCATTGCAGTGCAGGGCAAATCCCTGTTCCCCATAATAGGCGAACTCAATATCGACATAGTGCTCCAGGGAGCAATGAAAGCAGGCCTTATTTCACGAATGCCAAAAGAGGCGGTGGCCACCACTCCCGCCTTGAAGCCTCTTCCTCCACGTCCTCCTCTTCTGTGTCCAGGATGCCCCCACCGCGGCGTGGGCTATGTCTTGAGTCGCCTCAGGTTTGGTCCCAAGGGGTCGATTCCAGGCGCTAGAGTCGGTGGCAGGAAAGGAAAAGAGTGGCACATCGCCACCTCTGACATAGGCTGTTACACCCTGATGGTATATTCACCCCTCTTTGCTATTGACAGTTGTGTGTGCATGGGAGCCAGTATTACCATGGCGCATGGCCTGGAGAAGGCTGGGGTGGCAGAAAAGACGGTGTCGGTTCTCGGAGATTCCACCTTCATGCACACCGGCATCCCAGGCTTGGTGAATATGGTCTACAACAGGAGCCACAGCACAGTGATCATTCTAGACAACCATACTACCGCTATGACCGGGCATCAGGGCCACCCCGCAGCCGGACGCTCAGCCAGGAATGAAGAGGCTCCCAAGGTGGATATCGCAGAGCTGGCGCGCGGCATCGGTGTCAAAGACGTTAATGTAATAAGCGCGTTCAATCTAAAGGAGATTGAAGACACCATTAGGCATTGCACCGCCAATAATGAACCTTCGGTTATCGTAGTCCAGGGGCCCTGTTCGTTATATGAGCGAATCAGTGGGACAGCGCTCAGGGTCAACGAAGAACGCTGTAATGGGTGCAAGCTATGCCTGGACATCGGGTGTCCTGCCATAACCTTCGATGGTGATAAAGCATACATTGTCCCCACCATGTGCATTGGGGAGAGCTGTTCCCTATGCGTTCAGGTCTGCGCACGCAACGCCATTGAGAAAGCAGGCGATTGATGCTTGAAAAGGTTGACATCTTAATGACTGGAGTAGGGGGCCAGGGCGTCATTATGGCATCCGATATCTTGACTACGGCCGCCCTTGACATTGGCTATGATGTGAAGAAGACGGACTCCCTGGGCATGGCCCAGCGTGGTGGTAGCGTAACCAGCCATGTGCGTATAGGGGAGAAGGTCTTTTCCCCCATGATTCCCCCAGGTGGTGCCGATTTTCTGGTGTCCTATGAACGCCTCGAGGCAGTCCGTTCCTTGGTACTGCTGAGGCCTGATGGCATCGCTATTATTGACAGCGTTGCTGTAACCCCGCTCTCGGTTACCATAGAAGGTTACCATTATCCCAGTATTGATGAAGTTAAGGAGTCCATTTCCAGCATTACCCAGCGGGTATATGTCCTGCCAGTAATGGAGATGGCAACCAAGCTAGGCAATCCAAGAGCGTCCAGCGTGCTGTGCCTGGGCTTTCTGTCCGTTTTTCTGGAGATACCTGAGCAGAGCTGGCTTGACGAAATAAGGAGACACTTGCCATCTCGTCTGCATGAGGTGAACCTGGCAGCATTCAACACTGGCGTTGAGGCAGCTCGGGAAAGACAAAAGGAGGAGGACAATTGACTATGTGGGAACCCCAATATGAGAAGATGCCAAGAGAAGAACTGGAGAAGCTGCAGCTTGAACGCCTTCAACAGAATGTGAAGTCCGCATATGAAAAAGTCCCTTTCTACCGCACTAAATTTCAAGAGGTGGGGTTGACCCCCAAAGACATCAAGTCTCTAGATGACATATCCAAGCTGCCCTTCACCAGCAAGTCCGACTTCAGGGATAACTACCCCTTCGGTATGATGGCTGTGCCGCTCTCCGAGGTGGTGAGGGTACATGCCTCATCTGGTACCACTGGCAAGCCGATAGTAGCTCCTTACAATGCCAAGGACATAGATACCTGGTCCAACCTAATGGCACGCACCCTGGCTTCAGCAGGAGCTCATAGCGGTGACGTCATACAGAACGCTTATGGCTATGGCCTGTTTACCGGGGGCCTTGGCTTTCATTACGGGGCAGAACGGCTGGGAGCCACGGTTATCCCTGTCGCCGCAGGCAATACAAAACGCCAGATCATGCTCATCGAGGATCTTGGCACCACCGTTTTGACCTGCACGCCCTCCTACGCCCTGATTATAGCGGAGACAGCACAGGAGATGGGTATTGATTTAGCCGCCAGCCAGCTCCGCCTCGCAGTGTGTGGCGCCGAACCGTGGTCGGAAAATATGAGGGTCGAGATCGAGGCCAAGCTTGGCGTGACCGCTGTCGACATATATGGCCTGACCGAGCTCCTAGGACCTGGAGTGGCCTGCGAATGTTCTTATAAGGCAGGTATGCACATCTGGGAAGACCATTTTCTGGCCGAAATCATCGACCCAATTACAGAACAGCCATTACCGTATGGGCAACAAGGTGAGCTAGTGCTGACTACCCTCACTAAGGAAGCTTTGCCAGTTATCCGCTTCAAAACACACGACATAGTCAACCTGTATCCCGAAACCTGTGATTGTGGTCGCACAATGGTTCGCATGTCCAAAGTCCATGGCCGCACCGATGATATGCTCATCGTCCGTGGTGTGAATGTGTTCCCAACGCAGATAGAGAGCGTGCTGCTATCCGTAGAGGGAGTGGAGCCGCAGTACCAGATAATTGTCGACCGAGAGCACCACTTGGACGAAATTGAGATATGGGTTGAGGTTTCCGATGCTGTCTTCAGCGACGAAATGCGTAGCCTGGAGGAGTTAGAAAAGCGTGTGCGGGCAGAAATGGATAGCATCCTTGGCATATCGGCCAGGGTAAAGCTTGTCGAGCCCAAAACCATTACCCGTACCGAGGGCAAAGCCAAGCGTGTAGTTGATCGACGCGAATTGTAGTTTCAAACGACGTTGGATTACTGGCCAAGAAGGAGGAGAGATGAGGATCAAGCAGGTATCCGTTTTTGTTAGCAATGAGCCCGGGCGTCTGGTAGACATGCTCAAGCCCCTTTCCGATAATGAAATCGATATCCAGGCCCTGTCCGTGGCCGATTCAACCGACTTTGGCATCGTGCGAATGGTAGTTTCTAATATTGAGGGAGCGGTGAAAGCACTGCGCGATGCTCAGTTCACAGTACGCATCAACGAAGTCCTCGCCTATGAGATGCCCAATGTCCCAGGGGGTCTGTTGAAAGCTGTGGTCGAACCGCTAGCTAAAGTGGGGATCAACCTGGAGTACTTCTACGCCTTCACTGAAAGCGAGATAGGAAAAGCCAGAGTGGTACTTAAGGCGAGCGACATAGACAGCGCAGAAGAAGTACTAGGGAAAAACTGAAGCCCCGGCATAGGCTAGCATTCGGCTTTCGGCTGTCCGTTCTTGAAAGGAGGATAGTGTGACCATTTCTCGCAAAATCCGTGAGGCGATGGAGAGGGGGTCATGGATCCGGCGGATGTTTGAGGAGGGCATCGTCCTCAAGCAGCAGTATGGTGAAGAAAATGTGTTCGACCTTACCCTGGGAAATCCGGTTGCGGAGCCTCCTATTGCATTCAAAGAGGAGCTGAAGAAATGGGCCGATTCCCCAATTCCTGGTATGCACCGCTATATGCCCAACGCAGGATACCCCGAGACTCGCGCCGCTGTAGCCCAGACACTTTCTGAGGAAACCGGGCTCGCCCTGAAAGCGGAACATGTGCTCATGACAGTTGGTGCTGCCGGAGGACTGAATGTGGTGCTGAAAACCATACTAAACCCGGGTGACGAGGTCATTGTTTGGGCACCGTATTTTGTAGAATACCTCTTCTACATCGACAATCAGGGCGGCCTCAGCAGTATAGCCGAGACGAATGATAGCTTTCTGCCCACCATTTCTGCGCTTGAAGAGGCCCTGAGTCCACGCACCAGGGCTGTCCTAATCAACTCCCCTAATAACCCTACCGGCGTGCTCTATCCCGGTAAATTGCTAGCCGAGATGGGCAAATTGCTCACAAAACAGGAAGCCAAGTTCGGATCTCAAATCTATCTTGTTTCCGACGAACCCTATCGGAAGCTCATCTATGATGGCCTAACCTACCCCTTTATATTCAACTATTACCCCAGGAGCATTGTGGTAAGCTCGCATTCCAAAGACCTGGCAATCCCTGGTGAACGAATTGGCTATATTGCCATAAGTCCCCAGGTAGAAAATAGTGAGGAAGTGATGGATGGGCTTATCTTCTGCAATCGAACGTTGGGATTCGTTAACGCCCCGGCGCTAATGCAACATGTGGTAACTAGCCTGCAGAAAGCTACCGTAGATATAGCGGACTATCAACGAAAGAGGGACTATCTGCACGGAGCCTTAACTGATATGGGCTATTCGGTGGTTCTGCCTCAAGGTGCCTTTTATATGTTCCCCAAGTCACCGGTGCCCGACGAGATGGATTTCCTCGCTGAGTTAAGAAAACACAATATCCTTGCCGTACCAGGCAAGGGCTTTGGGCGGAGCGGATATATACGCATCTCCTACTGTATTGAAGACAAAACCATTGAGGGCTCATTAACGGGTTTCAGGGAAGTTGCTCACCACTACGGTCTCAGTAAGTAGAAGCACAGATGTCAAGCTACTCCAGCATTAGTTGTCGACAGCGCAAAATTCAAAGCTTTGGTAGCTAATCTAAATATTAGAGAGCAGGTCAGCCATGATTGTAGAAATGAAGACAGGTGCCACAAACGAGGACATCCACCGAGTGGTAGAACGGGCACAAACTATGGGACTGGAAACTCAGATGAACTACGGCACCAACAAGACGGTTGTTGCCATCCTGGGAAGCATAACCGGGCAGCTACCAGCAGACACTTTCGCCGTCCTTCCTGGCGTTGAAAGTGTAGTCCGCATCATGAAACCCTACAAACTGGCCTCCAGAGAATTCAAGCCTGAGGATAGTGTGATAACCATTGGCGGGATCGAGATAGGTGCCCGTCGTTTCGTAGTCATGGCTGGTCCCTGTGCAGTGGAGAGTCGTGAGCAGCTTATGGAAACGGCGATAGCGGTAAAGAAAGCTGGCGCTAGCATTGTCCGCGGAGGCGCTTTCAAACCTCGTACCTCCCCCTTTAGCTTTCAAGGGCTGCGCAAGGCTGGACTTGAACTGCTGGCTGACGTACAGCGAGACGTGGGTTTATCCGTGGTCACTGAGGTGATAGATTCCAATCAGGTCAACATGGTTTCCCAACACGCCGCTATCCTTCAAGTGGGTGCCCGCAACATGCAGAACTTCACCCTGCTGGAGAAGATCGGCAAAAGCAAACGCCCCGTGGTGCTAAAGAGGGGATATTCAGCCACTGTGTCCGAGTGGCTTACTGCCGCCGATTACTTGCTAGCCGAGGGAAACGAACAGGTAATCCTGTGTGAGCGTGGTATCCGTGCTTTCGAAGATAGCGTGCGCTTCTCCCTGGACATAAGCTCCATAGCTGTAGTCAAGAAGTTCAGTCATCTGCCTGTTATCGTGGATCCCAGTCACGCCGCTGGCCACCGCGACCTGGTGGCTTCGTTATGCAAAGCGGCTGTAGCTGCTGGTGCTGATGGGCTCCTCATTGAGGTTCATCCAAACCCTGAAGCAGCGCTGGTGGATGGCCTGCAATCTCTTTCTCTTCCCCAATTCGAGAAGCTGATGAACGAGCTCAGGCCGATAGCAGAGTCCGTGGGTAGATTTATCTGAACCAAGCACTAGAGAATAACTCAGGCCCTGTAAGACCGGCCAGCACCATCATAAACGGTATGTTTAAACTGCGTTAAGAACAGGGGGTCACAATGGATGTTGATTGGGCCAAGGTGAAGGAACGATTTGATTCCTCGCCTTATGCTTTATCTCTGGGTATGAAGCTGGTAGAGTTGACTACCGGGTATGCTAAAGTCGAACTGAAACTAAAGGATGAGTTCAGAAACTGGGATGGTAGAATCCAGGGTGGGGTTATTGTATCCCTTCTTGACCAGGCATTCGGCGCCGCGATCAACACCCTTGACCGTGTCTACGTTGCTGTTCAATTAAACGTCAATTTTCTCACCGCCCCGGAGGGTCACACCATTTACGCCGAATCGAACGTTTTGCATCGGGGGAAGAGCTTAGGAGTATCTGAAATGGTGGTTACCGATTCAGGCGGCAAGCTTATCGCCCGCGGTCTTGGAACCACTATTGCCATCGGGGACCGAGGGGACACCTCAGCTAAACAGCATTGATTATGACCGCCACTGGGCCACAGCCGTAGCGTCACCCTGTTTCCACGAGCTCGATAGCTAGGCCTCTCCCCTGTTGTTGCGCTTTCTCATAGACCAGCTTGGCAGTGGCCAGATCCTCGATAGCGATGCCGGTAGCATCAAAGACTGTTATTTCATCATCTGCTTTTCTGCCCTGTTTCTCACCAACCACTACCTGAGCCAACATAGCATCAACCTGTTCCAGCTTGAACATGCCTTTACTTATGGGTACATTGATCTCACCACCAGCGGAGGCTTGCCTCAGGTCATCAACCACGACAACAGCATGGCTCAATATTGTGGGATCCAACTCCTGCTTGCCGTCGGCGTCGGCTCCAACGGCATTTATGTGAGTCCCATTCCTAATCCATTCCCTCTTCACCAGAGGCTCCCTGGCAGGGGTCATAGTGCACACTATATCCGATGAAGCCGTATCCTCAAGGGGACTCGCCTGTATATGGAGATGGGGGAAGAAATCAGCAAATCGTTGGCTGGCTTCTGGACGGATATCATATATCCTGATTAGCTCCAGTTTAAAAATCTCAGCGTGGGCAAGGAGCTGCGAATAGGCCTGCCGGCCAGCCCCCACCAGGCCAAGCGTATGGGAGTCTCTGCGGGCTAGATATTTAGAAGCAATAGCCGCTGTTGCTCCAGTCCTGTAAGCGGTTATCTCCGCCGCATCCATCACAGCCAAAGGATAGCCCGTCTCCGAGTCGCTATAGATCATGACACCTATAACGGTAGGCAGGCCCTTGCTGCGATTATGCGGTTGAAAACTGACCCACTTTATGGATGCGGCGCCCGCCATGCAGGCTGGCATTGCCCTGAAATCTCCCTTCCCCGCTTTAAGGTAGGCCTTTGGTGGCATCCATAGCTTCCCTTCACCGTAGGCCCTAAACGCATCCTCTACCGCGCTCATGACCTCTCCCATCTCTAACAGCTCTCTTACATCTTTTGCACTGAGTATCAGAGTTTTTAGCATGTCATTTGTTCCCATATACTGCTCCTTTTCACAAGCTCGAGTTGCTCAACAAACTAGCAGCCTCTTTGCCACTATCACTACTTAGCCCATGTGCCGAATGATCACTCCACTACGGTAGAACATGATTACCGTCTTTTTTGTCCTTGACAAGCTTTAATCACTAGACGCCTTCGAAGAAATTCCGGGGTCCATCAACACACAGGCGGTCCATCGTCGACTCCGAGACACCCATCTCTCTAAGCCAGGGGAACACCACTTTTTTCAAGTACAGGTATCCGTGAGGATTGAGTCTCAGTCTCCCTTCTTCTGTTATCACTGGATTCTCCGCCATGACACGCGCCAACAGACAATCGTGGGAAGGAAGAAGGCGATCCACATATCCAGCATCTATCAGTGCTTTCATCGTTTTAGTCCGGGCAAGCGGACTGACATTGCGTCCTGGATAGCGATCCAGACCAAGATAGCACCCCTGCTCTAAAATCCATATCAGGTATTCCGTATCGGTGGTGTCATTGGAATGATCCAGCGTCACCCTTCTCAGGTCTACACCTTCCTCCTTTAAGACAGCTAGTTGCTGCTCTCCCACTCGACCTGGTGAATAGGAATGCAGCATAATGGGAACATTTGTCTCAAGGTGTGCCCGCGCTACTCCACGTAGAATGGTTTCCTCCCCCTGCGTAACCCCCGAAATATCGCTTGCCCCCTTAAGGATACCAGCCTTGATATCGGTACCTGAGATACCCTCTTTGATTTCACGAATGAATAGTCTGGCAAATTGATCGGAGGAAACGCCCTCAAAGAAGGGGGGTATATCCAACCACCAGCCGGTACAGGCGATGACGTTGACACCACTCAGACGAGAAGCCTGGGCCATTACATTCACGTCCCGGCCCAAGTCGAGGGTAGTAGCATCAACAACAGTGTCAATCCCACCCTCTTTTGCTCGAGTCAGCCCATCGACAATGCGGTCCATGAAATCGGCGCCGAGAAGCTCGGGGTAGTTCTGAGTGATACCAGCTGAAGCACAGACAAGGTGTTCGTGCATAAGAGTGAAGCCGAGATCCACAGTGTCAAGTGGCCCAAGCACGGAATTTATAGTCGCCATAGAATTAGTCCTCCTTTCGATCACTAAAAACGAATATTATAACAGACGGAGTTAATCCTGCAGACCCTTCATAAAACTGCTACCATACATCTCCAAAGATAGCAGCAACCTGTCCGTAAAGCTCCAACCTCCCATGCTAGGGTTCCAAGGACTATCCCAAGCCTTGCTTCATTTTACCGCTAAAGAGAGGCAAATGGAACATGGAAGAGGTTAGAATACATTGTGACGAACTACCCCAATTGCTATGAGACCTGAAAGCCCCGGTCTTGGAGAATTGGGTGGCGTCCATGGATGCTTATATCTGACGATACCCACATACCCTTGGTTTTCCGCCTGTCCAGAGCGTAAGGTTAGAGCCGCCTGAGCCAACAAACCTTTTAATCCCCTAAAAGCTGTGTAGATAGCACAACGGCATATCCAAGCGAAACAGGGGATAACTCCTCAGTAAAATCCGTGCCAACCCGCTGTTACTACAAGGCCCATGGTGGCATTATAACATGCGGCTAATTGTACCTATGAAGTACATGGCACCAGCATAACAGGGGGCGCTGGAGCATTCAGGAAACTTATAAAAACAAAGCTATGGATTTGCCATCGGTAGCTATTTATGATAACTTAGCAGTGTTGACATTAATTTGGGCGAAAACTGAGTATCTATGAACATTAATTCACATTCAATTACTCGAATAGAGGAATAACGATGATCATTGTAGGGGAGAAGATCAACACAAGTCGGAAGAGCATTGAAGAGGCTGTTAAGAAACGGGATGCTGCGTTTATCACCAAGATCGCCCAGGATCAAGCCGAAGCTGGAGCACATTACATTGATGTAAATGCTGGGACTTTTGTAGACCAGGAGGTTGATTGCCTCTGCTGGCTGGTTGAGACGGTACAAAGCAAAGTGGATCTACCCCTGTGCTTGGACAGCCCCAATCCCAAGGCATTGTCCCAAGCTATCAAGCGCCACAAAGGCGAACCAATGATCAATTCCATTTCGCTGGAACAAGACCGCCTCCAATCCCTCCTTCCTGTTGTCACCTCCAATCCTTGTCATGTGGTCGCCCTGTGCATGGCTCAAACTTCGATGCCCACTACCGTGGAAGAGAGAGTCCAGGTCGGTTCGGAGCTTATCAACAAGCTCACAGATGAAGGGGTTCCTCTTGAAAGGATCTATGTGGATCCGTTAGTGCAGCCTGTTTCCGTGGATACTGGCATGGGAATCGCCACCTTGGGAGCCATCAATGAAATCATGAAGAATTATCCGGGCGTAAATACCATCTGCGGCCTTTCCAACGTCTCCTTTGGTCTTCCTGAACGCCACCTGATCAATCGCAACTTTCTGGCTCTCTGCATATCGTATGGGCTGTCCGCCGCCATTCTGGACCCGACCGACAAGCAGCTCATGGCAACCCTCCTTGCAGTCGAGATGCTTCTTGGTCGGGATGAATACTGCGAAAATTTTATTGAGGCCTACCAAAATGGCCGCATTCTTGGAGGATAATTTTGCTGTTTAGGTTTGAAACAAACAAGCTTAAGGAGGTTGAAGATGAGTGATTTTAGTGCCTTGACTGAATCTGTGATCAAGGGAGACACCAAGACAGCGGTAGCAGAAACTCAGAGCGCCTTGGATGCAGGCAGCAATGCTAAGGACATCCTCGATAATGGGCTAATTGTCGCCATGGATAAGGTAGGCGAGAACTATTCAAAGGGGCTAATATTCGTCCCCCAGATGTTGCGCTCTGCCAAGGTCATGAATGAATGCATGAACCTGCTCGAGCCTCTGTTTAAAGAAGGTGACGTCACCTCCAAGGGAAAGGTACTAATTGGGACAGTCAAGGGCGACTTGCACGATATCGGCAAAAATCTGGTTTCCATGATGATGGGAGGAGCAGGATTCACCATCACCGACCTGGGCGTAGACGTCTCTCCCGAGAAGTTTGTCCAGAAGGTGCAAGAAATAGAGCCGGACATTGTGGCAATGTCGGCACTGCTCTCCACCACCATGCCAGGCATGCCCAAGACCATCGAGGCGTTACAGAAAGCCGGGGTCAGGGATAAAGTCAAGGTGATGATCGGTGGTGCACCGGTCACTGAACAGTATGCTCAGGAGATCAAGGCCGACTCTTACGCATCGGATGCAGGTTCTGCCGTGAGCAAAGCCAAAGGATTACTCGGCGTTTCTTGAAAGATTCTTTTATCATAAAGGAGCTAGTCATGAAACCGATAGAGATCCCCACCTTTCAACCTCGACTGAAGGTATTGAACCATGAACAGGCGTTGGCAATCCACATAGCCGCCCTGGAGATCCTGGAAAAGACCGGATTTAAGATGGAGCATCCCAGCGCTCTGGGAATGCTCGCCGATGCCGGGTGCAAGGTTTCTAACGGTGACTGGGTTAAGCTACCCGCTCATCTTGCTGAAGAGGCCTTACGATCAGCCCCCAGGCAGATTGCCCTTTATGACCAGAAGGGTAACAAAACGATGCCTCTCGTCAACGGCAACCCCTTCTATGGCACAGGCTCCGATGCCACTTTCACTCTGGATTTGGAAACCGGTCAACGCCGCCGAACTGTCTTAAAAGATGTCGCCAATTTTGCCAAGCTGGTTGACGGTCTGGAGAACATGGCTTTTGCCATGTCCATGTCCAATCCTGAAGATGTTCCTGTCGAAGATATATATGTCTATGTTTTTGCCGAGATGGTCAATAACACAAATAAGCCCATCGTTTTCATCGCAGACAGTGGCAGAGATATTGCCAAAATCTACGAGATTGCCTGCCAGGTGGCGGGTGGTGAGGAAAATTTACGAAAGAAGCCCTTTGTGCTCAATTACTCAGAGGCCATCAGCCCCTTGCGCTTCCCTGAAAACGTTATGGAGAAACTCATTTTCTGTGCTGAGAAGAGGATACCCATCTGCCTTCCATCTGGATCCAACGCCGGAGGAGGGGCCCCGGTCACACTTGCCGGAGCTATGGCTTTAGGGATCGCTGAAAACCTGGTAGGACTCGTTGTTCATCAGTTGGCCGGCAAAGGCTCTCCCTTTCTGTTTGGCCCCAATGTCAGCATTTTGGACATGAAGTCCGCCGTAGTTTCATATGGTTGTCCCGAATGGAGTCTCACTCAGGCCGCGCTTGCCGATATGCGTGATGAAATCTACGACCTGCCCATCTGGGCCTTTGCCGGAGCCTCGGATGCCAAAGTGATGGACGCCCAGGCAGGAGCCGAAGCCATGTTTTCCATCATCACTGCCATGCTTTCGCGAGCTAATCTAATCCACGACGTCGGTTTCTTGGAATTTGGCACCACCTCTTCTCTGGAGATGGTGACAATGGCTAACGAACTGGTGGCTATGAGCCGGTTTTTCGTCGATGGCATTCCTGTCAACGAGGAAACCCTGGCCCTTGATGCCATCGAAAGAGTGGCTAAGGAGACCGGTTCCATGTTCCTCACAGACGATCACACCTTTGAACATTTCATGCATGCCCAGTTTCTACCGAAGCTTTTAGACCGCTCCCGTTACGATTCATGGGAAGAGGCCGGAGCTATGGACCTATATAAGCGGTGCAATATCGAGGCGAAAAGGATTCTTTCAGAACATCAGATAGAACCCAAACCCGATGAAGTGCTTAAAGGAATTGATCGAATTATTCAAGGATTATAATAAGGGGTTCAATTGTGGGAATAAGTTTGCCATTTTACAGGCCACTTACACCTGAAGATGCGAAGCAGATCGACCAGACAGGGCGCCGAATACTGGAACAGGTCGGTATCAGAATAACTGATAGTACCTTTCTCGACACGCTAAGAGCAGCGGGGGCCCAGGTCGATTATGACAACCAGCTAGTGCGCTTTGAAGGGGACTGGCTTGATGAGTTCCTGGGTCGTGCCCCTTCCAAATTTATCCTCTATTCTCGAGATGGAAGAAATGACCTCCACTTAGGGGAGAGCAAGGTCCACTTCGGTAACGGAGGAAGGGTATTTCGAATTCTTGACATGGGAACGGGCGGCTACCGGCGCACCATACTAAGAGATGTATCCAACACCTCTATCCTGGTGGATCACCTGGATTACATTCGCTTTTATATTATCGCCTGCCAGGCCCATGACCTAGAACCTCAAAACTATCATCTGAACGACTACTTTCGTGCTTTCTATCATACGACGAAACATGTGATGGGGGGCTGTGACGATCTGGAAGGCGTTACACAGATGTGGGAACTTGCAAGTTTCATCGCCGGAGGAGAACAGAGACTCAGAGAAAAGCCCTTCGTCTCGGTAATCACCAACGTCATAAGCCCGCTTACCATCGATGGCACCACGCTAGGTATTCTCAATTTCTGTACCAAACACGGCATTCCCGCCACCTGCGCACCGGCCCCCATTGCCGGGGCTACCTCACCCGCTACCTTAGCGGGCACCCTTTCCCAAATGCACGCTGAATCCCTGGCCGGGGTTGCTATTGCGCAGGTACTCACCCCGGGAGCCAAGGTGCTATATGGCGCCGTTCCTACGGCTATGGATCTGCGAACCATGGAATTTACTATGGGCTCAGTGGAAATGGGCATGATGAACGCTGCTGCAGTCCAACTGGCGAAGCTCTACAATTTGCCCATTTACGCCTCAGGTGGGCTCACCGAGGCCAAAAGACCCGACATCCAGGCTGGCTTTGAAAAGCATTTTTCCAATTTGACCGTAGCCATGAGCGGGGCAGACTTCATTCACCTGACGGCCGGATTGATGGATTCGGGCAATTCCCTTTCCTATGAGCAATTCGTCATCGACAATGAAATCCTAGGGATGATCCACAGGGAACTAGCTGGTATAGAGGTGAATGAAGAGACTCTGGGCTTCGACGTGATTCAGAAGGTCGGCCCTGGGGGCAACTATGTAGCGGAAGACCACACGATCGACCATATGATGGATGAATTCTTCTACCCCAACCTGAGTGTTCGTTGTAACTTTGATATTTGGGAAGAAAGGGGCCGGCCGGATATGCTGAGCCGTGCCAATGTCTTGGTGAAAAAAATCTTGGATGAAGGGAGACAAAGCCGCCTGGATCCAGACCTGGTTCTCGAGATAAAAAACGCCTTTCCCGGTATAATTAATATCTAGTATGACAATGTCGAACAAAGCCGGAAACATAACACGTATCATTGCTTGCACTGTCTTCAAACCAGCGCTTGAGTATCTTCAATTGAAAAAAAGATACCCTAATGTGCGCTTGAGTTATTTGCCATCCAATCTACATCTGAGGCCCCAAGAGCTGAAAAAACGCCTGAAAAAAAGGATAGTCTCTGCTAAAAAAAGAAATGAGCGCATCATATGCCTTTATGGGGACTGTTTCCCCGATATCGAACGCTTCTGCCAACAGCACGGGATAATTAAGGTACCAGGGCATTACTGCTATGAAATGCTCCTCGGCAGTGAGCGGTTCGAGAAGCTCATTGATGAGATGGCGGGAACCTATTTTGCCGAAAAAGACCTTATTCTCCACTTTCAAGAATACTGCGTGCGCCCCTTGGAACTCGAAGACGAGGAAATGCGAAAGTATTGTTTTGAGCATTACAAGAGATTGCTCTATGTGCGGCAGCCGTCAGACCCAGACCTTGAGGTCCAGGCTGGCGAAGTGGCCGATTTCTTAGAGCTATCTCTGGACATTAGTGATGCTGATTATTCGTATCTTGAAAAAAAGCTCATAGCTTTAATCTAGTACACACTCTCTTGCGGTAAAGATGAAAATGTCTCAGGATCAAAAATCAAAGACGAAAGAACACTATATCGGATCTCCTGCATTTAAAAAACGCAAAACAAGATACTTCTGGTTGAATGTTTTGCCAGACGATCTCTGGCTGAAGGTTCGCCAGGGAGATACTGTCTGGCAGGCATTACAGAATACAGAGGTAGCAATGGATGTGGATGGTGAGTGCGGCGGATTGGGGAAATGTGGCAAATGCAAAATCGGAGTCCTCTCTTCAATAGGACCCCCCTCCGAAAATGAAATAGAACTCCTTGATGAAGAAGAACTGGAACAGGGGATCCGCCTCGCTTGCCGCACCGAGGTGAATAAGGATTTAGTGATTCGCACCAGAGAGACTGAGGCTGGCGTGGAAGATTTTCAAATCCTTAAAACTGGATATCGGCCTCCTTTGCATATCAAGCCACTTATATACAAGCGACTCATTACCTTACCCCCTGACCTCCATAATGAAGGTCTTTCCGATCTTGACCGCATTAAACAGGTCATGCTTCCTGGACACCATGACCTTAAAGCCTCGCTTCACTGTCTTCAAAAGTTGACAGATATGCTTGAAAGAACAAACTCCCACGGAGCGGCAGTGCTACACGAGGACTGCTTGATGGCCTGGCAAGACCCAGAAGAACTGGACCGCGACTATGGACTGGTCTTCGACCTTGGGACGAGCACACTGGTTGGCAAGCTCATAAGTTTGGCAGATGGAAGTGAAGTCGCCGTTGTCTCCCGCCTTAATGGTCAAATGAAGTATGGCACAAACGTGATAAGTCGTCTTCAGTATGTGAAAGAACACTCGCACGGTCTGGAAACTTTGCACCATCGTCTCATCGAGGACCTGAACCAGATAACTACACGCCTTCTTAAGGCGGCGGGGCTCAACCCAGATGACATCTTTGTTGCCGTTGCGGCAGGTAACACCACCATGCAGCACCTACTGCTAAGCCTGAACCCCCTGGGAATCGCCGAAGCACCCTTCACACCTGTGTTGAATGATGGACTAATTGTGAAAACAGCAGAAATTGGTCTCGAACTACACCCCGAGGCGCTGTTCTACGTGATGCCCACCAAGTCCGGTTACATTGGCGGAGACCTGATCAGCGTCATTCTCGCCTCGGGCGCTTCAGAACAAGAGGATGAAATGATATTGGCGCTGGATATTGGCACCAATGGAGAGATCTTTCTGGGGAATCGCAAAAGATTGATGACATGCTCTGCCGCTGCTGGACCCGCCCTGGAGGGGGCTAACATTTCCTACGGCATGATAGCTAGAGCCGGAGCGATTGAAGCCTTCAGCTTTGAACAAGGCGACCTTAACTACCAGGTCATTGGCAATATCAAGCCTAAAGGGATTTGTGGCAGCGGGTTGGTGGAGTTAGTTGCCTTGCTCCTTGACCTCGGCATAATCGATCATGAGGGTTTGATTCGCCGCCCCCGGGAAGGAGAGTCGGAGGCCTTGAATTCAAGAGTAGTTTATAGGGAAGGGGTTCATGACTTTCTCGTCGCTTACGCGGAGGAAAGTTACGATAGTAGACCCATCTACCTCACTCAGAAAGATGTTCGCGAACTTCAGCTTGCCAAAGGGGCTATTGCGGCAGGTGTTAGCACACTAATGGATGAAATGGGAGTAGGGGTCGAGGATATTGACCGTCTTTACCTCGCAGGCGCGCTGGGGAATTATATTAGCCCATATAGTGCTATGCGCATCGGCCTTATTCCCAGTGTCAATCCAGAGATTATCACATCACTGGGTAACGCTGCCAGCACCGGGGCTTCCATGGTGCTCTTGTCTACAGATTACTGGCCGATGGCTAACGAGCTTGCCCAATCCATTGAGCACATTGAGCTGTCTTCCCGTCTCGACTTTAATCAGTATTTTATCGAGCGTATAGACTTTCCTATTGAGAGGGAATTGCAGATTTACCACGAAGAGGTGGGGGATATAATGAAGACCATCAGTGTCGGAGAGGTAATGACCCCTAATTTTCCCACTATGTCTTCCACTATGCCCATGAAAGAAATAAATAACCTGTCGCGCAGTACGGGCCATCATGGCTTCCCAGTTTTGGATGAGAAGGGACGACTATTTGGCGTTGTTTCATTAGCAGACCTAAAACGCGCTCTGCAAAACGGGAATGCGGACCTTCCCGTAAGCGAATATGCTACCCGAACGCCTTTGGTAGCTTACCCAGACCAATCGTTATATGAAGTTTTACAAGGCAGCGAGGAAGACTATGGACGGATCCCTGTTGTAGACCGACAGGATAAGGGCCACTTACTGGGAGTATTGCGCCGCCATGACATTATCAGGGCCTACCGCTCTAGTCTAGTGAAAACCAAAACAGCAAGCGGTTGATCCCACTGAAACGAACATGTAAAGCGAAAAACCTATTACAATCGTGCAGTCAGCGAATTGGCTCAGATTTTTAATACTCAGCACTACATACCGGTTGACCCGAAACCTGATGAGCCTCGTGCTGTCTGCTCAAGATATGACACGACTTCGATTTCAACATCCACTACTGGCAGTATAACTAACTGCGCAATCCGGTCTCCCTGGCTAACTTTATATGATTTGGAGCCCAGATTTTTCAGTTCCACCATCAACTCCCCACGGTAATCACTATCAATCCACCCAGCCCCCACCTCTATATTCGAATTGACCGATAATCCAGAGCGGGATGCTATCCGACCAACCGTGCCTTGTGGCAGTTCTACTTCAATACCTGTCGGCACTAAGCCTCTGCCAACCTCGACATACCCATCTGCATCACACTGCGCCGCCGGTATTTCCACATTTTCTGCTGCATACAGGTCAAACCCCGCACTTCCATGAGTCATCTTGCTTGGTGGCTTTGCTGCCGGATGAATCACTTTGACTCCCAGTATCAACATGTTATTCTCCTACTAAGAGAAATTCATTTAGCGATTACCTGCAATTGATGCACTTTTAATCGCAGATGTCATGAAAAGCTGTCCCAGCAAAACCGGAAAGATGATATGGAATAGCTTGCTCGATCTACTGAAAAACTTACCTCATGGTCTCTGGACGAACAATGCCGTTTTTAAAAGCAAAACCGCAAAGAGTGCCGACCCAATTCGAGCTATAGTACATTCATACTCAGGTATCTTTCGCCTCTGTCAGGCAAAATGGTAACGATGGTTTGCCCATCCTCTAATTCTGCGGCCACTTTCAGAGCAGCGAAAACATTCGCCCCTGAAGAAATTCCCACCATCAACCCCTCCTCCTTCAACAGCCTCCTTGTCATATCAATGGCTTCCTGGTTCTTCACGGGTATCACTCGATTTATGATGTCCATGTTCACCAAACCTGGGATATATCCCGGTCCAATGTCCTGTATCAAATGCGTTCCTGGCTTTCCGCCACTCATTACCGCCGATTCAGCCGGTTCCACCGCAATCACTTGCAAATTGGGATAAACCTCGAGGATGGCTTCAGCAACACCCATTAGGGTGCCGCCAGTGCCTACACCCGAGATAAAGATATCAATTCTGCCTTCCACTTGCTGCAGAATCCTCCTGCCTGTAATTTCTCTATGAGCGGCAGTATTGTCTGAATTGTCAAATTGCCGTGGCAGCCAAACACTCGATTTATTGGCCGCCAGTTCCTCTAGCTTTCTCACACAGCCGGCAAAGCCCTCTTCTGTCGGTACCAATACAATTTCTGCCCCGAACGCCTCCATCATTTGCCTTCTCTCGATACTCATATGTTCAGGCATTACCGCCATAAATTGATATCCTTTACGAGCGGCGAGCATGGCAAATGAAATGCCCGTGTTGCCACTGGTGGCCTCAATTATGGTCGTGCCCGGCCTTAGCAGACCTCTCTTCTCGGCAATTTCCATCATATAATAGGCCATTATGTCCTTTACGCTTCCGCTCGGGTTTAGTGCCTCGAATTTAGCTAGGATGGTCGAGTTAGTGTCATTCATCCTGGCCAACTCTATGATGGGTGTTTCTCCAATCTGGGTAAAAATATCTTTTGGCAATCTAAAAACTCCTTACCAATTAGACTTGATGCCCCCCCACTCCCACACCAGCAATTCTAGTTTCTATCTTCAGGCTTGGCAAGGGCTTCGTGGAACCTGCGATTACAAGCCCTTTTCCTTCTATTCTATTTCCGCACCGGAATTCTGCCATTCACCTGCAAGCATTCCGTAAACTACAAGATCAACATAGTGATCATAGAGCCATTGCCCTTGCTGGATTGTCCCTTCCTGTACAAAGCCCAACTTCTCTGGGATTGCACGACTCTTTTTGTTTTCGGCAGCACAGTGTATCTCTACACTATTCATGCCAAGCTCATCAAATGAATGTTCCATCATGGCTCGACACGACTTAATCATTAACCCATGGCCTTGAAAAGAGGCCCCCAGCCAATAGCCAATGCTAGCTGTCCGATTTAACCAGTCAATTGTGCCGTAGCCAACTACCCCAACTAAATTACCCTTATACCATATACCAGATGCCGACTGCCCGAGAGAGCTTTCAATGAACCTCTTGGAATCCTCGATAGACGCATTATCATCTACCCATGGAAGCCACTCACGTAGATACTCTCGATTCTGTTCTACCAAAGCGAATAGCCCTGCGGCATGCGCTTCTTCAAGCGATATAAGTTCCAAATCGTCATCTATTTTACAGCTAACCATGATTTCTCCCCATAAAGGTGTGCCGACAAACTTCGATAACTGCGAACTGGGCTAGGCGTACATCCCTCTAACCAAGCCCGATAATTGTTGCCGTATTGTAGTATAGCACAGCCCTGCTTCACGGAAGAGTACGTCGCAAAATCGAGAAGACTACACAATAGACCCACTAGGAGACGGTAAGGAGCTAAATCACAGCAACTCTGCTGTGGTCGATCATAAAGGAGCACAGAAGCAGAAGCCTAGCGCAATTCCCAATAGTCAATTTCTCCCCTCTGAATCCTGCGCTTTATCAAGTTACGAAGGCCTTTTCCAATGATACGCCTTGTTTGAGGAATTAGCACCGCAAACCCGATAATGTCCGTAATTATTCCCGGTGTAAGCAGCAATAGACCACCTACAAGTATCAGGGCACCTGCAAAGAGCTCGTTTGAGGGCAAGATTCCTTGCTCCAAGCTACTCCGAATTCTGGAAAGAGTTGCCAGGCCCTGATGCCTCGCCAGAACGGCTCCAACAATACCCGTTACCACGACCATGAGTATGGTATACAAAGCACCTATTATCGTTCCCAAATAGACGAGAATTGCCAGTTCAACCAGCGGCGTAAGAACGAATATAAGCACAAGTTTCCAAAGCATCTTAACTCGGTTGATCCCCCTCGGTCTCTTCTACCATGCCTCTCCAATGCACTGCCCTAATACTTTATTTCGAATCGCAGCGCGAACTGGCCTGTTCTCAGTCTCTTTACCTTCGTGAAAATCATTGTAACCAGTTCAATATCAAAAGTCATGTGGCTACTGGCTGACTCTCCAGAGAAATCTTGAGAAGGGGCTTGCTCACTGTAGAGAGGAATTACACTTGGCCAAGAGTGAAATGAGTGCACCTATGCAGCCATTTAACAATGATGCCAGTTGATGTAGTAGCATTTGAACGGTGACAGCCTATCGCTTCTAGCACAGAGTAGATGAACAGTGCCGTATTCATGCGCCTATTGGACTGCTATTATATCTTGGTTCTTTTACTGATGGCGGCAGCGATCGGCGCAACCACCAGCCACAGGGCTATTGTAATCACCATAGCGTTGATATAACCTATTCCCTCCAACCCTACCCAGGGCGCAACCAAGTTCCAAAATAGCATGGTCAACAAAGAGCTAAAGAAGAATCCGAAAACAGCAGTAGGTATAGCAAAATAACCCATTATTTACCCCCTCATACGTCGTAATCAGGTGCTTACCTTAAATGCGAAGCGAGCCCTGTAGGATGCCAACCCACGACACTTAGATTGAAGTCAGGTGCCATCACGCTCTCTCTGCCAACATTGACATAACTATATCACAAAAGTGGTCGCCTTTATCCCTTTGCCTTTATAAAACTTGTATTCTCTAATCAGTGAGGTTGGATGAGCAGCCTAAGGCGACCAGATAGGTTTCCAATCATCAGCAGGATTATTGGTAAGACGTGTCAGATTAGACCCGTCCACACTCACCACATAAATATCAGAGTTTCCGTCACGCTTAGAGGTAAAGGCGATCTTGCTCCCATCGGGCGACCACGACGCTTCTCCGTCCCAAGCCGGGTTGTTAGTGAGGTTGGTCTAGTTGGAGCCGTTGGCGTCCATCACGTAGATTTCATTCTCGCCATCACGGTTAGATATAAAGGTAATCTTGCATCGCATTTCCACGATAGCAAGGTGGACTCAGAGCTTTGATTATTTAATCTTTAGGATTCCACCCACAAGCACCAGTAGCGACCCTACTCCAGCCAGGTAGAATCCCTCGCGCAGATTGCCCAATTCAGCATGTTGTACAGCAAAGAAGTCATAGGCAAAGTTTCCTATTAACGCCAACCCCGCGAAGCCGAGGCCAATAAAAGCCAGCCCGGGCAAGATACCCCTCTCTCTAGCGGCAAATGTCCCAAAACAAAGCGCCGCTATCAGAAAAATAGGCAAGCCAAGATTATAAGCCTCCATCGCGTCAGATGACACACCACCCACCTTCTCAAAGACCAAGAAAACGCTAACAATCATCGCCAAAGCACCAATGAACGCCAGTGCCTCTGGTGCACCAAATTTAGCTCTCATCTTTGCTCTTCCCTCCTTCAGTTTTTAAATGTTGCACTGCAGCACCAAAAGGGATTTAATTTTAAGGACCTGACCATGACCTCATGTAACCTCCTCATGGAATAATGGAAAAGAGCTTCGTATAACATCACACTTATACCATAATTGGCCATGACTGCCAACCCCACTCATACTTGATGAGTCAGTCGCCTACATGGATAAACTCACATATAGTTGGCGACCCAATCTCAAGAGACTATTCTTATCCCTCACCGCTCTCACCTCTGATAGTTCCTTACGTAGCACCTCGCTAAAAAGGCTGAGGTTGTCATGCGCTCCTAGCATGTGAATTGCTGTATTTTGCCATTAGCTCGGCGCTGTGAATTACTTTGATATTGCTTTTGCGCTTATCTAATCCGCCCCTGATCTGAAGGATACAGGGTGTACAATTGGTAACTACTATGTCGGCACCACTTGCTTCTATATTGTCTAGCTTCCGTTGCAAGACTGAGTTAGATAACTCCGGGTATTTGAGCACAATCTCACCACCAAAGCCACAGCAGGCATCTGAGTCAGCCATCTCTACCAGTTCTAAGCCCTCCCGTTCAAGCAGTTGTCTGGGTTCAACATATACACCAAGCCCTCTCTTCAAATAACAAGGGTCATGGTAAGTGACTTTCTCATTTAGTGGAGGTCTCTTCTCTGCTGAAGGAGTTAGTTCAAGAACAAGTTGCGAGAAATCGCGAATTTTGCTGGAAAGTACTTTCGCCCTCTGATTCCAATCTGGTTCAGCGGCGGTTAAACGCGGATACTCCTGTTTTAGCATGACTGCGCAACCAGGGCACACGGTGACAATATAGTCAGGATCTCCTTCTTCCAGAGCAGCGATGTTTCTTCTGGCTAGCCCGAGGGTTGTTTCGACATCGCCAGCAAACCATGCTGGAGCACCACAACATGTTTGTCCCTGCGGATAGTAAGGCTCAGCGCCACATTCCCTCAGAACCTTCATGACATCTTGGCCAAGGTCAGGATATGCATAATCAGCAACACAGCCAGCATAAAAAGCCACACTGGGATGGACTCCTTTCTTAGGTGATGATGAATCCTTCAACCGGTCACGTAATGGACGATGTGATAGCGCAGGAAGGCTGATAGTCTGGGCCAGCGAATTCAGTGGATAGGGAAGCCATCTTGTCATAAAATCTTTATCAGTAAAAGGCCGCTGCAGGTATGAGCCAACTCTTATTGCTCTATCTAACCGCGCTGGGTGTTTCAGTACGCCTCGGTATGCCACCTTACCTTTCCATGACAAGCCCTCTTCTGCCACAAACCTTGCTTTCAACTGAGATACCATGCGCGGTATATCGATACAGGCTGGGCAGACTTCCTTGCACGCCATGCATCCCATGCATAAGCTTGCTGGATCCTTTGCCTTATCCATGCCATGAAGGAAGGCAGTTAAGATAGCGCCAATGCCACCCTGGTATATATAACCGTAAGTTTGTCCAGCGAGTGACTGGAAAACCGGGCAGACATTAAGGCAGGCGCCACATTTAATGCAATATAACGCCTCTCTGAATTCAGTGGATTCTCTCATTTGCCAGCGGCCATTATCTACCAGGACAATATGCACCTCGCCGGGGCCTTGCGCGCTGAGAGATGGTACTTCTGGAATAGCAGTGGTATTACTAGGACCGCTAATATAAGAGATATAGACTGGCATTTTCATCCCCATGGTGCTCCTGCTGAGTAGTCTAAGTATGGCGTCGGCATCTTCCAAGCTGGAAACCAGCTTCTCGTAGCCAACCAGCGCCACATGTATGGGAGGCAAAGTGGTGGCCATACAGCCATTCCCTTCATTAGTGACGATGACTATGCTTCCAGTTTCAGCTATAGCAATATTAGCTCCTGAAATACCCATATCCGCATTAATATAGAACTGCCTTAATGCATGACGTGCTGCATTTAATAGAACCTGAGGTTCAGGTTCCAGTTGCTCACCTGTTTCTGTGGAGAGAAGCTCAGCGACCTGCTCAATCGTTTTATGTATGGCTGGTCCAACCATATGCGCCGGTCTTTCCCCAGCTAGTTGGATGATCCATTCTCCAATGTCGGTTTCCTTTACCTCCATGCCAGCATGCTCAAGATACTCCCTTAGCTCGAGCTCTTCAGTGAGCATGGATTTTGATTTGACTATGTGTTTCACATGGCGTTCCTGTGCCAGCTTCAGCACATAGTTGTTGGCATCCTCGGCACCCCTGGCTTCATATACCACAGCACCAGACTCAGCAGCTTCAATCTTGAATAGCTCCACCAATTGAGGTAGGTTAGCGATAGATTTCTCTTTCACGCGGCGGATTTCTTTGCTTAAAGCATCGAAATCAATGCCTTCCAGCGCCATTTGAAGCACCATCTTTAGAAGGGGTGTCAATCTACCAAGAGCAGACTGCAAATTGTCATCTGCTAGCGCCTTATGCACACGTTTAGTCATTTCCCTACTCATGTTTCCGCCTCACAGTACACGGCTACAATTCCCACCTGAAATTTGTGCGCCCTTTCATTTACTTGCAGCCCTATCTACTAGGACAATATGCTCTTCTTCTGGACCCTGGGCCCTGGCCATTAACGCTTTTGGTATATCAGCGGTAGTGTTTCTTCCGGTGATATAGGTGATATATCTCGACATTTTCCTGTCCGTCACTGTTTTGCTGAGCAATTTAAGTTTAGCAGTAGCATCTTCCATGTTAGAGACTAACTCTTTGCGGTCAAGCATCGTCACATGTATAGGAGGCAAAACAGCGACCAAGCGGTCATTTCCTTCATTGCTCATAATGATTAAAGTCCCAGTTTCAGCTATGGCAACACTAGCCTCTGAAATACCCATATCTGCAACGATATAGGACTGCCTCAACGCCCGACGCGCCGCAATTGATAGAGCCTGAGGGTCAGCTTCCAGCTTCTCACCGGTTGCTTTGGAGATAAGCCCAGCGACCTGCTCAATGGTTTTGGGTGGGACTAAATATTCTGCATGCGCTGCTCTTTCCCCAGCTAATTGGGTGATCCATTCTGCGATGTCGGTTTCCCTAACCTCTATGCCAGCATTTTCCAACTGCTCTCTTAGCCCAATCTCCTCAGCCAGCATAGACTTTGACTTGACTATGTGCTTCACACCGTGTTCCTGTGCAACTTTCAGCACATAATCACCGGCATCCTTGGCGTCTTTGGCTTCGTATACCATGGCGCCAACTCTAGTGGCTTCGGTCTTAAACCGCTCCACGACTTCTGTGGCTCCTAAATCCATATCCATCCTTGCACGAAAGAACTACACAAAATACTACTTCTCTCTTGATTTTCTTAAAACTATGTCGCTCTGCTTACTCTACTAACCTGCAAGCTGCATACCCTTGCTGAAAGCCATCATATTGGCCTCAAATTCTTTGGGGAAACTTTCCCGTAATACTGGCTCCACTGATTTCTCGTCCAGCGGCAGGACGCCGCAGCCAATGAGAGCGCCGACGAGGATTACATTGGCAAATATGGGATCGCCCATTTTTTGTGCTTCTTCGGTGGCATTTATCACCCATGTTTTGGCTGACAGCTCCTTTATGGTTTTCATGAGCCTATCCAGATCAGGATATTCAGCCTCGCCTCCAGTAACATCAATGGAATGTATAGGCCTGGGGTTGACTATGGTGATGACATCCGGGTTACCAAACCGCCCTAGCATTCTCAGGGTTTCCACCGGCTCCATGCCGAGGATGACATCAGCGCGTCCATCAGAGATAAAAGGGCTACATTCAATCTCCTTTGAAATTCTCAAGTGGCTCATGACTGGCCCACCCCTTTGGGATGCTCCATAAGTTTCCCCAATAGTCACGAAGTAGCCTTCTCTTACCAGGGCATTGCCGATAAGCAGAGATACCCTCACATTGCCCTGACCACCGACACCGGTAATGATCAGGTTAAGCGGATCGTTCATTAAGGTCTTTGTAGTCATGTTGCCTCCTTCACGATGGCTCCCTGAGGACATATATCTGCACACACCCCACATCCGGTGCAGATTACCTCGTCTATCTTGGCTTTGCCAGCCTCTTTATCCCAAATCAACCCAGGGCAGCGAAACACCCTGGTGCATAATCTGTCACAACCACAAGCCTCTCCTATACACTTTTCGGGGTCAACATGCACCTTATATGGTTTTCCTTTTTCCCTGTGGCTTCTCACCAGCTCGCACTCGCGTCGCATTATCACTACCTTAGCACCACCGTCCGCCATCATTTCAAGCAGAGTAGCAGTAGTGCTTTCAAGGTCGAAGGGATCGCAAATGTCGACATGTATTCCCAATGAGCGGCATAAGGCTTCCATACTCACAGCCTTTGTTGGCTCCCCCATAGCGCTCACTCCAGTTCCAGGGTGGGGTTGGAAACCGGTCATTGCAGTAGCACTATTATCTAAGACTATAAGAATGAAATTCGACTGATTGTAAATGCCGTTTATCAGCGCTGGAATAGCGGCATGGAAGAAAGTGGAGTCGCCGCACACAGCAAGTACCGGTTGGTTGAAACCGAACTGTCCCAACTTCCCAAGTCCGTTAGCCACTCCTATCCCAGCTCCCATGCAGTGCATCGTCCTTACCTGGAAAAAGCCAGCGGGCCCCAGTGCCATGGAGTAGCAACCGATATCACCGGTAACAATTCCATTGCGCCCATCTAGCTTGAGTGCATTCTTGATCGCCCAAAAGCTAGCACGATGAGCGCAACCGGGGCAGAAAGTCATCATTCGTTCAGGGACGTTGCTTTTTGAGATCTCCTCTGCTTTCTTGCCATACTCAATGTCTCGAGGCTGATATGCCAACCCCATTATGTTGCTTACTGCTTTGATAACCTTGTCTGGGTTTAGCTCTCCATAAGCATTTATGTCTCCCGAGCGCTTACCGTAAAAAAGGGGACGTGGAGCGCCAGGTGGCAAGTTGGCAACCAGTTCCATCACACTTCGCTCCAGGAAGGGGTCGATCTCTTCAACCACCAGAACTTTCTGCGATTTGCTCAGATGTCTTTCCACAAATTTTTCTGGCAAGGGCCAAAGAGTACCCAGTTTGAGGATGCCCACCCTGTCATCCAGTTTCAATGCCTTCACCGCTTCCCGAGAGTAAAGCCAGCAGCTACCGCAGGTTATAATGAGCAAATCTGCATTATCTGGACCCACATACCAATTGAAGGGCGATGATTCAAACTTTTCCCGCGCATTATCTAGCCTCACGTGCAACAAAGCATGCCGCAATGCGCTGGGAACCGGCATAAACTTGGTCGGCATGACGTTCCGTGTATCATGTATCTGGTCGAAATATGCCTTCTGTTCCTTTTTAAGCAACTCACCCAGCTTAACATTGCCCCTGGCGTGGGAAATGCGGGTTACACTCCGCAGCATACATATGGTGCCTAGCTCCTCTGAAAGGTCAAAGAGCCATTTGGTCATTTCCTTAGCTTCCTGGAAGTTACCTGGCTCCAGTAACGGTATGTCTAGCCATTTAGCTATGGGTCGCGTATCCTGTTCATTAGAACTGGATATAGCGGAAGGATCATCGCAGCTAACAAGGACCAATCCCCCATTACCTATTCCAGTCATGACGAGATTCGCTAGAAAGTCAGAAATGACATTGACTCCATTCTGCTTCATAGAGGCGATGGCTCGAATGCCAGCAAAGGAAGCACCGGCAGCAGCTTCCATAGCCACTTTTTCATTTACAGACCACTGGGCATAAATGCCCATATTCTTGGATACCGACGCCAAACTTTCCATGATTTCTGACGAGGGTGTCCCTGGATAGGCAGCAGCAAATCCAACCCCCGCCTCCAGTGCACCACGAGCAATAGCTTCATTGCCAATGAGGAGCTGATTTGTGCCAGGAGCATCTATGTCAATACTTGCCATATTACTCACCTCCCTAATTTGCTATCCACTATTCGGATAGCAGTTTATCAACCATGCCCTTCGATAGCCCAACATAAAGTAGATTGTTTATGTCGCCACTCCTTTTAACTATCTCTTGCAATGCTCGTTTCTTCTTCAGCAGCGCTGCCTCCTTAAGATGAGCCAAGTTCTGAGGAGGCAATGTATCAGTCTCAAGCTTTCCCTTCATCTTGGCCATCTCCACAAGCTCTGCGCCAGCATTGGTGCGGACAATGAGGGTGTTCCAGCCTTCAATTCCCTCAACCGAGCCAACTGAGATGTCGGCAAACTCAGATGTCATATCCAAGCAGTAAGAGCAACTTGACATAACATATTTCCTGATTTGATCCAGAGGAAATGAGACCTTACCAGATTGAGCGTAGGCATCGAATCTATTAGCTGGAGGGGGTGGGATATCAAACTTGGTCACCTGTGGCAATTCCAAGTTCTCCTTCAGAAAATGATGAAATCCATCGGGCGATAGAGCCCAGGTGCAAAACAGTCCAATCACTATCTTTACATTGCCTATATTTACTCTGTCCTGTGGTGGATCTTTCTTCATCTTGGCCAAGGCCATGGCCTGGCAGGGTATAGCGACTATGGCCAGCCCCTCTTGACTATCTTTTGGAATATGGTTTAAAGCTTCTAATACAGGGCACGCCATGTAATTGGAGCCAGCACCTTCAAGCACCTCTTCCACGTTGCGAGCCAGGAAAGCACCGGGAGTCTTGTCGTCAGATGTTTTTGACATGATTGCGCCGTCAACGAGTCCCTCCGACAGCGCCAAGGATAAAAGCGTAGTAACCGTACCCCCATATTGTGCCTTTTCTCTGATGCGTGCATCCGTTGACCTTGCCATCAACACTTCCTTAGCAGTGCCTAGCTCATCCTTGCTGTATGGTACCCCATGAACTTGCTGGCTAATCGCATTCATATCTGTGTATGTTCGTGGGCAATATTGGTAACATTGCCCTTCTGTAAGAGTGCAATTGTCAAGAAGCACTATCCTGCCTTTGTAGGGCACCAGATAAGGACAACCGCCGGTACATGCGCCACATAGAGTGCATAACCCGGCATCGATGACTTCGTCGAATAGCTCCTTAGAACCTTTAACCTTCGTATCCATAGTATCCTCCATTCAGATTACCACCTCGGCTACTGGACATCATAATTCACGTTAGGTACTGTATTGTACCATCGGGAACTACCGCTACCTTAGCTCCTTTTGGAAAATCTTGTGTCAGAATATCCATAACCTCCGGCCAGGTCTTTACCCATATAGTATCAGGTATGGCTAGCCAGTCGGTGAACGACTTCTCAAATTGCGGTGACAATACTATCAGCCTTTTCAGCCAAGGCAACTCGAAATTGACCGGGCTAAACAAGCGCCCCCCTATTGATTTGCCAAAACTGCCCAGCAGGTAATGCACCACCTGGCCAGCAGGACAATCCATGATCAATACCAGGTCGCCACCCTTCTCCATTAATATCGATACCCCCATAAGCAGCCCGACGATTGCTTCATTAGCTTTGCTGAAGTTATTGATTACAGCCACCTCAATCCCTGGGACAGTTTTCGTAGCATAGTGTGGCACGGCAAACTTCAGAGCTTCATAGAATTCGGCTTGGCATTCTCCCGCGAATATTGCACATTGCTCTCCCCCACCATTAATCATGGTATCAATCTTGAAGTCCAGCCCCACCATTCTGGCCGCCTCATTAAAGTCCCGTATCATAGGGTTCTCAGCGTATTTGCCAGGCCCTACAGCGTCGCCTCGCCCAGAGTGCCTAGCCTCGATTTCCAGGCGGTGAAAGCCCTCGATCGAGTCCATTGAAGCTATACCAGGCAGGATAATCTTCCCACCACCGCCATATCCGCTTTGGACATGCGGAACTATGGATCCTATGGCGATCTTCAAGTCACAGCTCATCACCTCAGCGTTAACCGAGAGCTCAGTGCCTTGCGATGTCCGCCCAATATGCTGGCAGTTCTCATATGCGTTGTGATTGTAAACCGGAAACCTATCCATTATGCCAACTCCCAGTTTCTTTTGAAAGTCCTCGAAGGTGTGCGCACTATGGGAGCCAATAGCGCAGATAAATCTGATGGCTGCATCAGGAATGCCTGCTGCTTCTAGCTCCTCGAGAACATAGGGTACCAACTCGTAAGTACCTGTTGGTCGGGAAAGGTCATCGAAAATTATGGCCACTTCCTTTTTCCCACGGGCTAACTCCCTGAGGGGAGGGGTTCCAATAGGCTTGCTGAAGGCAGCCCTTATCTGCTCTGAGGTTATGTGAGGGGCGTTGTGCCCATTCATAAGGCATGGTACAACATCCCACGACTCGGGAAATTCCAACTGCAATTCTCCCTTTTCATACCACATTTGCTTGGGAACAGCCACTGTCTTAGTGCTCACTTTGTTTTCCCCTTTCTATGTCGGAAGATCGCTACCTGAATTAGAAATATATACGAAATCTTAGCTGTTTAAGTTTGAGGCCCTTGCTGTTACAGCTGCACCTAAGGCTGTCACGGTCTGGGGATGAAGAGTAATAAGTAGCTGAATTTTCAACTCATGTTGTATAGCCTCGACGAGCCCAATATTGAGAGCGCCACCACCACAGATAGCGCATGGCTCTTCCAATTTAACCTTCTTACACAGGGAGGTTATCTTGTCGGCCAAGGCTTTATTGACCCCAGCGGCGATATCCTCTTTAGGGATGCCTTCGGCCACCCTGGTAACAGCCTCTGATTCGCCAAAGACCGCACATCCTGTGCTGAAAACAACGGGGTTCTCGGACTCAAGAGAAAGCGGGCCGAAGTTCTTTAAATCTATTCGCAAGACGTTGGCAATAAGCTCGACAAACTGGCCGCTTCCAGCAGCACACTTCTCACTGACGGTGAAGTTGGCTACCATCCCCTCACCATCTATCCGCACCACCTTAGTTGACTGCCCAGCCACGTCAATAACTGTCTTCGCCAAGGGGAAGATGTTATTTATGCCTCTAGCAGTGCAAACTATGTCACTAACTCTCTGACTGGCAAAATAGACATTTCCAGCGCCAGAGCCAGTAGCTACGGTAGCGGTAATATGATCCACAGCTATGTTAGCCTCGGTCACCAGTTCCTGTCTTATCTTCTCGGCTGTCGTGCGGTAATTAGTGCCGGAAAGAATCACATAACTAGCACAAATCTCGTTATCTCTGGTTATAACTCCCTTGCTATACACCGAGCCGATGTCGATACCAATGAACCAAAGCATTAAGTTGCTTCCTTGTCCTCAAGCAGAATCTCGGTCATGGTAGAACCTATGTCGACCCCAGCGAAATACAAGTGTATCCTTAAATAGTATTCTCAGCTAATTGTCTCAAGGAAGGCTTCAACCCTCGTTCTTAACGGTGCCAGAGCTCCTTGGGCATAGTCGTATTCTATATAAATGCTGGGAATACCAATGCTGTCAAAGTAGTCGTTAAGCGAAGGAACTTCAAAAGCGAAAGGGTCACAATATCTGACGAGCAGGAAGATTGCTCCATTGACCTTCCATTCTTGGGCGAAGTCTTTTAGATAGCCAAATCGGCTTTCCAGGTCTTCCAGATAGTCTTTTCTAGTCTCGCCGAGAACAGTCTCCCTGAACGTTCGGGCGCAGGTAATCTCCTCCAAATAGTATTGAGCCAGTCCATCCAATGGGTCATCAGTCAGCTTCACCTTAGCTCTAAAGGCTCTAATGCCCCCACAACTCTCGTCCATAACCATATTTGCCCCATTCTCGAATATCTGCATTATCTCAACATCATCCAGCGTGCTGCTCCAAAGGATAAGCCGCACCGGCTTCCTTTCAGGGCCATCTGTACGGTCTTTAACATCACTTATGACCTGGGTTAGTAACTCGTTGCCTTCGTCCACAGGCAGACTCATCAAAGCCTTTATTACCTGAAGTATATCCGTTCCCGAGATAAGAGGCGGTTCGGGCTTCGTTAACTCGTATAATTCTCTTACTAAGGCTCGCTGTATATTATGAGATTGGATGGCTGCCTTGAGTCTGTCTGAGGAAAGCTCTTTTCCCGTGAAAGCCTCCAATGTCTTCTTTAAATCGCTTAATTGTCCTTTGAAGTAATCCATGGCCTCTGGTCGAACCGTGCCAGGTATATCCATGAAATGGAAATAAGGATAGCTTATATAGGATTCCCACAGACGAGCCGTTTTCTCTTGAGGGTCACAAGAATGAGCAACAACTATCCCATCCAGGAAATCATCTCTGGCTTTTAGTGCGCAATCAAAGCAGCTACGAATGATAGAGCAAAACGAGGTAGGCAACGCTCTGTCTGCCTCGGTGACCGGCTCCCTGATATCTCCGTATGTCCGGTACGGGATGAGGTCAAGCGCGGTAAGCATTTCTATAGGAACATAGACGCAGGGATAGCCTATTATCTTCTTGCCTTCCGCCTTAAGCTCTTTGGCTCTGACAGACCGATTTCGATAAATCTCCTTTGCTTTGCTAAGCCCTTTGCTTTTATCTGCCATTATTGATAACTCGCCAAGCCAAAATTTGCCGTCTTCCTACCAATCAAACCCCTCTTGTTTCCTTACTCTTCTGTAGTACTCCATAGTCTCCTCAAATGGTTCTGCCCTTGCCATAGCATCTTCAGGATCAAACAATCGGAGGTCTACGATATCTCCTTCGATTGTTAGTGAAGGAACCTTTAGCCTTTCCATTATCAAGTTTGCCACATACGGCAAATGCGTAGAGGCGCTGCGGCAACTAATGAGAGGGTGGAGTAGTGCCCCATCGCATCTCCATTCTCTAGCATACTTCAAATATGGATATGCTAAGGCGCCGGCTGGCACGTTTTGTTCCAACGCATCTTCATAATAGCCAATAAAAACCTGGAGACTAAATCTGGTGATTTTCTCTAAAGGGTCGCTAACCCCACTTAGGTCAAGGGGTATAGGCGGGCGGTAGCCAAAACTCTCGACGACGAAGTTCCATCCTCTCTCTGCCAATCTATCAAAGAATCTCAAGCTATGCCACGGTGGAAGCTCAGCGAATACCAGTCGATATTTCTCCTCGGCAATAGCTCCTATGCGGTCTTTCACCCTTTCTTTCACCTCTTCATACATATCCCGAAAGCATTGCAATGAATGCTCGAGATCGCCCATCAGGAACAGGGCCGCTGGCATGGCGCTCCAGAAGTCTCTGCTGTGCATGGGGCAGGGTCTTGCCTTGCGCAGTTCGTTTATTTCATGCCACAGCCTATTGACTTCTATCATAAGGTCTACTGTTTCATCCAATTTATCCCAGTCTAACTTCCTACCGGTGATGCGTTCGACAAAAGCAACGAACTCCCTGAGATGTTTAACTCCTAAATCAACCATCCGCTCATAAGAGCCTTCCATGAATAGTTCTTTCACTCCAGGCATAGGTGCCTCCAATGTCCATACCGGGACATCCATATAGCGGCCCAACGCCTGGAACCACTTATATCTTGCGTCACAAACAGCAGATGATGACATTAAGAATATGGGTTTCGGCATCCCACCTAGAGGGGCCTCTGAGGGTATTTCACCTTTCAGTTCTCTCATCATCTTTGAGGTATAGCCAAGAGTGGCCCGGCTATAACCACACAGGTGTGTAGGAAAGCCGTCGGCATCGGCGTATTCCAGGTAGGGTTGGGCATATCCCGTAGCAGCGAGTATAGCACCGTAGTTTTCTGGATACACCACTTCCAGGTCCATGGCTTTGAGGATTGGGTCACCATAATACCAATTAAGCATAGCCCATACTGTAGGTTTGCCCGCTCTCATAGCCTCAACGCTCTTTTGGTATGTCTCGTTCACTTTAGCTCTAAGCGGGTACATCGATTTTAGCCGGTTTATAACCTTCTTTTTTTCTTCGACAGCCATGATTCGCTCACTTCCCATGATAGCTCTGCTTATTCATGTGATTCCCATCCATGTTCACAGAATGCTATTTAGAGGCTTTACTGCGCTCAGCAGTCGTAGATGCCCTCTGAGGAAAAACTCTTCTTTGATGTCGGTGAAACCCTGGGCACGGATCATCCCCTTTATATTGAGCTTAAGGAATTCCACAGCCAACTGGCACTCCCACCGGGCGAATGCCCAGCGGAAAGGAAACCACATCCTGTCAATATCATACTCAGCATAATCCAAGATATAAAAGGTTCCCCCCGAATTTAGAGCTTGGTAAGCATTGTAGATAATGCCGGCTTTCTGGTCGTTCTCAAAACCATGTAAGGCGAAAGAGATGAACACCTTGTCAAACTCTCCTTCGTACGGTAGCGGTAACTCTATCCGAAACTTTCTAAACTCGACGTTGGTATACATACAGCAACGCTTCAATGCTTGGCTTATCATCTCGTCACTGATGTCCAGGCCTACAAGCTTGCCCTGAGAGCTTATCTTATGAGCCATAAAGCAGTCGTTCCTACCCGTGCCTGAGCCGAGGTCGATTATTGATTGGCCAGGCTTGATATCCATCTTCCCTATAACCTCTCTCATGAAATGAGAGTAACGCCCTGCCGACACCAGGTTTAACAAGACGTCGTAATAACGTGCTTCACATCCTCCAATCTCTACTTTCGACCTTGGTGACGGCAAAACATACCTCGCTAGCTGAGCATTGCTAAGTACTCGTCAGCATACTTACCATTCATGGCTCCTTCAAATGTCTCCCCTCTCTTTATCTTTTCCAATGCCAGATACTCACTGGCGGCCATCCCGGCGGACGCTCCACTACTGGCTGACGTGATGAGGTGTCGCTCGCTACCAGTTATCTCTCCGCAAGCAAAGATCCCTGGCTTGCTGGTCATCATCTTGCTATCGACTTTTACAGAAGTTCCTGACATTTCGAGTTCTGTCTCTCTTGCCAACCTGGTATCCAGCTCAGTACCCACGCAGATAACTATCCAGTCGACTGCTATTTCCTTTTCCTCGCCAGTCTTGTTGTTTACCACAACTGCTGTCTCCACCCTTTCGGTACCCCTTAATTCCTTTAGCTCGGTGTTGTACCAGACCTTAACCCCTTCTTTTTGCAGCTTCTTAGTCATGGGAGGATATGCACGCAGCGACTCCCTGCGATGTATCAGTATAACATCGCTAGCCACAGTTTTGGCTAGTAGCGCACTCTTAGCTGTTGTATTTCCACCACCTATCACCAGAACCCTCTTTGCGGCAAACCTATCTACGTCGCGCTTGGCATAATAGGAGACACCTTTACCGGCAAACCTCTCCTCGCCCGGTACGCCGAGCCGCTGCATAGTGCTGCCAGTTGCAATGATGATAGCCTGCGCCCTGTATTCGTTCGACTCCGTAGTCACAACTTTATCCTCAGCATTGATGCTAACAACTCTTTCGTGCCTCAGCTCTGCCCCCACTCCTGACGGGGGCGCCAAAGTAACTTGCTTCTCCATGTTTTCCATCAATACAGCTCCGTCGCCGGGTGGAAAACCGGGGTAATTGCTCAGGGTATAGGCAATAGCGCCCTGACCGCCGACCCAGCTGCCTTCCAGCACAATTGTGCTCCAACCATCGAGTTGGGTGAAGATTGCTGCGGACAAACCAGCAGGACCAGCTCCGATAACGACTACATCTCTTTCTTCCATATCATACCTCCTTTAAAAGATTGCACTGTATTTACTAGATACCGTAACATATAAGGTATTCCTCCTTCTTGGTGCTCAGTCTCTCAGGCATAGTTTAGATTTGATCAAGAACCTGGAACCGCTTGCTTCTGAGAAATCGCTTCATCTAAAAGTAAGCTTTTAAATCGGTCTAGAGTGATCCTGTAAGGTTCTATGGGAATCCCCATCCAATCTGAGAATTCCAGAAGCTCCTCTGGATTGTTTTGTGCGATGTCGTCATAATATCCTATTGCATCCAGCATGATGGCTCCGCCAGTATGCTTGGGGAAGTTCTCGTTGGCCAGACCTCTGTCCCAATCTTGATATACATAGTGGCGGTACTTCATCCATCCTGGGATAAGCCAATAGATATCCTTGCCCTGGCGTATTCTGTCCCTTTCTTCCTCACTGGCCAGCATGTCGATACAGTGTGTTGCCTTTATTCTCGATATCTCGAATCCTGGCTCTATTTGCTCCTCTATTATGGTGTCTATATTGCGATAAAGGTCATCGGCATTGACGTAGCAGAACTTACCACCATAAACTACGATGATGTTTGGCGCATACGTCTTTGCCTTGCCAATTTGCCTGATCAGTTGTTCTTCCAGTTCGCGTGGCACCTCATGGCGCCCAGGCTTAGTGTACAGGATTTTTCTGGCATCCAGAAAGCCACTATCTTTCAGATAATTTAGTTCCAGATTAACTGTCCCACAGGCAACAATTGCATAATCCTGAAACGAGACGCGATTTTCCATATCTTCACCTCAATATGCTTTTTACCCTATCTCAGCCTTAATTATGGCTTTAGCACGATATGCTTTCTACCCTCTTCTTTGTCCCTTTCCTCTGCTATTCTGTCCATGTTATTATGGACGGCTTCAATCGCACTAGCAAGAGTACTTGACCTCACCAGTACACAGACGAAGTTTCTAAGTAATCTCGGGAGATTAGGCCCAAATTTTTTACCTACAATGACGTCCACACCTTCCAAAACGGTGGAGGTAGCCTTGGCCTTCTCAGGGTCGCCATGTATGGATTCATCCCCTTCGAAGTGCATATTCTCCCTTCTTTCCATAAGCTTTTCTTTGCCGTTGGAGAACTGGTAAACATAGAAGTATTCCGCCATGCCTACGTGGTCATTGTTGAGATTCTTCCCATCATCTGTGCCAAAAGCTACTAAAAACTTCATTTTCTACCTCATTTCAAAGGATAATTTTTCTCACCGGCATGAATCGGGACTTCGAGCCAATTATCTATAGGAACAAAAGGACAGGTATAAGCTTCGCTATATACACACCATGGATTGTAAGCCTGGTTAAAATCCAGAACCCATTTACCATCCGGAGTTCGATCTCTCTCTGGATCAAGGTCAATGTAGCGACCTGCTCCATAGCTTTCTTTACCAGAGGTTGCATCCCGGAAGGGAATAAACAGCATCTCTTCCTGAGAACTACTCTTGTAGGCCTGAAGTACTTGCTCCTTTCCACCTATGTTGAATCGAAATTCACCCCAGCGAAGGAAATCTTGCTCATTGCCTTTAGTATAAGCCATTCTTACCACCTGCTTTTCAGGATGCTCGCGTACTACAAGCTCGAATCTATAGCTTGGGTCAGGAGGATAATATGCTAAGCCTTTAAACTGGGGCTTGTCTTGAGAAGTTATGGGTGATTGCCAATCTTGGGCAAAGAAAGCATCTTTCCTTTCCCGTGCTATCTGCATACTTTTCTGCCATTCGTCTGTTTGCATCGTAGTTTCACCCTCCCTTCTCTTTGAAATGCTCCAGTTCAAACAGTATCAAGTTACCTACACTAGACAAGAAGACTGACGCCTCAACCTTGTGTTTTTGGCACTTTTATTCTAACCAGTGGTAGATATCCTCGTGGGAAATAATCTTAAGCTCTGGCGAATTGGCCTCAGCTCCCAAGTCCGCAGAAAGCGCAATTTAGCTTAGGCAGAGCTTCATAAATCTCCCCTATTTTCTCCTTACTACTAATCGTTACCTGTCCTCCCTATTATCATGATGCATCTCTTTCCCTCGAGAATTTGATCAAGTTCCAAGTGATGCTCTCACAAAGCACAGTTATATCATAGGTAGAGAGATAATCAGAGATAACAGCATCAAATAAGATATTCGCTTGGGGCGGAAACTCCTCATCCCCATGCCACAAGATTATGGTTACAGGAACCCGACTGAAGGCATT
>CAYUCL010000005.1:0-86630 GCA_964443325.1 uncultured Dehalococcoidales bacterium
TAGCAAACTGTGTAAGGTTTTTGCTGAGGTGCACCAGCGGTAAAAAGGCGATATACTGCTAATAAGATGATAGGAGCAGCAGCCAAGAAGAAAGTTTTTCTGACATAGACCGTGACCATGAAGTACCGTGGCGAGAGGTAGCTAACGGCACTAGGAACCCAAATAGGCCACCTATTGGATGAAGGCGGCAGCCGTAGATGGAACGATATTATAAGTCCCAATCGCTCAGAAAAAGACTGTATTATGTAGAGTTAGTTCATATCGCAGAGGGACTATAGCTATGCTTAGAGGCCATAATTACTATTCGTTCTACATATTGCTGTTAATCTTTGGAATCTGCACATTCTTGTACTATTTCGACACACTGGTAGACTTCGCCGGTTGGGAAGCCTTGCGATGGAAATTCTTCTATACCGTGCACGATATACATCGCCTTTTTTTTATTGTTCCAATAGTCTACGCTGGCTACTCCTTCAGGGTCAAAGGAGCATTGATTGTTACACTTGCTGCCTTTATTGTCTTTTTGCCCCGTGCTTTCATCATATCTCCCTTCCCTGACCCGATGCTCAGGATAGTGCTTTTCACCATAGTTGCTGGCGTAATAGGTTGCTTTACCGGAGTAATACGCAATGAGTTCGAACGGCGCAGATATCTTGAAGCTCTGGTAAGAAGCGAAAAAGATAGGTTTTTAGGTATATTGGAGAGAATGGAAGATGGAGTCATGGTCGTTGGCCCCGATTACAGGATACGCTTCATAAATCCAACTATGGTAAGGGAATTCGGTGAGGGCATTGGCTCCTACTGCTATACATATCTATATAACTTTGATGAGCCATGCGACCAACTCTGCAAACTGCCAAGCGTTATAGATGGGGCAGTTGAGGAATGGGAATATAGCTTTCCAGATGGTACAACCTATGAGATGATTGCCTCACCCTTTGCTGATTACGATGGGGAAATTTGCCAGCTTGGCACATTCAGAAACATCACGCAACGCAAGCAGGTCGAGATGGAACTTATCGAACTCAACAAACTGAAATCCGACCTTCTATCCAATGTTTCGCACGAGCTTCGATCGCCACTTACCTCTATAAAGGGGATCATCAGCAGTCTGTTGCAGAAGGATATAGAATTAAGCGATGAAACCTTAGAGATGCTTCTAACCGGCGTAAGCGAGGAGACGGATAGGTTGGCAAGCCTAGTTACCAAACTGCTTGACATGAGCAAGCTTGAGGCAGGTGTCTGGAAACCAGAAAAGGAACGTTTCCATATCTCAGACATTATCGATGAAGCATTGCAGCGTCAGAAATGGGTTCACAAAAACCACATCTACGAGACCGACCTCGATCCCGATTTGCCAGAAATATACGCCGACTATAACCAGATAAGACAGGTGCTGATTAACCTTCTGGAGAATGCAGCAGCTTACTCTGAAGAAGCAACCCAGATAACTATCAGTGCTAAGACTGGGGATGGCAATATAGAGGTAAGCGTATCTGATCAGGGTGTGGGAATACCACAGGGGGACTTGGAAAAAATATTCGACAAATTTTATCGTGGGGGCCAGAAACGGCAAAAGCCTGGAGGTACTGGCCTAGGCTTAGCTATCTGCCAAGCGATTATTCTCGGTCATAGTGGGCGGATTTGGGCCGAAAGCGAGGTCGGGCACGGCTCCACTTTTTTCTTTACATTGTCTGATACACTGCCAGGCATCTAGCAAGGCTTAATACTGATGGCCAAAAAGATCAGAATTCTTGTTGCTGATGATGAGCCAAAGATACGCATGTTTGTTCGTGCTAACTTAGAGGCTCGGGGCTACGAGGTATATCTTGCCCAGGATGGTATCGAGGCTATAGAAATTGCAGAGCGTGTCCTTCCGGATGTAATCGTGATCGATGTGAATATGCCTCATATGGATGGCATCGAGGCTTGCCGACGGATAAGAGAGTGGGCAGATATGCCCATTATAATCCTGAGTGTAAGAGGAGACGAAAAAGACAAGGTAAGAGCCTTGGATGAGGGAGCGGATGATTATGTCACCAAACCCTTTGGTATAGAAGAGCTACTAGCTAGAATTAGGGTTGCCCTTAGGCGTTCCGCAGGTACAACCATTGCCGCCCCTGTATTCAATGCAGGAGATTTGGAAGTGGATCTGGCTAAGCGGGTAGTTAAACGGCGAGCACAAATTGTAAAACTAACGCAAACAGAGTATGCGCTACTAGCATATTTGGTATCCAATTGTGGAAAAGTACTAACCCATATGGAGTTACTACACAACGTGTGGGGTCCTGAATATGGTAATGAAAGGGAATATGTCCGCGTTTTCATTAGGCAACTTAGAAACAAGATAGAAGATGACCCCTCAAACCCTCGATTCATCATAACTGAAGCACGTGTGGGCTACCGATTTGTTAAGCCTGAGTGATATTCCCCAGGCAAGCCCCTAGCTCCTCAGAGCCATCTCACAGCTCTGTATCCCTTACATCCCTCACATCCGGCAATCCTTACAAAATCCTTATGACTTGCCTACATAATTTTATGCCTTCTTTATGCCCCTTTGTGCATAATATTAATAGGACGGTAAAGGACACATTCAATGGCTGCGAAAAAGGTTCTGATTGTAGACGACGACTCTCTTATCTCGAGGACGATAGACATGTGTCTAAGCAAGAGGGGACATCATGTCAAGGTCTTATACAACGGGGTCGACGCAGTCAAATACTTGTTTGAAGAGAAGCCAGACTCATTAGTGTTGGATATTAGGCTGCCTGATTGCGATGGCTGGTTTATCGCCAAATTTTTAGAGAAACTTGAATGGTTTGAGAAGGTGCCTATTATCGTGATTTCAGTATTGGAACCCGATAGAAGACAAATCGCTGAATTCAAGCCCTATGCATACATTCAGAAACCCTTTGACATGGGGCAACTCCTGCAGACCGTAGAGAATAGTCTAAGCAAAGAGCAACCCCGAGTTGACGTATGACATGCTCAGATGATTAATGGGAGGATATGGAACGATGAGAAGCATTAGCAGGACTCTGAAGCAAATCGTCCAAGTCTTCGGCAAACCAAGGCTACAACCTGCTCTAGCGCCGGTTCAGCCGGAGGAAAAGGATCGAGGGCTCATTACTAGACGGGACATAAGGCTAATAATGAAGCATGTCGATGAACTCTTTGCCATAGGCGTGGAAGGGGATGTGGAAGGGCCTACGTCCGATGACAAACCAGGACCTATTACTGAAGAGGACAAGAGGCTGATCATGAAGGACATCGACGGACTCTTCACGAAAAGCGCCGAAGGAGGTATGGAAGGGCCTACGTCCGAGGCCAAGCAAGGACCCATTACTGAAGAGGACAAGAGGCTGATTATTGAACATGTCGATGAGCTTTTTGCCAAAGACGCGGAAGGAAGCAAAGAAAGGCCTCCTGAAGCAGGATCAATTACTGAAGAGTACAAGAAGCTGATTATGAAGCATGTCGATGAGCTTTTTGCCAAAGGCGTGGAGGGAAGTGAAGAAAAGCCTCCTAAGGCAGGACCAATTACTAAAAAGGACAAGAAACTGATTATGGAACACATCGATGAACTTTTTACCAAAGGCGTGGAAGGAAGAGGGGAAATGCTTATCTAGGCAGGACTAATTTACTGAAGAAGTACAAGAGAAAAGAATATACCGTGGACACCGATGCAACCGTGATAGAATCAGAGAAGGGTAAGGCAAAGTGGACCTACAAGAAAGAGAAGGAATACCAACCCCTTTTGGGCTTCCTCTTTAATTTGGACTTAGTCTTAGGTGATGAATTCCGTGATGGGAACGTTCCTGCTGGGAGTGGATGGTAGAGTTTCTTGAGGCTTGCCATCACCTGATGCCCAAGGGTAAGAGGATATCCTACTTTCGCTCTGATAGTGCCTCCTATCAGGCGAGGGTGGTCGATTGGCCCTTCTTATAGAAGGATGACACGCTATTTAACATTAATTCTAATAAGGATAGAGCAGTAAAGGAAGTAACTGAAAGTATAAGTGAAGAAGGGCGGGAGCCTTACCAGAGGGATAGAGTGGTAGCAGAAACAGTTCATACTATGAGGAGCAACAAAGAATCTTTTCGCCTGATAATGCAGCGCTGGCCCAAGCTACAGGGGGGTTATTAGACCCTGAGCCTTACTGCTACCATACTATCGCTACCAATCGGGAGGAGCCACCCCAAGAGGTGGTGTCTCGCCATAACAAACAAGGTCAAGCGGAGAACTATATTAAGGAATTGCTGAATGGCTTTGGCATGGAGTGGATGCCCTACGGTGAGACTTATGCCAATGCAGTCTTTTTCAGGATAGGGGTGCTTACCTACAACCTCTTTTTAGCGATGAAGCTTCTAGCTTTACCTACGTCCCTTCTTTGAAGGACCGCACCTTCACCATCTCCACGGTACGGTGGAGGCTGTATCAAGTGGCTGGAACACTGGTAAAGCATGCCCACCGGGTATTATTTAAGCTGGCAGCACCTATTGACAAGATAGCCCTGTTCCACAAGTTCCGCCTGAGATGCTTTAGCATGGCCTCTAGCTAGCCAAAATACAGATTGAGAGTCCTTCAAAGAAGTATTAAGCCATAATCGATGGAAGATAAGGTGTTTGCCTTTTATTACCTAAAAGCTTGCAGAGGAGTGACAGGATAAGCAAAAGGGGTTCAGTGAAACAAATCTAGTGCTCATTTTCCTCTGCCGCATGGGAACAAAGGAGCCCAAAACACCGCGTGGTCTATTTCTTCAACCCTTAAAAATGACTGCGAGCTTTCACTCGCTGTTTTTGGGACGTAGGGAAAGGTTGACTAAAACCTACCAGTATGATATCTTTGTCTGTGCCGCGGCTGAGATGGTGCATTTCCACATCAATTGACCCGAACAAAGGAGCGTGAGAGTATGGCCCGCGTTGCTGGAGGAGAGCATCCACAAGACCACCGGCAGGAAAGCCCTCAACTGAGGATCATTGAACGATTGGTTGGAACCAAGGCGAAGACCGGCATTCGGAGCGCTCATTTCTGGATAATCCTTACCCTCATGGCAGGCCTCGGCTACGTGTACTACGGCGTTCTTACCTCTTTCCACGATGTACTAGCGGTCTTTTTTTTTACCCCCTAATCTATGCTGCCATCGTCTACCGGCTCCGAGGCTCGGTGATCAGTTGTCTGCTCTTCCTGTGTATTCTATTGCCCCACGCCATCCTTTTCTCCAATGACCCCTATCTGCTGGCAAGGTCGCTTCTCTTCGCTGCCTTTGCTTTTCCCATCACTGGCCTGGTCGCGACCCAGTTGAACTACCTGGAACAGCAGCTTGAAGCCTATCAAGAAATCCTATCCCTGAGTGAAGAGTTGCATGACTATATCGGGCGTTTGGAGAGCACTCAGAGCCAACTCATCCAGGCGGAGAAAATGAACGCTCTGGGCCAGTTGGCTGCCTCCATAGCCCACGAGATCAACAACCCTCTGGCCGGGGTGTTGGTCTATACCAAGCTCCTGTCAAAGAAAGTGGGCAGCGATTCCTTTGATAAGGAGGAGGCGATTACGAATCTGTCCAAGATTGACTCGGCAGTAAGCCACTGCTCTACAATGGTACGCGGGCTCCTCGATTTCTCCCGCCAGACTAAGCCCGTATTAAAGAAGGTGGCAGTGATTGACGTCATCGACAACGTCATGACCTTTGTGGGCCACCAGGCGGACATGAACCATGTGGAAGTAACAAAGGAGGAGATGTCGCCGTCACTGGACGTTCTGGCTGATCCCGACCAGCTTCAGCAAGTCCTGATGAATCTGGTGATCAATGCCATCCAGGCAATGCCCGATGGAGGCAAGCTGACCATCCGTATCTCGGCTGATGAGGACGGCCAAGTCAGCGTGAGCGTTGAGGACACTGGCTCTGGCATAGCTCCCGAGAATCTGGAGAGGCTTTTTACCCCCTTCTTCACCACCAAAGAAAAAGGGAAGGGGGTGGGCCTGGGACTGGCTGTATCCCACGGCATCATCGAGCGACATAGCGGCAGCATCGACGTTCAGAGTGCTCTAGGCAAGGGCAGTACCTTCACCGTTCATCTGCCAGCCTACAGCGGCGGGGAGACGCCACCGGTCTCATCGCAGCCGTAGACTGTCACTCCACGCTGCCGGCAGAAATGCGTTTCTGCCAGACCCACTCAGAGGCCCGCGACCTGACGGCGCTGCTGGAATAGCGTCCTCAATGAAGCACTTACTTGAAGGATACATTCAACATATGCGTCGAGCAGGAGATGCAGGGGTCATAGGCCCTCACTAGCATCTCCAGGGTCAGCCTGATCTCATCCTCAGGCCGACTCAGTATCACGGGCACAAGACCTTCCATGTCCTTCTGTATGTTGTTGTGGTTCTGATTGGTCGGGATGACACAGTTAGCCTTGGTCAGTATCCCGTCCTCATTATAGGTATAGTCGTGGAACAGGATGCCTCGCGGCGCTTCCACCACCCCCACACCCCTCCCCGCCTTCGGTTTGACTTCGTTCGCCTCCTCCTTGAGTCCCCATGCTGGGACAGAAGGCCTTGGGAGATGGATTGAGACAATCGACCCCGATGATGATGGTGTTCTGGCGCAGGGCGATGTAATTGGGGTCAGGATTAGCACTGACAAACGCCTCGTCCAGCAGCTCGATGGCCTTGATATCGTAGGGATGCACGCCTATGATGGCTCTGGGCTGCGCCTCGATCACCTGCTCGGCCTGCGACCCATCCCCAACCTTGAACCGAAGGAGGGTTTCCTTTGCCGGCAGCAGATACTTGGTGGGCGGCATGACAGTTACATCGTGGTCGAGACAGATTTCACCGGAGCTGGCTATCCTATCATAGACGTACTTGCCATACCTAGCTTTGACCCCGACCAACTCTATCTGTTATGCCAGCCTCTCCACCATGGATTTCAAGCTCTCTCTGGTAATAACGAGGGATTTCCTGACCTTGACTACTTCCACGACAGGAGGCCTGGGACGCACTTCCACCTCGACTCGAGCCGTTGGCTCCAAGGCTACCAACCCGAGCGTTTCCCTTATCAGTCTTTCCAGGTCATCAGGAGCGATAGGCTTGACTAGATAGTCGACAGCGCCCAGCTTCATCGCCTCGAGTGACATCTCTGTTGTGGGATAGGCCGTTATCACAATAGCCTTGATCCGTGGCTTCGTCGCCTTCAACTCCTTCAGCACGGTGAGCCCTGTTCTCCCCGGCAATCTCACGTCCAGGACCACGACACCGAAGTCCTCTTTCTGCACCATTTCCAGCGCTTGCTCTCCGGTCTCTGCCGTTGCCACCTGGTAGCCAGCATCCTTGAGCCAATCCCCGATAGACTCACGCACAATCGGCTCGTCATCCACAATCAAAATCGGCTTTCTGGCCATCTTCTGTCTCCACACAAGCAGGTGCCTTGAGTATTAACTCAAGGCACCTGCTTGTTAGCTTTATCCAACAACCTCATACCCGAGGTTCAACTGGCACAAGAGCCCTCTGAACCAATTTCTCCAGGGTATCCAGGCTAAATGGCTTGGACAGGTAGTCAATAGCCCCCAACTTCATCGACTCAACTGCTGTCTCCCACGAGGGATACGCAGTAATTAGTATCCCTTGCAGCTGTGGTCTTCGTGCTCTGGCTTCCCTTAATACCTCAATCCCATCCTTATCCGGCAACTTGAAGTCAAGTATCGCCACGCCGAAGTCTCTTTCCTCAATCGCTTCTAACGCCTCCTCACCTCGCTCCACAGCCTCTACAGTGTAGCCGGCGTTAGTTAGCCAATCTCTTAAGGCCTCCCTGAGAATCGCTTCATCATCCACTATCAGTATTGGTTTCAGTTCGGCAGCCCTTCCTATTGCTTCCTGGCGTGCTACGACTGCTCTCTCCTTCAGCTTCAAATCAGCTTCTCTGGCAGCGTTTACAATCTGAGAGACCAGAGGAGAAGCAGTGAGCATGGGATGGGTACCCATTGGAGAAGTAACCATCCTTTCCGCAGTCATGCCGTTGGCAATAGCCGAAGCCATTACATTTGACACCTCACCGGCAGTTACACCACCACAGGCCTCACCACCTATGATCTTTCCCGACCTTTGCTCAAAGATGAGCCTGATCCGCATTTCTCTGGCACCTGGCATTGATCCCGGGTGCTTGTCTATCGCGGATGCCTCCCCGACAGCGATACTGTAACCATCCTTTTTTGCCATTCTCTCGGTGAGCCCGGCAACTCCAATGGCAGTATCACCAATCACGGTGCCGAACACGCCCATAGTCCCATCGTTGCTCTGCTGCAGTCCAAAGAGGTTAGCGACAGCAATCCGAGCTTCTCTGGTAGCTATCGAAGCCAAGCGTATCGGGACAGCTTTCCTGGTGAAAAAGCAGAACTTCTCAGCACAATCGCCGATGGCAAAAATATCAGGGTCACTGGTCCTCATGTACTGGTCAACCATTATCCCTTTAAACTCACCGATGCCAAGCCCGGCATCACGAGCCAGCTCATTGTTAGGGGTCACGCCGATGGAAAGAATTACCACATCTGCCTTGAACCGCAGACCCTTCTCACACTCCACATGATCCACCTTCCCATCCCCTTTGATTGATTCCACCCGACAACTCGTATGCACCTGCACACCATGCTCTCTAAGCGCATCCTCAATTCGAATGCAGAAGTAATCATCGCAGTTCATAAGGAGGCAGTGCTCCAATAATTCGACCACTGTCACATTCAACCCCATCTTGTGACACTCATCAGCAAATTCGGCACCGATGAAGCCACCACCAATAATGACGACATCCTTGGCTTGCTTCAGAGCGTCCTGTAGTTTCTGGAGATAGTCCGGGTCCTTTCTGATGGCGAAGACATTGGCTAAATCGCTCCCAGGTATAGGCGGCACCACCGGTCGTGAACCAGTGGCTAGAATCAGCCTGTCATAGCCAATAGTCTCACCCTTAGCAGTGGTCACCGTCTTGGCTCCCCTATCAATAGAAGTAACCTCGCCAACTATCAGTTCAGCATCTCCGAGGAGAGCGTCAGGCATCACATTCTTGTCTATAGACTCTAATGTTCCCATGATATAAGGGATACCACAAGGAACAAGAACCTTTTGCTCCTTCCTAATGACGATAATCTTATCAAGCTTATACAGCTTTTGAGCAGTGACCGCTGCTTCAAGGCCACCAGCGCTTCCTCCCACGATAACAACATCAGCTTTTTTCATTTTTGCCCTCCTATATAGATTTTACCAAACGAAGATTAATCTGTTTAATCATGCATCCTGATGCCCACTTAGGTCTTCAATAATCATGCTAACACAGACAGGGATCGCCTCTCTCACCTTGGGCGTACATTCCTCGCTGAAGGTGCTTGCATCTGCCACCTCGATGGCAAAGATAACGATCTGCTGGGGCAATGATAGTCCCAACCTTTTGCCAAGTTCAAGAGCAGTAGCCAAGTTGACGTCATGTGGCGAGGCAGCGTGCCTGGTGAAATCAAGCTCTTCAGGATCAAGCCGATAAATCCGTCCCGCTTCTCCTTCTATTGTTTGAATGGCGTCAATGATGATGGCTCTATCATAGCCAGTGAGCAGATCAAGCATACCCAAGCCAGCCACACTGGCCTCTCTAAGTGTTACCTTTTGCTGGCCAACATTGCCTTCTAGTTCTTCGACTACGCGAAGGCCAATGGCATCATCACTTAGGATTGGGTTGCCCAGCCCCAGGACCAGTGTCTTCATTCTCACCGCCTGTCAAGCATTATGATCCTTGCTCTTGTCCACCGCTAGTTTGCGAAACGGCACAGCGTTTGCACCACCTCTCCCTTGCTATTATATATTACCACTTCCAACGGCATCTGCCCAGGAATGGTGTGGGTGGCACAGGCCATGCACGGGTCATAGGCGCGGAACGCCATCTCAATCATTTTCAGCAAACCTTCGGTCGCTTCTTGCCCTTTCTTGATCAAACCCTGGGCTGCTCTTCTGATCGACATGTTCATGGCAGGATTGTTTTGCACTGTAGCAACAATCAGGTTCACCCCTGTGACAATGCCCTTATCATCGGTCATATAGTGATGAAAGAGGGTGCCACGAGGGGCTTCAACCACTCCCACCCCCTCATCCGGAGTGGCTGTAGGGATGGTGCGAACATTGGGATCGGCGATCTCCTTGTCCTGACACAGCTCTAGCAGCCTCTCGGCAGCATATAGTATTTCAATAAGCCTCGCCCAGTGGAAGGCCAATGTGAGATGAACCGGCTTACCTCCAAGGGTTTGGTACATTCTCTCATATTCCTCCTGCGCCAGGGGGGTTGCCATTCCATCTGCTACGTTGAGCCTAGCCAGAGAGTTCACTCGGTAGACCCCGCTTTCCTTACCATCAACCAGCCCTTTCCAGCCCACTTTTTTCAGGAAGGGGAACTTTAGATAGGACCATGGTTCAGTATGCTCCGATATATGCTCAAGATAGTCGGCTGCCTTGAACCTTGCGGTTTCTTTACCGTCTGGGTCAACTACACGAATATCGCCTTCGTAGAAGTTCACCTTGTTGTTGTCATCCACAAGGCCCATGTAGTAGCTATTCATTGTGTAGATGCCACCCGTGATCAAATCGAGATATTCCTTGTTAGCCAATACCAGGTCGTCGAACAGCTTCAGCCCGAACTTGGCAAACTCTACCAGGCTCTTCGCTTTGTCTTCAAAGTCGTTTTGGGGCATACTGTCTTCGCGAGGTGCCAGCCAGGTCAGCGGCAGCATAGGAACACCAGTTGCACAGGAACCCCACAATTTTTGGTTCAAAGCTCATATCAGAACCTCCTTTACTCGCGTTAAGATTTGTTCAGTAGTGAAATGTTTGCTCACAATGGCGCCGCCAGGGCAAAATCAACTGCGTCCAGTGTTAGCTCTCCATCCGTAACCGTTCGCAACGGAGGCATATCGGTCACATCCATTCCCGGCTCGTGGTGAAAGATGTCAGCTAGCTCCCTGTTGAGCATGAAGATCAAGAGAGACAGAGGAAGCTCCATGGGGCAAACATCCTGACACTGACCACAGTTAACACAGGAGTCCATCACGTGGGTTGCCCTGATCATGGGGAACAAGGGGTCGGGCGGCACCTCTCCACCAGCCACCATGCCTCTATCTGCCTCCAAGATGCACTCCTTGCAATAGCAAATGGGACAGGCATCGCGGCAACCAAAGCACTTGATGCACTGGTTGAATTGGCCGAACCAGTAGTCGAATCTTTCATCACAACTCATCTGTCTAAAGGGAGCGAAATCCTTCGCCTGCCAGTTGCGTGCCGCCTCGACCGCTGCTTCATCCTCCTTTCTCCGCATTTCCACCGCGGACTCATCTGCCTTTTCTATGCTGATGACGCCAGCCTTCACCGCCTCATCGACGAAATCAGACCCCTTATCGGAGCAGACCTCGACGAAAGTGGTCTTCCCATCCTTTGTCCCCCACTTGCCACACGCGATGTCTGCCATGGTGGGGATATTGGTGTGGCATCTGCGGCAGTTGTCCCTCCTCCCGAACCCTTTTTCTTCCAGCTCCGCTAAATCCCTCTGCTTCTCGGAGCCATCCTTCAAGCTGATGGTGAGCTTGCCATCTTCGATATCTTCCTTGACGACATCAGCGGGGTCTACCCCGAATTCTTCCGCCATCATCACCTTCGCCTTCGCCGAGGGCAGGGTGCCGGTGCAATTTAGGCCGATGAGCAGCAGGTTATCAAGATTGATCTGGGTTCGCTTGGCGAGCTCGATAATGGCCTTGGCGTCGCACGGTTTGCAGACCACGGCTATCTTCAGATTGGCAGCACCGTCGAGATACTCCTTGACGAAGCGGGCAATGTTGGGGGAGGCGCAGTGTAGCGACCCCACAGTCCCGATTACTTCCTCTGGATCGGTGATTAACACCGGGATACCATCATACCTGTTGCCACCTCTGGCCTTTAGCGCCAGTGCTGCATCTACGCATTTACTTTCCAAGGCAAATTTGAGCAGCGTGCCAACCACACCCCCGTGTTCCGCCTTATCCACTATCGCCTGATCCGTGGAGCGAGCAATACACATGTCTCCCTTCATTCCTTAACCTCCATCTTAACCGAACATACCTTCATCTCTGCACACTTACAGCCGGGGTCTAGGGCTGGGTTGGTGAGCACATTGGCGAGGGAATTGGGAAAGTGAAACGGGACGAATACCAATCCCGGTTGTACGCGGTCGGTCACCCTAGCTTCTGCCTCAATGCTGCCCCGCCTGGTGGTTAAGGTGACCACATCTTTCTCTTTGATCCCTTCCTTAGCCGCGTCATCGGGGTTGACTTCCACAAAGCCACGCGGGACCTCATCGAGTAGCTTAGGTGTCCTCCGTGTCATGTGCCCTGTATGGTAGTGGAAGATGCTCCTCCCAGTGGTCAGGAAGTAAGGATACTCTTCGTCGGGCAGCTCTGCCGGGGGCTTATACTCCACTGCCATGAAGTGTCCCAGGCCATCTGGGGTGTTGAACTTCTCCAGGAACATGGTGGGCGTCCCCGGGTGGTCCTCTGCTGGGCAGGGCCAGTGGATGCCAGCGATCGCCTTTTCCAGCCTTTCATAGGTTATACCCTTATATGAGGGCACGCAGCTTCTTATCTCTTCAAATATCTCCCCAGCCGAGGTAAAGCCAAATTTATCGCTCTGGCCCATCCTCTCGGCTAACTGGCATATAGCCCACCAGTCGGGCTTGGCCTCACCAGGGGGATCGATGACCTTGTTTATCTTCTGCACCCGCCGGTCTATCCAGGTGTGGGTGGCTTCCCGTTCCACCCAGGTGGCGGCGGGCAGGACTACATGGGCTATCTTGCTTATCTCAGTGGGAAATATTTCCTGAACTACTAAGAAATCGAGCTTCCCCAATACCTTTCGCAGATTATTAACATCAGGTATCACCATCAGGGGGTCTGCCCCGACAATGTAAAGGTAGGAGAGGTTGTACAGCATGTCGATGTAGGTAATGCCGGGCTTGGTAGGCAGGTTTTCCACCTTCCAGGCCTCTTCAAAGAACTTAGCTGAATCATCACCCACGCGCTTGAAGCCGGGGTAGAAAACGCAAAGGCAGCCCATGTCACCGCCGCCTTCACCATTTATCTGGCCTCTCATGGAGTTTACCCCGCTGCCTGGCTTGCCAGCATGCCCGCACAGAAGCGCCAGGTCTGCATGGACCTTAACATTGTCGCCGCCTACTATATGTTGGCATATGCCCTGGTCATAGAGTATGCAGCCCCGCTCCGCTTTGGCATAGGTGATGGCCGCTTCCTTCACCTTCTCTATTGGTACACCAGTGAGTTCCTCTGCCTGCTTTAAGTCCACTTTGGAGAGGAACTCGCGCAGCGCATCGAAATCCGCGGTGCGCGATGCAATGAAATCTTTATTCTCCAGGCCCTCGTCGAGGATGATTTTCATCATAGCGTTTATCAGGGCTACATCCGTCCCCGACTTCAACTGCAGGTGGATATCGGCCAGATACCTCGCCGTATTGGTCTTCCTGGGGTCAGTGTAGATCACCTTGGCGCCCTTGGCCCTTGCACGTGCCACCCTCCTGGCGATCATGGGGAAAGTCTCCTTCAGGTTAACGCCGGCAAGAAAGATGCAATCAGCATTCACAATCTCTTCCTGGCTGGTCTGCATCACTCCGGAGCCCATCATGGGAACTAATCCAGCCACCGCCGAAGAATGGCATAATCTGCCACAGTATTCCACGTTATTGGTTCCCATTACTACGCGGGTGAACTTCTGCATCACATAAGCATCCTCATTGCTACCCCGGCACGAGGCGATGAAGCCAAAGTTATCCGGTGTGGCCTCCTTCAGTCTGGAGGCGATCAGGTCAAGCGCTTCATCCCAGGAAGCCTCCTTGAGATCGCCGTTTCTTCTTACGAGAGGCGTCTTAAGCCTTTCCTCGCTGTAGAGGTACTCGTAGGCATTCTTGCCTTTGGGGCAGTTCGTCCCTTCGTTTATGGGGTGCTCCTTCCATGGCTCCTGCCCAATTATCCTGCCATCTTCAACTACCAGGTAGAGACCGCACCCACAACTACAATAGGGACATATAGTAGGCACATATTCAATGCTCATCTTGCCTCCTGTTGAACGGACTTGGGCCGAGCTGTTTTATCCTTTCGGTAAAGCTGTTTACCGTCTCCGCTACCTTCGGCCCATCAGAAGCGGAGATCCATTCTAGCCTGAGTCGATCCCCCCCGATGCCTATCGCATCAAAGAAAGGCCTAAGTCCAGTAATTCTTCTTCTAGCACTCAGGTTGCCCTTTACGTAATGGCAATCTCCCGGTAAACAGCCGCAAACCAGCACACCATCGGCTCCCATAGTGAATGCCTTCGAGATTAGCCTTTCGTCTACCCTGCCACTGCACATTATTCTTATCACCCGCACATTTGGGGCATACTTCTTCCGTGAGGTGCCAGCTAGGTCAGCGGCAGCGTAAGAGCACCAGTTACAGAAGAAGCCGACTATCTTTGGTTCAAAGCTCATACCAGCACACCTTCAATCTGTGCCATCATTTGCTGCGTGGTGAAATGTTTACTCGTTATGGCGCCGCTAGGACAAGCAGCAGCGCAAGTGCCGCAACCCTTGCACAGAGCCTCGTTAATAGAAGCAATCTTTTTCTCCTCATCAAAGGAGATTGCAGTGTAGGGGCAAAGCTCTATGCATATTTTACAGCCAGAACAGAGTTCCTCATCAACAACCGATGTGGCAGCCTCGATCTCGACCTCGCCCTTGCTGATCATGGACAGCACCCGCGCCGCTGCCGCTGAGGCCTGAGCCACTGTGTCAGGGATGTCCTTGGGTCCCTGGCAGCAACCGGCAATGAAGATGCCATCGGTCATGGTAGCCACCGGATCCATCTTGGGATGCCTCTCCAGGAAGAAGCCATCGGCTGTCCTGCTCAGCGAAAACATTCTGGCCGTTTCCATAACATCGGCACGCGGCTCCAAAGCACTACTCAAAACTACCATATCAACGGGGATGCGCCGCTGACGGCCGATGAGAGTATCTTCGCATAGCACAATGAGCTTTCCCTCTTCCTCTAACGTTTCCGCTAAATCAGTGACCTCAGCGGCGCGTCCCCTGATGAAGTTGACTCCCTCTCTCTGAATCCGATTGTAAAATTCCTCGTAGCCCTTACCGAAACAGCGAAGGTCAATGTAAAACTGATAGATTTCGGCATCAGGGATCTTCTCCCTTATAATGTGGGAAAACTTCAACGAATACATACAACATACGCGGGAGCAATACTCATGGTAGTTTATATCTCTGCTACCGACGCAGTGTAAAATGGCCACGCTTTTTGGCTGCGAGCCATCTCTGAGCTGTAGCTTACCTCCAGTAGGGCCTGAGGCGTTACTCATTCTTTCGAACTGGAGACCTGTATAGACGTTGTCGTAAATCCCATAACCATACTGGACTATTGGTGACGGATCAAAGGAGTCGAAACCGGTGGTAATTATGATGGACCCGACATCCACCTCCACAAACTTCTCTGTTTGCTCAAAGTCGATGGCACCAGCTTCACAGAATTTCTCGCAAGCACGACATTTGTTCCTTAAGAAGTAAGCACAGTGATCCGGGTCTATGACTGGGACGTTAGGCACTGCCTGCGGAAAAGGCGTGAATATAGCTTTCCTAGAGCCGAGCCCAACATCGAACTCACTGTCTGCCTTATAGGGACACTTCTCCTGGCAGACGCCACAACCGGTGCACTTATCCTCGTCCACGTAACGCGGCTTTTTCCTGATTTTAGCCTTGAAATTGCCCACGTAGCCTGAAACCTCCACAACCTCACTATATGTCATCAACTCTATGCTCTCGTGTGACCTCACCGAGGCCATCTTCGGTGTGAGTATTCAGGCTGAGCAATCGAGTGTTGGGAAGGTCTTGTCAAGCTGGGCCATATGGCCCCCGATAGATGGCTCCCTCTCTACCAAGTACACGAGGTTACCAGAGTTGGCTATCTCAAGGGCTGCCTGGATGCCGGCAATGCCGGCACCTACGACCAAGGTGTTAGGGTTGACGGGTACTTCTTTGGTCTCCAACGGTTGGTAATAGGAGACCTTTTTCACCGCAGCGTTAACCAACGCCTTGGCTTTCAGAGTTGCAAACTCACGATCTTCAGTCACCCACGCTACCTGCTCTCGGATGTTGGTCATCTCCATCATATATGGGTTCAAGCCCGCACTAGCCATGGTGTGCCTGAAGGTCAGTTCATGGAGCCGTGGCGAGCAAGAAGCTATTACTATACGATCTAGGTTCTGTTCCTTGATGTCATTCTTGATAAGATCCTGCCCGGGGTCTGAGCAGACAAACTTGTATTCCTTGGCCACCACGACACCTTCCAAACCCCTGGCAAACTCAGCCACCTGCTCAACATCTACCACGCTAGCAATGTTAGCTCCGCAATGACAGACATAGACGCCTATTCTTCGTTCCATTCTATCCCCCTTGTCATCTCTCAATGTATCTGGCCAGCATTTTCTCGGCCGAGACTATCCCTTTCTCTATACCAAGCTCCTTAATTCCCATTCCCATGGCCAGACCCATCAGTTGGGTAAAGAAAAGGACTGGGATATTATAATGGGTCTTGAACTTCTTGTTGACTCGCCCCTGGTATACATCCAAGTTCGTTTGGCACAGTGGGCAGACAGTGATAATACACTCTGCGCCGCCAGCGACAGCGGAATCGAGCAGTTTGTTTATCAGCCCTAAAGCGACATCCTCCTCGGATATAATCAGTGACCCCCCACAGCAGCGAGCCTTGAGTGGAAATGGCGTAGCTTCCGCCCCCAGGCTCTCAATCAGGCGATCTAGAGATTGAGGGGATTCTGGGTGATCGAAGCTTGGTCCGGGCCGCACCATCTGGCAGCCATAGTAAGCGGCTACTTTTAGACCACTAAGATCTCTTTTAACCCTGGATGCGATTTCGTCATTGCCAATGTCATTCACAAATATATCAAGTAGGTGCCGTACCCTAACAGTGCCATGATACTCAAGATCACCGACTGCCAGGGCATCATCTACCTTGGCCCTAAGTTCAGGGTACTCCTTAAGGTATGAATTAGTCCTGCTCAAGATGACATGGCAGGCGCTGCAGGGTGTTACCAGATCAAGCCCCCTTTTCTCAGCCAGCGCCAGGTTGCGAGCTGAGGTGCAAAGGGAAGCCAGTTCGTCAACGGAGGTATAAGGTGTAGAACCGCAGCAGTTCCAATCCTCAAGCTCGACGAGTTCCACATCCAAAGCCTTGGAGACGGCCAGTGCAGACGAGCCATATGCCTTGGCCCCACCGTGTGATACCGAGCAGCCAGGGAAATAAGTGTAGTATCTCACGACATCCCTCCCAGTACTTCAGCCTTGTCCAGAATGGCTCTAAGCTGGCGCTCTGCTTCCGGCTTCAATCTTCTTGCTTTGACAGACATGCGCCCATGCTTGAGTAAAGTGAGCGCCAGAGGTGCCATCCTGAGGGCACGCAATGGATTGCTAAGGAGATAGAACCACATCATGAACCCCACCTCGGGGACGCTTCCAATGCTATATACAAAGTCGCTAAAGCTTCTGTACATGGTGGGCGTACGTGTCCGCTCACTGCTCAGGCGCCGGCTGACAGCCAGACATTCCAGGGCATGCATCAGCTCAGTCGGCTTGACATCCCTAGGGCAACGCACTGTGCAGAGATAGCACGAGGCGCAAAACCACATGGCGTTACTGGACAAGACCTCCTCCCGCATGCCAGCCCGTGCCATGGCAATGAGCATCCGGGGGGTATGGTCCATCCTGCCAGCGTTGGGACAAGATGCGGAGCAGGTACCACACTGAATACAATCACGGATGCGCTCGCCGCCAGGTATGGCACAGATTTCTTCTACAAAAGTGTTACTGCGTTGCACTTTTGTCTCCATCGCATACCCACCTTTATAACATAATATCTTAACTCCATTATATTTCTACCCATTTAGTTTAATCAAACAAAATAAAAGGGGGCAATTACCCATTACCCCCCTTACTTGATTCACACTCAAACATTTCACAAAGTCCCTCCCTTCGTCTCAGCTTCATCAAGGAAGGTTGTGAGCTGATGTTCTGCCAATTCCCCTTCCTCCTTCCCAGCAGCCATGCCCACCATTGTCCTGCCGCGAACAATCTCCTCCGCCTCTTTTACCGCCTCAGCCCGTACCTCTGCCCGCCTCTTTTGCCTTTGCCGCGTAACGCGCATGACCCGATACAGGCCACTAACGTTCAGGTACCACAGGAACGCCACTGGAACGAGTACAATGGGTATAGCCAACCCCACGACAAGAGCAGCCACCCACCCAAGTCCAGCAAGAGCCAGCCATATTAGTACGCCATAAATGACGACCGGCGTGGCAACACCAGCGACGATCCGCACTGGTCTGCTCAAGATGCCCGATTTGACTCTCCTGCCAACAACAGCTACATGTCTGACCTCTCCCGCTTCATGCCGATGGACAGCCTTCTTCTCTCGTGCCTTCTGGATGGCTGCGTAGATGCCGCCCATGTTCAGGTACCACAAGAAGGCCACTGGGAAAAGAATGAGAGGTATCGCAATTACCAGCGCCAGTATTACCGGCCATTCCATTTCAATAGCTCCTTTCTACGGTTGCCACCTGCTTCTGCTAGGTGGATTGTGTTATCGCCTAGTACCAACGAGTTCCTCGTCGGCAGGATGCTCCTCAGCCACCGCTCTGATATCCTCCTCGCGGGCAGCCCTTCTCTTTCGCGCCCCCTGAACGGCTGCGTAGATGCCGCCAATATTCAGGTACCACAAGAAGGCCACCGGGACGAGGATGATGGGTACCGCCACCACCAACGCAACTATGAATTCCCACTGCATCACTGACACCCCCTCTCTATGCCCTGCCTTGGCTTAAAAGCCCCAGGGCTACCATTTGGCCGGATTGAGTAAGAGTTGGATTAAATCGAAGAGATTTTTCTTCCATGATTGTCATCCCTCTTACCTCCGATATAATGCTACCACGCTCATAGCTAAACCGGCTTCCGCCATGATGCCTGTTTGTGCTTGCCAAAACACCTACTTAACCCAAGCACCGGTAAGCATTTATGCCTAGCTGGAACAGCAAATACTTGAGCGAATCTACTTAGTCGAGTTAGCACTTGTGCTCGAGTCCAGCCAGGAATAAGTATGGTATAATGGCAGCGACAAAGGAGAAGCGATTTGGCCAAGATCAAAATTCTAATTGCTGATGACCATGCAGTAGTGCGGGAGGGCACTCGCCGGATTCTGGAGCAGGACCAGAAATTAGAGGTGGTGGCTGAGGCCGGCGATGGGGAGGAGGCTATAAGGCTGGCTACCAATCTCAAACCCGATGTTGCCATAATCGACATCGCTATGCCCAACATCGATGGTATCGAAGCCACCAGGCAAATCAAGGCGCTTTGCCCTGACACAACCGTGCTGATCCTTACCGCCTATGACGATGACCAGTTTATCTTCAGCCTGCTGGAAGCAGGGGCTGCTGGCTATCTGCTAAAAAGCGTTCGCGGCCGTGAACTCATCGATGCCGTGCGAGCGGTACACGCCGGAGAGTCGGTGCTTCACCCCGCGATTGCTCGTAAAGTCCTAAACCGTTTTGTGCCCAGCTCTGGCAAGCCCACTAAAGAGGAGACATTGGATGTGCTCAGCCAACGGGAGATGGAGGTGCTCAAGTTAGCAGCCAGAGGTCTGAGCAACCAGGATATTGCTGAGGAGCTCTGTCTCAGTATGCGCACGATTCAGGGCCATCTGGGGCATATCTTCAACAAGCTACAGGTCAGTTCCCGAACTGAGGCCGTCATACGCGCTCTGAAAGAGGGCTGGGTCACTCTCGACGATATACCGTGAAGCTTGCTGCGCCGGAGTGTATGGGGTGTTGAAGTGTTAGGGCGACTTTCGACAAGCTGGCTGAAAATAGTTGTTCGTAGGTCGGGTTTCTGGCTTATCGTCGCCATACTGGTGCTTATTACTCTTGTCCACTATGGGGAGGTCCTAGAGCAGCCAGCCTTTTTCACCCAACTGACGGCCACCCTCGGCCTGGAGCGACACGCTATCGAGAGAATCCTCTATCTAGCACCTATAGTCTGGGCTGGTTTCCTTTTCGGGAGAAGGGGTGCCCTGCTCATTTCGCTTGCTGCTCTCGCCTGTATGCTCCCCCGTGCTATATTCATCTCGCCATCCCCTACGGATGCCATTTTCGAGACGGCGGCCGTTTTCATTGTTGGCAACGTGCTGGTCATTGCCTTCCAATCGCTGCGCAGGGAGCGGGAGCGCCGCACCCAGCTTGCGGCCCTCAACCAGACCTCAAGAGTCATCTCCCAGTCTCTAGAATTGAGTCAGGTCTTGAAGAGCAGCATTGACAGCGTCATAGATGTCATGAGTGTTGATGCTGCAATGGTATTTCTCCTGGATGAAAAAGCTGGCGAGCTCGCTCTTGCCGCTCACCTAGGTGTGTCAGCGGAGTTTGTACGAGAGTCAGGCAAGTTCAAACTGGGGGAAGACTTCAACAGCAGAGTGGTAGAGACGGGGCAATCGCTCTATATAGAGGATGTCTCTAAGGAGACCACCTCTGTTGGAATGACATTGGCTGCGGATTGGATACGATCTCAGCTCATCGTGCCCCTGAAATCCAAAGGAAAGGTTATGGGCACCCTTTGTGTCGCCGCACGCAGCCAGCGCCACGTTCGTCCAGAAGAATTAGAGTTGGTCACCGCCATCGGCAATCAGGTTGGCGTTGCTATTGAGAATGCGCGCTTCTATGAACAGGAGCGGGAAGTGGCCGAGCAACTGCGGGCGTCTGAGGAAAGGTACCGAGAGCTATTTGAGACCGCCTATGATGCTATCTGGCTTCATGACTTGCAGGGAAACATCGTTGCAGCCAATGAGTCCTTTGTCAGGCTTACAGGATATGCCCCGGAGGAGTTAGGAAGCATAAAGGCGAGCCAGTTGATAGCAGAAGGCTGTCTAGACAGCGTCAAGGATATCGAAGACCCAATGCTCAAAGGCGAAGCAATAGGCAACCTCTCAGAAGCGACGCTGATTAGGAAGGACAAGGCTGAAGCGTTTATTCAGTTGTCCACCAGTCCCGTGTTCAGGGAAGGCCAACTTATAGGCTTTCAGCATATCGCCAGGGACATGACCGAAGAAAAACGAATGAAGGAGAACCTGCAATTCTACCTGGGGCAGGTTACAAGGGCTCAGGAAGAGGAAAGAAAGCGCATTGCTCGCGAGCTTCATGATGACACCAGCCAGGCCCTCGTTGTCCTCTCCCGGCAGCTAGACGATCTCGCTTCTATGACCAAAGGGCTGTCTGAGGACAAAAGAGAGCTCTTGGAGAACCTGCGGCAGCAGACCAATAATATAATGGAGGGTGTGCGGCGCTTGAGCCAGGACCTTCGGCCCCCCACACTGGATCGCCTGGGCCTGCTGCCAGCGCTGGAATGGCTGGCCTCCAACATGAGCACAAACTCAGGGATAGCTATAGACATCAGCGTGCATGGCGCTGGACGCCGACTCTCCGCTGACGTAGAGCTACTGCTGTTCCGTATCGCCCAGGAGGCATTGAGTAATGTCTGGCGTCATTCTGAGGCAACCAAGGCACAGATCCTAGTGGAATTCGATGACAGAAAGACCAAGCTGACCGTCTCAGACAATGGTAAAGGTTTTGAGCTTCCAGGTTCAGCAGGCGATCTAGCAAGGAATGGTAAGCTTGGTCTGGCGGGGATGCAAGAACGAGCCCGCTTGCTTGGCGGTAGCGCCAAGGTGGAATCTGAGCCCGGCAAGGGCACCACGGTAACGATTGAGGCACCAGTATAAACCTACTAAAGGTGGGGTCGATCATTTTGCCACCGACCTACAATATCGGCGCCCACAAGTCAACCAGCTATAGGCAAAGCGCTATAACCTCTTACCTTTGTTCGCTAGGCGAGGCGAAGGTGTACTAGCATCATTTTCCGTATCAATCCCTCCCTTTTCCACCCTCGCTTTTAAAATGTAACAAAAGTCGCATACAGACTCTATCTCCTGATATATCATTAATCGCGTCAATAAAAGAGATGTAGGTTATGACCAACAAGAACATCGGTGAAACAAGTCGGAAAAGCAGCAGGCGCATATTTCACTGGGTAGTAGCCGGGGCGTTCCTCACCATGTTAATTACCGGCTTGATTATATACACACCAACCTTCTCTGGATTGGCTTCCGGTAGCTGGACCCGCCTTGTTCACCGCATTGGTGCGGTGATCCTGGTAGGTGCCCCTGTAATATATGCCCTGCTCAACCGCAAGGCCGCTCGGCAGTGGCTGCGTGAAGCCGCAGTCTGGAATAAAAGTGCCTCCGTGGCACCATATGTCCTCAACACCTGGAGAAGGAGACACAAGCTACTGATATCGGCGGGTTACCTCCTTTTTGCACTGACGGGGACGATACAGTGGTTCCTGAAAGAGATGGTATCATCCGACGTGTTCTATATATCCTTGTTCATTCACGATATCCTTTTCTTCTCTGCTATCGTAGTGCTGCTTTACCACATTTACTTCGAGTTATACTGGTGGCTATGGAAGAGGAGATACTGCCGCCGGTGCAGTTTTGCCTACTGTCTTGATGCATGTCCTGTTGGCGCTATTGCCATTGGGAGAGATGGCACCATCGAGCGAAACACCCAAAGGTGTAACAATTGCAGGCTCTGCATGGAGGTTTGTAAACGTAATTCCTACTACAAAAGAGCTATTGGACCCGTGCAGAGAGAACCTCAAGTTGAATAAGTAAGTTGGAGCAACGGAGACATTGGCATATTCCGGATACATCTAAGGATTCAGGATAATTTCAGGTTACGCAGGCGACTCAGCAGGGCCTCTTCCTCTTCAGGTAGTATGGTACGAGGGTCGAGGAGCAGGAGGTCTTTCTCAATCCGCCCGATGACCATAGGTGACCCTCTGCGCAGTTGGTTCGCCAATTGGCTGACTTTGCCTCTGCCTTTGATAGCCACCAGGCGGGTTGGTAAGGTGCCCCCAGGTAGGCTACCACCTCCTACCATCGATTCCCCTTCTACAACCGACGCTGCATCACCCAACAATCGGCTCCATCTTTCGGCACGCTCCTCTATTTCCTCCAGGGATTCAGAAATCATCCGCCACACCGGGATCTTGCTTTCTGCCTCACCCTTTAGATAGTGGCGAAGCGTCGTCGCCAGCCCGGCCAATCTTATCTTGTCGATGCGCGCCGCACGGGCCAATGGATGCCTCCGCAGCCTATCCATAAGGCTACGTTGGCCCACGATTATACCCGCTTGAGGTGCGCCCAGAAGTTTGTCCGCGGAGGACATGGCCAGTCCTACTCCAGCCGCAATGCTCTGCTGAAGCATAGGCTCAAGGCCCAATCCGAATCTGGTTGTATCCAGGAGGCAGCCGCTGCCCAGGTCATCAAGCACTGGAAGGTCATAGCGGTCCCCTAGTTGAATCAAATCTTCAAGCGCAACTGCCTGAGTAAAGCCCATCACCACGAAGTTGCTGGAGTGGACTCGGAGGAGAGCCGCGGTGCGGGGAGTGACTGCCTCTTCATAGTCCGATAGATAGGTGCAGTTAGTGGTGCCCACCTCTACCAGTTTGGCCCCGCTCTGGCGCATCACATCGGGAATACGAAAACCGCCACCGATCTCCACCGCCTGCCCTCGGGAGACAATCACCTCTTTACGTTTAGCCAGGGCGCTGAGCGACAGGAGCACTGCCGAAGCGTTGTTGTTTACTACTAGTGCAGCCTCAGCTCCGGTCAGTTGACACAGCAGCGATTCAATGTGAACCTGGCGGGAGCCCCGCTTCCCGCTATCCAAGTTGATCTCCAGATTGGTGTAGCCCCTGGCACACTCCTCCATAGCCGCCGTCGACTCTTCGCTTAATGGTGCCCTGCCCAGGTTGGTATGGAGAATGACGCCAGTAGCATTGATCACGCGGCGCAGGCTGGGCTCTATTATGGAATGGGCAAGGGCGCAGACCGACTCTGCCATCTGGTCAAACGTGGGTGCAGGTTCGCCCCGAGCGATGTGAAGACGTACCTCATCAAGGTGTTGCCGTATTACCCGCAGCACAAAGGGGCGGGAATAGGCCTCCTCAAGACGCTGAATGCGCCCATTGGATAGCAACCTATCCACGCTTGGGAGACTACGTAATTTTTCATCCATCCCGAACGCAATCTAGCACACCCCCCAAAACCTGTCAAACGAGTTTTTATTGTAGTAATTCGTAGATATTAACAAGATTTGACAGCGTTTATGCTTGTAGTCTATACTTGAATTAAGTATAGAAAATTAATATGGAGAGGGGGTGGGATCGATGATGAAGCAACGGACATGAGCTGTGGAGTTGCGAAGAGCGTGGCTCTTTGACATGTTAACAGCAATTATGAAAGGAGGGCCTTTTGTCGCGTGCTTCACGTCTGTTCACGCCTGGTACATTGATCTTTGCCTCCGCACTGGTTATCGGTACCCTGGCAGCATTGCTGGTAAAGTGGGGAAACCCACCCAATATGGGAATATGCGTAGGATGCTTCCTGAGAGACATTTCGGGAGCGCTGAACCTACACAGCGCCGCGCCAGTACAGTATCTGCGCCCTGAGATACTAGGATTTGTTTTGGGCAGCTTTGGTGCTGCCTACGCCTTCGGCGAGTTTCGGGCTAGGGGTGGCTCCGCACCGATAGTCCGATTTTTATTGGGCGCGTTCGTAATGATCGGGATACTGATGTTCATGGGTTGTCCCGTCCGAGCGCTGCTCAGGCTCGCCGGTGGCGACCTCAATGCCATCCTCGGCCTTGCCGGCATAGCGTTTGGTGCCTTCATCGGTGTTCTCCTCCTCAAGAGAGGGTTTACTCTGGGGCGCTCGTCGAAGCTGCCAACGGCAGCCGGTTGGATAATGCCAATGATAATGCTGGGCCTTCTGATTCTAGCTATCATTACGCCTAGTTTCATAACCTACAGCACTTCTGGCCCAGGCTCCATGCACGCAGCGCTGATATTCTCTCTTGCCGTAGGACTCCTGGTGGGCGTGCTTGCTCAGCGAACCAGGATGTGCTTTGTCGGGGGCTGGCGCGATCTATTCCTTGTCAGAGACACCTACCTGTTTAAGGCAATAGTTGGCCTTTTCACCGCAGCGCTGTTGGTAAACCTGATCCTTACCTATGGCTTTGGTGGCGGGTATTTCTCTATTGGCTTCGAGGTTCAGCCCGCTGCGCATAGCAACCACCTCTGGAACTTCCTCGGGATGACGTTGGTGGGCATAGGGGCAACACAGCTCGGTGGTTGCCCGCTGCGCCAGTCGATCCTCAGCGGCGAGGGAGACACCGATGCCGCAGTAACCGTTCTCGGCCTGCTTGCCGGCGCTGCTGTGGCCCACAATTTCACCCTGGCAAGCTCTGGCGCAGGGCCGACCAGCCTGGGGCCATGGGCAGTGGTTTTAGGGCTGGTAATATGCATAGGCCTTGGCTTGCTCATGGGAGAGAGGGGAATACTCGCTGGCTTCTTCACACGCCAGAAGGCTTGATAGCGAGGGGAGGTATGTATGAGCTTACTAAAACGGAAGAAAAAGTCGCTGTCCACAGGTGCCGGGCTGGTTATATTCAACGATGTTCACGAAGCTCTGAAGGCGGAGCAGGTTCTCAAAGAAGCAGGCTACACCGTCAATCTGGTTGCACCGCCACTGGCTCTGCGAAGGGGTTGCGATTTAGCCCTGGAGATAAACCTGGTGGAACAAACAGGCATCGAGCGGACTTTCAAGGGAAAAGACGTTTTACACGTGGACATTGTTCCGCTGGGAGCGAAGAATTCACAACTCTTGGAGATTGTCAAGACAACCGATTTCGGCGACTGGGTTATGGTCAAGGCAGGCAATATGAAGGTCACCTTCGATAAGGAAAGTGGCGTCATTGTAAACACCTCCGGCGGTGGCTGTCCCGACATCCCCTATCTCCACGCCGAGTTGATCGATAAAAAGCTCTCCGCAGCACCAGACCCCAAGGAGATCGGCTTTACCCTCTGTGCTTTGATGCTGCACCGTGCCCTCGAAGAGTGCCTGCTTATCTGGAAGGGAGGTGCACAGTCATGATGCTCCTTGCTGGAACATTACCCGATAAGGACCTGCCGCTAACGGTGGGAGAGGTGAGGGCTGAGGGGGAATCTGTGATTATCAATGGCTGTCGGCTACCCTGTAGGCAGGGCACCGGCGCTATGATCCGGGCGGCATTTGCTGTGACCGAATATCTAAAGCTCGGCCAGCCTCAAGCCATTGTCGCTGGTGACATCGGCGAAGGCAAGGGTAGCAGGGCAATCTACGAGCACCTCATCCAGAACGTGAAAACCCTTGTACCACAGGTACTTACCCTGCACTACTGGCTGCCCGATATGGAGCTGACGAGGAGGCTCTGCGAAGCCGTCGAACAATGTGCCAACAGGCCGATCATAGTAGCCGATGCCGCCTCGATGTACTCTGCAAAGGCGGCTGGGTTAGCTTCGCGCTTCGATATCTTCACCCCTGACCCTACTGAAATGGCTTTTCTAGCCGACCCCGACGCCATCCACCCGGCATACATAACTAGACATCTATTCGATACCGACATGACACAGACCCCAAACCTGGTTGCCGCTGCCTACCAGAACAACAGCGTAGCCAGGTTGCTTCTGGTCAAAGGAGCGGTAGATTACGTGGTACGTGACGGGGAGATTCTGGAAACGGTTGCTAAGCCCGATGTACCCGCATTGGAAGCCATTGGAGGGACTGGCGACGCTATTACCGGATTGATTTCCGCTTTTGTCTATGCTGGCCTGGAGCCACACCAAGCAGCCATAATCGCAGCTAAGGCAAATCGCACGGCAGGAAGTTTGGCCCGTGCTACTCCAGTTATGAAGGTCGGCCAGATCATAAATCAATTCCCCGCCGTGTTTAAGGAATACCTTTGTCAGTGGAGCGGTGCCTGCTGCATCGAAGGAGAAAACGATGAATGAGGTCGATGCTCGCGGACTGTCCTGCCCGATGCCGGTTATAAAAACCAAAAAGGCCCTGGAGAGCATAGAGAACGGGGAAATTGTAGTCATTATTGATGACGCCACTTCCCGGGACAACGTGTTGCGCTTGGCGAAGAGCAAAGGGTGCACTATTTCTGAGGATAGAAAGGGGGATGACTTTTATCTAACACTAACTAAGGGTCGATAATAGCGGAGAGCGATGGAACCAGGTCCCTACCATACGAAAAACGTTGTGTGGTTCCAGGCGAGGTGCTATGATTGACTTAGTAACTATTCGAGTTCCTTACTTTACTTTAAAGGGAGGATGCAGTGGACGATAAGGTGAGGAAAAGGCTCACTGAGACCGTTCGTGGCTCTGGCTGAGCTTCCAAAATAGGTCCGTCGGACCTAGACAAGGCTTTGTGTGGGTTGCCGGTGATCGACGACCCCAACCTGCTTGTTGGCCTGGATAGGGCTGATGATGCCGGGGTATATAAGCTGAGCGATGAACTGGCGATCATCCAGACCATCGATTTCATCACGCCTATTGTCGATGACCCCTACACCTTTGGCCAAATCGCCGCCGCCAACGCCCTCAGCGATGTCTATGCTATGGGAGGCAGGCCCCTCACCGCGATGAATGTCGTCTGCTTTCCCATCAAGAGCCAGGATATCTCGGTGCTCGGTGACATCCTGCGCGGTGGATGGGACAAAATGCAGGAGGCCGGGGTCACGCTGATGGGGGGACACAGTGTTGAGGATGACGAATTGAAATATGGGCTTTCAGTCACCGGCGTTGTTCATCCATCGAAGATAATCACCAAGGGGGGAGCCAAGGTAGGAGACAAGCTGCTGTTGACTAAACCTCTGGGCACAGGATTGGTGAGCACCGCCCTTAAGGGTGGGGTGGCGGAGAAAAAGACCGTAGATCGCGTCGCTTGGGTTATGGCCACACTGAACAAGACGGCCTCGGAGCTAATGCTGGAAGCCGGGTGCCACGCCTGCACCGATATAACCGGCTTTGGGCTCCTCGGTCACGCCTCGGGGATGGTCGAGGACAGCCCCTTAGGCATGGAGATTCGTATCTCTTCTATCCCTTTCTTCCCTGAGGCAAAGGAGTTCGCTCAGATAGGGTTGGTTCCGGCGGGAACGTACAGAAACAGGGAATTTCGCACTGACATGATAGAAACGGCCAGTGAGATATCTGATGAAATGTTAAACATCCTCTTCGACGCCCAAACCTCGGGTGGGTTATTGATCTCCGTTCCCAGCGACAAGGGAGAGGAGCTACTACAAAACCTGCACCGGCATGGGGTAAATGAGGCATCAATCATTGGAGAGATTCTGGCGGAACCCCAAGGAAAGATTGTCATCCGGGAGTGAAGTATGTCCATCGTCTTAGGTACAGCGGGTCACGTAGACCATGGAAAGTCGGTCCTGGTTGAGGCCCTGACCGGGATTGACCCAGACAGATTGCAGGAGGAAAAGGAGCGTGGCCTCACTATCGACCTCGGCTTTGCCTGGCTAAAGCTGCCCAGCGGTCGAGAGGTCGGCATTGTCGACGTGCCTGGCCACGAGCATTTTATCAATAACATGCTTGCCGGCGTCGGAGGCATCGATGTCGCCCTGCTTGTTGTCGCCGCTGATGAAGGGGTTATGCCCCAGACCAGGGAGCACCTGGCCATCCTCGACTTGCTTCAGGTAGACAACGGCATTGCAATAATCACTAAGAAGGACCTGGTAGATGAGGAGTTGCTGGAGTTGGTGACACTGGAGGTGAGTGAGGTACTGGCAGGCACTACCCTGGCTCAAGCCCCGATTGTTTCTGTCTCCGCATTAACCGGCGAGGGCTTGCCCGAACTGGTCTCCACCATTGATCAAGTTTTAGATTCCACCACCCTCAAAAAAGACGTCGGCAGGCCAAGGCTTCCCATAGACCGTGTATTTACCATGGCTGGCTTTGGCACAGTGGTTACCGGAACGCTGGTCGATGGATCTTTGTCGCAGGGGCAAGAGGTGGAAATAGTTCCCCCCACCATTAAGGCACGCATACGTGGGCTGCAATCACACAAGCATAAGATCGATATAGCCTACCCCGGCAACCGCGTAGCGGCCAATCTGGCTGGCATTGCCACCAGTCAACTGAAGCGTGGCGATGTGGTGACCACCCCCGGCTGGCTGATTCCCAGCAAGGCGTTCGACGTTAACCTACGCCTGCTTTCCTCCGCACCTCGTCCTCTGCCCCATAATGCTACCGTAACCTTTCACCACGGAGCCGCCGAGACGCTGGGCAAGGTACGTCTGCTGGAGAGGGATAAGATTGAGCCTGGGGAGACAACCTGGGCCCAATTTCTGCTTGCTCAGCCCATCGCTGCGGTGAAGAACGACCGATTCATCATCCGCTCCCCGCAAGAGACCCTTGGCGGTGGGCTTATCGTTGGCCTCAGGGCAAAGCGTCACCGCCGCTTTCGCCCCGATATCATTGAAGGATTAGCAACCAGGGAGAGGGGCACCGCTGAACAGGTAGTGCTGACGATTGTAAAGGAAGAAGAGCCTCTCGAGCTGGAAAAGTTGCTCGCTCTTTCCAACCTGCCACGAGCGGAAGCGCAGGAGTCGATAATATCACTGGCTGCCCAGAAGAAGGTCGTGGTATTGGGAGACATGAAACTACTTTTTTCGGCCCAGGGCTGGGAAAAGCTGGCAAAGGAAGCAACACAAGCTGTCCACAGGTACCACCAGCAATTCCCTCTTCGCCACGGCCCTCCCAAAGAGGAGCTGAGAGGCAAACTGAAGGCTCCCGCCAAATTCTTTCCCTACGCCCTGGAACAACTCGTTCTGGAGGGCAGCCTGGTTGAGGCTGGGCCTACAGTGCACCTGCCCGACCACAAGCCTCAGCCTACCCCCGAACAGCAGGCAGCGGTCGATGCCTTCCTGGACAGATTGGCACATAATCCCTATTTACCAACCCTCGATCCGCTACCCGAGCCAGACCTGGTCAATCTGCTGATAGAGCAGCGCAAAGTGATGAAGGTAAGCGATGACGTGCTCTTCCTCGCCTCTACCTACGATAAGATGGTGGAAGAGATAGTCGCCCATCTAACGTCCCAGGGCAAGGTAACGGTGGCCGAGGTCCGCGACCTGTTTCATACCAGTCGAAAATATGCGTTGGCACTGATGGAATACCTGGACAGACAAAAAATAACGCGCCGCATCGGCGATGAGCGGGTGTTGAGATAAATGATGGCGGGAGCGCATAGGAGTCGAACCTACCATAGACACCGCAGGGTGCCTAGCAACGGATTTGAAGTCCGCGGAGCCCACCGGGACCCATCCGCTCCCAAATACAATCCAGGACTATATTTATAAGTGCTCTGCCTGAGCTTGGGGCATCACAGTGCTCTTCAACAATAGCGGGACAACGCAAACAACAGGTATGTCTGCCTTTCCGCGCAACATCATGCTACCATAACCTGGTGTGTTGCACAATTCTTAAAGCTGCATTCCATCACATTTCTCATAGCAGTAGATTTCTAGGGGGGGCCAGATTGGGCTTATTCTGGCGGGGTCCGGGCGTGTCCCCCAGAACTACATCTCAGGGTGGATAAGCAGGTCAACACGGCAAAGTGAAAGAAGAAATCCTCCCTCCCCCAGCGGGAGGGAGTAAGAGGGAGGGGGAAATTTCACCCTCACCCCTGCCCTCTCCTCGCCAGAGTCGAGTCTTCGACCGTCAAGGGAGAGGGGGATAAAGTACCGGGTAGGCTACCCTGTTTTACTAAGCGCCTGATAAATCAGGCAACTACAAGCATTGCGGGTGGGTGAGTCGAAATGACACGGACGATGCGAAGCAGGTATAATGGGCAAGGGTATTTCACCAATCATATAAACGGCCACACCCGCTACACTTGTTGAATGAGAAACATATATGGGAGGACAGCTAATGAAGCGCTTATGGACACCCTGGCGCAGGGAGTATATAACAGGTGAACAGCCCGCAGAGTGCCTGTTTTGCACCAAGAAGCAAGACCCTGTAGAGAAAGACAAGGAAAACTATATCCTCCACCGCGGCCCCACCTGCTTCGTCCTGCTTAACCTTTTCCCCTATACCAATGGCCACCTGATGATTGCTCCGTACCAGCATGTTGACAGCATTGAGCTACTGGATGATGATTCGCTCCGTGAGATGAGCGTCCTTAGCCAGGCGAGTGTAGCCGCACTAAGAAGATCCTTGTCGCCAGCAGGTTTTAATATCGGCATGAACATAGGAAAGGTTGCCGGGGCAGGCGTCCCCGACCATGTTCATATCCACATCGTGCCCAGGTGGCAGGGTGACGCAAATTTCATGTCTGTGCTCGCCGAAACCAGAGTCATCCCCGAAATCCTCGATGCAACCTATGAGAAGCTGCTTCCTCTCTTGCGCGAGGAGATATCTCGTAATGCCAGCCAATAACCTCACCCCAGAACCCCTCTATTTGAGTAGAGACTACCCCAAAATGTAATTGCCCAGTTTATTATGCGATTGTGCCTGATAAATCAGGCAACTACAATGAACGGTGGAGTTGTTTAGAGATGTAGTTGCCCATCCTTCTTTGAAGGATTGGGCGCGATTTACTGTGCGGGTGGGCATATATCATCCTGAGTAGGGGCGGGTTTGAAACCCGCCCTGTTAGTTTCACGGTGCCTGCAGAAGGGTCTCCCACCCCACCGAGATTCTTCCCTGCGCTCAGAATGACAGGAAGGGCGGGTGGGGGTCTGGGGGTATCCCCCAGTTATATATTTATCCCCCCTCTCCTCGCCAGAGACGAGTCTTCGACCGTCAATGGAGCGGGTAATAAAATATCTGGGTAGGTTGGAGCATCTGCTCCAACCAAGCCTAGAGTATCCCAATATAATCGGGGTAGGCTACCCTGTTTAGGTATATGCCTGATAAATCAGGCAACTACAATGAACGGTGGAGTTTAGAGATGCAGTTGCCCAATTCATTGGGCTAGTTTTTTTATACATCATTTAATTTCGAGAATATGGAAGAGAAGCCTCTGTCGAATCCCAAAACTTGAAATAGGAATCAAAACTGGACATGCCAAAAATGATGGAACAATGGCAGAGGCAGGGCAATTGTGCTAAAATGTGGTAGACACGGTGGGCGTGGCCTAGTGGTTAAGGCGCCAGGTTGTGGCCCTGGAGATCGAGGGTTCAAATCCCTCCGCTCACCCTTCTTCTAAATGCAACTAGAGTTCTCCCCTCTACCATGCACCTGATATAAAACGCGCCCGTAGCTCAGCGGACAAGAGCATCGGTCTTCGGAACCGAGGGTCGTGGGTTCGAATCCCTCCGGGCGCGCTTCAAGCTGCTAGCTGATGGTAATCGTCTCCAATAACGAATTTCCTCCACGGGTCTATTACCAGTAAGGCCGATTGACATGCTTGGCGCGTAGCGATAGTATGCCGCTATCCATATGAAATGAGGCACCAAGGAGGGGGAAATGGCGATTACAGAGTGGGACGATTACCTGATTCACCAGATTCCGGATACCATCGATACCGTGGTAGGCAAAGACCCCCACTGGATGGACCGGTTTTTCTTTGGCTGTCACAATGCCGATGGCACGTTGCACCTGATGGCAGGACTGGGCACGTATCCCAATGTCAATGTCACGGACGGCTTTGTCTGTGTGCGGCATAATGATGTCCAGCGTAACATCAGGCTGTCGCGACATCTGCAGGCTGACCGCGCCAACACCGAGGTCGGCCCGCTTTCCTTCAAGGTGCTGGAGCCGCTCAAGCGGTGGGGTATATATTTAGGTGAAAACGACTATGACATAGGCTGCTCTATAGAATTTAATGGGAGGGTAGCCCCCTACTTATTCCCCAAAATAGGCGGCGATGACTCCGAAGCAGGTGCTCAGGTCCACTATAACCAGCCGGGGCGGTACACCGGCAGCATCATGTTTGAAGGCCAGCAGTTCAATGTCGATGGCTTTTTGGGCGCCAGGGACCGTAGCTGGGGAATTAGACGCCCGGGCAGCTTCGCCGCACTAGAGATTTACCTGTGGATTCAAGCGCAATTCTCCACCTGTTCCCTGAGCCTTCTTTATGTTGAGCTGCTGGATGGCGCTATTCGTGGGTGCATGGGGGGAATTCTAAACGATGATGGAGATGTTATTCCCATCACCGAGACGCAGCATCGAATCGAGTTTGTCCCTGGGTTCAAGGCATACACCAAAATGGAGATGCTGCTAACAGACGCTAACGGTAAGCAGAGGAACATCGTTGCCAGGCCAATATCTCCAGCCTGCTACATGAATGGAGGTGGCTATGACGACCGTCATGGCGTGGACAGGGGCCCCTACCATGTCGAGGGCGAACGATGGGATGTCTCCCAGCCAGTGGCCCTTGACTCTCCCCTCTTCGGTATGCATCAGCGGGACGCCGAGTTCCAACTGGATGGAGAGTCAGGGCTTGGTTTGATCGAGGCTTCCTTCAGCAGGACCGAAGCCTGGCAGTACAAGCCTGGCTGGTAGGTATCTGACCAGAATGAACATGGAGGCGCCAAATGGAAGAAACTCAAGATATGAAACAAAGGCTGGAAGCCTACCTTAAGGCCAGGTTTCCGCAGCGGGAAGAGCTGTCGGTAGTGGAGATAGAGAGGATGCCGGTGGGGGTTTCCTATGAGACCTACCTTTTCACCGCATCCTGGAAAGAGCGTGGGGACATGGCTTCCGAAAGCCTGGTTATCCGCATGGAGCCAGAGTACGGCCCTGTACCACCCTATGACGTTAGACCCCAGTACGAGGTGCTTAAAAGCGTTCACGGAAGCGGCGTTCCCGTGCCCAAGGTCCACTGGTTAGAGATGGACAGTAATGCCCTGGGCCGTCCCTTCTTCGTCATGGACAAAATAGAGGGTACAACGTTGACCAGCACCTTCTCGCAAGCGCTGGAGCACCGGGAGCAGCTAACGAAGGACTATGTCTCAATACTGGCGACGCTACATGCGCTCGACAGGGAGGCTCTTAGCCTCTCTACTTTGGATGCGCCAGCGAACGAGCGCCACTATGCCGAAAAGGAGATCGCCAGGTGGGAGTGGGTGGTGGCAGACACTCAGTACAGCCCACAGCCGGTGCTGGCCGAACTGATTTGCTGGCTGAAAAGGAATATACCCCCAGCCGAGCGCACTACACTGTGTCACGGCGACTACCACTCGCGGAATTTCCTTGCCCGCAACGGCCGAATTGTAGCCGTCCTGGACTGGGAAATGGTTGATATCGGCGACCCTATCAGCGACCTCGGCTGGCACAGCATGTTCATGAGAGTCCTCAGGGAGAGCTTATGGTGGCCTGAGGCTGATTTCATCCGTAGCTACGAGGAAATGAGCGGGGTAAAGGTGAACGAGGAAAGCCTTTTCTTCTGGAAGATACTGGCATTTGTTAAGCTGACAGCTATAGGAATTGCCGGTACCAAGGCTGCCCTCGAATCTAAAGACCCAGATGTGCGCCAGCTAGGCATCTGGAACATGCTGCTGCCCCTGCTGCAGGACGCACCGGCCCGGATGCTGGGATTCTGAATAAAAGGTACAACTCAGAGGAGGTATTATGGAAACTCCAATTACCACGTTGATTCTTGAAAGATGTGCTGAAACCATAGAAAAGGTGATAATTCCCAATTTGACCGGGGCTTTCGAATTCGAGAATGCGATGTGGATAGCCATCATATTACATATCCTGGCAACGAACGTAGAAGAGAATTCCCAGGAATTAAGCGAGGAGAATGAGGGAATGGGGGAGGCCCTTGGGCAGGTGCTGGAGGTGCTGCGTGAGGAAAAGGCCTTATCTCAGAATGCGGTCAGGAGTGATTTGATAGAGACGCTTGAGGGTGAGCTAAGAAAGGTAGAGATGGGGCCGCCAGATGTCAGCGAGGAGAACTACAACCTGAAGGGAGCCCTGGTACACACCATAAACGGCCTTGATGCCCTGACTGATGACCTCCCCAAGGAGACGCTGTCTTCCTTGAGACAGCAGGTGCGTTCCGCTCTCAGGCAGCAGCTAGACCACAGCGTGGCCCACGTTATCAGCAGGATGGGCGGAGTCCCGCTATAGAAGCGGAAAACAACATCGCTCTTCCGCCTAGCGGCGAGGTTCGAATCCCTCAGGGCGTGCCATCTACAAGCTCCCCATAGTTGCCAATAAGAGCATTTTGCGATTATCATATCGTGGAAACGAGACTGGTGTAGATACTCCTCACAGTGACCATTATGAGCAGGTGGATTTAATAAAGGAGAGGAAACGTAATGAAGATAGTAGCGATTGTGGGCAGCCCAAGGCCAAGGGGCAACACCAACTACCTTGTTGATCAGGCGTTAGCCGAGGCGGACAAGCTGGGCGTAGAGACGGAGAAGATCGACCTTACCCCATACGTGGTGAATCCATGTCAGGGGCACGATAACTGTGCAACTCAAACAGAGTGTCTCCAGAAGGATGATGCCCCATGGATTCTGGAGAAATTCCGCCAGGCGGACGGCGTCATCCTGGCAACGCCGGTCTATTACTACAACATGACCGCCCAGATGAAGGCCTTCGTCGACCGCAACTACTTTCTTTACAAGCACGACATCGGGATAGAGGCAAAGGTAGCAGGCTTGATCATCGTTGCCGGTGGCGAGGGCATGGGGCAAACCGACCGCGCGATGAGACGTTTTCTCGCCTTCTACATTGAGAATGACCGCATCAGCACTGTAATTGGGTTGGCTAACCGACTGGGCGAGATGAAGACCAATGCATCCGCCATTGAGGAGGCCCGAAAGCTCGGCAGGCTCATGGCTTCCCAATTGACGCAGGCTACCCCGGCCCCATCGACAGGGTCATCTCAATAACTAGAATAATGGAGAACCGCACAATGGCTTACGATTTTGATCGATACATAGACAGATACTCCTCCGACAGTGTCAAGTGGCATCACTACGGGGAGGACGTGTTGCCCTTATGGGTGGGGGATATGGATTTCGCATCGCCTGAGCCGGTCATCCGCGCCCTGCACGAGCGTGCGGAGCATGGGGTGTTTGGCTACGGTATAGAACCGCCGGAATTCCGGCCTCTGATTGTAGAGCGTCTCCAGCGTCTTTACGATTGGCATATCTGCCCTGAGGCAATTGTCTTTCTACCGGGAGTTGTAAGTGGCTTCAACCTGGCCTGCCGCACCGTGACCTCCCCCGGCGATGGGATGTTGGTGCAAACCCCAATCTATTACCCCATCCTTCGCATCCCAGAAAACACCGGCGTTACTCTAAACGATATGGAGCTCACGCGGCAGCCAGACGGGCACTACGAGATCGATTTCGATGCCTTCGAGGAAGCTATCACAGAGCGAACCCGCATCTTTATACTGTGCAATCCGCACAATCCAGTGGGACGCGTGTTCCGCCGCGAGGAACTGGAGCGCATGGCCGAAATCTGTCTCCGCCACAACGTCGTCATCTGTTCCGATGAGATTTATTGCGATCAGGTGTTTCGCGGGCACCGACACCTGCCCATCGCTTCGCTGAACCCCAATATCGCCGACCGCACCATCACCCTTACGGCGCCGAGCAAAACATACAACCTTCCCGGCCTTCGCTGTGGTCTGGCCATCATCCAAAATCAGGAACTTCGACAGAAGTTTGAGTCAGCCCGGGCGGATATCGTTCCCAAACCGAACGTCATGGGCTATACCGCCGCCATAGCCGCCTACCGCGACGGTCAGCCGTGGCTGGATCAGGTCATGCACTACCTGGAGGCCAACCGCGATTTCCTCCTCCAATACGTGAACACGCATCTTCCGGGCATCAATATGGGCAAGCCGGAGGCAACCTACCTTGCCTGGCTCGACTGCCGCCAGGCAGGCATACCGGGCAATCCTCACGAATTCTTTCTGGAGAAGGCGAAGGTCGCTCTGAACGACGGTCCGCCCTTTGGTCGGGGTGGCGAGGGGTTCGTGCGACTGAACTTTGGCTGCCCGCGCTCCACGCTGGAGGAAGCGCTCGAACGGATGAAAAACGCGCTGAAGGCCTTGAGATAAGCGAACGCAGTCAAGCCAGCTATACAGCGTGTATACAACAGAACCGGGCTATGGTGCGTTAAAAAGAATGCAGAGTATCGACTTCATAAGGAAAGTATCTAATAACGTATCAGGTCGATATATTCACCGTTTCTGCTACACCACAAGCCCCCTTTGCTCTAAGTCCTTTACAATATCCTTAAGACCGAGGGCCTCAAGCTTACTCTTTGTCTGAAGGCCGCTGGCAACATCCCACTGCCTGGCCTGATAATATTCGTCTTTTATCTTTTCAAATGCTTCCCTGTCCACCACAGCTCCCTTCCTGGATATGGCCTCTCCATCCTTTCCAGGTACCAGGCACGGGTCTTCGGGATTGATTCTATCCTTAAGCGGTCTTTGATAGAAAATCTCCGGGATGACTTCGCTTTCCCTTCCCTTGCGTCCTTCCCTGGCGAAAACAGCCCTGCGAAGGTTGAAGACTACCTCACCCATCCTATCAAGCTCCTTTTCGTCAACTTCCCTTCCCGTCACTGCGGAGAAGACCTGGCTTTCCAAAGTAGGGTCACCTATATGGTCTTCCGAATGCACAACGTCCGCAATGGGCCAGGCAAAGGCGCAAAGGATGATGCTTTCCCTTGCCGACCAACGGTCCTGTACCGCTTTTACCGCACGGCCTTTCCCCTCAAGGGTAGAGAAGTCTATTGCGTTCTCGCTCCCGAAGAACCTCTTGCTAATGGCCTGGAGCACGGGGGGAGAAACGTAAGCGCCTTCTTTCCCCTTGGCCCACTCCGCCCACTTCCCCACAAGCCCGGATATCTCACTGATGACCGCGTGCTGCCTTGGCTGCATCGCATAGAGGAGTCCCATCATAATATCCCGCCTCGGGTCACCCTCAGCCGCCTGCCCGGTGCTGTGGAAGATGTAATCGGTAATCAGCGCCTTCGCTTCACTTCCTACCGCATCAGCCGCACGTATCGTTCCCCGCGCAAGGATATCTCCAAAGCCTTCCCTGAGCGAGATCTTTTTCACAAGAGCCTCTATAAACTCAAGGCTTCCGAATTTCGACAACGGTAGGCCCGTATTCTTATCTGTAAGAATGCCTGCTTTGTGGCACCTGGTTAGCCAGGCAAGCATCGCCTCGGTAACCCGTGTATCAAGCCCATACTCATCACACATCCTGTTGGCATAGAAAGGGACCTCGTTCCATTCTCCATAATATCTCTGAGCCCGGTATTGATAGAAAATCCCGGACTGGCACATATATTTCCCTTTCTCGCCGCTGTCTGCCACCATAACGGCCCTGATGCAGCCGTTTATGCAACCGTAGCAGACTTCCTTCTTCATGTTGGGGCCGGGTATGAATCCGAAATCGCCCTGTGCTGCCCCTTCCTTCAGCTTGCGCAGGCGCCTGCCAAGTGCTCGAAGCTTTTCCGGATTAGCCGCCGCTGGCCTTCCACGCCCCCTTACTACGATAGCCTTTAGATTCTTGGAGCCCATAACTGCTCCAAAGCCGCCTGAAGCACTGGAATCATTTTCGGCGATGACATTGGCAAAGACAACCATATTCTCGCCAGCAGGGCCAATAGTCGCTACCCTTACAGACCTTCCAAGTTCTCCCTTAAGCAGCTCTCGCGTCTCAACTGCGCCCTTGCCCCACAGAGCCGAGGCATCCCTAATTTGGACAGTGTCATCCTCTATGGCAAGATAAACAGGCCTCTCTGATTTGCCTTGAATTATTATGGCATCGTAACCAGCGAACTTGAGCTGTGCTCCCCACGTTCCCCCCAGACTGCCGCAGGAGAACTGTTCTGGAATGGTGAGCGGCGATTTCCCATGAACTTGCCAGATGGAGCCAGCCACTCCGGTAAACCCTGCTGTGGGTCCAGTAACGAATATGAGGGGGCTCTTGGGGTCGAAAGCTTTGATATCAGGTGAGGATTCGTCCCAATAGATTTTGCTAGCAATACCCATACCCCCAATGAATCTATCGGCATAGTCCATTGTAGGAATGCTAGAAATGCGGGCTGAAGATAAATCTACCTTTAGAATCTTTCCTGTGTATCCATATTGTCCGTTCACTTTAACCTCCGTTGGTAAACTTTGCCTTGCAAGCCGCCATTGAGCGCCTTTCACTAATGAAGCCAGATCCGCCTTCCGTTACTCCAGCCTTGAGTATCAGGCTTCCCAATGGCCTGGAAACAATCATGTCTCTCCAAGGATACCGCAAATGGGGTGCATCCGACAATGCTCTCGGAGCAATCCCATTGACAAGGGGAAGCGACGGCGCTATATTGTCTGCGCCAAATTAAAAGAATGGAGGGAGGAAATGGCGAAGATAACCGAGGAAATGAAGACGATGATAGCTAATCAGGCGGCATTCATTGCCACTGTCAGTGCTGATGGCACGCCCAACCTTGTGACAAAAGGCACCACCCAGGTACTGGATGATGAGCACATCGTGTTCTTTGAATTATCTGGCGGTCGCACCTGGGAAAACCTGCAGAAGAATCCCAAAATAGCCATCGCTGTAGCTGACAAGAGCACCATTCAGGGCTACCGCTTTGTTGGCAAGGCGGAGTTCATAACTGAGGGAGACCTCTACGAGAGTGCCAAGAAGATAGGGGAGATGTTGAACATACCCGCTCCACCCAAGGCAGCGGTGAAGATGAAGGTTGATGCGATCTATAACCTTGGCGCCGGCGGACAGAAGATCGACTGAAGCAACAAGTAGTATATGGCATTAATACGCTGTACTCAGCTTAGCCTTAGCAGATGGTTCTGTGGCGACGTTTGTAAAGTATTAGGGTCATCCAAGACCTAACGACTTAGTGCGGTGGCTTGCAAGTCCTTAGAATGATGACAAAAAGCTGCCTCTTCGTTAAACAAAGGTGATTTATGTGGATGAGGCAAGTGTTGTGCAAAGGTGGGGTAACCCTTCGTTAGAGCTCGACCGTTGAGAGTGCTCTTTCAGCGGCTTCCTCGCCCCGAGGTATGAGCTCGCTGGCTAGATGGAAATCTGTGGGACCAACGTGCGCTACGTCGGGTTCGATCACAAGGTCAGCCCCCTCAAGAGAGGCCCTGGCGATGAGATTTGCCGATATGTCTACCATCTGCATGAGAATGGCAAATATGTTGAGTCCTCTGCTCAAGTCCCCGCTGCCTTGCTTTGAAATCCTGCCCTCAGGATGTGGCAATACATTCACCGCGATGATGAACTCCGCCCCCATGTCCCTTACGGTACTTACCGGAACAGGATTCACCAGGCCCCCGTCTACCAATATCCTGCCATCCCACTCAACCGGCAGGAATATCCCCGGGATTGATATGCTCGCCCTCACTGCACTCGCCACCAGGCCATCCTTTATAACCACTTCCTCACCTGTATCGATATCGACGGCAACGCAGGCGAAAGGGACCTTCAAATCAGAAAAATTCTCCTCACCCAGATAGGAATCCAGAATAGCTTCTACTTTTTTGCCCTTGATAAGTCCGACACGGGGGAGGGCAGGGTCAAGCAACTGGGCCATCTTCCACCGGCTCCACTCCGTAGCGTACTGCTCCAGCCGGTCAGCATCTAGCTCCTTGGCGTAGATAGCCCCGAAAATCGAACCTATGCTTGTGCCAGCGATCATCTGGGGCACAATACCCATTCTCTCAAGAACCTTCAGAACGCCAATATGTGCCAGCCCACGGGCAGCGCCACCACCCAGAGCCAGCCCTATCTTCTTTTTCTTTAATGACAGGCCGGTATATGTCATAGCACCCAGTTTGCATTCATAGATATGTTATGTTCCTATAATACACTGTGATGGGTTAGCGCACAATCACGGAATCCCTGATATTGGGCCTCGAAATACCTGAGTTCGTCACTTAGCCAAGCAGCCAGGACAGACCAGCAGTGGGGCCTGTCCTGAAAGTTGTATCTGGAGTTCCGTTGTCTGATTATGGCTTGACCTTCCTGCGGATGCTAGGTTGTTGGTTAGATGAAGCCGTTATCAGTGGATTGATTCGTCGACGTGGGCCATAGCTAGCACCGATTCAATGAACGGCGTCTTGGCATCGGCATAGGCTTCACGGTCTGAACCATACCTGTCGGCCAACTCCTTCTTCAACTTGTAGTATTGCTGAGCTACATCGGGATGAGAGCGCAGATAGTCGCGAAACAGCAAATGCCGCTCCCAGAACTCGCTGGTCAACTCAATCATGTGTATGTGATGTGTGCGTGCCTCCGGAGGACCCTTGCGGAAAAAGCGCCTTTCTGGCAGTTCTGCCTCAAACTCAGGCACGTACTCATAGCCAATGCTTTGCAGTGGCTCAATGCACTCCTCTGCATCGGCAAGGCGACGGACAGCGACCATGATGTCAATGATTGGCTTGGCTGCCAATCCAGGTATTGCAGTGCTTCCGACGTGCTCAATTGCTACGATTCTGCGTCCGATAACATCAAGAATTCGACCCTTTTCCTCTCCATACACGACTGGCCATTGTGGATCGTAGTCAACGATTTCGACAGGGTAATTCATATTTTTCACCGACCAGCGGCGCTGGGATGAATATATTTTGGAGGAAAGCATCCTCATCCCTCATAGCGTTCAGTGCGTCAGGGTTACCTTGTGAACGGCTAGCGCATTTTCCAGACCGGCTTCCTCTTCTGGACAAAGGCGTCCATCCCTTCCCGTGCATCCTCCGACCCCCAGACCGAGTCAATCATGGATGCGGCAAAACGCCGCCCGTATTCCAGAGGCACCTCGGCTCCCAGCTTCACTATTTGCTTGATAGTCCTCACTGCCAGCGGGCCATTCTCGCAGATGATCTCAGCGATGCTGGTGGCCATAGGCATAAGCTCATCAAGAGGCACTACCTTGGCCACCACACCGAGCCTGTAAGCCTCTTCAGCATCTATCGCCTCGCCGGTTAAAAGCAAAAACATTGCACTGCTCTGCCCGATTAGGCGAGGCAAGGCAAATAGGCCTGGAATAGGCATTAGGCCTCGTTTCACCTCAGGCATAGCGAACATAGCGTTCTCAGAGCAGATGCGGATGTCGCACCGCTGGGCTAGCTCAAAGCCGCCACCATACGCTATGCCGTTCACGGCGGCGATGGTCGGTTTGACCAGCTCGACGGGGCCTGGTGCCTTTCCTGGCTGCCGCTTCTGGCCCCCACGACCGCTCTCGGCCCCTTCTTTCAAATCGAACCCGGCAGAGAAGGCGCGGTCACCCGCGCCGGTATAGATGGCTACCCATAGGTCGTCATCTTGAGCGAAGTCGAATTCCGCCTCCTGCAACTGCTGAGAGACCTCACTGCCGAGGGCGTTTAGACGCTCGGGGCGGTTAAGGGTGAAATAGGCGATGTGGCCCTTCTTTTCGTAGATTACATATGACATGTTGCTTACCCCCTTGCATTAGTATTGCGCTATATGCCAACCACGCATCCCGCTTGATTACGCTCGGCCGTCTCAACCGATGTGTATTAGGTACTCTGTTCCAAAGGGTGGTACGTAGGCGCAGAACCAAAGTTGTAAAACGGCCAACCATTAAAATCAGACAATTGTTAAAATGAGTATAATAAGGTCTACGCAGTCGCCAGCTAGCGCATTTTCCACACTGGCTTTCTCTTTTCAGTGAAGGCGGCTGCCGCTTCCTTGGCATCCTCTGAGCCCCACACTGAGTCTATCAGCGATGCTGCAAGTCGTCGGGCATAATCCATGGGAACCTCACTACCTAGACTAACAATCCTTTTAGCCGCTCGTACGCCAAGCGGTGCATTGCTGCATATGATATCAGCCATGGCGACGGCTGTGGGCATCAGTTCAGCCAGAGGCACTATTTTAGTCACCAGACCGATGCGGTAGGCCTCTTGGGCATCTATCGGCTCACCACTGAGGATGAGCCACAAGGAGTTGCTCTGGCCAACGAGGCGGGGCAGTGTGAATAGGCCTGTAACCGGCACGCGGCCAGCCTTTACCTCGGCCATGGCGAAGGTGGCGTTCTCAGAACAGATGCGGACGTCGCATCGCTGCACCAGCTCAAACCCGCCTCCATAACAGATGCCGTTTACTGCAGCGATGGTCGGTTTGTCGGTTTCGACGGAGATGGATGCCTTTCCTGGCAATATCACCGGTGCCTCACGGCCCTGTTCGGCAGCCTCCTTCAGGTCCAGGCCAGCGCAGAAGGCCCTCTCTCCCGCTCCAGTAAAGATGGCCACCCAGGCATCGTCATCTTGAGCAAATCTGTTTTCTGCGTCCCTCAATTGCTGCATCAGTTCTCTGCTCAAGGCATTTAGACGCTCGGGGCGGTTGAGGGTGATGTAAGCGACATGGTTCTTCCTCTCATATAGTACGTACGACATGATGCATCCTCCTTACCTTAATAATATGGTAGTGGATATCAGTTGCGCATGTAGGCTCGCCCGTCGCTAGCTAGGGCTGGCCGTATCTCTCCCGGAAAACAATATCGCCAAGCTCCTTCCGTCTTGGCGCTATTGCCTCTTCATCGGGATAGCCCAACGGTGTCAATTCCACTACAACAACCCCTTCGGGAATTTGCAGGATTTCCTCAACCTTCTGTTCATCGAACCAACCGACATTAACTGTACCCAATCCCAACTCGTGGGCTGCCAGCGCGAGATTCTGCATGGCCAGTGCCACATCGAACATGAACCAATCGCCCTTGCTGGTCATAGCCTCTCCCTTCATGAAACCAGACCTGCCAAGTTGGGCGCAGGCCACAATCACTGCTGGCGCATTGCGCACGGCATCGATGGAAGGATTTCCATGTCTCAGTGCCTCCGATATCCTGGCCCTGGTCTCGGGTTCTCTCACTACCACGAACCTCCAGCACTGTTTGTTTTCCCACGACGGTGCCCAGCGGGCAGCGTCAAGAACAATCTCAAGAGTCTCTTCGCTTACAGGGTCGTGTTTGTATTTCCGGATGCTGCGGCGGCTCTTTATGGCTTCCATCACATTCATTGTCCTAATCCTCTCTATTTTTGACTAACTATTGCACTATCAACCATGGCTCTGTGAATATTTTGTAAGGCTGTTTCCCCCATAGCCTTAGGTTTTTGAGTGCTTCGTTAGTCTACCACCTGTAGCCAACTGACTGCAATATGTACCACCTGAGCTGCCCATTTTAGCTATGTAGCGCGAGGCTTTAGCCTCGCCATGAAAAGCGACCCTAAAGGGTCGCGCTACATCCCGCCACGGTTGTCATTGCGAGAGGAGCCAGAGGCGAAGCGAAGCAATCCCGGTGGTACGGCGTCTTGTGGGCTACGACCGTTACAGCTCCCGAAAGGCCTTGGACGAATTGAATCGCTTGTATGGTCTCCTCCGCCTCTACGTCAATTTCTTTCAGCTGGTTATGAAGCTGGTAACCAAGACGAGGTGTGGGGCTAAGGTACATAAGGTCTACGACACGGCACAAACGCCGTACCAATGGCTACTTGAGGCTGGTGTACTTACCAATGCTAAGCAACCGGAGTTGGCAGCAATCTACCATGGTCTCAATCCTGTTTCACTACTCAGGCAAGTCAACGAGAACCTGGATCGCCTGTGGGCTCTGTCAGAATGCTCTTAGCATCAAATCAAGGCCAGAAATCACGGCAGTTCGTTAACCCATATTTATGATGCAGCGATGCCTTTTCGGTAACCGTTTCTATTTACGCAATACGTCGACCGACTGCTTGCCAGAAGGAGTAGTCCAGGTGATGGCGCTGGCCGCCCGGCCTCACATACATGTTATAATGATGCCACCGATGTAGAAGAAATTCGAAGGAGAGGTCGTTGTATGGAAGAGATACCTGATGTGACAGCCAGGGTAATATCCCAAAAGGGGACTTGTTCTGCCGGGCATAGGGTCGGCGATGAATTCGTCCTTGGACAGAAAACTCCATCTGACTTGTGTTCGTGGGCCTTCCATACTTTGTTTCCTTTCGCCGAGGTGTTGCAGTTCGGTGGCTCATTCCCCTGGGAAGATAACCCAGACAAGACTACCGTTGCCTGTCCCGATCCAGGGAATCCAGTGGTGTTTGAATTGAGGCGAAGATCACCATAAAAACGAATTTTATACCCCTTTCGTGACAGAATAGCAATGTGTTAATATACCTAGCGAAGCGTTCTAAGCGTTGAGGTGAAATGGCAGCGGCAAATACAAAAAGGGGCGGGCAAAAACTCCGTTCCGTCCTAGGGGAAGAAGAGGCTGACAAGGTCATCTTCTATCACGATTGGTGCAAACGTTGTAATATCTGCGTCGCGTTCTGTCCAAAACAGGCGTTGGCCATGGACGAGAATAATTACCCCCGACTCGTAGCACCAGAGCGATGCAATTCCTGTGGCCTTTGTGAAGTTTTGTGCCCCGATTTTGCTATTACCGTCCCCGGACGGCACCGCGTGTCTAGACCTCAAGCGATAAAAAAGAAACCGAATGTCAACTGAGATGGGTAATTCAACCACCACAGCTCGCAGACGGGAAAAGGCAAGGCTAATGCAGGGCAATCTCGCCATAGCTGAGGGTGCTCTGGCGGGCGGCATTGGCTTCTTCGCTAGCTATCCGATAACTCCAGCGAATGAGATTGCTACCTTCCTCTCCAGGGCTCTACCGAAGAGGGATGGGGTGTTTATCCAGATGGAGGACGAGATAGCGAGCCTATCTGCTGTCATTGGAGCCTCAGTGGGAGGGATCAAAGCGGCTACAGCCACCAGCGGCCCCGGGTTTTCTCTGATGCAGGAAAGCATAGGATACGCCGCTGCCGTGGAAATCCCATGCGTAATAATCGACGTGCAGCGCGCCGGCCCCAGCACGGGCATGCCTGGTGGCCCAGCCCAGGGCGATGTTATGCAGGCTCGCTGGGGTACTCATGGAGACCACCCCATTATCGTCCTCTGCCCTAGCTCGGTACGGGAATCTTATGAACTTACTATCCATGCCTTCAATCTTTCAGAGCTATATCGCACGCCAGTGATCCTGCTGACTGACGAAGTGATCGCCCGGATGTCGGAAACGGTTGAAATGCCCCTTCCCCAGGTCAAGGTGATAGACCGTCTGCACCCCGAAGTCCCTCCCGAATGGTACTTCCCTTATGACAATGCAGAGGGCGATGTGCCCCCCCTAATCTCATTCGGCCATGGCTACCGCTACCATATAACCGGCCTATTTCATGACAAGTCCGGTTTCCCCACCTCGCGCCCGGATGAAATTGATGCCTGGCAGGAGAGGCTGTTCCTCAAGATAGACGGGAATGTGCAGCAAATAGCGCGCATAGAAGAGGAGGAAATGGCGGATGCTGAGATGGTCATCGTCGCCTATGGCTCGACGGCAAGGTCGGCTCGCCACGCAATGAGGCAGGCACGTGCAGCAAACAAGGCAGTGGGACTTCTCAGGCTGGTCACGCTCTGGCCTTTCCACGATGCGGCGATTGAGCGTATTGCCCTCTTTGCAAAGAGGATAGTAGTGCCAGAGATGAACCGTGGTCAGATTCTACGCGAGGTAGAGAGGGCGTCCCAGGGAAAGACAGAGGTCGTGGGGGTAAATCGCGCCGACGGCCAGATGGTTACCCCGGCCCAAATAATGGCGGCGCTGGAGGCATGATGGAATACACCATCCCCGAGCACGAATACTTGAGACAGCAGAAGAAATTTCCTAGCGTTTGGTGCGCTGGTTGCGGCATTGGCACGGTTCTCGGAGCCATTATCAGAGCGGTTCGGGCGCTCAATTTGTCCAAGGATAAGGTGGCAATGATTTCAGGAATTGGCTGCACTGGCCGTATGCCGGTGTACGTCGACTTCAACACGATGCATACCACCCACGGGCGGGCTTTAGCCTTCGCCACCGGGCTGAAGCTGGCAAGGCCTGATATGGAGGTGATTGTGGTCATGGGGGATGGGGACGCTGTCGCTATAGGTGGGAATCATTTCATTCACGCTGCCAGGCGCAACATCGAGCTAACAGCGATAGTGGTAAATAACAGGATATACGGCATGACCGGAGGTCAGTTATCGCCGACCACTCCCATTGGGGACAGGGCTACAACAGCTCCCTATGGCCAAATAGAGCAAACCTTTGATATAGCCAAAATCGCTGAGGCGGCGGGGGCAGCCTTCGTAGCGCGGAGCACTACCTATCACGCCATCGAGCTTGACAGGCTTATTGCCAGCGGCATACAGAAGAAAGGCTTCTCAGTAATTGACGTTCTGACCCAGTGCCCTGTGGGATACGGACAGCTTAATCAAGCGGGCGACGCCGTAGAGATGCTGAAATGGTTTCGCGACAACACCACGTCTGCCCGTGGCAAAGCTCCATCGGGAAAGATAGTTCGTGGTGTGCTCGTGGACCGCGATCTGCCCGGCTATGTGGAAAGCTACCGGAAGGTGATTACGGCAAGCAAGAGGGGAGCTCGAACTTGAAGAAACGACGCTGGGAAGTGAGGCTGGTGGGGCAGGGTGGGCAGGGTCTAGCATTGGCTGGCATCACACTCGCCGAAGCGGCAGTCCGAGATGGCAAGAATGCTATCATGAATCACATATATGGCGCTCAGAAGCGAGGCGGGCCTAGTCAAGCCGATGTAGTCATTAGCCAGGAGGAAATAGACTATCCTAAAGTGCTGGACGCCGATCTGCTTGTGATTTTCAGCGAGGCGGCTTTCGACGAATACCGCCACCAGTTAGGCAGTCACGGCTCTATCGTTTTCGACAACTCCCAAATAAAAAGGGCCCTGGCTGAATGTGACAGGGTAATACCCATACCCTTTGCCGACATATCACAGCAGGTCACAGGCAGCAGCCTCAGTGCTAATATGGTAGCTTTAGGCTTCATAGTAGAACTGACAAAGCTAGTCTCCCACATATCCCTTGTCCGCGCCGTGAATAAGCGCTCGCCCAAAGGCGGTCTTGAGGCCAATCAAACCGCCCTGGAAAAGGGCATCGAGATGGCCATATCCATCAAGTTTGGGCGGAATTGGGATAACTGATGCTATATTCACTAGATCAATGATAGAGGGACTCTTGCTTAAAAGACCTAGATTGCTCGCTGCTTGTGATATCAAGTAAACTGCTGATGCCCACATGGATTTCGGCCCCTATTCTTGGCAGATTTGGAAATGCTAAGCTTATAGAACAACGGCTGCTATTTAACTAAGAATAAAGGAGGAGAGAATGAGCGAAACACAGAAAGTACGGATGGAGATAGAGGATAGCATAGCCACCGTCACCCTGAACCGCCCCGAGGTGCTGAACGCCATGAATGCCGATATTTGGCAGGGGCTTGTGGATGTAGCCAACACAATAAGGCAGGAGCCAAAGGTGCGGGTTGTGATCATCACCGGGGCTGGAGACCGTGCCTTTTCCTCTGGGCTTGATCTTAAAGCGGCGGCGGTAGGGAAGGCCTTTCCTGACATTCCCATACGGCAAGGGCCTGACGTCCTTACCACCCTAAAACATTCATTCACTGTATATGAGGAGCTGGCAGTACCGGTGATAGCCGCCATTCAGGGCTACTGCTTTGGAGCAGGACTTCAACTGGCTGTAGCCTGCGACTTCAGGATTGCCGCCGAAGACGCTCAGTTGGCCATCCTCGAGGTGAGCCGGCTGGGAATCGTCCCAGATGTGGGAGGAACCCAAAGGTTGCCCCGGTTGGTAGGGCCCAGCCGTGCCAAGCTAATCCTGATGACGGGGCGGCGAATAGATGCCCAAGAGGCGCTGAGAATAGGCCTGGTGGACGAAGTTCACCCTAAGGATAAGTTTATGGAGGCGGCCAGGAACCTGGCCCACGAAATAGCTGCCCTCAACCCTTATGCTATCCAAGGGGTCAAACGGGCGGTCAACGTTGCTATGTCTCATAGCCTGGAGGTAGGACTTGCCTTCGAGACAGCCACCGCCCTAAGCGTCCCCAGAGTGACGGATATGGTTCGCGATGCTGCCACGACCTTCTCGGACAAGAGTAGCAAGTAATCTGGGTAATCAGCGTCTACGGGCAGTGAGGGCAATTGCTGCGGCCATAGTGGAGATACGAAATGAGCGATGACAAGGTGAAGGAAATCGAAGCAAAGATAGCCGATTTGAAAGCTCGGTGGCCGGCTCACACTGTGCCGATATCGATGTGGCAGGAGCTGGAGGAACTCGAGGACGATCTGGAGAAGGCAAAGGAGGCGCAGAAGGGGAGTTAATGCCAGGCAAGATTGCTCTAATTAATTTCGCAGAGTGTCATCCTGACCAATGCGAAAATGGCGTGTGCGTCGCCGTGGCTGCTTGCTCCCATAAGCTGCTCAAGCAGGAGGCCCCCTTCGAAATACCTATGACCGACCCGGCTATCTGCCAGGGCTGTGGTGATTGTGCACGTGCGTGCCCGTTGAAGGCGATTAAGATAGTGAGAATGTAGAGAACCGGGGCTGTCATTGGTCCTCAACCGACAGCCAGGTCTAGGTTATTTATACAGGAGGGAAAATGAAGGTATCGGTTTGTGGCAAGGGCGGCAGTGGTAAAAGTACCATAGTCACTCTGCTGGCGGAGGAAGCTCGGTCAAGAGGCTATAAGGTACTGGTCGTTGACTCGGACGAGTCCAATGCGGGACTTTTCCGGATTCTCGGCTTCAATCAGCCGCCGGTACCTCTGATGGAGATCGTCGGCGGAAAAAAGAAAATAGTCAGCACACTGAGAGACCCTTCCTCCAGTGATATTGCACCAAAGGCAATGGTATTGACACAAGATTCTATCGCAATCGAAGATATTCCTGCGGAGAACATGGTTGAAAGGGACAATCTAAAACTGGTGTCCGTAGGAAAGATTCTTCAGGCTCTGGAGGGCTGCGCCTGCCCCTTCGGGGTACTGAGCCGTGAATTCCTAAAGAGGCTCGACGAGGGGGATAACGGCCTGGTCATCGTCGACATGGAGGCTGGTGTGGAGCACTTCGGCCGAGGGGTAGAAGAGAGCGTGGATGCTGTGCTAATAGTGGTCGAACCTTCCTTCGAGTCCCTGGAACTGGCGGGGCGGATAAGCAGTCTGGCTACTGGCACCGGTATCAAAACTGTTTATGCAATTCTAAATAAGGTTCCGTCGGATGATATAGCTTCAAAACTGGAAGATGCATTAGCCAAGAGGGCCATACACGTCATAGGTTGCATCCACCATGATTCAGAGCTGTTCGTTTCCGGTTTGGAAGGCAGGGCTCTCCGTACCGTTAGAGCAGCAGAGGAAATCAGGGGCGTGTTGGACTCGGTTATCTCAGAAGCGAGCGGGTAGTGACGTCGTCAGAGTAACATCAGTGTTAGTAGCGAAAGGGGGGTATTCAAATATGTGCTTGGCAGCAGCTTATGTCGTTGGGGGAGGTGGGGAGCCAATACTGGAAGAAGTCTCCTATATGCAGCTCGACGGTGATCGTGTGCAAATAGTGAACTTTTCAGGGGAGAAGAAGGTTATCCAGGGCAGACTAATCGAAGTGGATTTCTTTGCTGAGACACTGCTGCTGGAGCAGAACAACGCCTCCACTTAGTAATGTCAAGAAACGCAGAGTAAATACCCAAACCCGATTGAGTGCCCCACATATAATGCGTTCAAGCCACGAGCTTTTAAATTCTAAAGATGTCTTATATTCACCAGGATATTGAAGAAGCCAGTCTGAGCGCCCCGAGTGACACGAGAAATCAGATTGGGGATTAAGTTCTGGTGGCTTCTTCCCGCAGACGTCGCTCCTGAGCGCACTCCAGCGGCTCACTCCTCATCAGAATACCAAAACACCTGTTGCAGGATATGCACTTGGCAGGTCCCCTCTCGCCCCTCTGCCATCGGGCGACCAAATCTGGCTCTCTGATGAGGGGACGGCACATCGAAATGAGGTCGGCGTCCCCACTGTCCAATATGCTTTGCGCCATCTCCAGGCTGCGTATACCTCCAACTACCATTACCTGCACCTTGACCGCCTGTTTAACAGCAGCCGCTCTCTCTCGAAAGAATGCTCGCTCAGGGTGGCCTTCTTTCGTCGTCCGCATAAACTGGCCAACACCGCCGCTGACCTCTATGGCCTCGATGCCATTCTCCACCATCTGGCGAGCTGTCTCCATACCTTCAGCCAGGGAAAGGCCCCCCTCAGTGTCATCTTGCACACCGAGCTTGACCATCAATGGAAAGTCGGCCCCTATCGCTTGGCGCACCCTTTTTGTCACTTCGAGGTGAAACCTTCTCCTGTTCTCTGCGCTACCTCCCCATTTATCGGTACGGAGGTTGAATAAAGGCGACAGGAACTGACTCATCAGGTAGCCATGTGCCCCGTGAAGCTGGACCGCGTCAAAACCGGCTTCTCTGGCCCTCATTGCAGCCGATGCGAAGTCGGAGATAATCGACTCCGCTTCCTCATCGGTCATCTCACGGTGCGGTGTACGCATGTTCTGCATCTGGGACACAGCCAGGTTAGCAATGCCCTTTGGAGGGAGATAGTAAGAGTTGATACCGGCGTGGACTATCTGCAGCGCAATTTTCGCTCCTCCTTCGTGTGCTGCCTGCACCAGCCGGTGCAGACCAGGGATCATATCATCGGTATGGACGCCATACTGACCATGTATCGCCTGACCAAGGGGTGAGATAAAGGCATATCCAGTTACTATGAGGCCAACTCCCCCCTGTCCAAGCTGTCGGTATACCACTACCGAATTATCGGTGGCCGCCCCGGAATCGTCTGCTGAGGCATCCCACGTTGCCGACCTGACAAAGTGATTCCTCAGTTCCAATTTGCCGATTCTGTAGGGTGCAAACAGGTCTATTGACATACTCCTCCTCCTTATATGTGCTCTATATTCAACCTTTTCTTTTTCAACTTACAAGGCGGTGGATTTAATTTGTCAGCCTAACATACGAACTGGGGATTACCAAATGCGCTCATGTTAGCGAGATTCTACCGTCTGGTTCAGCGACCGTCAATGACAAGTCCGGTTCTCCTACGTTTGCCATTTCGACATAGATTGGCTATTTGCAAACTGGGTTGAATAATTCAGCCATACTAGCGAAAAGCTGGGTCTCCATATTTTCGTATTTATGCTGTCTTCGGTGTCACTGCTCCCGCCACCGATATTGTCTCGTATTGCACCTGTGCTTTAATCCTTCAATCACTTGTTTGGGACCCGAGGTGTGCTATAATGGCGACTAATGCAAGATAAGATAGGCTAAGAAGGCTTGATATTTAAACAAGAAAGGAAGAGGAATGTACGGCTATGCAGGTACCATACTAACGGTTAACTTGACTGATGGAAGCGTAAAAAAAGAACCACTACCAGAGGACCTCGTTCGAGATTGGATTGGAGGCGAGGGTTTTGGCGCCAAATTGCTATGGGAAAGAATCAAGCCAGGAACGGATCCTCTATCTCCCGAAAATGTATTGATAATTACGACCAGCGCCTTCAGTGGTACAGTGTTCCCCCCAGGTTCGCGGACCCTGGTCAACTATAAATCGCCGCTTACCGGGTTGTATGGCCAGAATGGCATGGGTGGTAGCTTTGCTCCGTATCTCCGCTTTGCCGGTTATGATGTGCTAATTATTGAAGGAAAAGCCGAGAAACCAGCGTACATCTTCATCGATAACGATGAAGTGGAGATAAGGGACGCAAGCCATCTTTGGGGCAAACTGGGATCGGAGACGGATGCGTTATTGCAAGATGAGATAGGTGATACCAATATTCAAATCATTCGTATAGGCCCAGCGGGAGAAAAATTGAACCGTTTGGCCTGCATGACGTCCGGCTACAATCGGGCCTTCGGCAAGGGGGGTAATGGAGCGGTAGCGGGATCAAAAAACCTCAAAGCAATAGCCGTGCGGGGCAGAGGCAGCATCCCTGCCTATGACCCGGCGGAGCTGAAGCAGGTTGCCACCAGAGTCTACAGAAGCTGCAGAGAAGGGGCAGGCGCGCTTCTCAGTCAGTATCATCTTCATTTTGGTAACTCAATGTATGCCGGTACTATGGGCATCCCCAGCCGTCACTTTCAGCAGGGCTACTGGGACAAAGGGGAGAGTCTGTACCATGAGAACCTGATGGAGAAACTCTACACCGGTGAAGACTACTACTGCTGGGGTTGCCCTCCCAGAAGTGGAAAGGTCCTGTCACCGAAGAAAGGCCCCTATAAAGGGCATAAGGTCGATGTGAAGATCGAGGCGGACTGGGCGTGGGGCTATAACATGATGATTGACGACCTAGATGCGCTCTGTGAGATTTGGCACCTTTGTAGTGAATACGGAGTCGATATCAACGGCAGCGCGGAATGGGCGGGGTGGCTGGCTGAGTGCCAGGAGCAGGGTATCTTAACCCCTGAAGATTGCGGAGGCTTGGAGGTAAAGTTTGGTGATGGTGAGTCATGCATCAGGCTGCTAAAAGCTATTTTTGCCCGAGAGGGATTCGGGGACTTGCTGGCTGAGGGACCCAAAATAGCAGCGGACAAAGTGGGAAAAGGAACAGAGAAATACGTTATGCACTGTAAGGGGTCGCCACTGGAGGCTGAGGAGTTCAGGGCAGACAAGGCGCTTCTGCTTAGCACGGCTACGACGGAGCGGGGTGGTTGCGTTAATAGAGGCTGGACATACGGTATCAACTACGCCAGCATACTTCAGTCGGATGTGACCGGGCTTACTGAAAAGCCCGACCCATTGGCGGAGAAAGGTGTAGGCAGGTGGCTGAAGCCCTACAAGGAGATGGTCCCGGGGATTTTGAACACCATGGGAGGCTGTCTTATTCTGTGGTGGTTTGGCAGATTTACCGCAACGGATGTGGTAGAAGGATACAAACACCTGACTGGACGAGATGTCAGCATTGAGGAAGGTCTCAAGGTCGGTGAGAAGATCATCAATCTATCAAGGGCGTTTAATGCGAGGGAAGGCTTTAGCAGGAAGGATGATACCATACCGCAAAGGTTTCTCTCCGAGCCGGTAAATGGTGGACCGCAGGATGGCGCACAGGTAGAGAACTTTGATGCCATGATAGATGAGTACTACACCGAGGCCGGATTTGACCTGAAAACTGGGTGGCCAACACGGACAAAGCTCGAGGATTTGGGGCTGAAGTACGTTGCAGACGAGCTGTATGCTGGGGGGTAAGTGAGAGGCCTAGAAAGAATTTAGAATAGGAGGTGAGCATACGGGTTTATTTATAATATGTGATGTAATAGCGCCCAAGAGGTCATAAGATGGACTACAGAGTCAAATATAGAAACAGGAAAGGGGAAAATGGACGGCTACGCAGGTACGATACTGACGGTTAACTTGAGTGATGGAAGGGTGAAAAAAGACCCATTACCGGAGGACCTCGTCCGAGATTGGATTGGAGGCGAGGGTATTGGCGCCAAATTGCTATGGGATAGAATCAAGCCAGGAACAGACCCTCTATCTCCTGAAAGTGCATTGATATTTACCACCAGCGCGTTTACTGGAACTGTATTCCCACCGGGCAGCCGGCTCTTCTTAAGCTTCAAATCACCGCTCACCGGATTGTACGGACAGAATGCTATGGGCGGGAGCTTCGCCCCGCAACTGAAGCTTGCTGGCTACGATGTCTTGATAGTTGAAGGCAAAGCTGAGAAACCGGTGTACATCTTTATAGATGACGATGAGGTACAAATAAAGGATGCTGGCCATCTGTGGGGCAAGCTGGGTGAGGAAGTGGACGAGTTACTGAGGGAAGAGATTGGCGATAGGCGAGTTGAAGTGATTCGCATCGGCCCGGCCGGTGAAAACCTGAACCGGCTTGCATGCATAACGAGCTCAATTAACAGAGCACTCGCCAGGGGCGGCAATGGAGCAGTCATGGGCTCCAAGAATCTGAAGGCAATTGCTGCGCGGGGTACAGGTAGAATCCCGGTTCATGACAAGGCGGGTCTGGGGGAGGTTGCGGCTAGGGTTTATAAATCCTGTAGAGAGAGCCCGGCGGGAGCTGCTTTAGGGAAATACGATACCCACATTGTTCATGGTCTCTATGCCGTCAATCAGAGCATCCCATCACATCACTGGCAGCAGGGATACTGGGAGAAAGCGGAGAAGTTGTTCCACGAACCAATAGCAGAACAGCTATTCACCGGTGAAAGTAGCCATTGCCCGGGGTGTCCCATAAAGGCGGGGAAGGTGCTATCTCCGAAGAAAGGACCCTATCAGGGGCACAAGGTTTCCGTTATGGCCGGGGAGGTATGGGCGTGGGGCAATAACCTCATGATCGATGACCTGGACGTACTCAGTGAGCTGTGGTACCAGGGTGCTCAAAATGGGGTCGATCTCCATTCTGCTGCTGAGTGGCCGCTATGGCTGGCTGAGTGCCAGGAGCGGGGTATCTTAACCCCTAAAGATTGTGGAGGGTTGGAGGTGAAGTTTGGTGACGGCCAATCTGTCCTCAGGTTGCTGGAAGCCATTTTTGCGCGAGAGGGATTCGGAGACCTGCTGGCTGAGGGGCCCAAAATAGCAGCAGAAAGGATAGGCAAGGGCTCGGAAGAATACGTCATGCACACCAAGGGGGCACCATTGGCATCCCAGGAGTTCAGGGCAAACAAGTCGCTTCTGCTTACCGCAGCGGTTGAGGAGAGAGCTGGATTCGGCCATAGAAACTATACCTGGCCTGTAGTCTGGCTTGGTAATCTCATGCCAGAGATTACCGGGCTGACAGAGAAGCCCGATGCATTGGAGGAGAAGGGCATTGCGAAATGGCTCAAACCCTATAGGGAGGCGCTCCCAGGTATTTCAAACACTATGGGAGGATGCCACCTTCTGTGGTGGTTCACATTCAGTAGCACTGATGTAGTAGAGGGATATAAATATTTGACTGGACGCGATATAAGCATTAAAGATGCTCTAAAGGTCGGAGAAAGAACCATCAATCTGGCAAGGGCGTTCAATTGCCGGGAGGGATTCAGTCGTAAAGATGATACTATGCCAAAGAGAATCCTCACAGAACCGATACACGGAGGACCGCAGGATGGCGCTCGAGTAAAGGACTTCGAAGCCATGTTAGATGAGTACTATACCGAGGCCGGCTTTGACATCGAATCAGGATGGCCAACGCGAGCCAAGCTCGAGGAACTGGAACTGAAGGATGTGGTAGAAGAACTATACGTTAAGGGTATTTGATAGGGCTTGAAGAAGCTGATAGCTTTACTGTTACCTCGGCAGCCATAAATCCGGCGAGAAAAGCCATTAGACTAAAATGAAAGGAGGGATATCATGGCTTGGAAACTAAAAGGGAATTGGTACGAAACGTGCGCTTCGCAGGGCCAGTGTGCCCACTACTTCGGTCGGGATAGAGAAGATCCATGCAAGTCGTTCCAGTTGTTTGAGATCACGGAGGGCGAGATCGACGGCGTGGATATAAGCGGTATCTTGGTGATGACGTTCGCCGACCTTTTCTCTTCGACATTTGCCGGTCTGATGGGTGAGGGCGGTGAAGGTGGCGTGTACATCAGCGACAAGGCCACCGAAGAGCAGAGGAAGGTACTGGAGCCTTTCTTCGCCAACAACGTACCAGGCTGGCTCCTGACGCGAAAGGTCCTCGGGCTCAGGTTCGTTCCCATTAGCCTGACAAAGGAGGACAACACCTACCACATCACCATGCCCTACGGCGAGATCAAGATGACGCCGACGGCCGGGCTCGATGGCAATCCGGTTCGGGTGGAGAACTCGTTTTTCAACGCCGTGTTCCCCCAGATCAACGTGTGCAACTGCCACTTCTGGAAATACAAGGACTTCGGCAAGGACTTCGACTTCAAGAATAGAGCCAGCGTCATCAGTGAATTTAGTATGCAGGGTGGCTAGAAGGGCAACGGCGGTCGCAGGATCATGTAAGAGTAACCAATAATTTGATAACATGAACTAGTAAATCCTAAAGTCCAAGAGAGGGCTTTGGCAAGCTGAGTTAATTTGAAAGGAGGAGCTAATTTGTGTGACAAATGCGCAGCGGAAGGCCTGGCCAGGGTCTTCGGCAAGGATGCGTGTCGGTGGTACTTCAGCACCGATGCATATGATTACCAGCACGCCTATGAGGCCGACCAGAAGTTCCTGGAGTATGCCGAGCAGTATGAGATACTGAACTCGATTAATCCCGGGAAGTTCGGGGCTGAGTGGGTGAAGAAAGTAGTGGAAGGCGGGCGCGTGGCTCAGGTTGTAACCTTGGAGGAATCACTGGAGCTCCTCCGCATAGCCAAGGAGGCTAACGAAGGCGAGAGTCTGATATGCTTGAACATGACTTGCATCTGCAAGAGGACGCGTGGCGGCGATGTGACCGAGCCAATCTGCATGTTCTTCATACACCCCCCGAAGGAGGAACACGCGCGGGAGATGTTCGCCAGCCGCATCTTCTCATCGGGTGAGCGAGAGTCCTTCTACTTCTACGACCCTGTTGATTTAGACAAGATGAAGGAGCTGTTGCTGGACTACGAGAAGAGACTGGGACTGGTACACACCGTTTTCACCATCGGTTTCCCCAGCATTATCACCCTGTGTAATTGTGAGATGCCGTACTGCCATTCGATGAGGCAGCGTCTTCTCTACGGCGTCGAGGACGCGTTCGTCGAAGGCTACTACGTGGCACGTATCAACAACGACAAGTGCATCGGGTGCGGCGAGTGTGAGAGGCAGTGCCAGTTCGGCGCCATTCGTCTCGACCGCAAACTGGAGAAGGTGGTCCACATGCCGACCAACTGCTTTGGCTGCGGGATATGCCGTAGCGTGTGTCCGGCAGATGCCATAGAGATGGTGGAACGGGAGACGGTAACGCTACTGCCGAAGAAGGAGCCTTATGGTGTGCACCATCCCATTGCTCTGCATGAGGAGAGCGTGCAATGAAAGAGGATGTCGAGCGAATCCGTCAGTCAGACATGGGCTTTCCCGAGTTGGAGGTGCTGGAGGCGTACAAAAAGGCGCCGGTGATTACCGTGGGCGAGGAGTGTACCCAGCCCCAGGAATGCCGCAAGTGCATGGAGATCTGCGCCACCAAGGTATTTGTGATTATTCCCGACGCCAAGCTGGTGCCGCATACCAGGTATCCGTTGATCAGGGAAGGTTTTGAGCTGGCGGCCGCCCCTGAGGCGATGAGGGTAGTGGCGGCGGAACCGACGGTATGCACCCTGTGCATGGCCTGCGTGCGGGTGTGTCCGCTGCAGTGCATCACTATCGAGACGCCCTCCAAGTGATCACAATTTAGCTGCCTGCTTGCATCTCTTTACCTTCAAGCATACGAAGGCAGGTCTTTCAGTTGTCACCAGAGAAGCTGTAGTGGATGGTAAATACATACTTGGTTAAGGACTGCATTTAACCTCTGCCGTTTAATACCATGACTTTATGTGATTAGCGATGATATCTATCGCTTCGAAAAGATCAGGCGTGGGTAGGAAGTAGCCGGTCCTGACCCTGGCATACTGGTGCTTGGGCTCAGGATAGATGGAAATGCCGCCCTTGAGGGCACTAAGGTCAGCTTGCAATAGTTTATCCTTCAGTCCATAGTCGAAATTGAGCTTCTGGACCAGAAAATCATCTCCTTTCCATTCGATACCAATTACCTTACCCTTGAACAGCGAGCTCTTCTTCGTGCTCATCTTGCTTTTCTTCTTCTTGCTTCCCCCCATAAAGCTAGGCCTGTTTACCAGAAAGTCGAGATAGTAGTTGACCCCATACTGGCTGGCCACGCCGATAACATTTATTGAATTTATGTTATAGTCTGTCAGTTTAATAGTCCCTACCAGCCTGTGCCCCCAGGAGCGTTTCTGTCCCTTTCTTTCCTCGCCGCCGCCTTTCTCCAGTGCAGATGCCTTAACGCCTATCCCTTGAAGGTGCTGGTAAAGCTCTTCTACCTTTTTTTGCCCACCCTTCCTCAGTTTCCATAACGCGATAGGCAATCCTATAGCTAGCGAAAGCGCAAACAAAATAGGGAAGATATTGCTCCAGTCCACCTGCCCTCCTCGTCTTCACTTGGTTATTACAGTGAAGGTTATGATACCTGACAGGATTGATTCCAGCAAGAATGCACGTTCCCCGATATGACTGGCGACGCCCTACCTCCTCCCGAGCGTATCCATCACTGCGGCGAACCAAAGCACATCGTCATTCTGAGCCGAAGCTCTGAGCCGTAGCTCTGAGCCGTAGCTCTGAGCAAAGCGAAGAGACAGCGAAGAGGAAGCGAAGAATCTCGGTAGTGGGATTCTTCGGTCACTGCGCACCCTTCCGAGGCTATTCGAAAATCTTGGGTAGGTTGGAGCCCTTCAACTGAAGGGCTCCAACCACACCTAGAGCACCCCGATATAATCGGGGTAGGCTACCCTATTTTACCAACTTACTGGACACCTTTGGTGTTCCTAATCCGCCTCTGCCCTTTGCCACAATCGAAGCTTATACTCAACGTTGTCAGCATATTCTGAAGCTGATATGATTGGTCCAGAGCCAGTGATAGAGAAGGTTTACTTGCTATGGCTATAATCAAAACGGAAAACTTGGCCAAGCGCTTCAAAGACGTATTGGCGGTAGATTATGTAAATCTGGAGATAGAGGAGGGTGAATGCTTCGGTCTATTAGGGCCTAATGGGGCAGGCAAGACCTCGCTGATCAGGATGGTAACCGCTGTGTCACCCACCACGGCTGGCCGAATATGGGTGCGGGGCAAGGACCTTGAGCGGTCCGCCCGGGAAGCGAAAGCTATGATGGGGGTTGTGCCGCAACTGGACAACCTCGATCCAGACCTGACCGTGTTGCAGAACCTGATGACCTTCGCCCGCTACTTCAACATACCTAAAAATGAGGCACGCCGCCGCAGTACGGAACTATTGGGCCTGTTCAAGCTAGAAGACAAACGAAACAGCGCGATTCGTGAACTCTCAGGCGGCATGAGACGCAGGCTGCTCATCGCCCGCGGCCTTGTCAACAACCCAAGAATCATTATCCTTGATGAGCCGACTATTGGACTGGACCCACAGGCGCGACACCTGGTGTGGCACAAGCTCACCGAGCTGTATGCTCAAGGGGTCACTCGCATTCTGTGCACCCATAATATGGATGAGGCGGCGACCCTGTGTGATCGCGTGGCGATAATGAATGAAGGCAGAATTCTCGACCTCGATGCTCCCTCTACGTTGGTGGCCAGGCATGTAGGGAGTGAGGTGTGGGAGATCGAGGTGGCCTCACAGGAGAGGGAGAGGCTCCTAGCGATGCTGGAGAGCCGTGGGTTCGACTTCGAGGATGCCGGCACTCACATCTATGTATTCCATGTCATACGGGATGATGCACTGAGTGGTATCGTCGGGGACGGGCACAAGTTGCGACAGCGGCCTGCCAACCTGGAGGACGTCTTCTTCCGACTCACCGGGAGGTCTCTGATCGAATGAAGCCCTTCTCATGGCGTTGCATCCGAATGTGGCAACGCAACAAGGATGTCTTCGTCAAGCTATGGCATTCCGAGGCGCCCGGCGCTATCGCCGAGCCTATCCTTATCCTGGTGGCCATGGGACTTGGCCTGGGTGCCTATGTGGGTCTGGTGGATGGTCAGCGCTACATCGAGTTCATTGCTCCTGGCATCATAGCCAGCTATGCCATGTTCAGCGCCAGCTTCGAATGCACCTATGGCACGTTCTTTCGTATGGAATATCAGAAGACCTTCGACGCCGTCATCGCCACTCCACTCAGCGTCGAGGATGTTATCGCTGGTGAAATCTTCTGGGGAGCGACGCGATCAATGCTCACCGGCACGGTGATACTGACCATCGCCGCAGCCTTCCAGTTGGTGCATTCGCCATGGGCGATCCTGATACCGCTGGTCTGTTTCCTGGAGGGGGTTGTGTTCGCTTCGATCGCGGTGTTCTACACGTCGCTGGTGCCGGCCATCTATACCTTCAACTACTACTTCACCCTGTTCATCACGCCGATGTTCTTCTTCAGCGGCGTGTTCTTTCCCCTCTCCTCTTTTCCTGAGATAGTGCAGAACCTGAGCTGGATAATACCCCTGACACCGGTAGTTCATCTAACCCGCTCGCTGGTGAGCGGAGACGTGCACTTCGGCTTGCTGTGGTCGTTCGGTCTCATTCTCCTCTTCGCTGCCGGATTCTTCGCCCTATCGCTTGTTACCATGAGACGGAGGTTAGCCATATGAAAAGGTTTACGCCGTCAAACTACTTCACCAGGTGCGACCGCCCAGGTGAATGCGCCTTTCTATATGCTAACATTGAAAATTCTCCTGTTGAACTATAGTATAATAATCGGGGACAAACGTTTATTGGGGGTTAAAATGGCTGACTACATAGAGTTATGGCAACTAAAGGACTCGCTCAAAGCTGAGGTAAAGAACAGCATCATGGCTGAAATTGAGGAGATTGCGAAACTACAAACCCTAGATTTGAATAGGGCGATAAACGAGATGCTGGAAGAAACCGCTCAAAAGATCCTGGATGAGGTTCACCTGGAAAAGGTAACCAAGCCTATGCTTGACAACACGGTTCGCAATGTTATGGAGACACAATATCCTGAATTGATACAAAAAGCTGTATCGAGTGCTCAGTATCCTCAGTTGATACAAAAGGCTCTGGCGGTAGCAACGCCCGAAATTAAAAAGGCCAAGGATGTTTTTAGCGAAGTACTGGAGCAAGCGGTTAAAGAAGTCATAAAAGAAGCTATCGTAGAATCAGTTGGCAAAGCAACATAGGTATCTGTTTGTCAATCGCTCATTCCGGGCTATTTTCACATAGCGATGTAATCTACTGTCAAATGACAGCCTCTCGTGGTCGGCCAATGATGTCGTTCAGATAGGTAAGAGCCATCTTCTCATCATTGCCAGGCTTGTCCCGGCGAAAGTAATAGAATAGATTCTCCCTCCGCCTAGCCCTCTCCCATCAAGGGAGACGAATGGGGGCAGGAGTATCTTACAAGCTTACTTCCCAAGGCGGATAAGCGGGAACATACGAGATTGCTTTACCGTCTACTGGCAGGGATATCCTACGAGGGGTAATGCAGAGGGATCTTCCGTCTCATGGAGGTCTGGGGGGTTCTGCCAGAGGTTCATTTCAGGGGTGAAGGGACCGGCTAAAAAAGGCAGCGATGCTGCGAAGCGGCTTAATCATGAAGAGGTGATATGACATTGATCATACAAGCGAGTAAAGACGTCGTTTAATAATCTTGCCTCCTGCATTTGGGACCAATGTAGCGCGACCCTTTAGGGTCGCCTTCTCACAGCGAGGCTAAAGCCTCGCACTACGTTGCTAAACTTCCTTAGTAGGGCCACTTGACAGCACGCCTGTATCAGAGTAGGCTTCTGTTGTCAAATCAGCTAGGGTTCCCTCATAGGGCTTTCCTCATTCAGCACCCTGTCCTGCAGCCAGTCTCTGGCTCTGGCGGAAAAAGAGGGATAAGGAAATAGAGATGAAATATGGTCGCATTTTGATATTTATCCTCGTAATTGTGATGGTTGTGACAGTTGTGTCTAGTCTCGCACATATTAGAAATGTACCAAACTCTGGGGCCACACCGACACCAACGGCAGAACAGACGCCAACACCTATCCCTGGATACTCGATATACACTGATGAGGCCAATGGTTTCAGCATCTCGTATCCAGAGGACTGGGACAAGATTTCAGATGTTCCAGAGGTGGTTCTTATTGCCTATAGGGACAACTCACCTTGCGAAGACCATTTCCCAAACTTCAACGTCGGGCAGAGCGAGTTATCCCAACCAATAAGCGTTAATGAGTTGTTTGGGCAGGAAAAAGAGTATTTAGCAACACTCGAGGGATACAATCATATATCTGAGGAGGATTTAATAGTCAGTGGCCTGCCGGCAATTAAACATGTATATATCCTAGTCAGAGACGAAGTCACGGTCGATGTAATGGAACTTATCCTAGTCGAAGGCACGACAGCGTGGTTCATCGCCTGTGAATGCGCCCCTGGCTGTTGGGGCTACTCCAAGGACGATTTCGACACAATAGTGAGCAGTTTCTACCTTCTCCACTAGGCGTGACTAAGAGTCGAATTGCCAACATAGAGGATATAATAACCTGGGCAACGTCAAGCTAACAAAGGCTTGCAAGAAGTGATAACCGTAAAATGTGCCAAGTGTAAAAGCAAGGTATTTAGATATGAGAAGATCGGGAAAGGGCGAGTGCTTCACTGCTGGAAAGACCGGATAGTCAAGGATTATAGCGTGCATGACGGAAACGACGTTAAATGTGAGTGTGGTAATCTAATTGGCATCGATGAAGGAAAGTGGATCAGAATGAAGCAGCGCTCTTTTACCTATTCAGGGACAGAAAGAAAAGGGTAGATATCTCCACGAAACCTACATTCGTTCATCTATGTTGTCACAATAAATATATCTTGATTACAGCTAGCGTGGAGTCTGACTGACTATTTAAACGAGACCTCATTATTCTTATTGGTTATCTTCGCTCGGTGACATTTTATAGGGATACTTCTCGCTGTCAGGTATCGGGACATCAAGCCAGTTCTCTCCAGGCACCATAGTACAAATGTAATCCTCACTATATGCGCACCATGGGTTGTATGCTCTATTGAAATCGAGGATCCATTTTCCCTCAGCATTGCGGTCTGCGTCGGACTCGAAATCAAGATACCTTCCTGCGCCATATGTTTAGTTGCCGGGGGTTGCATCTCTGAAAGGAATAAATAGGCTCTTCTCGTAAGGCGCGTTCTTATATACTTGAAGTATGCAATCCTTGCCGCCGATGTTGAATCGGAATTCACCCCACCTAAGGAACTCCTGCTCATTCCCCTTTGTATCAGATGTCTTTATTATTTTCTTCTCTTGATGCTCGTGTAGTTCAAGCTCGAACCTATAGTCTGGATTTACGGAAAAGTAATCAAGCCCCCTAAACCTGGTGCGGTCTTGAGAAGATAATGGCGATTGTCGATGTTCGGCAAAAAATATATCCTTGTCCGCTCGTTCTCTTTCAATAGTTGCTTCCCATTCAGGTATATCCATGATTGTACCCCCTTTCCCCTAGCGCAATGCGAAACGCAACTACTAACTCTATCGTATTACGACTGAAGCTCTTTGAGGTCTTGATAGCAATCCAGTGATTCCGGACTTATCAGGGACTCCCTATTCACCACCTCCCTGCCATGTATTATATTGGTAACCACGCTTTCCATTTTCTTCATATTCAGTGTGTAGGGAATATCTGGCACCTGGATAATCCTGGCTGGAACATGCCGGTGGGAGGCATTTTCGCGCAGGGTCTTTTTAATCCTGGTTTTCAAGTCCTCGGTTAAATAGTATCCCTCATTAAGTACAACGAAAAGAATAATACGCTGGTCTCCCTGCCAGCTCTGCCCTATGGCAAGACTGTCGCCAACTTCGTCCAATTTTTCCATTTGATTGTATATCTCAGCCGTACCGATGCGTACTCCAGATGGCTTTAGCACGGAGTCAGAGCGGCCGAAGAAGGTTATCCCCCCTGTATCACTATGGATCATAATGTAGTCGCCATGGCGCCACGCATTGCGATAGACAGCAAAATAAGCCTCTCTGTATTTTTCGCCATTTGGATCGTTCCAGAAATAGAGGGGCATGGACGGAGCAGCAGCTTCGCAAACAAGCTCCCCCTGCTGGTCGATTATTGAATTGCCCTTTTCGTCATACGCCTTTATCTTCATGCCCAAAGCTGGCCCCTGTAGCTCGCCAGCGTATACCGGGCTGATGGGATTTCCCGCGGCAAAGCAACCATTGATATCTGTGCCGCCGGAAATGGAATTAAAATGCAGGTCTTCTTTGATTTCACGGTACACATATTCAAATCCCTCGGCGGAAAGAGATGAACCGGTCTGGGATATTTCACGCAGCGACGTTAAATCATGGTCTTTACCGGGCTCAACTCCCTGGCTTCTAAGGTTGTTAATGTAAGTGGCACTGGTGCCGAAAACGGTTATTTCTTCATCCTGAATCAACCTCCACATAGCGCCTGGATCGGGGTAATTGGGGTTGCCATCATATAGCACTATGGCAGCTCCTACCCCCAGAGAGCTCAGCAGCCAATTCCACATCATCCAGCTACAGGTTGTTATGTACATGATTTTGTCTGCACGCTTCAAATCGGTATGCAGTATCAGCTCCTTCAGGTGATTGATGAGGACTCCACCAGCCCCCTGTACCATACATTTCGGCTTGCCGGTTGTTCCGGAGCTGAACATAATATATACCGGGTGATCGAAGGGTAGTTGTTCGAACTGAATCTCAGGCGCTCTTTGCGAAGATACAAAATCATCGTAGCATACACCATTGGGAATATAGCCGATATCTGGTTTCTCCTCAGTATAGGAAGCAACTACGACCTTCTCAATTGAAGGTATTCCCTTTGCGATGTCAGCCACATTTGAAAGAGAATTGAAAGCCTTGCCTTTGTAGAAATAGCCATTTGAGGTAAATAGAACCTTCGGTTCAATCTGCACAAAGCGGTCCAGAACCGCCCCTGGACCAAGATCAGTAGCACACGATACCCATATAGCGCCGATGCTGGTAGCGGCAAGCATAGCGACAGCTGTCTCGATCATGTTGGGCATATAGGCAGCTACCCGGTCTCCTGGGGCGACCCCCATCTCACGAAGTGACTTCGCCAGACGTGCCACCGAATCATATAGCTCTGCATAGCTCAGCCTAGCTGATTTTTCGGTCTCCCCACGGAATATGAAAGCTGTGTGACCATCCCTGTATCTCAGCAGATTCTCGGCAAAATTGAGCCTGGCCCCAACAAACCACTTTGCCCCCGGCATTTTGCTGGCATCGTCAACAACTGTTTCATAGCCTTCAGAGGACTTTATCTGGGCAAAGTCCCACATACAGGCCCAGAAATCGGCTATATTGTTTATCGACCAGTCATACAGTTGCCCATAGGAATGGAAGTCTTGTCCATACCGTCCATTCATCAAATTTATAAATGCGGTTATGTTGGCGTCTCTCTTTCGTTTCTCCGATGGTTCCCAGAGCAGCTTCCCCATAATATCTTCCTTGACAAACTTTTTAACGGATTGAAAATTGGGATTTGCAGCCTATTCCAACACTGGCGCAAACTTAGAATGCACTATTTGGCACGCTTTTGGCAACAGTTTCACCTTATCAGGCTCTTGACAGCGCAATGCCAGGGTAGTAGCGTTTTAGCGTCTGCTCAAAGTCGAAGCAAACGGCAGCGTTTTATTTATGTGCAGTGGATTAACCAGGAGGTGATGCATTAAGAAAGCAATTCCGGCGTTGCTAATTACTGTCGTAATCGCCATAGCCGTGATAGCGACGATCGCTGCAACTGGTGGATTTGAGCCTAAAGCGACGCCTACGCCAACATCCATGGCAACGCCTACACCTACATCTACGCCAACCACCGAAGAAATCTTTGCCAATTCATTATGGGCAGCAGTTACGATAGGTGAATATGTTCATCGGCTTGGTTTTGAGCTATTCAACGGGTCAACGGAAACGATTACTATAAAGAAGGTGGAATTCTACAATCGAGATGGACATATTGAATATCTCATCTCCGAGGAAGATATTGTAGAAATTTGGGGCTCGGGTGAAGTCGCTCCCAGCGACTACTTTAGCGGAAGTTATGATTTTACAATACAACCCCTAAAGGACGACGTGAAGCAATGGGAAGCGGAGTGGCACTGTGTCAGGGCAGATGGCCAAGACTTCGTGGTTGTCGGGGCATTTAAGGAGGGATTTTAGGCATTAACCCTCCAGCCCCGGTTTGCCTGGACTTCGAGCCGCTCGATTTCAATCATTGAGTTACACGTTCAAGCAATTCTTCAGTCCGTAAAAGGATGGGCGTCAACTCCTCAATCTGTTGCTATGATGCAACGTTGTTGGCACATCAGCCTGCGTCTAATGCATAATCTGAGGGCTCGTAAAAACCTGCAAAAGTCCAACGTTGTTGACACTCAGTGAAGCAGATGCTATAACTTGTTTTGCGGCAGTGGATTGGAGGAACCAACAGTTCTTCTATGTGGTTGTGGTGTGCTACTGGCACAGAAGGGGGTTACCATGGACGAAGTCTGGATATATGCGATAATCTTTTTACTTGCAGGGGTTATTGTTTTTCTGCTCGGGCTTTCTTTTGGACTTGTTCGTAGACCGTATCGCAATGTTCTCATGCATCGTTTCTGGGGAAAGGCAGCACTCGACCAAAATCTTATAATATCTTACGGAGCGCTGACCGATTCCCGGCAGACACAACCAGATCCACCTTCTTATCGCTATGTCAAACGCTATCATGACGGCAGAGCACTGCAACTGGTTGGACCTGGGCCAAATATAACTGGCGGCGGTGAAATTCGCGCCGCTTCGTACATTATCAACTTGCTTAGGCCGTATCGAAGAAGGCCTGTTACAGTTGTGGATGATACGACTGCATTCGCAAACCTGAACCGAACAATTATTTGTTTGGGTGGTCCCTTATCCAATCAAATAACCGACTTGATGCTACGTGAGCCAAACAATAGATTTGTGGAATTCGGGCAAGAAGGAAATACCACTTTCATTCGTGACAAGAAGTCTGACAAGAAGTTCGAAAACATCCAGGGATCGGTAAAGAAGGACTATGGCGCTATCCTGAAAATCCCTAACCTGCGATTCCCGGGTTATTTCTTCTTCGCGTGTGCCGGTTTGGGAGAATGGGGGACATCCGGCTCCGCTTGGTATCTTGCTAGGCAATGGCGAAACCTGCAGTCGGAGTTTAGAGGCCCCTTTGCTGTTATTGTTGAAGTAGAAATAGGATCTGATGAGAGCGCTCGCAGAGTTTTCCCAGAGGTGAAAAGGAGTGCCGTTAGCAATAGGTCCGCCTGACAGACCGTGCTTGTCTTCGTACAGATTCGCCTTGCAGTGACCCTCTTCTATGCCGAGAAAGTTATCACACATTTACAAAAAATGCTCCCATCGACAGGTTGACAACAACCCACCATTGCAGACAAACAAGAGTCAATATTGTTCATCAAGGCCATATAATATCGGAGCGCTCAACATCCTCAGATAGGAAAATACAGTTTTTGACTTCTGTGCCGATGTTGAAGGGAAAGCACTTTCTCAACATGCGCCTATCGCATTTGCACTGGCGCTATCTTTTCGCTTACCAGCAGGCCAAGGAGGATAGATACGATGACAGAAGCCAAAGTGGCGCCCTACGGCTCCTGGAAATCGCCAATCACATCGGACCTGATTGTCTCTGAAACGATCAGCTTGGGGCAGATCGCCCTCGACGGCGAAGATATCTACTGGGTGGAGATGCGCCCGGCAGAGGGCGGCCGGTACGTCGTTGTGCGACGCTCACCGGATGGGCAAATGGCCGACGTTACACCACCACCCTTCAGCGCCCAGACACGGGTGCATGAGTACGGCGGCGGCGCATTCGTCGTCGCCGACGGCACGGTCTATTTCTCCAACTTCATCGATCAACACCTGTACCGTCAGGACCCAGCATCAGAGCCACGGCCAATCACTACGGAGGCGGACTTGCGCTATGCCGACTGTATCATCAATCGGCGCCGAAGGCAGATGGTTTGCGTGCGGGAAGACCATACCGATGCTGAACGCCAAGCGGTCAACACCTTGGTAAGCCTTGCTCTTGATGACGGCAATGATGGTCAGGTGCTGGTCTCTGGAAATGATTTTTACTCATCGCCGCGGCTCAGCCCCGATGGATCCCGCCTGGCCTGGCTCACCTGGAACCATCCCAACATGCCATGGGATGGAACCGAGCTATGGGTTGGTGAGATAAGAAAAAATGGCTCAATTGACCACACCCAGCAAGTGGCGGGTGGCATCGACGAATCTATCTTTCAGCCGGAGTGGTCTTCTGACGGCATCCTGTACTTTGTCTCAGACCGAACCGGCTGGTGGAATCTGTATCGCTGGCGCGATGGGCGGATCGAACCGATGGTCAATACAGAGGCCGAGTTTGGTGTACCGCAGTGGCTCTTCCGCATGTCCACCTATGCCTTCGAATCGGAGAGCCGCATTATTTGCACATACGCCCAGCATGGGAAATGGCATCTGGCAAGCCTCGATACGGCGACCGGCGAGTTCGCGGAGGTTGAGACCCCTTATACCTCCATTGGATTTCTCCGCGCAGCGCCGGGACTTGCTGTATTCCTCGCCGGCTCACCGAGCGAACCCACATCGGTCGTCCAGCTTGACCTTGTCACGCACGAACTGAAGGTGTTGCGTCGCTCTAGCCATGTCACAGTTGAGCCTGAGTACCTGTCGATGCCGCGAGCGATTGAATTCCCCACTGAGCACGGGCTGACGGCGCACGCCTTCTTCTACGCGCCAAATAATGGCGACTACACGGCACCATCTGGTGAGCGACCACCACTCCTCGTCATGAGCCATGGTGGGCCAACAGGTGCGACTTCCAGCACGCTCAACCTGATGGTCCAATATTGGACCAGTCGCGGTATCGCAGTCCTCGATGTAAACTACGGTGGAAGCACCGGCTACGGCCGGGCGTATCGTCAGCGGCTCGATGGTCAGTGGGGCATCGTAGATGTGGACGACTGCGTGAACAGCGTACGTTACCTTATCCAGCGCGATGAAGTCGATGCTGGCCGACTCGCCATCAGGGGAGGCAGCGCTGGCGGCTATACTACCCTTTGCGCGCTGACCTGCCGCGACGTCTTCAAGGCCGGGGCAAGCTACTTCGGCGTCAGCGATCCTGAAGCGCTAACCAAGGAGACACATAAATTCGAGTCGCACTACCTGGACCGACTGATTGGCCCATATCCCGAACGCCGTGACCTCTACGATGAACGTTCACCGATCAGCTTCGTCCACAGCCTCTCGTGCTCGGTGATCTTCTTTCAGGGACTCGATGACAAAGTGGTCCCGCCCAACCAGGCGCTGAAGATGGTCGAGGCGCTGCGCGCCAAGGGCGTGCCTGTCGCCTACGTCCCGTTCGAGGGTGAGCAGCATGGCTTCCGCCGCGCCGAGAATATCAAGCGCGCCCTTGACGCTGAGCTATATTTTTACTCAAAAATCTTTGGCTTCGAGCTGGCCGACCCAGTCGAGCCAGTGCCTATCGAGAACCTTTAGGATGGCACAACCTACCCCGAATGGAGGATGAGAAGTGACCAAGAAATCGATTATCATCATCGGGGCCGGGCTGGCCGGCCTATCCACTGGCTGCTACGCCCAGATGAACGGCTACCGCAGCCATATCTTCGAGCACCACGCCGTGCCGGGTGGCGTGGCAGCAACCTGGAAACGCAATGGCTATGCCATTGACCGCGGCATCCACTTCATCATGGGCCACAAACCGGGCGCAGCGCTCCACGAGCTGTACCGTGAGCTGAGCATCGCCGAGGCTAACCGCTTCGTCGACATAACTACCTATGCCCGTTTCAGCGACGAAGCCAGCGGGCGTACCGTGGAGGTTACGCAGGATCTAGACCGCCTAGCCCATGATTTGAAGGCTTTCTCGCCAGGCGACGCCCGGGTGATTAACGAATTGATCGCTGGCGCTCGCGCCACCCAGGGCCTCGATATGAGTGAGATAGGGATGAGCAAGCCGCCCGAGATGGTGGGCCGCCTGGAGCGACTCAAACAAATCTGGAACATACGTCGTGTGTTCAAATACATGAGCACTAGGTACGGCGAGTCCGTAGCCGACTATGTACAGGCCATTCATGACCCGTGGCTGCGTCAAGTGATCGAGAACCTGTTCCTGCCGGAGGTACCGGTGTGGTTCCTATTCATGCTTCTGGGACTGCTCGCCGACGGGCAGTTGGGGTTGTTGGAAGGGGGATGCCTTGGCTTTATCCAGGCCATTGAGAAACGCTACAAGGACTTGGGTGGACGGGTCACCTACAATGCCACCGTAGACAAGATTCTGGTGAAAAACGACCGGGCGGTAGGCGTGCATCTGGCCAGCGGCAGTAAGCAACACGCCGACGTCGTCGTCTCCGCAGCCGACGGATATAGCACCATCTTCAAGATGCTGGGCGGGCGCTACGTAGACGACGAGATTGAGAAACGGTACACGAATTGGATGCTGATACGCCCCACGATGATGGTCAGCTTCGGAGTCAACCGTGAATTCACTGGTGAACCATGGCTGACCGTCATCAATCTTCGGCAGCCCTTCAGAGCGGGTAACCAATACATCGATACAATCACAATCCGCATATTCAATTACAGCTCAAGGTTTGCCCCAGAAGGAAAGACAGTGATCCAGGCCTCTTTTAAGACGGAGTGGGACTGGTGGAACGATTTGCAGAAGGACCAGCCACGCTACGAAGCCGAGAAGGAACGGGTTGCCGGGCAGGTGCTGAAGCGGCTAGAGGTGCACTATACGGGTATCTCGTCACTGGTGGAGGTGGTCGACGTGGCCACGCCTTACACCACCTGGCGCTACACCCTGAACCATAATGGGGCCTACATGGGCTGGTTGCCAACCCCAGAAGTGCTAAGCACCGTAGTAGCCAAGACACTGCCTGGCTTAGACAACTTCTACATGGCGGGCCAGTGGGTGATGCCTGGCGGCGGCGTCTCTCCCTGCCTCTCTTCCGGTCGCCATGTGGTACAACTCCTCTGCCACCACGAAGGGAAACCGTTTTATACCACCACCCCATAGAGCAAAGTGTCGACAAAATCAAAAACAAAACAAAGAGGAGCACGAAGAATATGCCAGATAAGAATTTGGCACCGGTGTGCGGAATATATTGCGGAGCCTGCGAATACCTCGACACGCAATGCCGCGGATGTGGCAATGTGGAAGGTAAGCCCTTCTGGACAACCCAAATGAAGGTCGAAATTTGCCCACTTTACAATTGCTGTATCAACGAAAAGCAGCTAGAACACTGTGGACTGTGTAATGAATTCCCCTGCGGAACATTCACCGAACTACGCGACCCCTCCCTGAGCGAAGAAGAGGCTAATAAATCCTTGCTCCAGCGACAGAGTGACCTTATGAGAAGAAAGGAAATCGGGACGGAGAAGTGGCTTGAGGAGAAGGAGGCTTGCAATAGTAAAGACGAACTCTTATAGTGTGGTTCGGACTCCATGCTCACTTTGGGATAACCTAATTCATAAACTTCGATTATGTAAAGGAGTATCATGAACAAGCTACAAGATCGACCTCGTCCTCTGCTGATGGCTCATCGCGGCGATCCAGTCCATGCGCCAGAAAACACCTTCGCATCATTCCAACTGGCGTTTGACAGCGGCGCCGACATTCTGGAGACTGACCTGTGGTTCAGCAAGGATGGCATCATTGTTTGCCATCATGATGACACGTTAGACCGCGTTACCGACGGTAGCGGTGCCATTACCGAAAAGAACCTGAAGGAAATAAAAACCGTACACGTGAAGCGCTCCTATTGCGGCCAGTTCGACGAAGCCAAGTATCCTGATGAACAAATCCCCACCCTGCAAGAGCTGCTGGACTTTACCCCTGCCGATGTGGCCCTGGCCCTGGAGCTTAAGGACCCATCCTTCAGTGAGCCAGAGCGTGCCGCCCAATTGATCGACATGATACGCCCCCGCATCGAAACGGGCACACTGATGTTGTTATCGTTCGATTCCGGTCTGTTGTGGGCTGCCCGCCAGGTCGAGCCATCCGTCTGGATCGGCGAAGTCAGTATGTACAGCCCCAACCCTACCTTCGCTGGCAATGGCGTTGGCACCACATACAATGCAATGAAGAGTAATCCCGATTACATGAAAATCGCCCGTCAGAATAACCTGTGGGTCTGTCCGCTGGACCCAACACCGGAAGACCGGCTGCCATGGTATCTTGAGATCGGCGTTGACGCTGTGCTGACCGACCATCCTGACGTCACTCGCGCCGCACTGGCAAAGCTCAAGCAACGATAATAAAGTGTTTCTCATCTACTCCACATCAACCAGTGCTTGCACTCTCACCCCCGAGCTGTAGACATAGCATGTAGGCAAAAGCGACTATTACCTGGCGTACAACCCCATGAGCTCCGCTTGAGCCAGGATATGTCCCTCCATCGCCTTAAGCAACTGCTCCTTGCCAGCCCCGGCAGCGAGTTCAAGTACCATATCCAGGGCATAGAGCTTGAAGAAGTAGCGGTGTGTGCCGCCGGGCGGACAGGGGCCACCGTAGGCCGACCGCCCCCAACTGCTTCGACCATGCCGGCTGCCGTCGGACAATTCATCCTTGGACGGTACAGCCTCCGCCAGGGATGTGGTTTTGCCCGGCAGGTTATAGAGTACCCAGTGTACCCATGTACCAACTGGCGCGTCGGGGTCATCGGAGATGAGGGCGAAGCTCTGGGTATTCGGGGGTGGATCGTTCCACTGAAGTGGCGGTGAGATGTCATCGCCATCACAGGTGAACTTACGGGGGATCTTCTCCCCTGCGGCAAATGCAGTGCTGGTAATTTCAAAAGCCATCGTTTGACCTCCTTTCTCAGACAGACAGGCGCTTAATAGTCTAAAATACCACTTGACCGCTATGTTGCTAAGCTTGAAATTAGCCTGACTGCCGTGGTCTGTCAGATGCTAGCATCTGCCGTAGCAGCAGTCAACCCTTTACGCCAGCCCAGATTATATTAGTGACATATCGCTTCTTCCCTAGCACACCCGTCATTGCATTAAGTCGAAGCCCTGAGTACAGTGACCCCCGCTTCGTCACTATGAGCCTGAACCCTTCGCATCCTGTCATTGAGATTGACAGAGTACGGAGCTTCGTATATCCTTGCTTTTAGCAGCGGTACACGGACAATATATAAGCCATTTCGGTAGTTAAGGAGCAAAAATGCGCACGGAGAAAGACATATCTATTCCATCTGCTGACTCAGAGAGCACGGCCGATGACCTTGTAGCGTTGAGCCGTGTCTCAGCAGCAATCAGCAGCCTCAGAGACCTAGATGCTATCCTCGAGGTGGCTCTGGACAATGTGCTGAATATCATGAATGGAACCAGTGGAGGAATCCTGCTCCTGGACCAAGAAACACAAACGCTGTCCTATCGGGTCTATCGAGGGCTGTCCGCTGAATATACCAAGGAGATGCATCTCAAAGTTGGTGAGGGGATCGCCGGAAAGGTAGCTCAAAGCGGCAGGTCAATTTTACTGGAGGACATCTCCGCAGACCCACGTACCGCTCGACCTGAATGGGTGCGCCGAGAGGGTCTAAAGGCGTGGCTCAGCGTTCCTCTCCGAGCCAAAGAAGCTGTGTTGGGTGTTATTAATGTTGCCAGCCATGAGACGCACCACTTCACCAAGCATGATATGCACCTCCTACACTCGATTGGCGACCAAGTGGGCGTTGCCATAGAGGAAGCAATGTTATACGAACAACTGAGGAAAAGCAGGGAAAGGTACCGACAGTTGGCACAGCAGGTCCTATTAGCTCAGGAGGAGGAACGCAGGAGAATTGCCAGGGAACTGCACGATGAGACCAGTCAGTCACTTTCTGGACTAACTTTTAATTTACAAGCGCTAATAGAAATGGCGGACATGATTGGGATCCAAGACCCCGAGTTTAAATCTAGGTTAAACAAAGTACACTCGCTGGCGACCCAGATAGGCAGTGAGGTGAGCCGACTAATAGCTGACCTACGCCCTGCTCTCCTGGACACGCTCGGCCTTGTTCCTGCCATTCGTCAGCATGCTGAATCTAACCTTACTTCCCTAGGTATCAATGTTTCCTTCGAATTCGATGATGTCGAACAGTCCATTCCGCCAGAGATGGAGGTGGGGCTCTTTCGCTGGGCTCAAGGAGCGATCGGCAATATTGTGCAACACTCCCAAGCCAAAAACGTCACCATATCCTTAAAGCGCGAAGGTAATGAACTCATCCTTTCCATCAGTGATGATGGCAAGGGCTTTAACGTCTCCCAGATCACCGGGATAGAAGAGGGTGGGCGCGGTGCCGGCCTGTTCGGTATGAAAGAAAGGGTGCGCTTACTTGGTGGCAACTGCTCAGTCAACTCTCAGCCCGAGCAGGGGACTACAGCTACAGCTAGGGTTCCCCTAACCTGGATCACAGACGATGCAGAAGATACACGTATTAGTGGTTGATGACCATGCCATTGTACGGGATGGTATTTGCGTCCTGCTGGGGCTAACACCAGATATAGAAGTAGTAGGCGAGGCTGCCAATGGAATGGAAGCATTGGAGATGGTCAAGAAATTAAACCCAGATATAGTGCTTATGGACATAGCTATGCCCATCATGGGCGGACTGGAAGCAACGCGCCGAATATGTAAGGATGCTCCTGCTACAAAAGTGCTGGCACTCACTCAGTACGATGATAAGGAGTATGTATTCCCGGTTATCGAGGCCGGAGCCAGCGGCTTTGTTAGCAAAGTTGCCGCATCCTCGGAACTTGCATCCGGTATTCGCTCCGTATACCGTGGGGACTCGTTCTTGTCCCCATCTGTGGCCAAGCACCTGGTTGTGGACTATCAACATGGAGCCAGCACAAGGAAGAGTCACGACCCTTATGACGAACTGACCGACCGCGAAAAAGATGTGCTCAAGTTACTGGCGGAGGATCACACCACTCAAGAAATAGCGAATATGCTAGTAATCAGCCCTAAAACGGTAGAGGGGCACAAGACCAGGCTTATGGCTAAGCTTGATCTCCACAGCCGTGTTGACCTGGTTAAATATGCCCTGCGCAAGGGAATTACTAGCGTTTAAGATTATTGCTGCTTCGCCCCCATAGCTAACAATCCTATTAAAGCCAACCCTCTGGGAAGAGCTTCAACCCCTACAAATCAGGTAACCGATCCAGGAGAAGCAAGGTATTATCCCCCCATGTTTTAGGGTGAACACCTCTTTCGTCTTCAGTAGATATCATCTATCCTATATTACAGTATAGTTGACTGATATAAAACATCAAATCTTGGAAGTCAACAAGGAGGTTGAGATGGAAAAGAGAGGGAGAATCCTAATTGTAGATGATGAAGCTGAGTTCACTGCTGGTTTGCAAACCACATTGGAAACGAAGGCTTATCAAGTAGTTATTGCCAGCAATAGGCTACATGCAGAGGAAGCTGTACGATCTGAAAAGCCCGAATTGGTCATCCTGGGAACAATGATGCCCCGTGGGGACGCCTTTCTCCTACACCAGTGGCTCAAGCAAAGTCCCAATTATAGCGCTTTGCCCATAATTGTGCTCGATGCCCCGGTGGAAAAGCAACTGCTTAAGGGATGGGCGAGACACGAGGGGCTAAAGCTTGAGGCTGAAGATTACTTCTGCAAGCCTATAGACCCAGCCGCATTGGTACCTCTAATTATGAAGCTGCTGGACAAGGTAACCAGAAGAATCAAAGTGCTGGTGGCAGACGACCATGCCGTGGTCAGAGAGGGAATCCGCGCCCTTTTGAGCCTGCAAAAAGATATGCAGGTCGTAGGAGAGGCGGTAGACGGTAAAGAGGCTGCGGATAAAACGCGCCAGCTCTTGCCCGACATAGTGTTGATGGATATAGTTATGCCGGTTATGAACGGTCTGGAAGCGACCAAGGCTATATCCAAGGAATTCGAACAGGTCAGGGTGTTAATGTTATCCCAATATGATGATGATGAGAACGTCCTTGCCAGCGAGCAAGCAGGAGCGTTTGGCTTCATTCCCAAGAAGAGCGCCAGTTCTCACCTTCTGGCTGCTATCAGGTCGGCAGATCGAGGGGAGCGGTCAGAGCAGCCAGTTACCGTCTCGTAGACGCTGACTGAGCAACCATCGAAAAACTTAATATAAGCAGAGTAGGTTGGAGCAGACGCTCCAACCTACTACAGTATATTTATATAGAGTCTAGGATAACATAAGGATGGTGGTGTGCAGCCGATAACTATTACCCTTAATGGACAAGAAGTAAGTGGTTATCCAGGAACGACCATCCTGGAACTGGCACGTGAATCAGGCATCAATATCCCCACACTTTGTCATGATCCCCATCTTGCCTCAAGCGGTGCCTGTCGTGTCTGCATAGTAGAAGACGAAGGATCAGGGCGGCTTATGGCTTCCTGCGTTACCCCCATTGCATCTGGCATGGCAATCAACACCCATTCCCCTAGAGTCACCGAGCACCGCAAAAACATAGTTAAGCTAGTGCTTGCCAGTCATCCCGATTCCTGCATGGTATGTGACAAAGGCAACCGCTGCCAATTGCGCCAGCTTGCCTCAGACCTGGACATCGGACTGTTAGATTTTCAGAAGATCCCCCAGATGACTGTCATTGAAGAAGTCAATCCGTTCATAGAACGGGACATCAGTAAATGCATACTATGTGCTAAATGTATTCGGTCTTTCCAGGAGTTAGTCGTAGAAGGCGCTATTGATTATTTTCAGCGGGGATTTTCTGCTAAACCGGCAACACTAAGCGACTTGCCACTGGAGGCCTCCGAGTGCACCTTCTGCGGAACCTGTGTCGCGATGTGTCCTACAGGCGCTCTGACGGAGAAGGAGAAGACCTATAGAGGGACAACCAATACTACCGTCGAAACGACCTGTCCTTTCTGTGGCTGTGGCTGCAGTATTAGCCTGGAAGTAAAGGATGAACAAGTGGTGCGGGCCACACCAGGTGCAGATGACGCGGTAAACAATGGCGCACTTTGCGTGAGGGGAAGCTATGGTTACGATTTCATCCACAGCCCAGACAGGCTGACCAGACCTTTAATTAAGGTGAATGACGATTTTGAGGAAGTATCCTGGGAGCAAGCCTTGGAACTGGTGGCCACCGAATTTAAACGTATAAAGAGTGAACATGGCCCGAATAGCCTGGCGGTTCTCGGTTCTTCTAAGTGTACAAATGAAGAGAACTACCTCCTGCAGAGATTCGCCAGATGCGTACTGGAGACCAATAATATTGATAATGGCAGTCGCTTATATAACTCTGCCACCCGAATAGGCCTTGGTCCCTCCACCGGATTCCTTGGCTCTACAAATCATCTCGGCGCCCTGGAGAAATCTGATGTGATTATGGTCATTGGAGCCGATCCCACTTCCTCAGCCCCTGCAGTTGGCTATGCCATAAAACGTGCCGTCAAAATCAAAGGGGCTAAGCTGATACTGATAGACCCTCGACAGACCAAGCTCTCTGCATTCGCCCATCTGCGGCTGTGCCCAAAGATCGGCACTGACGTAGCTCTGCTAAATAGCTTGGCAAAGGTAATTATTGATGAAAGCTTAATCGATGAGGAATTTGTCACTAGAAAAACAGATGGCTTTGAGGATTTGACCAAGGTACTAGAAGCATACTCCCCCGAGCATGTAGAGGCTATCACCGGTATACCAAGCGAGGAAATTCGTGCCACTGCTCGACTGTACGCTGCCTCAAGTCACGCAGCAATTGTCTATGGCACCGGGATTACCCAGCACATGAATGGAACCGACGGCGTACAGGCTGTAGCTAATCTGGCGCTACTAACTGGAAACATCGGCGGTAGGGGAGGCGGCATCTACCCCTTACAAAGAGAGAATAATGGCCTAGGCGCTTGCGATATGGGGGCACTGCCCGACTTCCTCCCTGGCTATCAGAGCATTGCGGATGACGAAACAAGGACCAAGTTTCAGCAAAACTGGGAGACTAGCCTGCCAGTCAACCACGGGCTAACCGCTGTCGAGATTGTGGAACTAGCCAAAGAGGGAGGAATTAGAGGCTTATATGTTGTAGGGGAAAACCCAGTTTTGAGCTTCCCACAGTCGCGTATTGTTACAGAGGCGCTGGCTTCTCTTGATTTCCTTGTGGTGCAGGATTTGTTCCTTAGCGAAACAGCCAAGCTGGCAAATGTGGTCCTGCCTGCGGCAAGCTTTGCCGAAAAAGAGGGGACTTTCACTAACTTTGAGGGAAGAGTGAGCAGGGTACGGAAGGCAATTGACCCTCTAGGTGAAAGCTTACCGGACTGGGAGATATTCCTTCGCCTTGCCGATAAGATGGAATGTCCCATGCCATACTCCTCCCCTCAGCAAGTTATGGATGAGATAGAGAGGCTAGTTCCTTTATATGAAGGGATTAGCTATGCAGACCTGGACGCGAAGAGCCTGCACCAGGCTGAGATGGGTGGCAACCACTTGGAAACCAGGCGCATTTTCGGAGGGCAATTCTTGACCGGATTTGCCCGCTTTTCCCCCGTTGAATATGTCCCACATATAGAAGAGGCCAAGGATGATTATCCCTTTGCTTTGCTCACTGGTACTATACTTCAGCATTTTGGCACTGGCACCAGAAGCTCACGGGCGTGGCGGTTAAAGAAATTCTCGCCTCAGCCTTTTCTTGAAATTGGCAGATCTGATGCCGAAAAGCTTGGAATCGGCCACGGCGATGAAGTCAAAGCCATTTCGCCAGTTGCTGAGCTAAGTGCCACAGCTAAGATTACCGACACACTCCCTGAAGGAACGGTCTTCCTGCCCCTTTCATTCCCTGAGAGCCCAGCCACCAGGCTATTTAACATCGAGTTACAGCCGAAGTCGAAAACGCCTTCGCTTAAATTATGTAATGTGAGGATAGAAAGGGTATGACATGGCTGACAAATCCAAGGCAGTTGCAGAAGTCGACCTGGCGCAAGTAAAACAAATTGTGGACGAGTACAGCCAGCAGAGGTGGGCACTGATTCCACTGGCGCAAAAAATCCAAAACGAAGTCGGCTATATCCCTCCGCAGTCTGTACCAGTTATAGCCAAAACGCTGGGACTTTTCCCCAGTCAGGTACAAGGAGTCATCTCCTTTTACGAGCAGCTTTACACAAAGCCGCGAGGCAGACATGTGGTCAGGGTATGCCGGGGAACAGCCTGCCACGTGCGAGGAGGCAAGACAATACTCAAATTGGTGAAACAGCATCTGGGTGTAGAGGAGGGTGAAACTACCCCCGACATGGAATACACCCTGGAGACCGTTGCCTGCATCGGTGTATGTGCCCTGGCACCAAACGTAGTGGTCGACGACCGGGTCCACGGTCGCATGAATCCCAAAAAGGTGGAGCAATTGTTCAGGAAGAACGGAGACTAGCATGCAGAACCATCACACCATCTTTGTCTGTCAGGAGACACCATGTCTCTCTATGGGATCTGGTGCCGTCTACGACGCTCTCCAAGAAGAGGTAGAGCGGCAAAAGCTGAAGAACGCCACGATAGAAATCAGTGGCTGCCACGGTCATGGCCTTTGCGAGCAGGGCCCTAGCGTAGTAGTCGAGCCTGATGGTATTTTCTACACACACGTTCAAGCGGAGGATGCAGCGGAGATTGCAAGCTCCCACCTGCGTGATGGCAAGCTAGTGGAGCGACTTCTCTACCACCACCCCGTAACTGGTAAAGCTATACCGCGCTATTCAGATATAGACTTTTATCGGAAGCAACAGCGTGACATCTTGCGTAACTGTGGACACATCAATCCAGAGAAAATAGACCATTATGTTGACCAGGGCGGCTACCGAGCGCTGAGAAAGGCTGTTTTGGAGATGACCCCCGAGCAGGTCATCGACGAGATATCCAGAGCAGGGCTACGCGGGCGCGGTGGTGCTGGATTTCCCACCGGCCGCAAGTGGGAACTCTGCCGTAATGCCCCAGGAGACCAGAAATATGTCATCTGCAATGCCGACGAGGGCGACCCCGGTGCTTTTATGGACCGCTCCATACTTGAAGCCGACCCGAATGCTCTTATTGAAGGCCTGACCATTGCCGGATACGCCATAGGCGCCACTGAAGGATATGTCTATGTCCGTGCCGAGTATCCCCTGGCAGTAAAGCGCATTCATATTGCTTTGCAGCAGGCTCAGGAAAGAGGTTTTTTGGGCAACAACATCCTTGGCTCGGGCTTCGATTTCATGGTGCATATTAAGGAAGGTGCCGGATCTTTCGTCTGTGGCGAAGAGACAGCCCTAATGGCTTCAATTGAGAGCAAACGGGGTATGCCCCGGCCTCGCCCCCCGTTTCCCGCCCAATCGGGCCTCGATGGAAAGCCTAGTAATATCAACAATGTCAAGACCCTAGCTTCCGTTCCCATCATCATTGAGCGCGGAGCTGATTGGTATGCCAGCATCGGCACCGAGAAGAGCAAAGGTACTGCCGTTTTTGCCCTCACCGGTAAAATTGCCAACAGCGGCCTAGTTGAGGTGCCGATGGGCACCCCGCTATCCACCATTATCTTTGATATCGGGGGTGGTATCCCCCGCGGCAAGCGCTTTAAGGCGGTGCAGACGGGTGGGCCTTCGGGCGGGTGTATCCCCGCTCAGTTCCTTGATAGCCCGGTAGACTACGAAACTCTGGCTCAATTGGGCTCGATTATGGGCTCTGGCGGCATGGTGGTGCTGGACGAGACTACCTGCATGGTAGAGATAGCCAGGTATTTCCTGAGCTTTACTCAGCAGGAGTGCTGCGGCAAATGCGCCCCCGGCCGCCTCGGCACCAAGCAGATGCTGGAGCTACTCACCAGAATCACCCAGGGTGAAGGGCGTGAGGGCGATATTGACATCTTGCTCTCCATAGCTCAGACAGTAAAGGAATGTTCACTATGTGGCCTGGGGCAGACCTGTCCTAACCCCGTGCTCACCACCATAAATTACTTTAGAGACGAATATGAAGCCCACATACAGGAGAAGAAGTGCCCTGCTGCTGTCTGCGATGCGCTGATGATATCGCCCTGTCAGCATACCTGCCCGGTTGGTATCAATATCCCCAAGTATGTAGCCCACATTGCCGACGGTGAATACCTCGAGTCCATCGAGACAATCCGGGAGCGCAACCCCTTCCCCGCCATCTGTGGGCGTATCTGTCATCATCCCTGCGAGGGACGGTGCCGCCGCGGCGAGCTCGACGAGCCAGTTGCAATCAGGGCGCTGAAGCGCTTCGCTGCCGACTGGTATTTTGACCACGTTAGCGAATTGCCCGAGCCAGAGCCATTCCCCCAGACCCAGAGCCACAAGGTAGCCGTGATAGGAGCCGGACCCTGTGGACTGTCCTGTGCCTATTTCCTAGCCCAGATGGGTTATCCCACCACCGTCTTCGAGGCTCTTCCCGTAGGTGGGGGTATGCTGTCGGTGGCTATACCCGATTTTCGCCTGCCGCGAGAGGTCATCCAGAAGGAGATAGAATATATCGCCAAGCGTGGTGTGGAGATAAGATACAATACGCCAATCAATGTCAACTTCACTGTAGAAGACCTCAAGAAAGATGGATATGAAGCCGTCTTCATCGCTGCTGGGGCACAGAGAAGCCAACAAATAGGCATACCCGGCGAGCTTGAAGATGTGGAAGGCTTCTACTATGGTTTGAGATTTCTGAGGGATATAAAGGTTGGCAAACCGCTCAAAATTGGCAGCCGCGTGGCTGTTATCGGAGGCGGCAATGTGGCACTGGATGCATCTAGAACCGCCATCCGGCTTGGTGCCAATGATGTCAGCATCTTCTACCGCCGTTCACGTGAGGAGATGCCGGTTACTGATGTGGAATATGATGAGGCCTTGGCGGAAGGCATACAGACCAACTTCCTGGTCAGCCCCACCCGAATAGTAAACGACAACTGGAAGGTAAGTGGCCTAAATTGTATTAATATGAAGCTGGCCGAGCCCGACGCCAGTGGCCGTCGCCGCCCGGTGCCCATTGCAGGCTCTGAGTTCTTCGCCGAGGCAGATACGGTTATCGCCGCTGTAGGTCAAGCACCGGACCTCTCCTTTTTACCACCCGATAGTGCCCTGGAACGCACCAGATGGGAAAGGCTTGCTATAGACAGCAACAGACTAGCCACTAATGTCCCTGGCGTATTTGCCGGAGGTGATTTTGTCTTCGGACCAGGCTTCGTCATAGAAGCTATCGCTGCTGGTAGAAGAGGAGCTATCGCCGTTGATAAATACCTAAGTGGTGATACTTCAAGAGTTGAGATTTACGACTTGAAACCCAGCATTATTGAGGAAGAGCCAGAAAGAGAAGCGGAGGAGTCCTGGGAGGCCCAATTCAGGCCGGCAACACCCCTTCTCCCTGCCGAGGAAAGAAAACACAGTTTTAAGGAGACCGAATTGGGATTCTCGGAGGAGGATGCCAGGCGGGAAGCCAAGCGATGCTTGAGATGTGACCTAGAAAAATGAGGAAGGTTGGCCATGAAATCCATTACCAAGCAGAAGCCTTTTGAAGAAGTACAACAACTCTTGGAGAAACTCGACCGTGTGTACATCATCGGCTGCGGCACCTGTGCCGCTATGACCAAGACCGGCGGAGTGGAACAGGTCCATGAGATGAGGAAACGCCTACAGGAGTTGGGCAAGCTGGTGACGGGCTCGATAGTTATCCCTATCGCCTGTGATGAGATGACCGAGACAGCCATCAAGGAAAACGATGGGCCTGTTCAGAATGCCAACTGCATTCTGGTCATGGCCTGCGCTCTGGGAGTACACCGCGTGAGCCTGTATATCGGCAAGCCGGTCATTCCTGCGCTGGATACCTTGTTCATAGGTATGGAAGATAGCCCCGGCGACTTTCATGAGGTTTGTGCCCAGTGCGGCCAGTGCGTCCTCGGGCGGACCGCTGGCATCTGTCCCCTCACCGCCTGCCACAAAGGCCTGCTGAATGGCCCTTGCGGTGGCACTAACAATGGCAAGTGTGAGGTGGACAAAAACAGGGATTGCGCCTGGACTCTGATATACAAGCGATTGGAAGAGCAGGGTAGACTTGATTTAATGCGCCAGTACGAGCCGCCGAAAGACTTTAATGCATCGCTTAGACCAAGAGTCGCCAGGGTAGTATAGGGAAGGAGAGTATCATGGTGTCAAAGTTCAAGCAGGTGCTGAACTCCGGCAAGTTTGTGGTAACCAGCGAGGTCGCCCCACCAAAAGGAACAAACATCGAGAAGATGCACCATCACATAGACCTTCTCAAAGATATGGTAGATGCAATCAACATCACCGACCACCAGAGCTCGGTTATGCGCTTTCCCTCCATTGGCGGCTGCCTGGCAATCAAAGATCGGGGCGGCGAGCCCATATTACAGATGACCTGCCGCGACCGCAACCGCCTTGCCCTTGAAGCCGAGCTTCTCTTTGCCTATACCAGAGAGATAAGAAATGTCCTTTGTCTGACCGGGGATGCCGTCCCGGTTGGCGACCACAAAGGAGCCAAAGGCGTCTTCGACCTCGATTCGGTGCAACTGCTACACGCAATTCGGCAGATGGAAGCGGGAACCGACCTGGGAGGCAATGAGCTCGATGGAGCTATCAGTTTCTGTGCCGGTGCCATAGTCACCCCCGAAGCAAACCCCATCGAGCCTCAACTAATCAAGTTTGAGAAGAAGGTCGAGGCTGGGGCTGAGTTCATTCAGACTCAGGCGGTCTACGACATGGACAACTTCGCCAAGTTCATGGACTATGCCCGCCAGTTCCGCATCAAGATACTGGCGGGGATCGTCCTCCTTTCGTCGGCCAGAATGGCAAAGTACATGAACGACAATGTGCCTGGCATCTTCGTGCCGCAAGAGCTTATCGATGAACTGGCAAGCGCACCCAAGGGTGAAGCACTGAATAAGGGCATCGAGATTGCCGGCCGCATGATCGCAACCATCAAGAAAGAGTCGCTATGCGACGGGGTCCACATCATGGCCATCAACCGCGAGGAAGCAGTTCCCGACATCCTCGCCGCCGCCGGCCTATGACTTACCTCGCATTATTTCATACTCTGTTCATTCGAACGAAACCCACCTTGGATTTGTATTGCCCATGAATCTAAGCGCGAGTGTAACAACCAATGTAAAGCAGCGAGTCCTACACCATTCGTGGTGAGCTCGTCGAAGCATGAACTACTCATCGACAGGTCTGTCCTGAGTTTATCGAAGGGCTCATGACGAACAGGGAAAAAGGGGGAGTCCAGAGGGATCTCCCCCTCTGGCGGGGGTCTGGGGGTGTCCCCCAGACCTATATTTCAGGGCGGGTGGGTGGGTCAAACAGGTTCAAGAAAGCGTGGCAAGCATTGAGCGAAAATGAGAAAGCACAGGGCCGAAAGGCGATTAGAAATATGGCAATTGACATCCGATACCCAGCGTTTAAAGTTAAGAAAGTCAAAGGGACGACACACATTTGGGAAGCCCGAGTCAGCCGATCCCTGAGGCTGACATTCCATGTTGAGTATCATACAATCACGTTGCGCAACGTTGGACGCCATGACGAGAGCTCTGGAGCGTCCCTAGGAGGTATTGAGGATGGTAGCATACAGCAAAGTAACCAGGCACGGTCAGATCACCCTGCCAGCATCCATGCGAAAGGAACTTGGGATTGAGGAAGGTGACCTGGTGGAGATAGAGGTAGTAGAAGATAAGGCAGTGCTGATGCCCAAGAAGCTAGTGGACAAGAGCCAGGCCTACTTCTGGACCAGTAAGTGGCAACAGGCGCGGAAAGAGGCAGACGAGGATATCAAGACAGGCCGCGTAAGGACCTTCGACTCTGTCGAGGAACTGTTAGAGGATCTAGGCTAGTTGCCACCATTAAAAAAGAGTCCCTGTGAGATGGCGTCCACATCATGGCCATCAACCGCGAGGAAGCAGTCCCCGACATCCTCGCCGCCGGACTTTGATGCGCACTGGCTATTTCCATTCACTTCCACTCACCCGCACGTTCCGTCGTTGTCTTCATTTACCGTATCAGCCGCTCGACACGAGGCCAGATGGTTACCCATCGTTTGCTAAGCTTTTATGTACTGTAGCTACTATCATTATTCGATTTCTATGGCTGCTAATCAATATTATTGACTTTGCGCAATAATTGTGGCATTGTATCAGAAATTCCTGAATGAGGGGCGGGAGAGTAACTACTACACAAGAAGGGGTGATGTAGTATGAGAGAGTGCTGACGGAGACGGACAAATTGACAGGTGAGGAACTTTATTGGAGGCACGCAAAGTGACAAGAAAAGGAATACAAATTGCCTTAGCGGTGGTACTGGTTGTTACGGCGGCGAGTCTGGCTTTTACCGGCTGTGGGGGAGGGGGTCCGACAGGCAATGAGACCACCAAGATTAAAATCAGTCTCACACTTCCCGATATCCCGGGCTATTTTGGTGCGCCCATTTCCGAAGGCGGCTCACGTTACTACGAAGAAGCCGTTGAGACGGTAACGGACGGCAGGATAGATATAGAGATCTATACTGCAGAGATGCTGAACAAGCAGGAAATGGCCTTTGACGCCGTCACTAAAGGTATAGCCGACATAGCCTGGATTGCAATCACTTACAGCCCGGAGTGGATGCCACTGGAAACTCTCTTTTTCCTCGGCGTAGACATGAACTCCTGTGAGATGACCTATCAGGTTCACAAACACGTCTTTGAGGAGTACCTGCAGCCGTATTACGAGCAGAGGGGTCTAATCCTCCCCACCATACTGGGCCGGGAAAAGCTCATCGTTTTCTCAGCATACAAGTACATCGACAGCATAGAGGACTTTACGGGAGTGACCATCCAGAGCGGTGGCAAGGAAATGGAGCAGCTCTTCTCCAAGCTGGGAGCACTGTCGGTGGCCATACAGTTTCAGGATATGTTCGAGGCGCTACAGAAAGGCCAAGTGGACGCTGCCATTCTGGATATAACCGCTCCCTTCTTGTTCCGCTGGTACGAGGTGGGAGACCCAGGGTATATCATTGATTGTGGTGGCTTAGGCAATGCCGCGGCCCTGTACATCGCCAACGAGGACCTGCTGACGACACTGCGGCCTGA
>CAYUCL010000006.1:0-10446 GCA_964443325.1 uncultured Dehalococcoidales bacterium
GTCTTTTGTGAACTCCTCGGCATGTCTGTGGAGGAATTCGCCACCCTGGTAGGCGACGGCATCATTTACTAAATAGTGCCTCATGTCTAGTTGCTCGATAACAAATGGCGAAAGGAACCGCTTGGCTCTGTGCTCTCGGTAAGTCGCTATGCTATAATACCAACGGGAGGGATTATGAGCATCCAGAAAGTGAAGAATCGCATCTACGTGGAGACAGAGCTCATGGGAGCGAATGTTGGCTGGGTGGATACGGAACAAGGGCTGGTATTAATAGACACCCCCTATCTGCCCCAAGATATCCAGCAGTGGAAAGAGGCCATAGCCAAACTGAGCAACAGCGAAATCGCCTATGTCATCGATACTCACCATCATTTCGATCATTGTCTGGGCAACGCGCTATTCAGCCCGAATGTCGTCGCCCACCAGTCAACCTACGAAGAGATGGTTAAGCCTGACGGTACTATGAGACACTACTTCGTATCCACCAGTGAGGATATAACCGCAGAGGTTAAGAAACAAATCTATGATCTGCCTATAGGCCTGCCCCGATTTACCTTCAGCGACCGCATGTGGCTATATCTAGGCAATGCTGCTATTGAGCTAATTCACATAGGAGGTCATACCAACTCTACTATCTTAATTTATCTCGTCGAGGACAAAGTCCTGTTCACCGGCGATGCCGTTGTGTCAAACATGCATCCCTACAAGGGGCAAGCTAACTTTCGGCATTGGATAGAAGGTTTAGATAGGATCCAGGAGATGGACATTGATGTAATTGTCCCTGGACATGGTGAAATCTGCCACAAGGCTGATGCAAAAGGAATGCTAGATTACTTTAACCAGATGTGGGACCGAGTACTAGCATTGCGGCGGGAGGGATACGCCAAAGACAAGGTGGTTGAGCGCGCCCACGACCTCATCAATTTCTACCCCATCGAGCCAGGAACGGAAGCGGAAGCAAGCATGAGATTCGACGAGGGCACCGCCAGGCTGTATGATGAGATGGAAGCCCAGCTAGGCTGACCCCTTAAATATGAGGTGTGATATGAGTGATGTTCTAGACGAAGCACAGGCACTGGTACAATGCAAGACATGCCCCTGGTATAAGAGTTGCGTTTTGCCGCTACGGGTCACAGAGGAGGACCTTAAAAGGCAGTTGGAATCTTCCATGCCTGGAGCCATTATTCCAGGAGCAGACCAATTTGGGATGCCACAGTTTTTGGCCAGCTTGGCATCAGCGGCGCAGAACTCCCTCCTTGAAGGTTGCCCCATTTTCATTCAAAGGCTTCGCACAAATCCGAAGCTCGCCGAAAGGATAAAGAAGATGATGCAGGATTGGGCGACTGAAAACGAGGGGGAAGCCAGCTAGGAAACCAAGGAACGGCCGTTCGTGGTAGCTCCTATACTCCTATACCATTCGCGGCGAGCCCCTATACCGTTCGTGGTGGCCCCTATACCGTTCGTGGTGGCCCCTATACCGTTCGTGGTGAGCATGTCGAACCATGAACGGAAATAAGTCCTCCCTCCCCTGGAGCGCACTACTCAATCCTCCCTCCCTTGAGGGAGGGAGTTAGAGGGAAGGTGAAGCGTCTCACCCTAACCCTCTCTCTTCAAGGGAGATGGAATTAAAAGAAAGTGGTACGTCGCATTGCCTCTCTGAGGCGACGAAATAAATGTAGTTGCCCGTCCTTCGTTGAAGGATTGGGCCACTTTAGCCTGATGAATCAGGCAACTACAGGAATTGCGAGCAAATGCCAACACCGTTCGTGGTGAGCATGTCGAACCATGAACCGGCCCTTATACACGCCTGTCCTTAGTGTACCGAAGGGCTTAAGGCAAACCCAGTGAATCTAATTTCTTATCTCCTTTCTCTGTTTTGTGTGAACTCCAAGAGCATTTTCCTCCAAAACCCTTGACAATGATTTATAATTATTGTATAATTTAATTACAAATATTACATAAGTGTAAAACGGTGTAGCCAGGAGGCGGCCATGAATGGCTTTGAGCGCAGGAAAGGGAAAAAGAAGGAGAGCATCCGCCGGGCGTCAATGGAACTCTTCAAAACTTTTGGCTTCAGAAAGGTAAGCATAAATGATATTGCCAGCAAAGCTGGAGTCTCTCCGGCAACCATCTACAACCACTTCGGCAGTAAGGAAGAACTGGTACGCGATGTCATCAAGGGGCTACTTCAAGAGGTAGCGGAGAAATATTGGGCAATCATGGATAGCGAAAGGCCTTTCCTGGAGAAACTGGAGCTTATCATTTTCGACAAGACGGAGCTATCCCGCCAGTATGAGGGAGAACTGATACAAGCAGTTGCCTCAAATGACCCGGAGCTCAGGGAGTTTGTCGAGTCGATATCCCAGAAGGCCCTCAAACGGATGGCCGGATTCTTCCGCGAGGGCAAGAGGTTGGGATACATCAATCCAAGAGTATCGGACGAGGCGGCCTTGCTCTACTTCGACATCCTCCGTAAAGGCTTTCTTTCTCATCCCGAGCTGTTTGCATCACCGGAGCACAACGCGAAGCTGGTCCGAGATTTGGCCTCGCTTTACCTGTACGGGCTGATGGGAAAAAGGGATTAGGGTCTGTTAATATAAGATGACACCAGAAAGGAGCTAAAATGTCCCGTGACGCGATTGTTGCCAGAAACCTGACCTACCGGTACGGCAGTCTGGTGGCCGTGGACCACATTACCTTCAGTGTGGCTGAGGGCGAGATCTTTGGGTTTCTTGGCCCCAATGGGGCAGGCAAGTCGACCACAGTGAACATGCTGACCGGTCAGCTCAAGCCCAAGAGCGGACACGCGTTGCTCCTGGGCCTGGATGCCGTGCGCAATACCAAGGAGGTACAGGGCAAGATCGGCGTGTGCTTTGAGGAGTCCAACCTCTACGAGCAGATGAGCGCAGTGGAAAACCTGCAACTGTTCGCCCGGCTGTTTGGCGTTCGTTCGTTCAACCCCTACCCCCTGCTCAGAAGGGTTAGCCTCGCCGGCCGCGAGAAAGACCGGGTTGAGACCTATTCAAAAGGGATGAAGCAACGCCTCATGGTGGCCCGGGCCCTGGTCAACCGGCCCAAGATTCTGTTCCTCGACGAGCCGACTGCCGGACTCGACCCCACCTCTGCAAAGTCCATTCGCAACCTCATCCTCACGGTACGCCAGCAGGGGACCACAGTCCTCCTCACCACCCACGATATGATGGAAGCGGACGAGCTCTCCGACCGGGTAGCCTTCATCGACCACGGCAAGATCGTCGCTCTGGACACGCCACACAACCTCAAACAGCAGTATGGCAAGCGAGCGCTCAGGGTTGAAGTCTCCAATCAGACGGGTGGCCTTGAGAACCGCGAGGTCGCTCTCGACACTGCCGATACGCCCAACGCTATCCACGAGCTCTTTTCCAAAGAGGACGTAGTAACGGTCCATAGCGAGGAGGCCACTCTGGGAGACATCTTCATCAATCTCACCGGACGGGGGCTCCTCGCACCGAACACAATCAGAAGAAAGCACGCCAAACGGAGGCCTGGACGTTGAGTGTGCGCATTGTCACCGCTTTGGTGGCAAAGGACCTCTCCCTGTTCTTCAGGAACAAGTTTTTTGGCCTCATAACCGGTCTTGGCATTGTGGCCTACATCGTCATCTACTTCGTCATGCCAAGCTCGGTCAACGAGACGCTGCAGATCGGATTGTACGCAGAAGTGGTGCCCCCGGCATTCGAGCAGGTGTCGGAAGAGGGGATAGTATTTGAGACGTTTGAATCTGAGGACGCCCTCATTGAGGCGGTGACGGAAGGACAGTATGCCTCCGGGGTCGCCCTGCCGCCGGATATACTGGACCTCCTCGCCTCGGGGGAGAAACCACAGATAAGCATCTATTCCGCGGCGGATACCCCTGAAGAGGTCACTGATGCCGTGGAGGTTATCATACGAGAGCTGGCCTACCTCCAGGCGGGACAGCCGCTTGCGGTTGACATATCGGTGGAGGTCCTTGGCCCCGACATGCTGGGACAGCAGATACCGATACGAGACCGTATGCGCCCCCTCCTCGCCGTTTTCCTGGTGATGTTTGAGATGATTGGCCTGGCCAGCCTGATCACCGACGAGGTGCAACAGGGCACTGGTCGGGCTCTGCTGGTGACCCCCATGACGGTGAAGGACCTGTTTGCGGCAAAGGGGCTGCTTGGGGTTAGCCTCGCTTTCGTGCAGGCGGCCCTGTTCATGGCTGTCGTCGGTGGCATGAGCAGTCAGCCGCTTATAATCCTCACCGCCCTGCTGCTCGGCGCGGTGCTCGTCACTGGATTCGCCTTCCTCATAGCCTCTCTCTCCCGAGACATGATGTCAGCCCTGGGATGGGGCATGGTCATACTCATCATCTTTATCATTCCGGCGTTTGGCATTCTCTTCCCCGGCACCGTTTCCACCTGGACCAAGATCATCCCCTCCTACTACCTCGCCGATACCGTGCATCAGGCTTCGGCCTTCGGCGCCGGCTGGGGCGACGTCTCGCTCAATCTGTTTATACTCGTGGGTTTTGACGTAGCTGTCATATGGGCCGGCATCATTGCACTGGGAAGGAGATTCCGATGAGTCTCAAACGGGTGGGTATTCTGCTGGGCAAGGAGTTCTTTCACGGCTCGAGGAGCTTCATCCTCATCTTTGCCATCGCCGCCCCGCTTCTTATATCGCTGGTAATTTCGCTGGCCTTCGGCACTTTCTTCAGTGAGAAGCCACAGTTGGGCATCATGGATGAAGGCGATTCCGAACTGGTCGCCCTGTCCCAGCAGCTTGACTCGGTCGTCATCAAGGACTATGGGACAGCCTCTGGGTTGAAACAGGCGGTCGAAAACGGCGCTGTAGACATGGGCATAGTGCTTCCTGCGGGGTTCGACGACGCCGTCGTCCAGGGAGAAACGGCCGAAATCACCGCATACGTCTGGGGCGAGAGCTTGGCGAAGAACCGCACCATACTGTCTATCACTCTCGCTGACCTGATAAGGGAGATCGCTGGCCAGGAGGTGCCCGTTGAGATAGAGACCGTCGCTTTGGGCGATGAGGTGAGTGTTCCCTGGAGTGACCGGCTGCTGCCGTTCATTGTGCTCATCGCCGTGCTCATAGGAGGAATCTTCCTACCGGCCACCTCGATCATAGCCGAGAAGCAGAACCGGACACTGCAGGCAGTGGTCGTTACCCCGACGACGGTGGCGGACGTCTTCGTGGCCAAGGCTCTCCTGGGGATTATACTCAGCCTCTGCATGGGCATCCTGATGCTGGTCATCAATCAGGCCTTCGGCGCCCAACCGCTGCTGCTTGTCATGGTGCTGGTGCTGGGCTCGATCATGGCCGCCGAGACCGGCCTGGTGCTCGCTTCCGTGCTAAAGGACACCAGCAGTCTGTTCGCCGTGATGAAGTTCTTCGGCATCTTTTTCTACGCCCCTGTCATCATCTACCTCTTCCCTCAGATCCCTCAGTGGATAGGGCGCATCTTCCCTACCTACTACATCGTCCAGCCGATCATTGACATCAGCCAGCGGGGTGGCGGCTGGCCTGAAATCGCCACCAACGTCCTCCTCCTTGTAGGGCTGGACATCGTACTTGTCGGCGTGGTGATGTTCTTCGCCAGAAAGGCCATGCAACATTAACCGCCAACAACCGACCTTGGTGAGCCCCCATACCGTTCGTGGTAAGCCTGGGCCGAAGTGTCGGCCGACCTGTCGTCCTCGAACCATAAACGGCCCAAGGTTGTTCTCCACGTCCCAAACCGCCGCGTACCGACGCCGCCACGCTACATACATTCCTAGACTCTACCCTTAACTGACTGAGGTTGACAAAAAGGGGTAAATTGTTGTTCAATATATGCTGCAATGGTCGCCAAACTACTTTTTATTCTATTTGTGGGCATTGCTATCACAGCGGGGGCAATAGTGTGTTACAATGCCATCGGCGAACTGCCGCTCCGACATGACCTCTTAGGACAGATTGTTGTAGGCTGCTTGCGAGCGGCGGACATCGCAATCGCTGGTGCCATTGTCATCCTGCTAATGAGGCGGGCCTACCGCTAGGTCCGAGCCATCCCTTGAGTCCATGCCGACGCGGTGACCCGTTGGTCACTTGCCGAATCCATGCCGCCATACTCCCCTTCATGGATACCCGCCACCATAGAGCAATGGCATACAACCTCGCGCTGGGCAAAGAAAAGAGGCTGAACATCTCTGCTCAGCCCCATTACGCTTCATTTGGTAGCGGGAGTTGGATTCGAACCAACGACCTCCGGGTTATGAGTGCTGCGGAGGACCTGCCAAGGGGTGCCGCCAGATACGGTTTAGCACATCTGTTCAGTAATCTAAGACACTGTTTTGTATCTGGCGTGCTGTCCTGTGCCAGGGGATGCTAATCAGTTGGTTAGCAAAATGTTAGCAAAATCCCAGCGAAGATCAGCACTGCTTCAACCACTCCCTCCACCCAACAGACCACACCGGTCACCTGCCAAAACGTGGCATTTATGAGTGCTCTTTTCTATGGTAAAAAATTATAGACCATGTAAATTTTTTAAAATTTCTACTATGTCTTTGCAGAAAATCGCATTTTTCAAAGCTAAAAAAGTGGGCCCTCCCTCCCCCCTGTTTAGCTATAATTTCGAAGCAAATTTGCCATTATAATCGGGTAAACCATATGTGGTAAACGATATGACAAACGATGTAGTAAACGGTATGGTAAACCACACTGCACAATATTGTCTTTGGTTTAGTGCTAGGTGATACGATAAACGGAATGATAAAACGCCTCGCCTGTGACGCCTCTCTATTTTGTTTATAGTTCAACAGGAGTATCAGCCTCCCCAAGCAACCATGAGGCAGATACTTTCAAGGTCTTGGACAGCGCAACAACCTCTAGATCAAGCACGGGGCGGCTACCTTGCTCAATCTTGGAAATGGCAGACTGGTCAATTCTCAGCCCCATTAGCTGCAGCCGAGCAGCCAGTTCTAGCTGCGACACGGGAGGTGTAGCTAGCTTCCTTGCCTGACGAACCCTGGGGCCCACCACATTTCGTTGCACGGCAATCAAGATTATAGGTACTATGTGGGACAAGAATATTCTCAATGAGCATATTTTGTGCTAGAATGGATCAATATGTTCCGGCTGAGGTCTCTTTTCTAGCCACCGACGCGAGTGGATCGAGGAGGCTTTAAATGAATTTTAAGTTTGAGAATCTGGATAACGACGAGTTGATGGAGGCACTTCGCCAACTAGGCCAAGAATGGAAGAGGAGGTCTGGGAGGAGATTAGGTGTGACTCCAGAGTTGGCAGAGGTTTACGCCTGCGAGAAATTATCTCTCACGCGCATGCCCCCAGAGAATAGAGGCTTCGATGCTATCGACCAACATGGTAAGAGGTATCAGATAAAAGGCCGGGCGCCAGACCGAGGAGGCATTGTTAGACCCATGGGTAGAATTGGACAATTTGTAAACTTTGCCTTTGACTACGCCGTCTTAGTAATACTTGGCAGTGATCTGCAGTGTCATGAAATATGGCGTGCCGACGTTGAAAGCATCAAAATTGAACAGGCAAAGGTGCGAAATGAGAGGGTCGGTATCCATGTTTCAACCTTTCGACAAATTGGGGAAAAAATCGATTGTTAGGTATGCGTATCCACTTTAAACCGGCTGACCCAACTAGCAGAACACGTGGTTGACGGGCTGCTTGTCTCCCTTGTTGGGTGACACTATACTTAGCCTGTAGAGGAATTGCGAAGGCGGTGATGACTCATGGGAATCTGTAAGTTCTGCTTTGAAGAAGTAACTGATGGCCTTCCCGTACCGGGTTACAATGAAGCCTCGGGTGTAGTCCACGAGGAATGCCTCGCCAGGGCAGTCCTCAAACTTACACAAGACCCTGAGAAAGAGGGGCTATTGCGGTATCTGATAGGCTACGAGGAGAAACACGCCCCGGATGATTGGTCGAGAGATGTTTCAGGCCAGAGTGCAGATGTGTCTTGGCAATGGACTGATGTGAACATCCCTGCTACAAGAATACGCTCTCTCCTAAATGCTGGGCTTGTATCAATCGTCTTTTCCACCAATTCGTCAACCCACTACTCCTTAGTCGGGAGGGCCACAATCCAAGAAGCCCTTGGAAAGAGGGAGGAGATCCCCGAGATTGCAGCCGAGCATCTTGAGATTCCAGAAGACCTGTTCGATTGCATAACTGGCTATGAAGATGTCAAGGAAGACATGAAATTCACACTTAAGGAAGGTAAAAGAGTTCATTATCTGCTTATCGGGCCACCGGCTACGGCTAAGTCCCTTTTCCTGATGGAATTGGGACGGGTAAAAGGCACCTATTTTGCCACTGGCTCCAGGGTGACGGCAGCCGGGCTCACCGATGCCTTCTTCACATATCAGCCGAAGGTGCTGGCCCTTGATGAGATAGATAAGTTACATATGGATGTCACCGCGGTGCTGCTATCAGTTATGGAAACCGGGGATGTGCTCGAGGCAAAATACAGACGGCACAGGGGATTAAAACTCGACCTCACGGTCTTTGCCGCAGCCAACAGGGACATGAGCATACCCCCGGAGCTTAAATCCCGGTTCAGCGGTGGGGTGCTATACTTCAAGCCCTATTCCAGGGAGGAGTTCCTGAATATCTGCCAGGCTTATCTATCAAGGTATGAGGGGGTTCCGAGCGATGTAGCCTCTCTAATCGCCGAAGAAACGTGGTGTATACTTGACAGGGATGTTAGGACGGCAAGGGGCGTGGCCAGACGGTTGAAAGAGCATACGCATGAAGAAGTACTCAGGGTTGTTGCATTCCTGAGGAAATATTCCAAGGAAGTCTAAAACAGCGGCGTCTCCTAACTGTGTCTGGCTACAGGAGACATGCTATTACAATTGCTTGATGCTTGAAGGGGGGAGGGTACTATTGATGGAGCTATATGTAACAGACATACCGGATGGCGTTTTCCAGCGGTTGAGCAACAGGGCACAAAAGACAGGGCGATCCATTAACGACGAGATTATCAAGGTTTTACGAATAGACGTGGAACGTCCGGACCGTCGATTCCAGCCTGTAAGCTTTGACGATAATACGCAGAGGGCGCTTTCTCTAGCACAGGACGAAGCAAGACGACTGAATCATAATTATGTAGGCACCGAGCACATCCTTCTTGGTTTGGTAGCCATGAAAAGCGCAACTATAGCCAAAGTTCTGGCGCAGACTGCTGTCGCTACAGACCCATTCCCAGCCATCCGCAGCGCTGTGGAATTCATAATTGGCCGTGGGGCAGAGCCTTCAGGTGACGAACTCCAATTCACGCGCCGCGCTAAAAAGGTCATTCAGTCGGCCCAGGATGAAGCTCGATGGTTGGGGGACGGCGAAGTCAGTTCGTGGCATCTGCTTGCGGGCATCTGCCGTGAGGGCGGAAGCGCAGCTTGCAGCGTGCTTGAAAGCTTTGGGATCACCTTCAAACAAGTCTACGCCAGCCGATGAAGGACTGCCGCTCTACTCCAGAGAGTTCTGTATTTCCACTTTTCCCGCGGATTTCATGACCAACAAGGATATGAGTTGCGACCTGCGGTTTACCATAACGTTTGCTATACCGTATACCCTATCGTTTACCATATATGGTTTACCTATTTTATAACAGCATATTTTCTCCAAAATCATAGCTACAACAGGGGGGAGGGGGCCCCCTCTAGATAGATATAAAAAAGGCAATAATTATATATCACATGCAACGTCAAGAATTGATAATTTTACGGATATGCAAGCTGCGTCGATAACTAATAACGGAGATGGTTAATATCATAGTATGCCGTCACACATTCCGAATTGTTCAATTCGCAAACGGTTGCTGGATAGGTCAACTTTTAACGATAGATCTAGTCAACTCTAAGGTACAATCTATAGAGCTTAAGAAATGCTATATAGAAGTGAGTCGTGGCAGTACTGAGTAGGTAACAACTAGTTGGCTACATGCTTTATAGGTGGACCAAGATGAATGCTGGCTTCTTTGTTGAAATGTATCCAGTGATAGCTTCTGGGTCGCATACCGAAGGGAAGACGATTATTGAGAAGCAAGCCCTCCACGGCTTATCTGGTTTGGAACCTGAGCCAAGCCTTCTTGTCCAGAGGTGGATTAAGCTCCTATTTGACAAAGCAAAGCAACCTCCACCAAACGAGGCAGGAATCCTTATCGGGAGCCCTCTATTCCTTTGGAGAGATCGTGAAGTTGAAGGGCTTATCATCACAGACAAACATAATCCTTTTCTCAATAGGCCTTTTTTACCTGTAAATACAAAATCCCCCTAGCCCCCTTTACAAAAGGGGGGATAGACGTAGGTAATGACGAGCTCTTAGCCCCCTTTACAAAAGGGGGAACATGTAGGTAATGACGAGCTCTTCACCCCCTTTACAAAAGGGGGGATAGACGTAGGTAATGGCGAGCTC
>CAYUCL010000006.1:10546-81248 GCA_964443325.1 uncultured Dehalococcoidales bacterium
AGCTCTTCACCCCCTTTACAAAAGGGGGGATAGACGTAGGTAATGGCGAGCTCTTAGCCCCCTTTACAAAAGGGGGATTCAGGGGGATTGTAAATTCTCAAATAGCTGCCTATCTGAAAACCTTAAAACTCTTAATCTCTGCTCTTTCATACAAGCATCCCTGATATTATCTTGCTTATTATCAAATATCGTAATCCCCCTAGCCCCCTTTACAAAAGGGGGGATAGACGTAGGTAATGACGAGCTCTTAGCCCCCTTTACAAAATGGGGGGTAAACGTGTCCTCACCGCACGCCCCACTGGCACAAAATATTAACAGGATCTTAAGACGCGTTTTATGAATATTTAATCTCTATGTACGACAATGAGAATAGAGGGATAAGAAAATGCTGTGGGGAACGGAACATATCATATTTTGCGAGGTGATGCACTGGGGGTTAGGATTCTTTATCGGATTATCGACGTACCTGTTGACTCTGAGTGTGGTCAGCACCAGCGGTATAAAGGCCCATTTTCACCTGGGCAATTTCTCCACCTTCCTCCTGTGTATGGTGCCTGCGCTATGCATGTCGGTTATCACCCATGTCTTGGAGGATTACTGCATCGGGTTGTTCTAAACCGTTTCCTCTCGTCACTTCCCCACTAAGACTCATAGATGCCTAAGAGCGAAGCAGAACCCACCGTGAATGAGGGCGGTGGGTTTTGCTTTTTGTGGGAAGCATTTCAACCTGCAATAGCTCCACTTATCTTCGATTCACCATATTTTTAATAAAACTTTAACCCCGTTTTTATGGCCAATTAATCTCAGCATACTAAGATAGAAGTATAAGTAGTTTGAGGTTTGGAGGTATGAGAACGATGAATAACAGGAATTATTTGAAGATGCTCGGTTATACACTGGTTGCCGGGATTATCTGTGGGGTTGTCGGTGTACTTGTTGACACTGACCATGTTATATGGTACTTGTTCCAGGACCAGTTTTCCGATGGACGATTCCTCCATACCCCTCTTCTCTATGGTGCTTGCATCGTGCTTGTCGCTTATACCGCATGTATCGCCGTTCTGTTTATTAAGATGGTTGCTAACAGGTCAAGACGGAGGAAGCTATCCCGCCGTGTTCGTGTCATCAATTCACCCGCCCGGAAGCGAGCCTACAGCCATGCAGTAGTTGCCTGATGCGAAATAAAGCCACCACAGCGCCTTGAGAACAAGCAAGTAGGGGCGGGTTTCAAACCCGCCCCTACTGTTGGTTTCACCTGGCGTGCGGAGGGGTCTCCCCACACCGAGATTCTTCGCCTCCTCTTCGCTGTGCTCAGAGCTTCGGCTCAGAATGACAGAATAGGCGGGCGGCAACATATCCTCCCTCCCCTGGAGGGAGTTAGAGGGAGGGGGAAATTGCACCCTCACCCCAACCCTCTCCCTTCAAGGGAGAGGGGGATAAAGTAATGTGGTAGGTTGGAGCCCTTCCGCGGAAGGGCTCCAACCAGGCCTATTTTCGTTTGTGCCTGATGAATCAGACAACTACAGTAATTGTCGGATTCAAAAATGTAGTTTCCCATCCTTCCGTAGGATCTTCGATCTTTGAAGGATTGGGCGCGATTTGTTGGGCAGGCGAGCATATATGACGGACGACTGCACGACATTGACAAAAGCAGCGCTATATAGTAATAATTAATACTAGCCAACTTAATATTACCTTCTATTAGTTAGATATGTAGAATATCTGACAAAGCATCGTTTCAATTGAATGAGATATTGTGACCAACGAAAAGCGCAAGCAGTAGCGGGGGCATAGCCATGGATCCAAGGTAAAGGAGGTTACCGTGATGGCTGGGCTGCTGAAGATGGAAAATAGAGGCACTTGCAAAAAGCCTTTCTCAGGGGAGGAAGGCTTTTGTTTTTTTATCGCGGGGCGTTGGTATTTGTAACCTGATTTTGCTGGCTGCTTCGGGAGGTGCACGAGATGAAAGACCAGGACAAGACCAAGACGCAACTTATAGAGGAACTGGCGCAAATGCGCCAGCGATTCGCCGAATGCGAAACATTAAAAGACGAGCACAAACGGGCGGAGCAGGTGCTGCGTGAGTCGGAGGAGAAGTTCTCCAAAGCCTTTCAATCCAATCCTAACCCGATGATTATCTCAGTGTTTCCCGATGGAAGAATGCTCGATGTAAACGACAGTTTTGTCAACACAACCGGCTATAGTCGTGAAGAGAGCATAGGTCGCACTTCAGAAGAGCTGGGCATCTGGGTAAAGCCAGAGGAACGTGCCGAAATACTCCAGATGTTGCAGGAACGGGGCCGAGTTCGCGGTAAAGAAGTAGAGTTCCGTATGAAATCAGGTGAGATACGTATCGGACAGTACTCAGCAGATACCATCGACCTTGGGGGTCAATCGTGTTTACTAACAGCTATAAACGACATCACCGAGCGCAATCGGGCGGACGAAAGGATACAACATCTTAATCTGGTGCTTCGTGCTATTCGGGGTGTAAACCAGCTCATCACCAGGGAAAAGGACCGCGACGCGTTGATTAGGGGTTGCTGCGATCACCTCGTCCAGACTCGCGGCTATTACAACGCCTGGATGGCTATGTTTGATGAGTCAGGAGGGCTTGTTAACACAGCCGAAGTCGGTCTGGGCGATGCTTTCTTGCCGATGATAGAGATGCTCAGTCGTGGAGAAATGACCGCCTGTGGCCAGAGGGCGTTGAAGCAATCAGCCGTTGTAGGGATTGAAGACCTGTTACTAACGTGCACTGACTGTCCACTAGCGAGGAGTTATGCTGGCAGGGGGGCGCTGACCGCCCGTCTTGAGTATGAGGGAAATGTCTATGGCCTGTTATCCGTCTCAACCCCTTCCCATCTCGTGGGAGATGAGGAGGAACGATATCTCTTTCAAGAAGTTGCCACAGACATCGCTTCCGCTCTATATACCTTAGAACTCGAGGAAAAGCGAAAGCGGGCGGAGGAGATGCTGCGGGAGTCGGAGGAGAAGTTCTCCAAGGCCTTTCGTTGCAGTCCTAACCCGATGGTTATCTTAGTGTTTCCCGGTGGAATAACGATCGATGTAAACGACAGTTTTGTCAGCACCACTGGCTACGGCCATGAAGAGGTCATAGGTCGCACCTCAGAAGAGCTGAGCCTTTGGGTAAAGCCAGAGGAACGTGCTGAAATACGCCAGATGTTACAGGAACGGGGGCAAGTTCGCAATAAAGAGGTCGAGTTCCGCATGAAGTCAGGCGAGATACGTGTAGGACTGTACTCAGCAGATACCATCGATGTTGGCGGGCAACTATGTGTGATCGCAGCAATAGACGACATCACTGAGAGCAAGCAGGCGGAGCAGGCACTACGGGCATCGGAGGAAAAATATAGAGCCCTGATTGACGATATGAATGATGGATTCATGATAGTAAGGGGGAGCAAGGTGCTCTTTGCCAACAGGAGTGCGGCAGAAGCTATCGGAAGGCCGGTGGAGGATATAATTGGTGGGCCTTTTCTGGAAAACCTTACACCAGCGAGCCTTGAGAAATCGAAGCATATCTATGAAACGACCAAGTCTGGCGAGCCACCGCCTGACCACGAGGACTTCGAGTTGCAGAGAGAAGATGGGACCACGGTGTTCGTAGCCGTAAGGTTCAAGGAGACCGTCTACGAGGGTGAGCGGGCTTATCTATTGCTAGTAATAGACATAACCGAGCGCAAGCGGGCAGAGGAAAAGATCCATGCCTTTGAACGGCGGCTTCGCTCTCTGGCATCCCGGCTATCCATGGCCGAGGAGCGGGAGCGAAAGCGTCTGGCGGCGGGTGTGCATGACCAGATAGGCCAGCCACTGGCTGTACTTCAGATGAAGTTAGGAGCACTGCGAGAGACGCTATCCTCTACCGGTCTGAAAGAGCAACTGGACGAAATCCGAGAGCTTGTTGGTTATACAATTCAAAACACGCGGTCGTTGACCTTCGAGCTCAGCCCTCCCATCCTCTACGAGCTGGGTCTTGAGCCAGCGCTGGAGTGGTTAGTCGAACAGGTGCAAGCAGAGCATGGCTTAGTGGGCCGGTTCGAGGACGACGGCCAGAACAAGCCGCTGGGAGACGACGCTCGAGGCTTTGTCTTCTGGGTGGTGCGAGAGCTGCTGATGAATGTGGTCAAGCACGCTGAGGCGCAAGCGGTCACGGTATCGGTTTGTAGAGATGACGGCGAGCTACGGGTGGTGGTTGAGGACAATGGGGTCGGATTCGACACGTCGGAAATGGAACAGAGGACCCGCGGCTTCGGCCTGTTCAGCATACGGGAGCGATTGACCGAGTTCGGGGGGCAGTTTGAAGTGGAATCGGAGCCGGGCAGGGGAACGTGGGTGACTCTTGTTGCGCCACTGGAAAGCGGTGGCGAGAGCACAGGAGGAAACTGACATGAGCATTAGGGTTATCCTTGCCGACGACCACATGATCATGCGCCAAGGGGTGCGCGCCATGCTGGAGAAGGAGCCCGACATGGAGGTGGTTGCCGAGGCGGATAACGGACGGACAGCGGTAGAGCTGACACGCAAGCTGCAGCCAGATGTGATCGTCATGGACCTCACCATGCCCGATTTAAATGGTGTTGAAGCTACCCGGCAGGTCGTCGCTGAATACCCTGGCGTCAAAGTACTCGCCCTATCTATGCATTCCGACAAGCGTTATGTCGCTGGAGTGCTTGGCGCAGGTGCATCGGGCTACCTGTTGAAGGACTGCGCGCTGGAGGAACTGGTGCGGGCGATCCATGCAGTGGTGGCCAACCAGACCTATCTGAGTCCGGGGATAGCTGGCATTGTGGTGGAAGGTTACATAGCTCACCTGCCAGCGACTGAGTCCGCCCTCATGTCCAACTTGACGGCGAGGGAGCGAGAGGTGCTGCAGCTTATAGCCGAGGGCAAGACGATAAAGGAGATTGCCTCCACCCTGCACGTGAGCGTTAAGACGGTTGAAACGCACCGCCAGCAAATCATGAACAAGCTGGATATCTACAGTGTGGCCGAGCTAACCAAATATGCCATCCGTGAAGGATTGACCGCCCTCGAAGGCTAGCCATACCGCCGCTAACACTGCCACTGCCTCACCTGGATTGCTTCGTCGAGTTCCCTCACTTAGTTCGAGACAGGCCTCGCAATGACATTTTTATTTTCGCACTATTGTTGAGACATATATCTTGGGGGAGCACCACCTATTCCTGTAGTTGCCTGATTTATCAGGCACACTAGCCCAATAAATCGCGCCCAATCCTTCAAAGAAGGATGGGCAACTACATTTTTATACCCCCCCTCCCTTGAAGGGAGAGGGTGAGGGTGATGGCCTATCCTGAATTTTATATAAGGCCCGTTCATGGTTCGACAGGCCTGTCCTGAGCCGAGTCGAAGGGCTCACCACGAACGGATTTACTAGCATGTCCTTAGCGTATTCGAAGGGCTCACCACGAACGGTGCGTGGCTTCAGCCAGATGCATAAGTAGGGTGGGTGTAGCCCTTCAGCGGAAGGGCGAAACCCACCATTTCCATCTCCATTTGGGAAGGTGGGTTCCATTTCATTTCACCCACCCTACTTCTGGTTCGTCGCCACAGAGAGGCGACGCTGCCGGTCCTTGGGGAGGGGGGACTTCTGCCTCAGGTTTTTCGAAGGGCGAAATCAGGTTTTTCGAAGGGCAAACTCAGTAATTCCCTGATTGTGTGCTCAGCCATAACCGTTTAGTTTAGGCATGTGTGCAACTGGGCTGGAGCAAAACAAGTCGCCAGTGCCACAAAAGACGCTGAAATGACGGGCAAAGCACAGGGAAATACCGCGATTGTGGCAGTGCTGGACCACATCTGGCTGCTGGAGATTTTCAAAATCAGAGATAGTTCGTCGTGGCGTCCCTCCTTTTCGGTAGGTCCGATCCGTACGCCCCCGCACGGATCGGACCTACACAAGTTCGGGGATAGCTGGCACCACGAGAAGGCAAATTGCTTGACCAACTGCGCATTAGATCGCTAGACGAATTTAACAGGGAGTAAGCATAAGTAGATATGAAACCAAAGCCTCTTTGAGGTTTGAGGAGTAAGGCAGGATGAAAGATGGAAATTGGACCGAAGAGCAAATCGCTAATGAAATGCTGCGATTGCTGCGGCGAATTAGCGAGTTGGAAGCAGCAGAAATCGAGCGCAAACGGGCCGAGGAGACGCTGGCAGAATCGGTGGCCACGTGCTGAAGGGCTGCCGCTGGGAAATGGCTGGTCCGATGTAGCGGACGGTGAACAGTTGGACCTGTGCGTGCACCTACAAACCCCGTGATATGACAATGGTGCCCCGCTTACGGGACGAGTTCATTCAAGGAAGATGGAAGTTGGAGTGGACTAAGAATGGCGAAATATGAGAAAGGGCGTATTCTCATCGTTGACAGTATCGAGAGCACCGGCGAAACCATGTCGCTCATGTTAACGAAGAGCGGTTATGCGACGAAGGTGGCCGTAACAGGGCAAGAGGCGATGGAGAAGGCGCGAAGCCAACTCTTCAGCATGGCTCTTGTGGATATCGAGTTGCCTGATATGAATGGAGTGGAGCTAGTGGCATCTTTGAAGGAAATAAATCCAGATATAACGATGGTTGTCACCGGCTGTCCTTCTTCGGAAACCGTAGTGCAGGCCCTGAATAACGGAGCAGCGGCGTACATCACCAAGCCGTTGAACATGGGTGACATACTGGCTACAGTTGAGGGGGCTGTTGAAAAGCAGCATCTGGCTATGGAGAGCAGGAAGCTGTACCAGAAGGCTCAGCGTGAGCTTGCCGAGAGCAGGCGGGCAGAGCAGGCGCTCAGGGAGTACACGGAGCGGCTGGAAGAGATGCTGGAACGGCGCACCAAGGGGCTTCGAGATGCACGTGAATACGCGGAGAGCATTGTGGCCGCGATTCGTGAGCCCCTGCTGGTGCTTGATGAGGAGCTGCGTGTAGTCTCGGCCAATCGGTCCTTCTACCGGACTTTCAAGGTGACACCAAAAGAGACTGAGGGACAGCCATTATACGAACTGGGCAACGGTCAGTGGGACATCCCCAGGCTGCGGGAGCTTCTGGCGGAGGTTCTACCCAATAACGCAGCCTTTGACGACTTCGAGGTGGAGCATGACTACCCCACCATCGGGCAACGGACGATGCTACTGAGTGCTCGGAGGGAGAGAGAGGCGAGCGAGACACGGATGATCCTTCTTACCATTGAAGACATCACCGAGCGCAAGCGGGCAGAGGAAAAAGTCCATATGTTTCAGCGGCGGCTTCGGTCTCTGGCGTCCCAGCTATCATTGGCCGAGGAGCGGGAACGCAAGCGTATGGCGTCGGGTCTGCATGACCAGGTTGGCCAGCCGCTGGCTGCGGTTAAGATGAAGTTAGGCGCATTGCGAGGGCTGTTATCTGATGGCCTTGTTGACCAGGTGGACGAAATCCGGGAGCTTATCGACCAGGCGATTCACGAGATGCGGTCGCTGACTTTTGAGCTCAGCCCCCCTATTCTCTATGACCTGGGCCTTGAGCCAGCGCTAGAGTGGTTAGTCGAACAGGTGCAAGCAGAGCACGGCATCCTGGGCCGGTTCGAGGACGACGGCCAGAACAAGCCACTGGGAGATGACTCTCGGGGGCTGCTCTTCTGGGTGGTGCGCGAGTTGCTGCTGAATGTCGTCAAGCACGCCAAGGCGCGAACCGCTACAGTATCCATTTGGAGAGATGACGACGAACTACGGGTGAGCGTTGAAGACGACGGGGTGGGATTCGACACCTCGGAGATTGAAAAGATGACCCGCGGCTTCGGCCTGTTCAGCATCCGGCAGCGATTGACCGAGTTTGGTGGGCAGGTTGAAGTCGAATCTAAGCCCGGCCAGGGAACGCGGGTTATTCTGGTGGCGCCACTTGATTGCAGTGATGAAAGCGAGCAAGGACACTGAGGTGAGCGTCAAGGTTATACTGGCTGATGACCACAGGATCGTGCGCCAGGGGCTGCACTCCTTGCTGGAGAAGGAGCTCGATATGGAGGTGGTTGGCGAGGCGGACAACGGGCGAGCAACTGTAGAGATGGCGCGGGATTTAAAGCCCGACGTTATCGTCATGGACATCACCATGCCTGAATTGAACGGAATTGAAGCCACCAGACAGGTCCTCGCCGATGACTCCGCCGTCAGGGTACTCGCCCTGTCGATGCATTCTGACAAGCGTTTTGTCTCTGGAGTGCTCGGTGCTGGTGCAACGGGCTATTTATTGAAGGACTGCGTACTGGAGGAACTGGTGCGGGCCATCCGCGTTGTGGTCGCCGATCAGACCTACCTGAGTCCAGGGATAGCTGGCATAGTGGTAGAAGGATACATGCGTTATCTGCCAGAGGCCGAGAATTCGATTTTGTCTGCTTTGACGGCGAGGGAGCGCGAGGTTCTACAGCTCTTAGCCGAAGGGAAAACCGTCAAGGAGATCGGGTACACCCTCCACTTGAGCGTTAAGACCGTTGAAACCCACCGCCAGCAAATCACGAAGAAGCTGGATATCCGCACTCTAGCTGAACTCACCAAATATGCCATCCGCGAAGGATTGACCTCCCTCGAGCGCTAACTCTGCAGGTTCTCTTGGAACACAATTGATATGAATTGATGAAGTTTCCCCCTCCCTCTCCTTCCCTAGAAGGATCCCTCCCGCCAGGTCGAAGACTCTTCGTGGGAGGGAGAACATGTTCCCACCCACCCGCCCCTTGTGTCATTTTTAGGTAGCGTCCCCAGACCCCCGGCAGATTTAAAACCCATTCACCCTGAGCCTGTCGAAGGGCCTGTCCTGAGCTGGTTCGAAGGGCTCACCACGAACGGTGTTTGGCTTCGGCCAGATGGAGCAGCAGGGTGGGTGCAGCCCCTGAGCGGAAGGGCGAAACCCACCATTTCCATCTCCATTTGGGAAGGTGGGTTCCATTTCATTTCACCCACCCTACTTCTGGTTGGAGCCCTTCCGCTGAAGGGCTCCAACCTACTCCGATCCTTTTTCCCCCTCCCTCTAACTCCCTCCCACCAAGGAAGGGGGGACTTCTGCCTCAGGTATTTCGAAGGTCAAATTCAGGGATTATAAACCAAAACTCAGGGATTTCCCGATTGTGCGCTGAACCGTGACCATTTAGTGTAGGAATGTTCTTTAGGGCATGTGAGCAAGTCATCGGGGCGAAACAAGTTTAGGTGACGACACGTGCCGTACACAGTGCCCACTTATAAATGGCTGGCAGCAGTTGGCCAAAATGTCGCTCGTATTGAGGAGAGATATGAGATGAAAGTCAAGGATAGGACAACAGAGCAGCAACTCATAAGTGAATTGGTGGAGACTCACCAACAGGTCGCCGAATTGGAGATATCAGAGGCCGAGCACAAGCAACGGGAGGAGGAACTGAGGGAGCATTTGGAGCGATTGGGAACGATGGTGGAGCGGCGCACCAAAGAGCTCCGGGATGCCCACGAAAAGCTCATTCGCCAGGAGAAGCTGGTCGTGCTGGGAAAACTGGCTGGCGGCGTGGGCCAAGAACTGCGCAACCCGCTGGAAGCTATCAAGAACGCCGCTTGCTTCCTCAACATGTTCCTGAAAGAGCCGGAACAGGAGGTAAAGAAGACACTGCATATCCTGGAGAAGGAAGTGGCGGCGTCCCAGAGAATCGTCAGCAGCTTACTCGAATTCGCCCGTCCCAGGCCCCCTGTTTGGCGAAAGGTGGATATCAACCATGTCATTGAGGAAGCACTGTCTCGCGCTGTGTTGCCGCCGAACATCCAGGTGGTAAGGCAACTGGACGAGGCGTTGCCGCCCATCCTGGCTGATCCCTATCAGTTATGCCAGGTCTTCGACAACCTCATTCTCAACGCTATCCAGGCTATGCCCGAGGGCGGGCAGTTGCTGGTCAAATCGGAAATGCAAAGTCCGGAGCGGGTGTGCGTCTCCATCGCCGATACAGGGGAGGGCATAGCGGAGGAGGACATAGGCGAAATCTTCGAGCCACTCTTCAGCACCAGGGCTGGAGGTATTGGCCTTGGCTTGACCACTGTCAGGACCATTGTAGAGGGTTATGGAGGCACAATCGGAGCCGAAAGTGAACAGGGGCAAGGCAGCACTTTCAGGGTAAACCTGCACAAGGACGGGGTTGGTGCAAAGTAGCATGGAGGAGAAGGAGAGCATCCTCATAGTTGTGGAAGTGCCAGCAATCAATTGAGAACTACAGGATGAAAAAGGGACTGGAAGATAGCAACGGCACAGGTAGAACAGCGACGCCTCCCAAAATCCTGGTGATTGAAGACGACCAGGCTCTGTCGCACTTAATCCAGACAAACCTTCGGCGTCTTGATTTTCATACAGAAGGCGTGTCGGATGGCGCTCAAGCTATTGATTGGATAGTCAACAATGCGGTCACACTGGCGCTGCTGGACTACCGTCTGCCAGACATGAGCGGCGAGCAAGTGATGAAAGCTCTTGCCAAGCGGCAGCGCACCGTTCCCTTCATCGTTATCACAGGATATGGTGACGAAAAGGTAGCGGTGGAAATGATGAAGCTTGGTGCACGAGACTACCTGGTGAAGGACACGGCATTTCTTGACCGGCTGTCTCAAGCAGTTGAACGAACGGTTGAACAGCTAGCTATTGAGGACAAACTGGCTGAAGCGGAAAGGGCGCTGAGGGAAAGCGAGGGCAAATACAGGACATTGTTGGAGACCAGCGCAACTCCTGTTTACTGGGTTGAGGTGCCGGGTGGGGAGATAACATTTATCAACAAGAAAGCAGAGGACTTGTTCGGAAGGGGGAAAAAAGACCTGCTGGGCCACAAGCTTTTTGAATTTGTCCCTGAAGATGAGGTAGCGCTTCACCAGGAGAAAATGAAAGAAGCCGCCAGGGAGATGAAAATCAAAGAGCAGCCAATACCTCAAGTCATAATAAGGCCTGGCGGCGAGCTTAGATACACCGAAGTATACCCGACCATGTTTGAATCGGAGGGGAAGATAATAGCACAGGTTATATGCCCAGACATCACCGAGCGCAAGCGGGCGGAGGAGGAGTTGCGGGCTTCGGAAGAAAAACTCCGCCTTATGTTTGAGTCAATAAGGGAGGGGATCACCGTCACTGATTTGCAAGGCAGCATGACAGATGTAAACGAGTCAGTGCTTCGGATGCATGGGTTCAGAGATAAGGAAGAAATTATAGGACGAAGCGCCTTTGAATTCATCTCGGCCAAAGACCGTGCTAGAGCTGAGCAGAACCTGATGAGGACATTTGAGGAGGGGGTAAGCGGGACAATAGAGTATACATTGCTAACCAGGGATGGAGAGCAATTCGATGCTGAGTTAAATGCTGCTTTGATTAGGGATAGCTCTGGAAATCCCGCCGGATTCATTGCAGTTACCAGGGACATCACCGAACGCAAGCGGGCGGAGGAGGAGATAAAGCGCCATGCTAAGCGCGCTGAGGCGCTCCATGCTGTTGTCCAGGCGGTGAGCCAGACCCTGGACCTGGATGATATGCTAAGCAATGCGATGGATACAGTAAAAGGGATCATGGAGGTTGATGTTGTTAACGTATACCTTCTCGATGAAGGAACTGGAGAACTGACTCTCATTACTCATACAGGGGTGTCCAACGAATTCATTGTCAGCATGAGCATTTTGAAGCTGGATCAAGAGGAAATCGAGAAGCTGCGTCAGTGGAAAGAGCCGATCATTGTGCTGGAGAGGGCGTTAAATCAGCCTAATCTAGCCAGGATAGCACAAGCGGTACAAAATGAGGGACTACAATCACGTATTGTCGTGCCGTTGTGGTTGAAAGGCGTCGTTTCGGGCGCAATTGCGCTTGCCTGCCGCCATCCCCGCCAGTATAGCACTGAGGAGATAGCCCTGCTCAAGGCTGTAAGTAACGAGATAGGAGTGGGTATAGAGAATGCCCAACTTCTGGAGAGGACAAGAGAGCTATCGGTAACCGATGAGCTGACGGAGCTATACAATCGACGTCACTTCTACCAGGCGCTTGAGGCAGAGATAGACCGCGCGCAGCGCTATGGTCACTCTTTCTGTTTGGCAATGCTCGATCTTGACGAGTTCAAGGAATACAATGACCGGTTTGGACACACCAATGGCGATGCTGTCCTCAAATCCCTTGCCCGTACGCTCAAGTCAGCACTGAGGAAGAGCGATATGGCTTTCCGCTACGGCGGCGACGAGTTCACTATCATCCTGCCGGTAACAGAGGCTTATAGAGCCAGGAAGATTGTAGACCGCATCAGATCAAAGTGGCTAGAAACGCCTAAGTCAGACAAACTCATTCTGGAAGCTCCTCTGGGTTTTAGCGCTGGAATCGCTCAATTCCCTCAGGATGCTGGAACGGCTGATGGCCTGGTATTCCTCGCCGACACTGCCCTGTACCATTCAAAGAGGCAGGGAGGATACAAATCTTCACTGGTGTCCGATCTGGGGGCAGTGACACTGGGCGTCCTGGACAGTGCAATGCTGGACCACGTCTATGCCCTGGCGGCTACGGTAGATGCCAGAGACCCCTACACCTATGGTCATTCGGAGAGGGTCGCATACATATCGGAAACAATAGGCAGAGCTATCGGGCTATCTATGGATGAACTAGTGAACTTACATGCTGCTGCCCTCCTTCACGACATCGGTAAGGTGGGCGTCCCTGACTCAATCTTAACCAAGCCCGGTAGGCTAACTAAGGATGAATGGCGAGTGATGGAAAGGCACCCTGTTGAAGGGGCAAGGATAGTGGGCCATGTAACGGAACTGGCGGCGCTGGTGCCGATGATACGGCACCACCACGAGTGGTATAACGGCACGGGATACCCGGATAGACTCAAGGGTGAAGATATACCCCTTGGCGCCAGAATTATAAGCATAGCTGATGCCTACGACACCATGACCACACAGCGTCCTTACAGGGATACCGTGTCTGAGGAGGAAGCGCTTGAGGAGCTCAGGCGGTGTTCGGGCACTCAGTTTGACCTCGGGCTTGTGGAGGCGTTCTGCGGGATCGTCGAGGAACATAATAAGAGAAAAATAAGGGTTGGCGGTTAGGAGCGATGCAGAATACGAGGCTATTTGGAACCAGTGGCATCAGGGGTGTGGTCAATCAAGACCTGACGCCAGAGTTGTGCCAGGCAGTGGGCCAGGCGATTGGTGCAACACTGCCTACACATTCAAGGGTATGTATCGCCACTGATACGCGGGTGAGCCGAGAAATGGTCAAGAACGCCGTCACTTTAAGCTTGCTTTCTTCAGGCGTAGATGTGACCAGCTTTGGAATTCTCCCCACCCCGGCACTGGCGCTACTGACCCGCGAGATGGGATTTGATACTGGTATCATGATCACTGCTTCGCATAATCCCCCCGAGTACAATGGCATCAAACTTTTCAATGGGAACTCAATGGGATATAGCGGGGCTCAGGAAGCCGAGATAGAGCAATTGATGAGCAAAAAGACAGTGAAGATAAGCTTCCCGGGCACGCTCAGTCCAGGTCAGCAGTTGAAGGAAACCTACTTCCAGTTCATACAGGACAGGTTCTCCGGCAAGGGCTTCGACCGTCACATGAGGATCGTTGTTGACCCGGGAAACGGTGCCGCTGCGGGATTTGCCAGCGAGCTTTTCTCCACCATGGGCTTCAAGGTGTTGCCCTTGAACGATAAGCCAGACGGGCTTTTCCCGGGAAGAGACCCCGAGCCCATGGAGGATACGCTGCGGGGCACGGTGGAGTTCCTCAGACAGGAGAAGGCTGACCTCGCCGTCTGTTTCGATGGCGATGCCGACCGGGTTGTGTTCTGCGACAGGGAGGGGTTCCTCGGATTCAATGAGATGGTCGCCTATATCTCCAGGATTATTGCCATGCAGACGGGGAGGAAGAAAATCGCCACCACCGTCGAAACGGGCAGACTTCTCGATCTATCGGTGGCGGATCTAGGAGTGGAGGTGGTGCGAGGGATGGTTGGGGATACGGATGTCGCCTATCTGGCAAGGGAGCTCGATGCTGCCATCGGGGTGGAGGGAGTGGGGGTGTATATAATCCCGGAGGCGGGATACTATCCCGACAGTATTTTCGCTGTACTTACACTCCTAAGCCATCTGAACGATACGCGTGAGATCAGAGGATTCTTCGATGGGATTCCCAGGCTTTTTTTCGAGAAGAGTAAAATACAATGCCCCAATAGGCTCAAAGAAGATGTCATGGTGGAGATAAGGAAAAGGGTCCATCTCTTTGAAGCCAGTGAGATGAATATCCTGGATGGGCTGAGGCTTGAATACGATGATGCCTGGATGCTTATCAGGGCTAGCGGCACCGAGCCAGCCATCAGGGTCATTGCGGAGGCTCCATCGCGATCGAGAACCGTAGAGCTCCTGGCCGAGGGGGCCGAGGCAGTTCACTCATGCCTTGCGAGGTGCGAGCTATGAAGGTGGTCTTTCTCTGTGGGGGCATCGGGAAGAGGATGTTCCCTATTACCGAGGATAAGTTCCTGCTCAAGTTTCTGGGGAAAACCCTGCTAGAACACCAGATCGAGAGGGCAAAGGAGGCTGGGCTGACGGACTTCGTTTTCATCGCAAGTCCGAGCAATATCGACAGAGTGGGGGAGATCACAAAGAGCCTTACTGGTGTCAAGGCCGAGCTGGCCCTCCAGATTCGGCCGATGGGAATTGCTGATGCACTCAGGAGTGCTGAGCGCTTTTTCGACGGTGAAATCATCGTGCTCAACCCGAACGACATCTTCGAAAGATCAGCCTATAGCAGCCTTATTGAAGCCGTCAGTGACAACTCTGCCATTTCATACCTGCTTGGCTACGAAGTGAAAAGCTATTTCCCCGGGGGCTACCTTGTGGTGAACGAGAACAACGAGTTGCAAATCATCATTGAAAAGCCAGGCAAGGGTGTGGAGCCGAGTAATCTGGTAAACGTCATGGTTCACCTCCATACCGATCCAAAGAGGCTTATCAAATACGCTGATGGCGTCGAGAGCCGTAGAGATGATATTTATGAGTGCGCCTTAGATGCTATGGTGAGGGACAAGCATAAGATCAAGGTCGTTCCCTATTCCGGCTTCTGGACGGCGATAAAGTACCCGTGGCATATATTCAATGTGGTGAGGCGATTCCTCGACGAGAGCGAAGGATACATATCACCATCGGCAAATATCTCTGACAAGGCGGTAATCGAGGGCAAGGTTATTATAAGTGACAACGTAAGGATTTTCGAGAATGCGGTCATACGTGGGCCTGTGTACATCGGACCGAACTCGGTGATCGGCAATGGTAGCCTGGTTCGGGAATACAGCCACATCGGGGCAAATTGCGTTGTGGGATATTCGACCGAGGTAAAGAACTCCTATATTGGGGATAATTGCTGGTTTCACATGAGCTACATCGGTGATTCCATAATAGCTGAGCGATGCTCCTTTGGCGCTGGGACCACACTGGCCAACTTCCGTTTTGACGAAGGAAATATCTCGGTCAGAATAGGGGATGAGTTGGTAGATACTGGGCTCGATAAGCTGGGGGCCATAATCGGGAACAACTCCAGGACGGGGATAAACGCCAGCGTTCTGCCCGGTATTAGAATCGGTCCCAATTCTGTTGTCGGCCCACACGTATGCCTTGCCGAGGATCTTGAACAAGGCAAGTTTGCCGTAGTTGAGCCGAGGTATAGGGTAATGTCAAACAAGATCAGGGTGAATAATCAAGAGAATGCAAGGGGAGGAGGGAGTTTCGAAAAATAGAAGCGGTGGAAGAATCTCCACCACACCGAGATTCTTCCCCTTCACTCTGTTCAGGGTCAGAATGACAGTAAGGGCTGGTGGGTGGGAAGACACGGCTGTCATTGCGAGGAGCATTAGCGACGAAGCAATCCAAGGGAGGCATTCCAGGCCCACGTATCATTCTGTGGGTCTCTATGGGGAGCGGCAGCACACATGTCATTCTGAGAGTCCTCGAGTAAAACGAAGGGCCATGGAGAGCCCCCCACCGAGATTGCTTCCCCTTCACTTTGTGAAGGGTCGCAATGACAATAACGGACCGGGGTTTAGATGTGTACACATAGAGATTCTTCGCTGCGCTCAGAATGACAGTTAAAGCGATGGGGTAGGCTACCCTGTTTAGGTATGCGCCCCAGGGTGGGCGGGTGGGTGGGAATTTAAGGATATCGTTGCCAGGTCTCCGAAGGCGACTCGCCTTTGGCGAGGGCATCAGAGGCGAATAAATATTCGGGGGAGGAAATGGAAGGAAAGAATAATGTGCGGAATAGTCGGTTTTGTAGGCAAAAGCGATGCTGCGCCCAGTGTGCTTAGAGCGCTGAGGAAGCTGGAGTACCGCGGTTATGATTCTGCCGGTATGGCCACCATCAGCAATGGCCACATTTCGTACGGTAAAGACGTAGGCATGCTCGCAGAGGTGGAGCAAAAACAGGGCCTCGATAAGCTTTCGGGACGGGTTGGGATTGGGCATGTCCGCTGGGCAACTCATGGTGGCGTTACTCCAATAAATGCGCACCCTCATTTCGACTGCAAGCAGCAGATCGCAGTGGTCCATAACGGGATCGTAGAGAATCACGAGCAACTGCGGCGCAGACTCAAGAGCGGGCACAATTTCGTCTCCGAAACCGACACCGAGGTGATTCCCCATCTTATTGAAGAGTATATGGAAACGGGCGCCTCTCTTGAGCAGGCCATGTGCCAGACGGTGAAAGAGCTCAGGGGCTCCTATGCTATCCTTGCCATCTCAGCTAGTGAACCGCAGAAGATAGTTGCTGCCCGCAAGGATAGCCCTATGGTGGTTGGGGTCGGGGAGGGTGGAAACTACATTGCCAGCGATGCTCTTTGTTTCCTCGATACTACCAATCGAGTTCTGTTCGTTGAAGACGGCGATATCGTCAGTGTGACCAGGGAGAAAGTCACCTTTCTCGATAGCGGCGGTATGGAATTACAGAGAGAGCCGCAGGAAATAGACTGGAAATGGGACGAAGCCACAAAGCAGGGTTATGACTTCTTCATGCACAAGGAGATAATGGAGCAACCGCAGGCAGTGCGCTCTGCCCTGATGCAGGACAGGCATTTAATAATGGGAATGGCCATGGACATTCTGAGGGCAAGATCGGTGGTGTTTACCGGCTGCGGCACTTCCAGGCATGCCGCCCTCATCGGCAGGTATCTTTTTTCAAAGGTTGGCGGCAAGCTGAGCGATGTCATAATAGGCTCTGAATTCCATCATTTCTCCGATTCGATTGACAGGAACACCGTGGTGGTAGCCATCTCCCAGAGCGGTGAGACCGCCGATGTTCTGGAAGGGGTGAAGAGAGCCAAGGAGAACGGAGCTGCCATATTCTCCGTGGTCAACGTGGTGGGGTCTTCACTGGCCAGGATGAGTGACAAGGTCATCTATCTAAACTGCGGTCCTGAGATAGGCGTAGCCGCCAGCAAGACGTTCGTGAGCCAACTGGTAATCTTGTATCTACTGGCTTTTGCTATGGTAAATAGACTTCGCGAAGGGGTTCGCACCATCAGGGCCATTTCTCCGTTGATAGAGAAGAATTGCAATCACAACGGAGACTCCTTAGAAAAATTGTCTGTGATACTCAGGGAAAAGAACCAGTTCTATTACATAGCTCGGGGGATAAACTTCGCTATAGCTGCTGAAGCGGCACTGAAGCTCAAGGAGATCGCCTACGTATATGCCGAGGGCATGCCCGCCGGGGAGCTGAAGCATGGCAGTTTGGCCTTAATAGAGGAAGGAACTCCAGTAGTGGCGATATGCCCGGCGGATTATACATTTGAAGAGACCATGTCCAATGTCGCTGAGGCCAAGGCACGGGGGGCATTTGTCATCGGGGTTTCCGACCGCGACGAAGAGCTCTTTGACAGGTGGATCAGGATTCCTTCTGTTGGGGAGGTATTGTACCCCTTGGTGAGCATCGTGCCGCTTCAGCTTTTTGCCTATCACTCGGCGGTGGCACGGGGCCTGGACCCCGATAAGCCTCGCAACCTGGCGAAGTCGGTGACTGTTAAATAGGGCATAGAAATGTCCAGGCTGTATTTTAATAGATTTAAACGGCGATGTAGAAGTATTCTCCGGAAGTGATAGGAACACGAGGCCTGTTATATATAACCGCCATCCTGGCGGCAATGAATATCGGCTACGTTTAGGTTACTGGACGTAGCCTTCGTTTTTGTGGCATGTATCCTCTTCGCCTTGGTAGCAAAAAAGATAGGCTCACTCATAGGAGTGACCCTATCTTAAGGCATGGCTATTATAGTGAGGTGTCTAATGGTCCTCTTCTTCTAAGTGAGGACTTCAATGACCTTCATCACTACAATCATGCCAAAGACCATTAGCAAGGGGGCGATGCCCACACTGAGACGATTCCCCAGCATTTGAAATCGCCGCCCCACGCTGGCGCCGGCAAGCTCCTTCGTTGCCAAGAAAGCGATTAGAAGGATGACTGCCACAGCGCCTAACGTAGCCATGGATGCGACAGAGGCTGTGGTGGTAGTGGTAGTGGTCACCGCACTTGTTACTGCACTTGTTACTGTCGAAATCATTTGTTCACCGCCCTTGTTACTGTTGAAATCATTTGCGTTCATGATAAGGCATGCTTTTAAATTGTGCAATCGGGGAATCCCTGAATTTGTACTTCTAAATACCTGAGTTTGCAGGTAGCTGAAAACATGTTCGAAGGCTGCATGTGTTACCTGCCGCTGACCGGTCTCCTCGACTTGGTACGCCCAGAAGGCCGACAAGTGCGAGGCGCTCCAGCTTGTAGCTGAAGGCAAAGCCACAGAGGCGATTATGTACACTCGCTGCGTAGGCGCTATTGGCGTCGAAACGAGCCGTCAACAAACTGCGAACAGGATGAGTATTCGCGGTGTAGGTGAGCTAACCGAATATGTCATCCTCCACTGTTGACCTGTCCTATTGGCGTTATTGCGTGACAGATTCAGGTATTTCGAAGCCCAAAATCAGGGATTTCCTGATTGTAGACTGAGGTATAACGATGTAGTTTAAGGATGTTAACTACTAGCTTGGGTAGGATTGAATACGATTTGTAGGGTTACGTCATACGGTAAGTCAGATCCAGCTAGAAGGTTGTGCTCAGGACTCTTGGTGAGGATTGCGGCATTAGGCACAGCGGAGCTCGATGGCTGAATGTAGATAACCGGTAAGTTACAGTCGGAGGCGTTATTCAAGGGCCAACCGATTGAGACCTAGCGGCATCGTCCTCTACTGTAGGGAGCGCACAGGATGTTAAAACAGGATGAGATGAAAACGCAACTCCTAGATAAGCTGCCAGCATTGTTGCAGCCAACTGCTGAGTTGGAAGCATCAGAAACCGAGCGCAAGCGGGCGGAGGAGGCACTGGAGAAATCCGAAGGACTGTCCCGAGGCCTGATAGAGGCTGCGACAGTCGGCATATACATTGTCCAAAATGGGAAGTTCCAGTATGTCACCCCAGAATACGCACAGATTTCGGGTTACACAGTTGATGAGCTTTTAGGGACTTATTCTCTCAATTATATCCACCCGGACGATAAAGAGACGGTCAGAAAGAAAGCAGTAGAGCACCTGAAGGGTAAGAATGGGATACCCTACAAGTTTAGGCTTGTATGTAAGGACGGCAGGATATTGTGGGGTTTGGAGAAGGTTGCTTCCATCCGGTACAAAGGGAGGCCAGCAACGGTAGGAAGCTTTAGGGATATCACCGAGCGCAAACAGGCTGAGGAGACGTTCAGACAGAGTTTGGAAAAACTGGAAAGAATATTGGGGCAAACGGTCAATGCGCTGGCATCGGTGGTCGAATTAAGGGATCCCACAATGGCTGGTCACCAGAGGCGGGTAGCCCACCTGGCGAGCGCTATAGCCAGTGAGATGGGGCTCCTAGAGGATCAGATTAGTGGAATCTATATGGCCGGGCTTGTTCACGATGTGGGCACGGTATATGTGGCTGAAGAAATCCTCAGAAAGCCCGGTCGGTTAGATGAGGTTGAATTCAGCATGGTGAAAGTTCAGCCTCAAGCCTCTTACGACATATTGAAGACGATAGAGTTCCCATGGCCGGTTGCCGAGATGGTGCTTCAGCATCGCGAAAGGATGGATGGGTCTGGCTATCCTGCCGGTTTATCGGGTGAAGATATTCTCCTGGAAGCGAGGATTTTGGGGGTAGCTGAAGTTGTCGAGGCTATGACCTCCGACCGATCTTACCGACCAGCTCCGGGCATAGATGCAGCCCTGGCTGAGATTTTAAACAACCGGGGCATCCTATATGACCCGGTGGTGGTAGATACCTACTTGAGGCTCTTCAACGAGAATAGGTTTAAGTTCGAGTAGGGGTGGTACGTTCCTGATCGAGTCGCAGGGTTGCACCAGCTATGGTTGAGCATGTCAACGATTTTCAGACGCTTCCGAAAAACAACTTCAAGAGCAAATATTCTGCTAAGATCATAGATATCTTGGAAAACCCTCAACTGGCCGAGGCGGACGGCATCTTTGCCACGCCGACAGTGATCAGAACTTGTCTAGTACCAATCAGGAGAATAGTGGGGAGCCTCGGCGAGCAAGAGAAGGTACTGGCGATGTTGTATTTGGAGGAGACAAAGCTAGGGTTGGCCGTGTCCGCCTTTGTCGGGCCAGCAGGAAGTCTTCTCTCCTCTTCTGGAGTGAATGTGTCAGCAGCTTAACTACTATGGGGTAGGTTGGAGCATCCGCTCCAACCACACCTTGAGCCCTTCCGCTGAAGGGCTCAAGGCTACCCTATTTTGGTAGTTGCTTCTGGTGGCTAGCGGTAACAGGCAACAAAAAGGATTGAATCGCAGACCGTTCGTGGTGAGCCTGTCGAACCATGAACGGCCCTTCGACAAGCTCAGGACAGGCCCTTCGACAAGCTCAGGGCAAGCGGATTAAACGCCACCCACCTGCCGGGGGACCGGGGGTGGGCATATGTCATTATGAGTAGGGGCGGGTTTGAAACCCGCCCCTCGCCAGAGTCGACGCCAAGGTCTCCATAGGCGACTCGCCGTGGCGAGCGCCTGCCTTTGGCAGAGTCTTCGACTACTGTTGGTTTCACTGGAATCGAAATAATCTAGATGACCAAGACCCTATCGACTTCACTTTTCCTCCGACTTATGCCTAAACTCCCACTGTTGATCTGTCCTATTGGCGTTCTTGCGTGACAAACTCAGGTGTTTCGAAGCCCAAATTCAGGTATTACAGGCCATAAATCAGGGGTTTCCCGATTGTTCAGTTAAGCATCACGATGTAATGTAGGAATGTGGGCAATTAACTTGGGTAAAAAAAGGCGACAATGCTGGAGGAGATACCAAGAACGAAAGGCAAAGCAAGCGAAAATGATACCGTTCTTGAAGGACTGGACCGCGGGTTACTACTGGATGCCATCAACCTCAAAGGACATACAAGATGGCGTCCTTGTTTTCCTTTGGGTCCGATCTGCTCCATACTTGCGGATCGGACCCACTTGAACAAGGGGACAGCCGGCACCGCGTGGAGGCAGACTGCGTTGGGAGTTGCACATGGGCTTGGTGCATAGGGTATGCAAAGATGAAGTGAGAAGACCGCGACGAGCGCTGGAGCTGTACATGCGTTGTGAACTCGAATCCAAGCTCGCCCATACAACGCGGGTCACCCGTGTCGTGCCGATCGGGCATGTTGAAGAGAACATAGGGGGCAACTAAGTTGAGTGTGAGAGTTATACTTGCAGACGACCACAGGATCATTCGCGAGGGGCTCCGCGCCATGCTTGAGAAGGAGCCCGACATGGAGGTGGTTGCCGAAGCGGATAATGGGCGAGCAGCGGTAGAGCTGGCGCGGGAGCTAAAGCCCGACATCATCGTCATGGACCTTACCATGCCTGAATTGAACGGTATTGAGGCCACTCGACAGATCCTCGCCAGTGACCCCGGTGTCAAGGTACTTGCCCTGTCAATGCATTCAGACAAACGTTTTGTCACCGGAGTGCTCAGTGCGGGTGCATCGGGCTATCTATTAAAGGACTGTGCATTGGAGGAGCTGGTGCGGGCGATCCGCGCCGTGGTCGCAGACCAGACCTATCTGAGTCCGGGAATAGCTGGCATTGTGGTCGACGACTACATGCATCGCCTGCCACCGACCGACGACTGCACTTTGTCCGCCCTGACGGCAAGGGAGCGCGAGGTGCTACAGCTTATAGCTGAAGGCAAGGCCCTAAAGGAGATTGCATCCACTCTCAACTTGAGTGTTAAGACTATTGAAACACACCGCCAGCAAATCATGAAGCGGTTGGACATACACAGTGTAGCTGAACTCACCAAATATGCCATCCGCGAAGGACTGACCTCCCTCGAAAGCTGACCTCCCATCTGTGGGGGACTCCACCACCACCGTTGCCCTTTCCTAATCATGTCCCTGAGTTACCATCTCAGGTATTTCGAAGCCCAAAATCAGGGATTCCCCGCCCAAACTCAGGCGTTTCCCGATTGTGCACTGGGTCGTAAGGGTGTATTTTACACATATCACATATAATAGAGACGAGCCTGAGCGAACAGGTTGAAATGGCGGCGGCGGCCACGTACCGACCGGTGAGTTGGGAGGATACGTGTCCGTAATTATGTTTTTTGGTGGGACAAGAGATGGTAAAGCAACATACGGCGAAAGAGCAAGTCACAAACGAGTTGGCGGCGTTGCAGCAGCGAATCAGTGAACTGGAAGCAGCGGAAGCCGAGCACAAGCGAGTGGAGGAGGCACTCAGGGAATCTGAAGAACTGTCGCGAGGCCTGATCGAGGCGGCCACAGTCGGCACATACATTGTCCAGGATGGAAAATTCCAGTATATCAACCCGGAGTACGCACAGATTTCAGGTTACACCGCGGATGAGCTTCTGATGACATATTCCCTCGATTACGTCCACCCTGACGACAGAGAGGCAGTCAGGACGAAGGCGATAGAGCACCTGAAGGGCCGCGATAGGAGATCCTACGAGTTCAGGCTTGTGCGCAAGGATGGGGAGATACGGTGGATTCTGGAGAGGGTCGCTTCCATCCCTTACAAAGGGCAGCGAGCAACGATAGGAAGCTTTATGGATATCAGCGAGCGCAAGCGGGCGGAGGAAGCGCTCAGATACAATGTTGAAAGACTGCAAAGAATGCTGGGGCAGACGGTTGGTGTGCTGGCATCAGTTGTTGAAGTGAGGGACCCCACCACCGCTGGTCACCAGCGGCGAGTGGCCCACCTGGCGAGTGCCATAGCCAGCGAGATGGGCCTAATAGCGGATCAGATCACTGGAATCTATATGGCCGGGCTTGTTCACGATGTGGGAGCGATATATACCCCCAGCGATATCCTCACTAAGCCGGGCCGGCTGGACGATGCTGAATTCAGCATGGTGAAAGACCAGCCGCGGGTCTCCTATGACATATTGAAGATGATAGAGTTCCCGTGGCCGGTGGCCGAAGTGGTCCTCCAGCACCGAGAAAGGATGGACGGGTCTGGCTATCCTGCTGGTCTATCGGGCGAAGATATCCTGCTTGAGGCGAGGATTCTGGGCGTGGCCGACGTGGTGGAGGCCATGACCTCCGACCGCCCCTACCGTCCGGCTCCGGGCATAGATGTAGCCCTGGAGGAGATCTCAAAGAACCGGGGCATCCTGTATGACCCGGTGGTGGTAGATACCTGCTTGAGTCTCTTCAACGAGAAGAAGTTCAAGTTTGAGTAGGGGGGTGGAGGTGTAAATCCCGATCGAGTCGCAGGGTTACGCCGCCCATAGTTGAGTATGTCAGCGGTCACCTCGAGACGAGCGTGGCATTTCACCAAGGCCTAGGGAACTTGGTGCTCAAGGTCAGTGCCGCCGACGGTGGTCAGGACCCGCCCGGCTCCAGTCAGGAGAATAGTGGGGAGCCTCGGCGAACCAGAGAAGGTAATGGCGATATTGTGTTCGGAGGAGACGAGCTAGTACTAGAGCGCCCAGATATGATCGTGGCAATTACAAGGATCGGGTCAGTTGAAAAATGTAGTTGCCCAATTCATTGGGTTGGTCGATATATGTCATTTGTTGATCTGTCCTATCCGCCTTTGTCGGCACAGGAGGAGGTCTTATCTCCTCTTTATGGAGTGAATATGGCAGCCGCTTAACCTATATGGGGTAGGTTGGAGCATCCGCTCCAACCACACCTTGAGCAAATGCCCGACAGGGTCGGATCATTCGACTCAAGGCTACCCTATTTGGGTAAGCGCCCCGATATGATCGGGGCAACTACAGTTACTGCTGGTGGCTAGCGGTAATAGGCAACAAAAAGGAATGAGTCGCAGACCGTTCGTGGTCAGCTTTACACCGTTCGTGGTCAACTGTATACCATTCGTGGTGAACTGTACACCGTTCGTGGTGAACTGTACACCGTTCGTGGTGAACTGTACACCGTTCGTGGTGAGCTTGTCGAACCATGAACGGCCCTTCGGTGAACTCAGGACAGGCCCTTCGACAAGCTCAGGGCAAACGGACTAAACGCCACCCACTTTCCGGGTGTCTGGGGGTAGGCATATGTCAATCGTTGACCTGTCCTATTCGCCTTCTTGATTGACAGACTCAGGTGTTTCGAAGGTAAAAATCAGGGATTCCACGACCGAACTCAGGGATTTCCCGATTGTGGGCTGAGCCATAACAATGTAGTGTAGGCATGAGTGTAACTAACTAGAAAAAACCATCTACGGTTAGGAAGATTCCAGTACGATGGCGGGGGCTGCTATATGAAGAGCTGGTTATCTATGGGCCTTTCTCATAGGGGAGAGGCTTTATATTTTTTAGGTGGTATCGGTGGTGTTGTGCTTCAGACTATGGAGCGTCGCTATTCCGCGACACCCAAACAGGCTGAAAGCGTGTCGGCAGCGAATCTATTGGATGAGGTGATATATCGTCACATCAAAACGGGTGACGGGCTGTGGTTGCCTGAAATTGCCGCTCTTTTTAGGAGGCACACGAAATGAAAGATCAACACAAGACAAAAGAGCAACTCATTAAGGAATTGGCGCAGATGCGCCAGCGACTCGCTGAATGTAAAGTATCAGAAGCCGAGCGAAAGCGGGTGGAGGAGGAAGTAAAGCAACTGAGTTCTGCTGTTGATCAGTCCATTGACGGCATAGCCATAGGTGACCTTGAACCGAAGATGACGTATGTCAACGATGCCTTTGCCCAGATGCACGGCTACTCGCCCGAGGAAATGATGGGGATGAAAGTTGCGAACCTGCACAACGAGGAACAGATGGACGAGTTCAAAACGGGTATCGATCAGATAATGACGCAGGGTTCATGGATGGGTGAAATAGGGCATGTTAGAAAGGATGGAGCGCCTTTTCCCACATACATGTCGGTTACTTTGTTGAAGGATAGCGACGGCAATCCGACAGGAATTGTGGCAGTTGCAAGAGACATCACCGAGCGCAAGCGGGCGGAGGGGGCGCTGCGGGAGTCGGAGGAGAAGTTCTCCAAGGCCTTTCGTTCCAGCCCTATCCCGATGGTTATTGCGGTGCTTGAAGATGGACGCGCTATCGATGTAAACGAAAGTCTTTTACATATGACCGGCTATTGTCGCGAAGAGTTCAGAGGTCGGAAGAGGGGCGAACTGGGTTTCTGGGTAAATCCAGAGAACCATGCCAGAATAGTGCAGATATTGCGTGACCAGGGGCAGATTCGCGATAGAGAGGAGGAGTATCGCATAAAGTCGGGCGAGATCCGTACCGCGCTGACTTCAGCAGAGATAGTTCACATTGGCGATGAACTGTGCGCGCTCTACGTACTCAATGACATCACCGAGCGAAAGCGGGCGGAGGAGGCGCTGCGTGAGACTGAGAACCGCTACAAGGCCATCTTTGATAACCGGCTGCAGATGGTCTACATCAATGATGGCAAGGGGCTTTTTCTTGACGCCAACGATTACGCTCTGGAGCGGCTAGGATACACTCGCGATGATCTTGGAAAGGTCTCGTTCCAGGACATGATCCATCCAGACGACCTTCCAGCGATACTACAAGTTTTTTCAGAGATCTTGACCAAGGGCTCCATGGAACGCTCTATTGAAATTCGCCTCGTTACCAAATCCGGAGAGATAATCTGGGTTGAGACTTTCGGCATTCCCCTTGAGCGCGATGTTGACCATTATATGGCTCTGGGTATTGCAAATGACATCACCGAGCGCAAGAAGGCAGAGGAGGCGCTGCGGGAGAGCGAGGAAAAATATCGCCATGTGGTCGAGCGGGCAAATGACGGCATTCTGATTATTCAGGATGGGACAATCAAGTATGCCAATCGGCGTGCGGAGGAATTAAGCGGGTACATTTTTGCACAGACCACTGAGGCGCAGTTTATTAATTATCTCCATCCCGATGAAATTCCCAAAGTGGTTGAGCGATACCAGCGACGTATGGCAGGGGAGGATGTCGAACCGGTATATGAGACGATTATGAGGCGCGAAGACGGCAGTGATATATATGTCGAGATCAATGCAGGAACAATTTCATATCGGGGAGAACCGGCGGATCTTGTTTTCATCCACGACATCACCGAGCGCAAGCAGGCAGAGCAGGCGTTGAGGCAGTCCGAGTACAAATTTAGAACTGCCCTTGAGTCGGCAAGGGATGGCATCCTCATAACTAGTAACGATGGCTCAGTGGTGGACATCAACAGGACGTTGCTGAACGCTTTGGGATACGATTCTAAGGAGCAAGTCATCGGTAGAAACTCTCTTGAGCTTCTTGCGGTCGAGCGATCCCAAAAGCAACTGGATGGCGTGCGACGGGAGATGGCTCAAAAAGGCCACATTAGCAACGTGGAGTTAATGGGACTCACCCGCGATGGTAGAAAGGTGCCGGTTGAGGTAACCGTCTCCAACATGACTGACGACGAAGGGCAGCCTGCAGGGTCTATTGTTGTAATAAGGGATATCACCCAACGCAAGAGGGCTGAGGAGGCGCTGAAGGAGTCGGAGGAGTTGTCCCGGGGAATGCTGGAGGCCGCAACGATCGGTATATACATCGTCCAGGATGGGAAATTCCAGTATGTCAACCCGCAGTTCGAGCACATAGGGGGCTACACTGCGGATGACTTTTTAGGGAAAGATTCTCTCGAGCATGTCCACTCTGAAGATAGAGAGATGGTCAGGAAGAAAGCGATAGAGCAATTAAAGGGACAGAGTACCCAGCCATATGAGTACAGGTTTATATGTAAGGGCGGAGGGGAATTGTGGATACTGGAGAAGGTCAGTTCCATCCAGTATAAAGGGAAACCGGCGGCGATCGGGAGCTTTATAGACATCACCGAGCGCAAGCAGGCGGAGGGGAAGCTAGAACGTTTGAACCTCGTGCTTCGCACCATCGGCGACGTCAACCAGCTCATCGCTAAAGAAAAGGACCGCGACAAGCTGATTAAAGCGACCTGCGACGCCTTCCTCGAGCATAGCAGTTACTATAATGCCTGGATGGCCCTGTTTGATGAGTCAGGAGAGCTTGTTGCCACTGCCGAAGCTGGCCTGGGCAATAATTTCCTGCCAATGGTAGACCAGCTCAAGCGTGGTCAGTTGACCAAATGCGGGCGCAGGGCGCTGAGGCAATCGGGCGTTGTGGTAACCAAAGACCCGTCTTCAACATGTCGTGATTGCTCATTAGCGGACAAGTACCCAGGCAGAGCGGCCATCACCACCCGGATAGAATACGAAGGAAGGGTCTACGGCCTGCTGTCCGCCTCGATGCCACGAGCTTTCATCACGGAGGAACAAGAGCTATCCCTGTTCAAAGAGGTTGCCGCCGACATCGCTTTCGCCCTCTACACCATAGAACTGGAGGTGGAGCGCAAGCGGATGGAGGAGGCACTTCGGGAGAGCGAGGAGAGGCTCAGGGCGCTCATACAGAACGCCCCTGACGCCATCTATACCAACGACCTTGAGGGCAATTTCACCAGTGGGAACAAAAAAGCAGAGGAATTGGTCGGCTATTCCCGGCAGGAGCTCACCGGTGAGAACTTCTTCGATAAAGGGATTCTACCTGGGGAGTATGTCCCCAAAGCGATAGAGCTTCTGGAAAGGAACAGGAGAGGTGAACCGACGGGGCCTGATGAATTTGAATTGGTCAGGAAGGACGGCACCAGTGTGGTCGTGGAGATATCGACCTTCCCGGTGAACAGAGGAGGGGAGGTTGAGATTATGGGCATAGCCCGCGACATTACCGAGCGCAAGAAAGCAGATGAGGCGCTACGGGAGAGCGAGGAAAAACTGCGTGCCACATTTGGGACCATGTCTGATGCGATAGCTGTTACCGATGTATCCGGCAATCTCGTAGACATAAACGAGGCAACAGTGCGCCTGCTTGGTTACAGGCAGAAGGAAGAGCTTATCGGGAGAAACGCTCTTGATCTTATCGCTGAAAGAGACAGGGCTAAGGCTGCGGAAGATATTGGAAAGGCATTGGTAGAGGGGGACACTTCGCTCACAGAGTATGCGTTGCTGACCGAAAACGGTGGAGAAGTAGAGATCGAGGCGAGCGCTGCCCTCCTGCGTGACGGATCCGGGAATCCGGCAGGGGTAATCGCGGTAATGAGGGATATCACCGAGCGCAAGCGGGCGGAGGAGGAGATTCATCGCTACAACAAGCGGCTTGAAGCGCTCCACGCCATCAGCGCCGCGGTGAGCCAGACCATGGACCTGGATGAGATGCTAAACAGCGCCCTGGAGAAGGTGCTTGAGGTTACTGAGACACAGGCAGGCTATATACATCTCTATGACTGGGAAAGAAAGGAACTTGCTCTAAGGGCCCATCGGGGGATATCCGAGAAGTATGCTGCAACTCTGGAAAGATTGCCGGTGAGTGAGAAAGTCATACGGCGCTGGCAGAACAAGCCGGAGCCCAGTTTCAGGGCGCGTGGAATTGTAAGCGAGCTCGCTGATAGTGAAGCAACCGCCGCCGAGCTGGAAGACGGCATAGCAGTGCTGGCGACACTGCCCCTGGCGTCCAAATCGGGGATGCATGGAGGTTTGACCCTTGTCGGCGGCACACGCCGCTGGTTCTCCCCCGAGGAGCTGGAGCTTCTCAAGGCTATATGCAACGAAATAGCGGTGGGCATAGAGAACGCCGAGCTACTCGAGAGAACGAGAGAGCTATCGGTGACTGATGAGCTGACCGAGCTGTACAATCGCCGCCACTTCTACGAGGTGCTTGAGAACGAGATGGCCCGCACGCAGCGCTATGGTGGCTGCTTCACTCTGGCAATGCTCGACCTTGATGAATTCAAGCAATACAACGATAGATTTGGGCACACCAATGGCGATGCCATCCTGAGGTCCGTTGGCCAAACGCTCAGGTCGCAATTGAGGAATGCCGACATGGTCTTTCGCTACGGGGGCGATGAGTTCACCCTCGTCCTGCCGGCAACTGATGCGGCAAAAGCCAGGAAGATTGTGGACCGCATCAGGGTAAAAAGGTTACAAGGGCTTAAGGCCGATAATGAAGGTTTGGAACACTGTCTCGGGTTCAGCGCTGGAATCGCTCAGTTCCCTGAGAATGCTGAAACGGCGGATGCCCTGGTATTCCTGGCCGACGCTGCCCTGTACCGTTCCAAGAGAGGGGGAGGAGGTAAATCTACGCTGGTCTCCGAGCTGGGGGGACTTGCAGCGGGCGCCCTGGACAGTGCAACCATGGACCAGGTCTATGCCCTGGCGGCTATGGTAGATGCCAAGGACCCGCATACCTATGGTCACTCGAAGAGGGTCGCCACAATATCGGAAATGATAGGCAAAGAAATCGCTCTACAGCCAAAAGAGCTAGCCGACTTACGCGCCGCTGCCCTGCTGCATGATATTGGCAAAGTGGGCGTACCCGACTCGATCCTGACCAAATCTGGCAAGCCGACAGAGCATGAATGGAAAATCCTAAAGAAGCACCCTGTTGAAGGGGCTAGGATCATAGGCTATGTGAAGGAACTCGAAGGGTTGGTGCCCTTAGTGCGGCACCACCACGAGTGGTGTAACGGCACCGGCTATCCAGATGGGCTAAGGGGAGAAGACATACCCCTTGGCGCCAGGATCATAAGCATAGCTGATGCCTATGACACCATGACCACGCAGCGTCCCTACCGGGATGTCGTGTCTCAGGAAGAGGCACTTGAGGAACTGAGGCGGTGTTCTGGGACGCAGTTCGACTCTGAGCTTGTTGAGGCGTTTGGCCGCGCTCTGAATAGGACTATTCAGCAAGATGCTGGCAAAATGAAGTCCCCCTCTTTAGTCACGAAATAGTCCCTTGGAAGTCCTCCCCACCATAGCGGGAGTAGCGTCGCCATTTAATCTCTCTGTGGGGTAGGTCGGTCGCCTAAGGCGACCGACCACACCTTGAGCACCCCGATTTGTCAACGATATGTCATTCTGAGGGAGGCCGAGGAAAGCGGGGGCGACCGAAGAATCTTAGGAAAGGCGGGCGGGAATAGATCCTCCCTCCCCTGGCGGGAGGCGAGTCGCCTTTGGAGACTGGCGGGAGGGTCCTTCCCTGGAAGGAGAGGGAGGGGGAACTTCACCCTCACCCTCGCCCTCTCCTCGCCAGAGTTCGCATCAGGCGACCCTTCAAGGGAGAGGGGATAGAAGAGAGCATCCGCTCCAACCACGCCTTGAGCCCTTCAGCGGAAGGGCTCAAGGCTATCCTGTTTTGGTAAGCGCCCCGATATGGTCGGGGCAACTATTAAAGAAAGGGGGGGTGAAAAATGTAGTTGCCCATCCTTCTTTGAAGGATTGGGCGTGCGGGCATATATCATTATGAGTAGGGGCGGGTTTCAAACCCGCCCCTACAATTAGTTACACGAGGCCCGAAGAACCTCCACCCCACCGAGACTCTTCCCCTTCACAAAGAGAAGGGACTCAGAATAACAGTGATGATGGGCGGGCAACCAGCAATATATCTCCAAGGTATTGGACGACAACACCTATAAAATCCTATCACACTGATTTTTCCTACCACTTATGCCACAGCTTCCACTGTTGACCTGTCCTATTCGACTTCTTGATTGACAAGACTCAGGTGTTTCGAAGGCACAAATCAGGGATTTCCCGATTGTGCACTGAGCTATCATGTTGTAGTTTGGGCATATTAGCAGAAGACATGGGGCAGAATAAGTTAGGGATCCAAAATCCCGTTTTGGGATAGGAAATTTCAGATTATACGACGGAGGTGAAACATGCTAGCGGCGGCGATGGTTTTCGCACTTATGGGTGGAGTGGCGTATCTCTTAGCAGGTCTTGTCGTCACTATTGTAGGCGTACCTGTGGGCGACGCTTGGACCACCGCTACTCTGACAAGTGCACCCTGGTGGATAGTAATGATGATACCAATCGGATTAGCTGGCATTATCGGCGGCGGTTGGGTACGCTGGAACCGCAATGCAGGGGGAATTCTATTGTGGCTGGCTAGCGCCGCTTTTATTGTGATCGGCCTGGTTTCGATACGTGAAGTGCTGGCGTTAATTGCTGATAGTCCTCTCTCCGTGCAAGGCTGGCAATGGATCATTTTGCTAGCTTTGGTTTCCTATTTTATAGGGGCACTGCTGGCACTGATGCTGGGGGGCACTTTATCTTTGGTTGGGGGGATGAGGGAAACTCAAGCCAAGGGTTCGCTAAGAACGGCAAAGGCGAAGAGCATGTGAAGGGTGCCCACGGCCGTGTAGTCGCTTTTCGGACTGCCAAGATTCTTCGACTTCACAGTGAAGTGATAAAGGCGATGATCTAAATCAAGGGACCGCTGGACAAGAAGAGTTGAGAAGAGGAATGTGCCCTCGGTGCTAAGAAAGATACGAAACAGGAAAGCTGTTCTTGGCTTAGGTTTCTCCGTCGGTGAAGTAAGCCCGTGTTCCATCATCCATTAGCGCGATTACCGGTAAAGTTGCTACCGCTAGACCGGGCATCTTCTCAACCGGTTTTGTTTCTACCTTTTTCCTTGTAGCAATCCGGTAAAACATGAGGTGGTCTGTGTCAGAAGCTGGGGTATATCGATATAGAAGCAAAGATATCCAGAGAGAACGAGAGGTGGCCATGTCTATCAACAAAGAGGGCCAGGAAAGCGCATCTTTCGGATATGCGGTAGAGCGTAGGCGGGCGAGAGAAGGGAGGAGGGTTACGGATGGTGCCATAGCCGCATCGATAAATGCTATTGCCATCGCTGACCTGGACGGCAATTTGACATATGTAAATAGGTCTTTTCTGCAAATGTGGGGATATGCTTCGGAGAAAGACGTTCTCGGAAGGCCTGCTGTAGAATTATGCCAGGCGGCAGATAAAGCTGGGGCGGTAGTGGCGGCACTATTCGAAAGAGGGGGCTGGCAAGGAGAGTTAGTCGCCTTAAGAAGGGATGACTCAACGTTTGATGTCCAGCTATCAGCAAGCATGATTACCGATGTGGCTGGCAAGCCAGTACGCATGGTGGCCTCACTTATCGACGTTACCGAGCGTAAGCAGGCAGAACGCATGCTTCGGGAAAAGAACGAGCAACTGGATGCTCAGAATGAAGAGCTTCACTTGCAGCGGGAAGAACTGGTAGGACAGCAAGAAGAGCTTAAAGAAAAAACGGCGCAACTAGAAGAGGCTAGCAAGCTGAAATCCGAGTTTTTGGCTAGAATGTCGCATGAACTCCGTACGCCACTTAATGCCATTATTGGCTTCTCTGAGTTAATGCTGGATGGTATCCCCGGTGGAGTCAATGATGAGCAGAAACAGTGCCTTGCCGACATATTAGATAGTGGTCGACACCTACTGAGCCTCATTAACGACGTCCTGGACCTGTCTAAAGTAGAGGCGGGAAAGATGGAGTTCAGACTGGAAGACGTGGATATGGCTGACGTTATCGGTAGCGTAGTTCAAAGTGTCAGACCCATGCTCCACGAAAGCAGACATAGGTTGACGGTAAGCATTCAAGAAGGGCTGCCACAAGTTCGCGCCGATGAAGGCAGATTAAGGCAGATATTTCTTAATCTGCTGAGCAACGCTATCAAATTCACACCATCTGGTGGTAAGCTCGATATCCAGGCCAGTGGGGATGGCGATTGGTGCCAAGTTAGTGTGGTTGATAATGGCATAGGCCTCAGGGAGGAGGATCAGACACGGATATTCGACGCTTTTATGCAGGCAGAGGCTGTACTTGAGGGAAGGAAAGAAGGTACTGGGTTGGGTCTAGCACTTACCAGGCAAATCGTCGAGACCATGGGCGGCACGATATGGGTAGAGAGCACATACGGGAAGGGGAGCAAATTCAGTTTTGCCCTTCCACTGGCAAGAGAGGGCGAGCCTTATATATTGGGGGAAGCACCGTTCGCAATTCCGGGGAAAAAACTCCCTGAGGCAAAGGAAATGCCTCTTAAGCCAGGACAGAAGCGAATCTTGGTAGTGGATGACGACCGCATGGCACGAAGTCTGTTAAGGGCTTGGCTGGAAAGAGAAGGCTATGCCGTCGTTGAAGTATCGAGCGGTGATGATGGGATTGAGGAGGCCAATAAGCTGATGCCAGAAGCGGTTGTACTAGATATATTGATGCCTAGAAAGGATGGCTGGCAGGTGCTCCGGGAGCTTAAGTCAACGCCGAGGACAAGAGAAATCCCAGTGGTGATTACTTCAATTGTTGAAAGAAAAGGGTATGGTTTTAGCTTGGGAGCGGTGGACTACTTCGTCAAGCCTGTTGATAGGCAAGAGTTTCTGGAAAGGATAGCCGAGGTTGGTCTTCAGCCTCGAGAGAAAGTCTTGGTGATGGACGATAATCCTGCTGATGTTCGCCTGGTGGCTTCTATCCTTGAATCGGAAGGCATCGCGGTACTCCGTGCTTACGGGGGTGAGGAGGGACTGCGAGTAGCAAAGGAGGATAGGCCGGCACTAATACTGCTGGATATATTAATGCCTGACTTGAGCGGATTCGAAGTGATAGAGAAGTTACGTGCCGACGAAGAAACCAGAAATATCCCGATAATTGTGCTAACCGTAAAGGACTTGAGTGCTGAGGAATTAAAAGTACTCAGCAGACAGACAACGGCGATTATGAGGAAGGCAATCTTAAGACGCGGAGCCTTCTTATCGGAAGTGAAGAATGCTCTCGGGCTGGGTAAAAATTAGGTTGGTCGATTTAGACTGTGGGGTTAACAGACAATGCCGGAGAAAATACTGATCGTAGAAGATAACCCCCAGAGTATGAGGGTAGCTCTAATGACGCTCAGGCCACACGGTTATAGCTTGCTTCAGGCAACGGATGGGGAAGAGGCCCTCGCAGTTGCTACCGGGGACAAACCAGACCTCATCATAATGGATTTACAGCTTCCCAAAGTGCATGGACTTGAGGCAACAAGAAGGCTCAGGCAGATGCCAGACTTTGGAGGTATTCCTATAATTGCAGTCACTGCGCATGCCATGAAGGGAGATGAGGAGAAGGTTTTTGAAGCTGGGTGCGATGCCTATTTGCCAAAGCCGATCAATACTCGCGAGTTGGCTAGAGTGGTTGCCGAAATGCTGCTTAAGCGCAAGAAAGCTAATGCTTAGCTTTAAAGTGGGTGTCAATGGAGAAGACAATCCTTGTAGTGGACGACGACCCCGCCTTTGTCAGGCTAGTTAGCAAGGCTCTTACCCACGAAGGGTACGAGGTGCTCACTGCCGGTGATGGCCAGGAAGCCTTGCGGCTTCTGTTTGCACACAAGCCAGGCTTGGTGCTTCTGGATGTTGTGATGCCAAGGATGGATGGCTGGCAAACCTGTAGCCGTATCCGCGAACTCTCTGACGCACCCATAATTATGCTTACCGGTGAGCAGAAGTCTGAGGAGGATGTGGTGCGCGGGCTCAACTACGGCGCTGATGAATACGTTATCAAACCCGTAGGGAATAAAGAGTTATTAGCAAGGGTGCGAACGGTGCTGAGACGCGCTGATTTGTCGACTTCACCGGGTACTGAGAAGGAGATTGCCTATAACGATGACTACCTTACTGTTGATGTCGCCAAGCGTATGGTTATGGTAAATGGAGAGCGAGTGAAGTTGACCCCAACGGAGTTTCGCTTATGTGCACTCCTGGTGGAGAATGCTGGACGCGTTCTCACTCACAAGCAAGTACTGGAAAAAGTGTGGGGCTGGGAATATGCTGATGATTTGGATTACGTACGTATCTATGTGTGGCACCTGCGCCAGAAGATAGAGCCAGACCCGGCTCAGCCCAGATACATTATAACCGAACCTGGAGTGGGATATTACTTCCAGAAAGCTAAGTTGTGATGAAGTACGCATCCTTGCCGCAGATCTCTCCAGAAGGAGCGGCTCGGATCTCCCGCCAGGAGACGTAGAAATACACATGTGATTTCTTGCAACTTTGCTTTTATTATCAGGGTGGCTGGATACAGAGTGGCGGCCTCACGGTCCAAAATTCCATTGTGAGGCTTTTTAATAATGCAGTTGCCCAATCTGTTGGGTAAATTGTGTATGATAATAAGGCGATTACAAAGATTGGATCGACGGATTCCAAATATCTTCCATGTACTTGTTACTTAGGTCTGCCTACCGGAGTATAAGGAACTTGAAATGATGCCGCTAGCCCATATGGGAATCACCGTTGGTGCTGCCTGGGGGTTGCAGAAGGCGGCAATCGTGGCGATGGGCCTTGCCCCAGAGGTGGCGCTGGAGAGCGATAGCGCTGGCAATCCATCGGGGCCAACTACCAGAGCCTCACGAATCGATTCGGCGCTCAGTCGGATCGATTTCAGGCTGATCCTGCTGGGCTCAATGCTGCCAGACATCATTGATAAACCTCTGGGGTTCTTGTTCTTGGACAACGGGCGGGCATTTGGCCATACTCTGTTGTTTACCGTGCTTCTGGCGGCTGTTGGCTTCTATCTATATACCAGGCGCCGGAGTATAGTACTGCTCTGCCTTTCCTTTGGCACTATGATGCACATCATACTGGATGAGATGTGGCTCAACCCCAGGACGCTTCTGTGGCCGCTCTATGGCTGGAGCTTCGGGCGTTTCGATGTGGAAGGCCTTGGTTACTATCTAAAACAGTGGCTCTTGGCGTATACAATACCTAGGGCATATGTGCCGGAGATCGTTGGTACAGTGATATTAGTTACCTTCGTTTTCTATCTAATTGGGCACGGCACCCTGCGCAACTTTAGCAGGGACGGGAGGCTGGAATGAGGTGCAGGGGCTGGCCTAGAGTACACAAGGCGACAACTCATAGCTAAAGGCCAGTCCCCAAAGGATACCACAGACGATCATAGCACGAGCGCTGAGACTAATGATACTTATCGCCAGCACATCATGGACAGGTTTAACATTCTTGGCGTAGCCTATCTCCCCAAATATATCTTCTCAGAAGTATTGCTTTCCCTAGGAGACTAACCCCGCATTAGTTTAGAACGCCGCATCCACCGTAGACCTATCCTGTTCGCCTTCATAGATGATGCCCTCAGGTATTTCGAAGTCTAAACTCAGGGATTTCACCCCCGAACTCAGGGATTTCCCGATTGTAGGCTTGGCCATAAGCGTATAGTTTAGGAGGTATGCGAGCAGTTAACTTGGACAAGACATGGCTTGATAGCGACGTGGGTAGCCTAATACTTTCTGATTCGACATCTCACTTCGTGAGCGTTATTGTTCCAGCAAAAAACGAGGCGAAAAACATCGGCAGTCTTATCCCAGAAATCAGACAGAGTCTTTATGAATATGACAATGAGATAATCTTGGTTGACGATGGGTCGGATGATGGAACAAGTAAGGTCGCACATACCAATGATACAATTGTTGTTTCTCACGAAAAGAATCTAGGTAAGGGCGCTGCCATGAAGACCGGTGTGAAGAATGCCAGAGGTGATCTATTTGTATTCATTGATGCCGATGGCGCCCATGACCCGTGGGACATACCAGCGATAATCGCACCAATCTTGGAAGGAAAAGCCGACCTCGTTATCGGTTCAAGGATTCTTCCAGACTCAAAAGTGGATGTTTCTCCCCTTTTTAGGAGGCTGAGTAATAGCTTGGCGTCCTTCGTTATTTCGTTTGTAATTTCGTTCTTGTTGCCCTTGGCGACTCTGCTCAAGTGCCCTGTAAAGTACATCAGGATAACCGACTGCACCAGCGGCTTCAGGGCAATCAGGAAAGATGTTTGGCAACAGCTTGATCTTAGATCGAGAGGATTCGAGGCAGAGACTGAGATGATCTATGAGGCAGCGAGGAATAGGTTCGTTATATCTGAGGTTCCGATAACCTGTAACTGGGATAGCCAGTTTTCGCATCTCTCCATTTGGGGGGATGGTTTGAGAACTCTGGTATTACTTTTGAAGAAGCTCATTGGTGACCTTGGCAAAGGGCAGGGCAGACATGCTTGAGATTGAAGTTAGAGAGGTCAGGGGCAAGTGCCCTGTTTATGAGGTTGGGGACAAGATAGTGGTAGACGACCCCAGGATATTACTGGATAGGACGGATGAACTCTGCACACACGCACTATCAACCTTGCTCCATTACGTTACCATATTGGAGCACCACTGGTGTCCAGTGGAACTTGGATTGACCACCCCCGATGAGCCCGGGCATGCCTACATGCAGTGTGTTGATCCTGGTAGGCCCTACACTGAAGGTGGAACAGTGCTCTTTGAATGCCGTAGGATAGAAAAGTGAAAGTAGCAGTAATCCTTGGAACTCGCCCCGAAATAATCAAGATGGCACCTGTGGTAAAGGAACTAGAACGGAGACACGTTGACTTCTTCATCCTTCATACCGGTCAACACTACTTCTATGACTTGGACAAGGTTTTTTTTGAGCAGTTGAAGCTACCGCAGGCCAAATACAACCTGGAGGTGGGCTCCGGTTCTCATGCTGAGCAGACAGCAGGAGTACTTATTGGCGTTGAGAAGGTCTTGCAAAAGGAAAACCCCGACATCGTTTTGGTAGAGGGCGATACCAACTCTGTTCTTGCTGGTGCCCTTTCCGCAGCGAAGCTCCACCTGGAAGTTGGCCATGTCGAGGCAGGTTTACGAAGTTACGACAGAAACATGCCAGAGGAAATCAACCGCACTCTGACTGACCATTGCTCCGATTATTTGTTTGCACCAACTGATAATGCGAAGGCAATTCTCCTGGGTGAGGGTATCTCTGAAAAGAAGGTTTTTGTCACTGGTAATACTATTGTCGATGCAATCTTCCAGAACTTAGAAATTGCTAAAGGACGAATGGAAACCCTGAGTAAATTAAGTCTTAGGTCCAAGGAGTATTGCCTAGTCACCGTTCATCGTCAGGAGAATGTGGATGACCAGGTAAGATTCGCCTCCATTCTAGAGGGACTGGAGAAGGTGGTAGACGAGTTTCATCTACCGGCAATCTATCCTATGCACCCCCATTCTTTGAGGAGAATGAATGAGTTTCACCTAGCGCTGCAGAACCTCACGCTTATCGACCCCATCGATTTTCTGGGATTTACCCAGCTTGAGAGCAATGCAAAGCTTATCCTTACCGACTCAGGGGGTGTACAGGAGGAAGCCTGCATCCTTGGCGTGCCTTGTGTCACCTTAAGGGACAATACCGAAAGATCTGAAACGGTCGAGGTTGGCGCCAACATGGTGGCTGGGACTTCGGCGGTTAAAATACTCGAATGTACCAGGGTGATGCTGACAGAGGGAAAGGGTTGGCAGAACCCCTTTGGTGATGGGAAAGCCGCCGAAAGGATAGTTAGCATAATTATGGAAGGAAGTGATGGCTAAGATACTGGTTACCGGCGGGCTGGGCTTTATCGGCTCGAACCTTGTGCCTGAACTGAAGAAGCGTGGTCATGATGTCTGGGTGTGTGACCTGGGGCAGTCAGAAAGCCCTAATTACATACGCTGCGACGTTACCAAATACCGCCAGCTTGAGAAGATATTTGAGGAGGATGACCTCGACTACGTCTATCACCTTGCCGCGGAATATGGCCGCTGGAACGGCGAGGACTACTATGAAAACCTGTGGCTCACCAACGTGGTAGGTACGAAGCACATGCTCCGGCTTCAGGAAAAGAAAAGGTTCAGGCTGATATTCTTCAGCAGTGCCGAGGTCTATGGTGACTACGAGGGGGTGATGAGCGAGGATGTAATGGATCGGATACCAATCAAGCAGATGAACGACTATGCCATGACCAAGTGGGTAGGGGAGCTGCAGGTGCTGAATTCGCAGGCCATGTTCGGCACTGAGACGGTGAGGGTGCGGCCGGTGAACGCCTACGGGCCGCATGAGCACTACAGCCCTTATCGGGGGGTGATTCCTGCGTTTATCTATAAGGCGTTAAACAATGAGTCCTACACTGTATATCTGGGGCACAATCGCATCTTCGACTACGTTGAGGATACCTGTCGCACCTTTGCTAACATCGCCGACAACTTCAAGCCTGGCGAGGTGTACAACACTGGCGGCAAAGAGGAATGGGAGCACGAGATAAAGTACGTTTCCGACCTCATCCTCAGGAATCTGGGCAAAGACGATTCAAGGATCACGTACAAGGAAGCTGAGCCCTTTACTACGAAGGTCAAGCACATGGACTTCTCCAAGGCGAGGAGAGACCTGAACCATGACCCTAAGGTCCCTTTGGAAGAGGGAATACCAAGGACTATTGAGTGGATGAAGAAGGTGTATTGCAGCAAATGAGAATCCTAATCACTCAAGAGACCGATTGGCTTAAACGAAACCCTGCACAGCAGCATCATCTGGCAGAGATGCTGTCGCTAAGGGGTCACGAAATACGCGTTATCGATTACGAGTTTCTATGGAGAATAGAAGCTAGAAAAAGGCTATATTCGATGCGGGGAATCTTTGAAAATGTGTCCAAGATTCACCAAGGTGCAAATATCACTTTAATTCGCCCTGGTATTGTCAAGATACTCCCTTGGTTGGATTATGTTTCTCTGATATTTTCCCACAGAAGAGAAATCAAGCGCCAGATAAAGGAATTCTCTCCCGATGTGATTATTGGCCTGGGCATCCTGAATAGTTATCTGTCTGCAATGGCGACGAAAAATAGTAATATACCCTTCATTTATTATTGGATAGATGTATTGCACTTGCTCATACCATCTAAGCCATTGCGTTTTCTAGGAAAGCTTGTAGAGAGGGCGGTTCTGAAAAGGGCTGATCGAGTTCTGGTAATAAATGAAGAGCTCAAAGACTATGTAGTGGCATTGGGGGCTTTGCCTGAGCGATCTCAGGTATTGAGAGCTGGCATCGATATCGGGCGATTTAACCCCAATAGTGATGGCGATGCTATTAGAAAAGAATATGGGTATAGTGAACAAGATGTGATCCTCTTCTTCATGGGCTGGCTTTACAGCTTTTCTGGCTTAAAAGAAGTCTGCTCACAACTGGCGCAGATCGAGAACCATAACCTCAAGCTATTTATCGTTGGTGATGGCGATGCCTACAACGAACTCTGTGCAATACGGGACAGGCAAGGCCTGCAAGACAGGCTTATTCTGGCCGGCAAGAAGGCCTATCAGGAGATCCCCGCCTTCATAAGTGCATCCGACATTTGTCTTTTGCCAGCCTATCCTGCGGAGAAGATAATGCAGCACATTGTCCCCATAAAGATGTACGAGTATATGGCGATGAGAAAGCCAGTGATCGCAACCAAGCTCCCTGGATTAATCAAAGAGTTCGGCGAGGATAACGGGATAGTCTATGTGGATAGACCAGAGGATGTTGTCGAAAAGGCTATCGAACTGATTGATAGTGCTAGCGTAGAGGTACTAGGTACAAAGGCGAGGAGCTTCGCTGAGAAGTACGATTGGGACAGAATCACCGATCAATTTGAGCGAATCTTGGAAGAAGCTACTAAGGAGAAGGCAGGAACAAATGAAACAATACATAGATAAGTACAAGGGCAAGAACATCCTCATTACCGGAGGGGCGGGATGCATCGGCAGCAATCTCACCAAAGCCTTAATCAAGGCGGAGGCTGCCAGTATCATTGTCCTTGATGACCTGTCTGCCGCTGAGAGGTGGAATGTCCCCGATGACCCCAACGTGGTCTTCATCCAAGGGAGCGTCTGCGACGACGAAGTCTTGAAGCGAGCGTTTTCAAACAGGCTCGACTTTGTCTTCCATCTGGCGGCGCACTTCGCCAACCAGAATTCGGTGGACAATCCGGAGACCGACCTTAAAGTCAATGGACTTGGCACACTCAAGATGCTGGAGTACTCCCACCTGGCGGGCGTCGGCAGGCTTGTCTTTGCCTCCTCTGGCTGCTCGGTCTATGGCAGCCAGGCACCCCTGCCGCTGAAGGAGGACTTCGTTTCCGTTCACCTGGATACCCCCTATCAAATCACCAAGCTCCTGGGAGAACTATATTGTAATTTCTTTCATGACTACTACGGCTTGCCAATAGCCATAGCGCGCTACTTCAACGTCTATGGCCCTGGAGAAATACCCGGTGCCTATCGCAACGTAATTCCCAATTTCATCTGGTGGGGGCTTCATGGCCAACCTCTGACAATCACCGGTACCGGTGAAGAGACCAGGGACTTCACCTTTGTGGATGACATCGTTGACGGCACTCTGCGATTGGGCGTTATGCCTGAAGCACTAGGGCAAGCCTTCAACCTTGCTTCCGAAATTGAGACCAAGGTCATCGATATTGCCACCACGGTGAATGAACTGACCGGCAACGACGGAGCAGTGCAGTACGTCGGCAGAAGGGATTGGGACAAGATCACAAGGAGAAGAGCCTCTATTGAAAGAGCAAGGGGAGTATTGGGTTACGAACCCAAGACGCAATTGAAGGACGGGGTCAAGAAAGCCTATGAATGGATAGCTGGGAATCGCGAGAGAATAGAGGAAAGCACAAGGTTCTAGAATAGCAGAAGATGCTGTGAAAAGAGGCCATATGAATCACAATTACGTCGTGGCTGAACCACTAATAGAGACATTCAGAGGCAGCAATATCGATCTAAGCAATCTGCCAAGAGTTTCGTTCTGCATACCCACCAGGAACAGGGAAAGGAGTCTCAGATATTGCCTCCAGAGCATCGTTACACAGGATTACCCCGATATTGAAACCGTGGTGGTAGACAATGGGTCCACCGATGCGTCTGTGGAGGTAGCAAGGGAGTTCACCGACAACGTCTTCACTTGCGATGGGCCGCTGGGTAAGGTGCGGCAATTCTCGATCGAGAGGAGCAGTGGTGCAATTCTTGCGCTGCTGGATGATGATGTTACACTTCCGCACCAGAAATGGCTGATCAATGCCATCAGATATTTCAACTACAGTGACCGCGTCAGCACCGTGTGGCCTCGAAACGTAGCTCCTCCCAGCGCATCGCGCTTCACCAGGCTGTATCTCAATTTCTGGAAGGTCACTATGGAGGACCGCGTTGCCAAAGGACGGGGTCTTTGCGGTGGTGGCAACGCGTTGTTCCTGAGGAAAGCAATCAAGGAAATCGGAGGTATCAACACCTCGCTACACTGGGGAGAGGACTACGACTGGGCGGGAAAGCTCAGAGATAGAGGATACCAGGTGGTGTACATCAAGGACCCTATCTGGCATGACACCATGATGTCTCTCCGAGAGTTCACCCGAAAGCAGTTCACCGGCGCAGCCACATTCACCACGTCGCAGGGCTTCCGTCTGGTGCAACTGTCGCTCCGTGACGTATTCTACGAACAGGTCATACTGGGCACAAAGGGAATGATACTCGGGCTCCTCAGGGAGAGGGACATGTCGTGGTTTCTCTACCCCGCGTTCGTAGGTGCTAGAACTCTGGCGTTTGGATATACCTATATTTCTTGCCACGCAAGGCAATTATTGAACGACAGAAGATTCAGGATATCTGGATAGAATGATAGATCGTAAACCAGACTGTACTACACCAAGGTATGAAAATATCGTTTTGCCAAGCAACAAAGAAGAGGAGAGTAAGCGATGCTAAAGACACTGATGACAAAGTTGATTTATCGGGCTCATACATCACGATATTTTCCTTTTAGAAATGGAGTGACCCAAGTAGTCCTCATACTGTTCTACAGAGGATTGAAATTGATTAGAAAAAAAATGACCTTCATAACTACAGTCGGCGAAATAACGTATGAAGTGGACCTTCACGAAAAAATGGATTTTCAGTTGTACTTTTTGGGTATTTATGAGCAAGAGGTCACTTGGGCTACCGATTTGTTGTGTCGAGAAGGCATGACTGTCCTGGATATTGGGGCAAATGCCGGATTTCACACATTTCGTTTTGCCAGATTGGTGGGTTCAGAAGGAAAAGTAATAGCATTTGAACCAATGGCAAACGCTTTTGCAAGACTTAACAGAAACATGGTACTGAATAGTTACAACAATATCATCCTTGAAAAGCTAGCAATCTCAAATGAGAGCAAGCGCAATCAAGTCGTTGATTTTAGAACAAGTTGGCTGCTGGATCAACCTAGCTTTCCTCAGGCTGACAATGTTGCCCGAGAAAAGGATGTCGTTGATTTCATTACTTTGGACGAGTACCTGAGGGAAAAGCAATATAACAAGGTTGATCTCATTAAGATTGATGTTGATGGCTATGAGCTTAAAGTTATTCAAGGTGCAATTGAAACACTGAAATTACACAAGCCTTTCCTCCTGCTCGAAATCGGACCAAAATCCATGGAGACAGTAGAGGACAAAGCAACGGATCTGGTATCTCAACTTTCAGATTTAGGCTATGAATTCTATTGGTATTCTCCTTCGAAACGTAAGATTAAGAAATATCCAAGCTTAGATTACTTCATAGAGTCAATACTCTATGAAGGAGAATCAACTAACTATGTTTTGAGTGTAAAGGATTTGTCGGCAGTGCATGAAAGCAAGTGCATTAGTTGAGAAAAATATTAGCGTGAACTATGTGAGTAGTATTACGATTTGTGTTGCGAAATTTTATTTATCCGGCAACAGCTAGTTTGATTGTAGCGGAGAAGTGCAAATCAGAGGTCGAAAACCAATGAAAATCCTTCAGGTGATATCTTCTTTCCCGCCGGCATATGCATATGGTGGTCCTCTCAAGATGGCTTACGGTATTTCGAAGGAGCTGGCAAGAAGAGGGCATGAAGTCACTGTTTATACGACCGATGTCTACGATGCCCAGTGCCGCTTCAAACAAATCCAAAATCCGAGCTATATGGACGGTGTAAAGGTTCACCGCTTTAGAAATGTTAATAACAAGCTTGCCCATGGAAACCTTGCTATCGCTCCAATGATGGCACGCGCATTAGACAGGAACATCGCCAATTTCGATATAGCTCACGTGCATGAAACTCGTACCTTTCAGGCGATGATTGTACGCCACTATGCGAACAAACACGGCATTCCTTACGTATTACAGGCTCGCGGCTCTCTTCCTAGGATAATGGCCAAACGGAGACTGAAGATGGTGCTTGACGTTGTGTGGGGCTACAAGTTGCTAAGGGATGCTGCAAAGGTGATTGCTCTCACAGAAGCCGAAGCTCAGCAATACAGAAGCATGGATTTAACCAAGGACAGAATTGAGATCGTTCCCAATGGAATCGACCTCTCGGAATTTAATGCTTTGCCGCAAAAGGGCGAATTCAGAAGGAAATATGGCATCGGTGATGACCAAAAGCTACTTCTTTATCTGGCTAGGATCCATAAGATAAAGGGGCCAGACCTCCTAGCGAAAGCATTTGCTGGACTTCGGGGAGAAATTGGAGATGCCAAGCTGGTGGTAGTCGGCCCAGACGATGGATATCTGTCAACGCTAAGACGACTGATAAAGGAACTGGGCATTGAACAAAGGGTCATGTTCACTGGTCCACTCTATGGACAAGATAAGCTATCAGCCTATGTTGATGCTGATGTATATATCTTGCCCTCATTCTACGAGGTTTTTGGTAATACAGCACTTGAAGCATGTGCCTGTGGCACACCAGTGATGGTAACCGACCGTTGTGGTGTAGCAGACTTTGTCGGAAGGGTTGGATGCGTCGTGGGATATGACGAAGACCAGTTGCGAGATGGGCTCTTGAGAATGTTGTGCAATGGGATTTCAAGGAGGAGGTTGGGGGACGAAACTAAGCGGCTGGTGGGGGAAGAGTTTGGGTGGGACGTGATTGCAGGGAAACTGGAGGATCTTTATGAGCGTATTCAGAATAGAGGATAACTACTGTCAGGGATATGGAATGGCGAGATGAGTGGTATATGCGGCATAGTGCAAAGGGAACATGATATCCTACCCCAGAATCTGGAGCCTATGGTTAAGGCCATGGAGCATCGTGGTCCAGACGGTGCTGGCACAAGGTACTTTCCGGGAGTGGGTTTAGGCAATACTAGACTTGCCGTTATTGATCTCACCTCCGCTGGCAATCAACCAATGACCAATGAGGACGGCACTGTTTGGATTACTTATGATGGTGAAATTTATAACTATGGCGAACTCCGGGACAAGCTAATCAGCAAGGGGCACAGATTCAGCTCTGCAACCGATACCGAGGTCATCATTCACTTGTATGAGGAATACGGCAAGGATTGCCTTGGCTATCTGCGGGGAATGTTTGCTTTTGCTATCTGGGATGAGAGAAACAAGAGTCTTTTTCTAGCAAGAGATAGACTGGGTGTCAAGCCTCTGTACTATGTATATTATGGAGACAGGCTTATCTTTGCTTCAGAGATTAAGGCTATCCTCTCTGCCAAGCTTTTACCTAAGAAACTCAATACCCAAGCAGTATTGGCCTATTTCTTGTTTGGCTCAATCCCGCCTCCACTTACCATCTTCGAAGGCGTAAACGTTCTCCCCCCAGGGCACCATATGGAGCTTCAAAATGGGCGTATGAATCCCCAAAGCTACTGGGAGCTTTCTTTCCAACCAAAAGAGAATATTGGGAAGGAGCAAGCCACCACCGAGCTCAGATCGCTACTGGAACAGGCTATGAATTCTCATATTATGAGTGATGCTCCATTAGGTGCCTTTATCAGCGGTGGTATTGACTCTTCAATTATAGTCGCAATTGTGAGTAGGCTGATTAGCAGTCCTCTAAGGACTTTCAGCATCACCTTTCCTGAAATATCCTTCAGCGAGTCTCATTTTGCTAGGCTCGTGGCTGCGAGGTTTGAAACTAATCATACCGAATACGAGGTTACCAGCGACAATGTCAAGGACCAACTTACCGCCATAATCCGCGCTATGGACCAGCCAACGGTAGACGGGGTCAATACCTACTTCGTTTCCAAAGCCGCCAGGGAGGCTGGAATCGTAGTAGCCCTATCTGGGCTTGGAGGTGATGAGCTCTTTCATGGCTACTCAAGCTTCACGGCGATTCCCAGGATGCACCGAAGACTGACCCCGTTGCGATATATGCCTGTCAGCATGCGGAAGCCGTTCTGCTGGCCCCTTTCCCGGGGTGCCCTTGGAGGACATGGTAAGAAGTTAGCTTATCTGATATCTAGCGCTCTCTCCATAGAAGACATCTACTTCGCGTGGAGGTCTTGCTTTGTGGATAGTGATCTAGCTTGCCTGATTAACCCAGATGTCTGGCGTCAGGAGGACCTATCTGTGGGATCAGAGTATGTAAAAAGCATGGGTAGGAGGTGTAATGCTCGTGATCCTGTGGACAGAATATCCTTCTTGGAATTGATGACATATATGAGTAATCAGTTACTTTGGGATACCGATGTGATGAGCATGGCACATTCCCTAGAAGTGAGGACTCCTTACTTGGACGATGTTCTGGTGGAATTCGCCTCCAAATTGCCCGCCAACCTTAGGAAGGCTGAGGGACGGCCAAAAGGACTGTTGCTAGAGTCAGTAGATGGTCTTCTGCCTCCGGAGGTCGTTGAGCGAAAGAAAATGGGGTTTGAGTTCCCATTTTATCTATGGCTTAGGGAAGGTCTAAGACCTTTAGTGTCAGAGGTTTTGTCTCCAAAGAACATTGAACAGCTCGGTCTACTTCAACCCAGAGCGGTTAGTTCCTTATGGCAGAATTTTCTCCATAGTAAGAAAGGTATTGGATGGTCAAGAGTTTGGGCAATACTTATCTTTCAGCTCTGGTGCAATGAGGTGCTAAGATCTCAGTCTTAGCTTGGCTGCAAAAGCTGGGACAGAGTAAGAAACCTATTTAGAGGATAGTTAACATATGGATTTGAATATGAATGCCTACGCGTAGAACTAGCATGACGTCTGGTTTCACTGTGCTTTCTGAGTAGGCGGTTTGAGATTGAAGATAGCGTAGGTAAAGCGACCCACGCTGGGGAGTACCTCAGCAATGGTGAAGAAAATAGAAAGCGATATGTCCTGCGTTTTATGGAAAGGCCTAGATAATTGGTATCAGCACTGGTGATAACCATGCAAAAAGAGGAGTCATAGGAAATGCCGAAGCTTAGCCTGAATCTTCTCTATTATGCCCCCGTTGGGCTGCATCAAGGCATGGGTGGGGGAGGGCGGTTTATAAATATGGTAGATATTCTTGAGCGACTGGAAGTAACTACCCAACTGATATCTTATCGACCAGATGCAAGATTTAAAATCACGCATGAGCGAGAGAGCGATATTCTGAGGAAAACAACAATTCATGTTCCAGAGTCTCTTCCCAAGTTCTTGAAAGCGTTTTCAATCCCCCTAATGCTCATGTATGGGCTGAGATATGCTAATAGAAGTGACATCGTATTTGCCCATGGACCTACTGTTGTATCTGGGTTTCCGGCTATGATCCTGGCGAAAATGTTCAGGAAACCATTGGTCGTTGATCACATGGATATCAATGATGCCCCTTCCTTCATTTACAACTTTGTATTAAAAAACTCAACTTTTATTCTTGCAATAAGCCATTACCTGGAAAACGAAGCTAAAGAAAAGGGTTGTAGAAATGTAGTATACATTCCAAATTCCGTAGATACAGACTACTTCATAAGAGATGTCTCGGTAGGTAGAAGAATCAGGAAGGAACTAGGAATCGGTGATAACGAGATTGTAGTTGGGTATACAGGCTCTTTCTGGAACGTTCACGGTGTCTCGATTCTCCTGAAAACGTTCAGTAGGCTAGTAAAAAGACATGCTAATATCAGACTCATGGTAGTCGGTGGGGAGATTTCAGCAGCGTCTGACAATGTACCACTCCTGATAGAGAAATTGGCTTTGGAAGAGAAAGTGTCTGTTATCCCGCCACAGCCATATGAATCGGTGCCGGGATATCTCTCCGCGTGTGATATTGCCTGTGCGCCAATAATCGATTGCGAAGAGACCAGGGCGGCGATGCCGATAAAGATTTACGAGTATATGTCAATGGGTCTACCAGTGGTTGCATCCGCTGTAGGTGGAATCTCGAATCTTATTAAAAACGGTGTCAACGGCTTTCTGGTTATGCCTGCGGATGAAATCGATTTAGAAAAAACTCTGGAATACGTTGCACAAAACCTTGAGTCAGCAAAGGAAGTAGGAAAAAGAGCAAGGAAGGAAGTAGTTAGTAATTACAGCCAAAGGGCAGCTATGGAGAAGGTTGGGGAGATATTTGAACGTGCGCTCGCTAGGTCGGTCTAGCAGATGCATGAAGCGCCGTTCGGCCTATATGGTCCTGAGCCGAGCCTTAAAAGAAATCGAACGGAGGTAAACATATGGCAGAGGTCGTGCTTACCCCTTTCCTCATGGAGAATTTGGCATGTCCTATATGCAAGGCGAACCCATTGGTGGTTGAAGAAGGCTGCTTGATTTGCCCTGTTTGCGCCAGGCGGTTTGCCAACAAAGATGGCATTTGGTATATGGCACCCGATTACTTACATGGTGATACTTTGTTCTTAAAAGAAGACGTGGATAAAAAGTATGTGAAGAATCTAGCCGAGGTGATAGACAGGTCAGATAAACATATAGGAGAGCGCTATGATATGAAGGCGATGATGCCAGGGACATTACGGGAGCTCATCGAGAGAGTGACGGCTTTTGAGTTGCTGGGTCTAAAGGGAGGGGAGTATGTCCTAGATGTAGGTGCTGGCACCCTGCGAAATGGCATATATGCTCTACAAAAGGGTGCGGAGGTAGTATGTGCAATTGATTTGATTCCCGGCATGCTTGAGTGGGGAAAAGCAAAGGCTGATGAAAGAGGTTTTGACGGTAAAGTGAGCGCTATTGTGGCTGATGCGCGCTTCATACCATTCCGAGACGGCGCGTTTCACAGCATAATTTCTCTGGAGCTGGTGGAGCATATTCCCATAGGAGCAGACATGGTTTTTAGGGAGATATTCAGGGTTTTGAAACCTGGGGGAACAGCTGTAGTTAATGTTTGGAGTATAGCTACCCATACCACCAATAGACATCAAAAGAATATGGGATACTTTTATAATAATGCGTTTTACAAGTTCTACTTCCGCAGGGAATTCCTAGACCTCTTTTCTGACATAGATTTCACTAGGAAGGAGCTATATGGGCACTATTTAGTGCCATTCATAGGTTATTTGCTGTGCAAAATGAAGATTCCCCGTTCCGTGGGCTTCAGTCTAGCAATTGAGCGAATTGTAAGGCGTTGTTGCCCACGGCTATCCATATTGCTGGGCCGATTCCTCGTAGTGAAGTTAGAGAAGTGATTGACAGCATATCGGGTGACCAATGGTGTCCAGTGCGCTTACGATTGGAAAATCAAGCTTTGATGACGTTATCTGGGCTCCGGGAAGGTGAGAGCCCGAGGTAACAGAATGGTAGAACGAGAGATGAAAATGTTATCCAGATAGAAGGGGAGACGAAGTTTATGGAGTATGTGACAAGTAGTTATGAAACGCGGTCGTGAAGGTTATCCTCAGCAAATGCGAGATGTGAAGCGTATCCTGGACAGGGTCTTTGTGTACTCTGGGTCAAAAGCATTGTATTTTGGCGTCAAAAAGAAGGATGAGCATTCAATAAAGTGCCCAATACTGCTGTACCACACGATAGGCGATGGCGCTCTTTCGCCACGTCTACTGACTGAGCACATTGACTTCCTTTCTTCCCGTTTTCAGTTAATAACTCTAAGAGGTCTGTACCAAGGAGTAACCAGCGGTAATCTCCCCCAAAACCCCCTTGTTATAACCTTTGATGATGGGTATAGAGATAATTATGAGCTTGCTCTGCCAACACTTGAGAAATATCAAGTTGTCGCCACTGTATTTGTAGCCACAGGATATGTGGGCAGTCAATTTCAAGGGAAACCAACCATGACTCCAGGACAGATTAGAGCACTGGCAGACTATGGTATCGAGATAGGAGGCCATAGCGTGACACACCCTGACCTAAGGCAGCTAAACCGATGCGATCTGAGAAAGGAACTGGCGGCAAGCAAAGCCAGACTTGAGGACATCACGGGTGTTGAACTGGTTTCATTTGCATATCCAAGCGGACTCTATAACTCCGAGGTCGTAGAAATGGTTGAAGAGGTCGGGTTCAAAATAGCTGTAACCACGGTTCATGATTTCCTGGTGAACCCGGACAGGCTATTTGTGTGTCCACGCCTTCTGGTATATTCGTATGACTCTTGTAAGGATTTAGAAGCAAAACTAAATGGCGACCAACACTGGCTGAAGATGGCTCACATAGTCTCCCTACCGATGCTAAGTAGGCTGGAGGCTAAATCTGTTATTGGGGGGTGAAGACCATGACTACCGATGGGGAGAGAGAAAGATACTAACTTTGCAAGCTGGATGTGACTCAATAGGAGGTAATCATCATGTTGAGCGTGGAGAAGAGCGTGCTTTTATTCAAAGTCAAGGAAATACATTTCTCAGAGCATCCGTATGATGTCGAGGGATGCCATGTTGTAAGCTTTCCCTTATGCAGGGACAAGGTAGAAGCCGATGGTTTTACCAGAGTTGAGTCGCTGACTTCGGTTATCGACTTGACCCAGGATTTGGATGAAATATGGCGCAAATTGGACAAGAAATCTTCTCGATATTCGATAAGGCGGGCACAACAAGATGGAATCAATTTGAGGATAAATAGGGATTACGACGAATTCTATCAGATGAACAAGAACCTGCTGAAGAATAAGGGCTTCAGTACGATATATGTTGTGGGGGTTCCAAAGGCCGATGTAATGGAAAAGTATGGCACCCTGTTTACTGCCGAACATAAAGGAGAGACCCTCGGAGGACATCTTTATTTGGAAGATGGGGCCAATATAAAGCTTTGGTACAGCGCTTCAAAGCGGTTAGGCGTGGATAGAGATAAGGCGACATTGATAGGCAATGCCAACCGCCTACTCCACTGGGAGGCAATAAAATACGCCAAAGACAAGGGCATAAAGGAGTTCGATTGGGGAGGGTTGTGCTCACAAGAGGAAGCCGATAAAGACGAGAGGCTGAAGGCGATAAATTCATTTAAGTTGAGTTTCGGCGGCGAAATAGTAACTTATTATTCCTATCAAAAAGTCTATTCCAAAGCCTATGAGCTAGCACAATTCCTGTATGGTTTGGCAAGTGGCGGAATAAGGCCGGTGAAATAGAGCAATAGGGAAGCCACGCTCATCCTTTGATGTCAAAAATTTGGAGGGGACTGAATACGCTCTCATTGTATCACTGAGGGAAAACAAAAAGGCGCTAAGGAAAGCGTTGCCGGACGAATGATATGCAGGAAGTGATAACGACCGAGTCTGAGACAACTTCATCTGTTGGGGATCGAAAATGAGAATCTGCCAGATAACCAATGTGTTCCCACCGGTGGGAGCAGGGGGAGCACAAACGCACAATCATTCGCTGGTCAGATACCTCATCCAAAGAGGCTATGATGTGGATGTAATAGTTGTTAGGTCTCCCCTTCTATCAGAAAGGGAAGCTGCTGAGGCAGCAAATAACGTTAATAAAGGAATCAAGGTTCATAACATCTGGTATAACGGATTTCCCTTCTGGGTTTTTCGGGTGAGAAACAAGATCAAGGAAATTGAAAAGGAAGGGGAAATAGATATCTTTGACATTCATTCGATTTATGACGTTTTCATTTTTCTTTTCCAAAGGAGAACAATTCTCTACTCCTTGCATTTTTTTGAGCTCAGTTGCCCTGGTCCGCAGCCGAATCGTACTCCACGGCCTTGCCTGCCTTCCTTTAGAAAATGCTGGCGATGCTGCGGGGTTAGGAATTATTTTCTGTGGAGATCTGTAAGATGGCTTGCTACAAAAAAGGTAACAAGATTCATGGTCAAATATGAGTATATGAAGAGACTGGCGGTTGAAAGTGGAATAGCAGAGGACAAAATTGAGGTAGTTCCATTCTGGCTAGATGTGGATAGATTTTGGGAGAGAGCGAACAATACCGGATTCAGAATGAACGTGATAGATGAGGGGGATAAGCTGATTGTCCATGTAGGGAGACTATCTCCAGAAAACGGAGTCCTAGAATTGCTAAAGGCTTTTACCATTTTGGGCAAGAAGATCAGCAATGCCAAGCTGGTGTTGGTGGGGGACGGCATTTTGAAAAAACATATGGATGCTTTTTGCAGCGAGAATCATATCGAGAACAAGGTTGTTTTTGTTGGAGCCGTACAGCGTGAAGATGTCTTCAAATATTTGTCTATAGCTGATTGTGCCGTTTCTTGCCAGCTTACTCATAACTATAACTGGGCCTTACTGGAGTATATGTGCGCACAAAAGCCGATTGTGGCAACGAATGTCGGAGGAACATCGGAGATACTAACGGATGGATATAGCGCCATACTCGCCGAGCCGACACCCGAATCACTAAGTTCGAAAATGCAACTAATGCTGGAGAATCCACAGTTGGGCAAGAAATTGGCGCAGAATGCTCTAACAATAGTGAAAGAAAAGCACACGCTTGAGAATCTAAAGAAATATGAGGAGCTGGTCCATAGGTTGAAAGAATGAACGTATGTATGATCGCTTCGGGATATCCGTCTAACGATATGCCAGTTCGAGATATTTTTATCCACGAACAGGCAAAAGAAATTGTAAGACAAGGGGTGAATGTTCATGTAATTACTCCAGGCGATGATGATAGCCTAAGACAGGAAACCATTGAAGGAGTGCGTGTTTATCGGGTGATGAATACTAAGTTCAAGCCCGAACGTCTGTTCCCTTTTGTTTTTGCTATGAAAGCTATGAGAAAAGCGGCACAGCTTGATAGAAAAGAGGAATTTGACGTCATCCATTCGCATTTCGCCGACCATGCTGGCTTTGCCGGTGCAATAATATCTAAGGTCTTGGGGAGGCCTTTCGTGATAACCGCGCATGGTTATGATGTATTTTATAGCAAAGAGCTAGGCTATGGTATAGGCACAACTTGGCTGGGGCGAGTTTACGTGTTCTTCATCCTTAGATGTGCTGATAGGATTTTCCCAGTCAGTAACACTTTAAAGAGGCACTGTATCACCAAGTGGCACATTAAGCCCAAAAAGCTGGAGGTGATCCACAATGGCATTTATATTCAACAACTGCCGGAGGAAGACGAACTGAATAGGTTTAGGTCGACCTTGAACATAGATAATAAGAAAGTAATTTTTAGCGTTTCCTCACTGATAAAGAGAAAAGGACAGCAGCATATTATTAAGGCGTTACCCGCCGTTGTCGAGGAAGTCCCGGATGCTGTCTTTGTCTTAGTGGGGGAAGGACCATACTTGACTGAATTGGAACAGCTAGTAAGGGAGTTAAACCTAGAAAGCTATGTAAAAATAATCAATAGGTTTGCCGATAGAAGTGAATTGCCGATGTTCTTCAGCATTTGTGATGTCTTCACATTAGTGAGCGTTCTGGAGAGCTTTGGCATAGTGTATATTGAGGCTTTGGCTTTGGGTAAGCCGGTAATAGGCAGTCGCGGGGAGGGCGATGAGGACTTTATCGTAGATGGTGAAAATGGCTTCCTGGTAGACCCTAATGATACAGATGGGTTGGCAAGAAAAATAGTGACCCTACTAAAAGATGAGAGTTTAAGAGAAAGCATGGGTAAGAAAGGCCAAAGAGCTGTGATGGAAGGCTATCTATGGAAACATAGTGTGCAAAGTCTCATAAGGAGCTATAAGGAGCTTATCAATCGATGAATGGACTGAAGGAAGCACTGGGTACACTAAAGAATACTATATCGGTTGACATACGGGACGCCCGGGTTTCCCTTGGGACCAAGGATGTTCAGTTACCTGCCCCTATGCATTACCGAACGACCCGAGAATACCGGCCTTGGGCTACGATACCTATGAATGCTTGCAAAATCTGACTGAGAAATAAGGACATATGAAAGGATTTGTTGGTGACAAGAGAAGTGCAAGCGGGTCCTAGAGGCCCAGTGGCAAAGAAAAGAGAGCCATCCAAAATTCCTGCAGTCTTGGTCCTATGTGGAGGCATTCTATTAATATTTTGGGGTGTCGTTGGTGGTGAGCTTATCCCAGCGAAAGGCATTGCTTTGACTTTGGCAGGTCTGGGCTACTTGCTGATAAGGAAGCGAATTCCTGCCAAGTTAAAAATGGCAATTCCATCAAGCCTGCAACGAAAGCCCTCTATATCTCTCATACTAAATATCGTTTTCCTCATAGCGTTTTCTTATACCCTAATCACAGTAGCTACGTATGACGTTTACTCTATTCCGGTGGGTTATTTTGTATCCACTGTGGTTATGTGCATTGTGATAGCTTTAGATGTGTTCCTCATGCCACGTGAAAAAACAGCCTACACTTACATCATCCTTGTAAAAATAATCGTTCTATCATTGCTTCTGATATGGATTCCGCACAACCAATTCCCCAATATCGGGACTGACCCTTGGTATCATATGAGTTTTGTAGAAGCCATATTAAGAGGATCGCATATTCCTTCAATCGGTTATGACTATTATCGCGATTTTACCGCAATGCACTTTCTTGTAGCAGCAATTAAAGAGATGACTGGCTTGGGGATTATGAATTCCATGATGCTCGTAGGCTCGATTGTGGTTGCATGCTTGTCGGTTCTTTTTTGTCTGGGGAAGGTCCTTTTTAGTGAAAGGGTGGGTTTGCTTGGAGCCCTGCTGTTAGGTGTTACTAGTACCTTTGTTTTTTGGGGGTACTATATTATCCCAATGACGTTAGGCATAGGTCTAGCTGTAGTGCTGACCTACTTGATGATTAGAAGGACAACTGCGTCACGGAGACCGGCTTTTACGGCCCTCTTTTTGCTCGCAACGTTCGTAATAGTTTATACACATACCATCGTAGGAATTATTTGCCTAGTAGTGGCTATGTCGATGTATTTAGGCGAGAAGTTGCTCTCTGTTAGGTCAAGGGGAAAACTATCGGCCTATGTGTCCTTCGTAACTCCCCTTTTGTTTGGGGTTGTGATGATATCTTACTGGGCATATGTCTCGGGCTATTTCTTTTCCGAAGCAGTTCATGGTCTGGCGCATGTTTTTTCATTCCCGACCTCGGAATATGTATGGACTAAAATACCCAATGATATTACGCCAGCTATTCTGAAGAGCATTGGATTTATGTGCCTAATAGGATTAGGGGCTGTGGCCATTCTATATAGCTGGGACCACAGGAAGGATTATCGAACGTCCCTGATGTTGATTGCGGCTGGCTTGGGAGTGGTAATTGTTCTATATGCGGGTTATCTGTCGGGCCTTGCTGAGATCTTGGTTTCCGATAGATGGGACGTCTTCATGTTCATGCTCTTCTCTATCTTGGCAGGCTTGGGGGTCTTCTTAGTCTACTGTAGTTTCCGAGGCAAGCTACTGAAGCTATTTAGCATCAGCTTGATAGTCCTGGTTTTCTCCTTCACTATGATATCTACTTCACTACTTGGTCATAGCAATCCCCTGGTGGATAAAGACGCATCGCAAAGGGGTTTCTTTTTTGACAGTGAGATAGTGGCCGCAGATACAATTTCAAGCCTTTATGATGGGAAAATAATATCTGATTACTTTCATGACAACTACTTCGAGCTCGTTCTTGGCAGAGAAACTGGGGATATATATTATTCTTTCATTGTCCCGGAGGAGGCCAAAGTCAAGGACGTTATAGTCATCAGGAGATATATCCTCAACTATATCTTTGCATCCACAAGACCTGTGGAGGAAATCAAGGTGTACGCAAACGTCGGTGTGCTTCTCAATGAAACACAGAAAGACAAGGTAAGAAGCCTGAATGAAGATCCGATTTACAGCAAGATATATTGCAATAGTGAAGTAGTTGCCTATATGCCCCAGCCAATGGAAGAGGGCGAATGATTTGAATTTTACGAAGAATGTCACAAGCGTGCTTGTCACCAATATCTTGATTTTTCTTGTGAGCATACCCAATGCCATTATTGTCGCTAGAGTATTGGGACCAGAGGGTAAAGGAATATATGCCCTTGTAATGCTAGTTCCAGGTATGCTGTACATATTGGCCAACCTCGGACTCAGTGGAGCAAATATATATTTCATCGGTTCAAAGAAGTTTAGTCCTACAGATATAGCATCCAATTCCTTGGTGTTTGGATTTATGGTCAGCATTCTCCTCGGCATTCTTTTCGCGCTGGCTTATAGGTTTTTCCTTTATCCTTTTTTTGCCGATGTAGAGCCTCTACTCATTTATTTAATTATATTGAGCCTGCCGTTTTCCCTCATTGCTGTCTATTTCAAAGGGATTCTGCTGGCGAAATTCAAAATCAAGGAATATAACCTGTTAAATACACTTGATCCTCTATTGCTGCTAATTGGTGTCGCACTACTATTGATTCTGTTCAACAAGGGGATATTCTCACTTGTTTTACTATCTATCTTGGTTACGGTAATCACATTATGCGTTTCCTCCTTCTTGGTACATAAGATGACAAAGATCAGGTTTCTCCTAAGAGTAAATATGCTAAAGGAATCCCTGAAATATGGAGTTAGAGTATACCTCGCAAATATACTTACTTTCCTTTGCTATCGGTTGGACATGTTGCTGGTAGCCTATTATCTTGGCGCAACGCAGGTTGGATTCTACGCTCTCGCGGTGGGAATGGCTGAAATGGTGTGGATCTTATCTCGTGCTGTGCAAACAATTTTGTTTCCACTGGTATCCTCTTCGGAGCAGAGCGAATCCAGGGTACTGTCGGCAGTGGTGGCTAGGCATACATTGTTTTTGAGCCTTTTGGGCTGTATTGGATTGGCAGTTGTTGGCAGGTGGGTGATAGAGATTTTCTATGGCTCACAGTTTCTTCCCAGCTTCGTGCCACTATTGATTCTCTTACCTGGGATTCTGTCATTTGCTTTCGTCGGCGCTCCAGTATCCTATTTATCTGGCATAGGGAGGCCCATATTTGCTACATGGGCCTCATTAATAGCCTTAGTTGTCAATATTGGATTGAATATGATACTTATTCCAAAATGGGGAATTGCAGGGGCAGCATTTGCCACCACGATAGCATATTCATTAGCGACTTTGATAGTTTTGTTGTCGTATCTGAAGATGTCACAGAATATGTTAGCCAGTTGCATGATTATGAACTCAGATGATTTCAGAATCTACTTTAATCTAGTTGCAAAGGTATTACGTAGAAGGAAAAAGTAGTCAGGCCTGGTGCTGCAAAAATGGATCAGGCTTCTTTGAGGCAAGAATCACGGTGTACAGTCCCGACTTGGTCATCCGGAGAATTGGCTCAACAATATGGTAGTATAGCCAGTAATGATTGCGAATCTTATAACATACCGGTTCGAAATAGCTGGTGTAGATCCTTTGAATTTTGAAATAGTCAGATAGCAGTTCTGTAAGTTCGTCGATTGCTAACCAGCTTTCGATTGGTTGATCCCCCTTTATATCTAGTGCATTAGCAACTCTCTTATTTGGCGTGGTCAATATCACATGGCCATCTTCAACCAAAAATTGATAAATCAATCTTATAAATTCTATTTGTTCGTCCTTGGCAAGATGCTCGATAACTTCAGATGATACAATCAGTTCATAGCCATTTTCCTCTATGGAGACATCAAAGAAAGGTGCGAAGATGAATAATGTGAGGATATCTCGCTTTAGCTATTGCAATAGCCGAATCCGAAATGTCTATCGCGGTTGTTTTGCCGTATTTTAACAAGTGACTGGTCAAATCACCGATGCCACAACCCAAATCCAAAATCCTAGCATTCTGCTTAAGTTTTACATATCGAAGAGCTGACATTACAGTATTGTGACGGCAGACGGCTTCCACCTTTAGTGCTACGCTTAGGCTTTCTTCTTTCCAAAACGCATTGTAGTATTCTATTATAGATTTTCGATTTGAACTTCCCACAAGAACTCACATTCTATCAAGTAGTTGGTGATATTGCAGCCTATACTATTGCCTGTTAACCTTTGAACTTTGGCATAGAAGTGGAGTGCACCCCCATGGTTGGACAGGTAGGGTTAGTCCTTCCCAGGAAGGATGGCGGAGTAGCACGGTCTCTGGCTGAACAAGCAGAGACTCTTCAAACTCATTCGGTGGGCGATAACCCAGAGCCGAATGAAGCCTCTTCCGATTATAGACCTCCTCAATGAAGTAAGGAAGTCTTTCCAGTACATCTTTTAAAGTCTCATATTCACACAGGTAAACCTCCTCGTACTTAAGAGTCTTGAAAAAGCTCTCTATCACGGCATTCTCATAGGGGTTACCCGCCCGGGCCATGCTGATTTGAAACCCATGCCCCCTGAGCTCGGCCGTGTACTCATCTGAGGCATACTGCACTCCCTGGTCAGAGTGATGAATGACCCCTATGCCAGGCTGTCTTTCACCTATCGCCATGCGCAATGCCCTCAGTGCCAACGCTGTATCCAAGCTGGTAGAGATTGCATACCCGATAACCCGCCTAGAAAAGGCATCCAGAATGGCTGCCAGGTAGACAAAGCCAGTCCGGATACGGATGTAAGTGATGTCGGGCAACCATACCTGACTCAGCCGGCTGACAGTCACCCCTTTGATAAGATTGGGATACCTGGGGAAGCGATGTCGGCTATCAGTGGTTTTCACCCACTTACGCCTCACCCGGCACAGCAGATCACTTTCCCTCATTAACCGCAGTACCTTCTTGTGATTCACTACCCATCCCTCTCGCTGCAGTTGTTTGGTAACCCTGCGACATCCGTATCGGGGAAACTCAAGGCAAATAGCTTCAATACGGTCCACCAGGTCAGCCTCTGCTTCCATCCGGTCGGGGCTTTTGGTTTTGGGTTTGTAGTAGAAACTGCTCCTTGCAAGGTTCATCAATCGACACCCCCGCCGGATATTGCTGACGAGGCATCCCCACCGTGCAATGACTTCGCGTTTCTTCTCGACTGGCTGAGGCTGTTCTGTAACCCCTTTTTTAGGAATTCGTTCTCCAGGGTCAGCCTACCCACCAATCGCTCCAATTGCTCGATCCTGTCCCTAAGACCACCTTCTTCAGTGGGCTCATTATCAAACTTGCCCCGGCTATATTGCTTCCTCCAGTGGTGAATTAAGCTTGATTGGATATTGTATCTACGGCAGATCTGAGCAGGGCGACTTTCGCCACTGAGCAACTCCTCGACTATCTGGCGCTTAAACTCTACACTGAAACTCCTCTGGTTCCTCATGGCAAGATCCTTTCTATCCCTTATTATAACGTTACTCCGACCCTGCCAAACAGTCCTAACCCAAAGTGTCCAGTTTCAGGGGTTCACTCCAAAGGTTTATCGATAAATACAGCGAAATTAGCTATAGCCTTTTAGAAGAGAGTGAAATCATTGAACATCATCACTGGATATACATTTCAAATGCAATAATGATGCAAACCAGAAGAGAAGCCCAAGGGCAACAACGAAGTATATGTTTATCACGCCTTGTTATCCTCACTTAATTAGCCGATATTTCACTCATTTATCTCTCTTAATCTATACCCCCTTTAGTTTCCTCTTTAAGCTCTTCATAAATCTTCTCCACCCTACTCATCTCCTTTTCATAACTTGCTTTTTCCTCAACTAATTTCCGGTTAGCTTTTCTAGCATTTTCCCTTAGGTCTTCATCTCTCAGCAGGCAAACAATTCTTTCAGCCAATAACTCCGGGCTCTTTACGGGGATTACAAATCCATTCTCGCTATCGCTCACCCATCTTTTGGCATCACCTGCATCGGTAGTAACAATGGCAAGTCCACAAGCAAGTGCTTCTATCAAGCTAATAGAGGCACCGTCGGAGAGAGATGTCGAAACATAAATATCCGCTGATGCCAGATATTTGGGGAGTTCATTATGAGGTATCCAGCCTACAAACCTTGTGCTCTCCCATATGCCAAGTGATTTTGCCAGTCCTTCAAGGTAACCTCTCTGTGACCCCTCGCCAGCAATTACAAATCTTGTGTCAGGAGCTTGAGATAAAACTGAAGGGATAGCTTTAATAAGCGTTTCGACATCGTATACTGGCTCAAAATTCCGAATACTAATAACAGTGAATGAATCTGATACCTCCAAACTTGACCTAAGTTTCTCATCTTTCGGTTGGGGGTAAAATTTTCGCATGTCTATGCCTAAAGGGGCTGCCTTTACTTTTTCGGGCTCTATACCTAGTTTTATGACTCCTTCCCTGGGCTTTGCACCAAAACAAAGTATCACCTCTGCCTCTCCTAATGCCTTCTTCATTAAATTGACATGCTTCTCGCCAAACCGTTTCGGAGCAAGTAAAACATCGCTACCCCAGATGGTTATAATAAAGGGATGGAATTGTAGACGTGAGGCAGGAATCCCATAGCTTGTGAGATAATGGGCATCCAATACATCTGGTTTAATCTCTTCGAGAAGCTTTCTCCTTTTCTTCGTTTCATAGCGCTCGTGCAAAAAATGGAAAACACGCGCAATGATAGGGATCTTATAAGGAAAAGAGGATGTGGATGAGGAGATATCATAAACATGGGCACCCTCTATTTCAGCGGGTTCGGGGGTAATTACATGAACCTCGTGTCCTTTGTCTATGAAGTACTTCATCCATCTCTTTAGATGGATACTTTGGGGATTGCCGTAATAACAGATTCTCATGGTTTGTGTTGTTATTCCTTTGCAATTACAAAGATATCATTTGCCTAATTCTTAAACACCTTACATAGGAAAGGGTCAACGATCGGTGATAGCAGGCCCATTCCAGCCTCCATATTTATCTGAAAGCCCGATTGTCGGGGTAATTTACTTAAGCTCTCAAAGGTGAAGAACCTTACGTGTAGTGGCTGTTCAGGATATCCTATGCTTTCAAAGCTAAGTTCTGGCATATTCGTCTCCTTTCGTCTCGCTCACATGGGTCGATATGATGTCATGTAATGTATCCGCTCGTCTCTTCCAAGTATTATCTTGCTTAAGCTCGTGCAGTTCTCTGCTTAATTTCATCCTTTCGCTGGGATTACTAAGTAGGTATTCCAGCTTCTCGTAAAAATCCTCCGCGGAATAATCGACCCATAAGAAACCTTTTCCATCGCTGATCATCTTCAAGCCCTCGCATCGCGTTGCTATGAAGGGAATCTCTGAACCGATATACTCAAAGAATTTGGTTGGCCTAGTAGTGTTATGGTAGGGGATATTGGGATTGGCGGGATAGGCAAATACATCTACATCAGAGAAACAGGATAATAGTTTTGTCCTCGGCACGGTCTTGTGTATGATAAACTGTGACTCCTCAATCTTTCTCTCCGTTTTTTCAACCAGAAGAGCCATTTTCCCAAAAAGGAGAAGCTTGACATATGGATACTTCTTGTGCAACGTAATGGCTGCGTTAACCACGAGGTTGATACCCTCATCCGGTACGATGGCTCCAGCATAAGCGATATTGAACCTGTCCTTGTAAATCTCATATCTCAGGTTGGCAAATTCTTCTTCCTCAAGCCCTCCTGGCAAAACTGCTGTTTCATATTCAGGATACTTGCTGGACACAACAACCAGGATGTCGGACATCCCAACAAGCTCCTCCTCCAGCTTTCGCAGTGGCGCGACCTCCTCAGGGCTTCTGCCTCTTATCTCATATTGTTCCACCCAGTCATGTCCATACATTAGAAGCTTCACACCAATCTTCCTGGCAAACCTTAGCAGTGGAACGTTGAAGCTGTCGCTGAAGACTACATTTGGATATGAGAAATAGATAAAATCTGGACGCCAGAGAAGGATTATCAGGAATGATAAGGAGGGTATTGTGAAGTGATAGAATAGATCGATAAACCAATTGAGTCTAGAATAGCTATCTGAGTATTTCTGCTTATATTCGAAAGGGATGTAGATTAAACTGATGTCCTCTTTCTGTTTTAAGTACATCAAGATGTAGTGAATACGTATGAAAGTTCCACTCACCCTATCGCTGAGCCTATCGACGATCTTACCCTCAACTAAGGCAAAAATCTTGATCTTCTTCATTATTCCACTCTATCCCTAACTATTGTTGAAGTTTTGCCTTGGAAATAGTCGACTTGATTTCATCTGCTATTCTTTCTATCTGGCGACCGCTAAGTTCTGGATACATTGGAAGGGAAATAACCTCCTCCTGAGCGCGCTCGCTTTGTGGGAAATCGCCTGGTTTATGACCCAGATATCCATAGATCGGCTGAAGATGCAGGGAGAGCGGGTAATAGACGGCTGTGGTAATGCCACGGGAAGCCAGATACTCTCGTAATGCATCCCTATACCCACCAGAATTCCTTATGCGGATGGTGTAGTAGTTGAAAATGTGGTAACTGGCAGAGGCTACATAAGGCGGTTCGACACCTTCAACTTCGGTTAGAAACTGGGAATAGAGTCCGGCATTGCGCCGCCGCTGGCCAATCCACTCATCCAAGTACCTCAGCTTGACCCGAAGGACCGCGGCCTGCAACTCATCCAGGCGGCTATTGAATCCGGGAATGAGGTGGTAGTATTTCTCCTTGCAGCCGTGATTACGGAGCATTGCTATTTCCTCAGCGATAGCCGCATCGTTTGTAACCACCATTCCTCCGTCCCCGTAAGCACCGAGAATCTTGCTGGGGAAGAAACTCAGGCAGCCGGCGTCACCGAGAGAGCCGGCTCTGTTCCCCTCATATCTCGCTCCAAGAGCCTGGGCGCAGTCCTCGATGACTTTGAGGTTATGTTTCTTGGTGAGTGCCACTATAGGGCCCATATCTGCTGGTTGACCGTAGAGATGAACGGGAAGGATGGCCCTGGTGTTTTCAGTTATTTTGGGCTCGATATTGGCAGGTTCGATATTAAGGGTTTTGGGGTCTATATCCACAAAAACCGGCGTAGCACCGCATTTGGCTATTGCCTCAGCAGTGGCGATGAAGGTGAATGGTGTGGTGATGACCTCGTCACCCGGTCTAACTCCACAGGCGAGAAGGACAAGCTGCAGCGCATCGGTTCCCGAGGCAACCCCTATTGCATATTTAACACCAAGGTAGGCAGCAACCTCTTCTTCAAAGGCTCTGACTTCGGGTCCAAGGATGAACTGCCCCTGCTGCATAGCCTGATGAATGGCAGCTTCAATCTCTTGTCCTATTGAGTTGAATTGTGCCTTGAGATCGACTAAGGGAATAATCATTTTCCCTGTGATCTGCTTCCTAGTATTTATCACTTTGATGTCCTGCGCAACGAGTAATGCCTTCCCTATATTTTGTACAAACTAGGAAATAGAAATCGCCGAACTGTCTTAACAACGATGCCTTGCATAGTGTTCTTTCCATTGTGCATTATTCTATGTAGATTCGTGTTTAGGTGTTTCTGCGGTCATTCAAATGCGATGCTTACTATTCGGGACTATATTACGATGTAATCCAAGTACCTGATCATTTCTCTTCCATCTTGAATGCTAATCTCGCCAATCGGGTCGCCTAGCATCAGCTTCATCATTAACAGGGGAATGTTCAGGCCAGCACTTGCAGCAAGTGGCATCCCACCAGACGCAAATCTCGGGTTCACCTCCAGAAACACCAATTCTTCGTCCCTTTTGATAACCTGGACGTTCGACGGACCTATGAGTCCTAGAAGCTCTACTATCCTCTTGCTCTCACATATAAGGGCCGGATCCATCTCCACTTGTGCCACGACAGCCAGTCCGCCTTTCACAACTACTCGTCGCAGAGGGACGAGGCCAACCACCTTGCCATCGAAATCCGAGACGATATTCACTGTGTATTCCGTTCCCTCGACGTATTGCTGGACAACAGGATCAGGGGTTCTATTCATGAAAAAGGCCAGTTCATCTTTGCTTTCGATTTTACGAACGTATGCCGAACCTGAGCCAAAGCGTGATTTGATAAGCAGGGGGTATTCGCTCTCAGGAATGTCTGCTGAATCATAGATCCTTGGATGAGTGGCCCCTTGTTTGTGAAAAAACTCTGCTATTGCCCGCTTGTCATCGCATATCCTGAGCTTGTCCAATGATGATATTGCGAGTTTCACTCCTATGTCCTGAAACAGCTTCTGGTTATAGCTGTAAAACGGCAGCTCGACTGAGTGAGTGGGCATTAAAATACTAACACCGAATTGCCTACAGATGTTTGATATGAAGTCTCGAAAAGACGGTTCGGATACCCTAGGAGCTATCTCATATTCATCGGCCAGATGCAGGCCTGCGGCGTGCGGACTAGAGTCAATTGCAATGATTCTTGTTTGGTATTCCTGTTGGCTGCGCAGAGCCTGTATAACATTAACGCCGTTGGTGGAACCGGCAGCCGAGACAAGCACAGTGACCGCTTTTCGCACATGAGTATTTTGCGACTGCACCAGTTTATTTGTTTTCTGCTCAATAGTGCTTAGGAGCGTATTCCAAATATCGGACCAGTCGGTCAACGAGATAGCTCTATCGTCCACGAAGATGTCAGCTACAGGTTTTCCCAGAACCAAATGATGGTACTTTATCCCGTACCGGCTGAGTTGAGTCAATGTAAGTTCCAACTCCCTGTAAGTTCTGGCTGTATATATGATAATTGTATGCCCCATTGCGTACAGAGCATTGACAGCGTCAACTGCTCCATCAATTGGAGCTGCTGTTGATCTTTTAGGCTCCTCCTTTTCTTGAAGTATCGTTCCATCCAGGTCGATTGCGATTCTCAAGTGGTCTCTGCTCTTCATTGCCGCCCTGCCTCCAGGAGATGTTGGAGAGCCTCCAGGGTTTGCACCACCTCGAGCCCCAGTTTGCCGTCTGATAGAGGTTTGCTGCGGTCTTCCATGCAGTGGACAAACTGCTGGCATTCAAGCAATAAGGGCTCACTATGGGCCAGCGGTGGTGAGGACTGCCCCGACGACCTTGTCAGAAGAGTGTCATTAGCTGCCCCTTTGTCATGTATTTGGAGTTTGAATTGCGGCTCCATATCATCGAAGATTGCCATCTTTTCGCTTCCTACTACGGTGAGTTGACGTGTTTTATGAGGATCGAGCCAACTGGCATGAATGTGAGCCAGAATACCACCCGGGAATTCTAGCGTAGCAAAAACAACATCCTCCAGATGGGGCTGGAGGTAGCACGAGCCGTGCGCTGAGACAGGTACAGGCGAACTATCAAGCAGGTAGAGAAATACCGCGATGTCGTGGGGAACGAGCCGCCAAAGCGCACTTTCGTCGCGGCGGATTTGTCCCAAATTAACCCTAGTGGAGTATAGATAGTAGATATCACCCAGCTCGCCGGATTGAATATATTGTTTCAGCATTTGAACCGCTGGATGATAAAGTAGCAAATGACCGCTCATGAGAATCCGGTGGTCATCGTGGGCAAGTTGCACCAGTTCGCCGGCGTCCCGAGCGTTGGTCGTAAATGGTTTTTCCACAAAGACATCTTTGCCCGCTAACAGCGCTTCCTTTGCCATGGAGTAGTGCAATGCTGCTGGAGAGGCAATAACTACGCCTTCTATTTCGTTGTTGGCAAGGACTTGCTGATAACTTCGCTCGGCGTTTGCTCCGGGATAGCGCAAAGCAAGCTCCTCCAGGGTGTCGGGGTCGGCATCACAAATGATATGCAGGGCGCCGAGTTCGGCGAAGTTGCGCACCAAGTTCCTACCCCAGTATCCACAGCCAATAACCGCTATGTTTCCTTCCATATTCTATTCACCTAGCCTGACAATGTTATCGCCGTTCAATCCTTTTGTGACTCCTCTGGTATCAAAGACCAATTTGGACGATGCAACTATCTTCTCGATGTCATAGCAACTGTGGGCTGTCGCTATTACTACGCAGTCTAGGGACGACAAACATTTATCAGTGAGTTCTGTCGAGATTAGAACATCATGATCGTGTTGGACCGTGGGAATGTAGGGATCATTGTATCTCATGCTAGCTCCCCGTTCGCCAAGAAGTTGGATTATTTTCAGGGAAGGGGACTCCCTGATGTCTTCAACATCTTTCTTATAGGCGACCCCCAGCACCAAGACCTTTGCCCCACAAAGGCTCTTGCCATGGCTGTTGAAGACCTCCATTATGCGTGACACTACATGATAAGGCATTTGCTCGTTAACCTCGGCGGCAACTTCAATGAACCTGGTATGGAAGTCATATTCCCTGGCCTTGTTACTCAGATAGTATGGGTCGAGGGGAATACAATGACCTCCAAGTCCGGGTCCGGGGTAAAAAGGCATGTAGCCGAAAGGCTTGGTAGCGGCGGCATCAATGACTTCCCAGACGCTTATGCTCATTCTCTCACAAAGCTGGGCAAGCTCATTGACCAGGGCGATATTCACGCTACGAAAGACGTTCTCAAATAACTTGGTCATCTCGGCTACTTCGGGACAGGACACGGGAGCAACGGCTTCGGCTACCTGACTATAAAGGAGTGCAGCAATTCTGGTCGATTGTGGATCTATCCCACCTACTATCTTGGGAATATTCTGGATGTTGTAAGTTTCGTTGGCGGGGTCAGCTCTTTCTGGTGAGAACGCAAGGTAGAAATCTGAGCCTGCCTTGAGTCCGGAACGTTCCAAGATAGGTAAAACCACCTCCCTCGTAGTGCCTGGATAAGTGGTGCTTTCAAGAACCACCAGTTGCCCTCTCTGGAGACGCTTTGAAATTTCCTCAGATTCGTGGATCACAGCCGACAGATCTGGTTCCTTTGTCTTGGTTAGTGGAGTGGGAACACATATGCAGATGGCATCTACTTCCCCAAGCCTGCTCTGGTCTACCGTTGCCTCGAGAACCCTGTCTACCACTATGGCCGAAAGGCGATCACTTGTAACATCAGCGATATAGGACTTACCGCTATTGATTGAATTGACTCGTTTTTCCTGGATATCGAACCCAAGAACTTTGAAGCCTGCGTCCGTAAAAGCAGCGGCGAGAGGGAGGCCAACATAGCCAAGCCCTATTATGCCTAATTTGGCTGACCTATCTTTGATCTTTTCTTTCAATAAGCTTGGCAAGACTCCCCCTAAAGATTTGGGTACCTCGAATTTCCAACAATTAAGTGCGTTTATTCCCGATGTGGCAGGTCATTTGTCTGGAGTTTTAACCCCGCCGGCGTAGCTATCACAACTCGACGGTAACACCAAAGCCACGTGACTTTGCCCTATGAGAATATGCGAATTTTGCCTTTCTGGAGCAGGATGTTACATCTCTAGCTCTACTTGCCCGACTCAGTTGCTCACGTGCCTAAACTACTGCGTAATGGAGCGCCGCGCAATCGGGAAATACCTGAGTTAGGGCTTCGAAATACCTGAGTTGGTCATGGAGGAATGCGGATGTAGGAAGTGGTTGGCTCCCTGAACCTTCTCCGGTGTGTGGTTGCCGTTAAGGCCTCATACGTCAGCATGTTAGTGTGGCTTTAAAAAGCCATATGTCGGTTCCTGGGGGTATTCCTTAATGAGACGAGTTAGTGATTTACGCACGCAGATTAGTAATGCTTTGCTATGACGTTGCTTCGGATAGAAGCGGATTCTTTCCTGTTTCTTCCACGCTTTCTCTTCGTGTTACAGCTCTATCTGGGCCGATTCGTGCCCATTGCATATGAGGTGAAACAATCCCAGGTAATTTGATACTCAAAGTGTAGCCCTAGCTAACCAATCATATCATCCAGGAAGGATGGGATTACCCAGAAGACAAACTCCGTCTCTGCTATCAACATATCCTGTTTGTGTTCTTTGGAGATAAACTCAGGTTTTTCGAAGACCAAACTCAGGGATTTCCTGATTGTGCGCTGAGCCAATTACCGGGATTATGGGATGCAAAGCAAAAACGTTCGGTCACCCTCGGAGTTTTCTTTGTTATCTACTCATTGCGGAGCGATATTTAGGTGGACCTTATTATCATAATTATCCTCACCGCGGTGCTGGCACCACTGGTTTACCTTACCGATGGGCCTTTAAGAATAATTCTCGGTCTCATCTTCGTTCTCTTCTCTCCGGGCTACACGCTGATAGCGGCCCTGTTCCCCAAGAAGGAGGACCTGAGTCCCATTGAGAGGGTAGCTCTTGGCTTTGGCCTCTCTATTGTCGTGGTGCCCCTCATCGGGCTTGTTCTGAACTATACCCCGTGGGGCATTCAGCTATTCCCCATACTTGTCTCTATTGCTAGCTTCATAGTTGTAGCCTCATTTATTGGCGTGTATCGACGTGGAGGACTGCCCAAGGATCAGCGTTACCAGCCTCGTTTTCGCATGCGTCTTCCCCGGTTGTTTCAGGCGACCAGGATGGATCGCCTTCTTACGGGTGTACTGGTTTTCTCTATTGTGGCATCAATAGGGACACTGGCTTATGTAGTAGCGGTTCCCAAAGTCGGGGAGAAATTCACCGAGTTCTACATAGTTGGGCTTAATGACACCGCCGATTGCTATCCTACGGAGTTTGTAATGGATAGGGGGGATGTGACGCTTGTTGGCTACTCCTGTAGCGGCGAACCCATGGAGCAGGTGGAGGAGTATGCTGGACGTGTTTTCGTGGGGATAGTAAACCATGAGTATGAGCAAGTAGATTACACAGTAGAGGTGAAAATTGACGGGGAGAAGGCAACGGTATGGATGGAAGGTGACGAGCTAGACCAAATCGGGCCCGTTGAACTTCCCGATGAGGGCAATGTATATGAGGTGGTTGCCTTTGCGCCCACCAGGGTTGGCGATAATCAGAAGGTAGAGTTTATATTGTTCAAAGATGGAGTGGACTACTTGGCTCTGCATCTCTGGATCGATGTCAAGGAAGCGGAGTAATGATCTGGATCCTCGTGCTCGCCGCAGTTGTCGTTTCTGAGGTAATTACTGCTCTAATCAATCCTCTATGGGGCATTGTATCTCATGGAGTCTATCTCGTTCTCCTGATATTGATGAGCTCCCTCATCCGACAGCGTGCCCATCGTAACCTGTGCCTGGCGCTCTCTTTGGCTCCTATGATAAGGATACTGAGCCTCTCATTGCCCTTGACCGGGTTCGCCCTGATTAATTGGTATTGGATCATCAGCGCTCCACTCATTGTAGCCACGTTTGTTGTCATCAGGATGTTGAAGTATCGCCGCTCCGAGGTCGGACTTACATTTGGCTGGATACCTGTCCAGTTAGTCATAGCGGCAACAGGGTTCATCCTTGGAGTGATAGAGTACTTCATCTTGAGGCCTGGGCCCCTGATCGCCAGCCTGACATGGCAGAGCTTCTTATTGGCGTCTCTCATCCTGCTGATAGGAACGGGCTTTGCCGAGGAGATACTGTTTCGCGGAGTAATGCAGAAGGCTTCGCTGGATGTGATGGGAACGCGAGGCCTTTTCTATATAACCGCCGTATTTGCAGCGCTCCATATCGGCTATCTGTCGATAGTGGACGTAATCTTCGTATTCGGGGTGGGTATCTTCTTCGCCTGGGCGGTAAAGAAAACAGGGTCGATCCTCGGAACAACCCTGTCTCACGGCATAACCAATATAGTGTTGTATTTGATACTCCCCTTCTTCCTCTAGGGGGCAACCTTCACAAATACAAGCCTACCACGAACCACTAGCGAGAGGGAAACGTTCCCGCCGGGATGATTCACAAGCGTTTGGAGCCATAGTCCCTCGTTGGCGATGGCAAGCCCCTTCGTTGCCATAAAAGTGACTAGAAGAGTAAGCGCCACGGCATCCAAAGAAGCCACCATTGCGAATGACGCTATGGTCATCGTAGTTGCAGTAGCTATTGTAACACCTGTTGCGGTTGTTGTTACTGTCGAGATCAATTACTCGTATCTCAGAGAACAGTGTTGCATTCACCAACGTCAATGAGCCGCATTTGAACAGCTTATTCAAAGAGTGGTTGGTACTCACAGGCATCGAGAGTAGCCGCCCATGGCCTCATAACGAAATCGGAAGGGCCAGGTTGCACCGTTTCCCCTTTGGGAACAGTGGTCGCAATAACCTTTACAGCCAGTGCAGAGATTAGCTCATCGATAATCGACTCTAACAACATCAAGGTCGGAAATGCGGCAGGGAGTAGCATCGCTTCCGCAGCCTATGGTGGGAATGTGGAGGTGAGTTCTCCTTAGTAGGCCTATTCTGACCGCGCTGCTCTATCTGTAGCGAGGCCTGGATATGGGTCGTAGTCTAATAGATTCGTCAAAGATGAATATGGCTGCGATGGCTGGCATCGCCGGGAAAACGTTGCCGATCAAGCGAATGACAGTACGAACTCGAACCTAGGGCGGACAGCAACAGAAGTCCATTGGGTTCAATTGAGCACAAAAAGAGGCCGGGCATCCATATGATACCCGGCCTTTATGTTAGAGTCCCAGCGCCAGTTGCTTTGGGCGCTTGGCCTCAGCTTCTGACTTGGCCCTGGCTTTCTCCGCCCTGGCCTTCTCTTCTCTTCCCTTTACCTTTTTGTGCCACAGCCACTCCTTTAGCTCCTTGAGCAGCCCCATTCGATAATGATCAAGCCTCTCCTTCCTGAGCTCCTGCGGCACTTTATCT
>CAYUCL010000007.1:0-74187 GCA_964443325.1 uncultured Dehalococcoidales bacterium
GAAGGAATCCTTTCCTTCACGAAAGCTGAGGGAGAGGACTCCCTCAGTCCTCAAGCAGAATCCACGGATTAAGGTAGCGAGCCCGGGGTTGTGATACCACAGTGACTGAACAGTGCCATATCGTCTTCAGCCCAGCTAGGGCTCGTTACAGGGCACTGGTGCGAAAGCGCCAGATGCCGATCACCGCAAAGACCACCGCGAAGCCGAGCAGGACCAGCATCTCCATGACAACGTCGCCAAACTCTGCGCCGAAGAGCATTAGCTTATTGAAACCGATCATCGCCCATCCATGGGGCGTCAACTTGGCGAGGAACTGCATCCATGACGGAAGGATAAAGAGGGGCCACCAGCAGCCCCCAAGAGGTGCCAGTATGAGCGCGGCGAGCACAGCGAGCGAGCCGGCGCTGCGCCGAGTCCTGACCAGAGCAGCCAGCATAATAGCAAAAGCTGCTGACACGACCACCATGAGGATGGAGAGGATGACGACGGCAGCCGGTGACACTCCCAAATCTATGCTAAACGCCAGGATGCCCACTACCCAGAATATCGCTATCTGTACCACGCCCTTGGCGGCGGTGCCGGCAAATATACCCCCCAGAATGGACCAGCGGCGTACCGAGCTGGCCAGCAGTCGCTCCAGCGTGTGGTTCTGTCGCTCCCTGACTATAATCTCAGCGCCTAGCGCCGCAGCGAAGAAGACAAACATCACCAGATAGCCAGGGATGACGAAGTCCGCCGCATTCTCCGGCTCAACCTCGCCAACGGACTCCGTAGCCAGAACAATCGCCGATTGCCCCTCCGATACATTCTCCCCCGATAGAATCCCTTCCACAACCTCTTCAATTGCCTCGCTGTCGGCAGGATCCAGGAGCCCCTCCGCAATGAGGAGTTCTATGGTGGCGCTGGCGGCCACCCACTGTGAGCCGACCCGCGTTGCAATGGAATTCGCCAGCCCACTGAGGGCAGCGTAGGTGTTGATGGCATCCGGATTGACTACCACCGTGAGTTCGGTGCCACTGCCCTGCTCTATCCCGCCGGTGAAGTCCTCAGGGAAAACCAGCAACCCCTCAAGCTCGCCGTCCTCCACTGCCTGGCGAGCTTCGTCATAGTTCTCGTCCCAGACTATTACCGGCTCTCCGGGCTTCAGTGCAGATTCGTTCCCGGTCTCAATCGCCTCGATTATCTGGTAGCTGAGGCCTCCATCTGCCTCAAGGCTGGTCACGTTGAGGGTGAGCCTCTGGTCCTCAGAACCCACGTCGCCTAAAATGAAACTGAATACAACGACGAAGATGAAGGGAAAGAGAATGAAGAAGAACAGAGCCATGCGATCCCTAGAGAACAGCTTCAGGTCTTTCAGCATGATGAACCAGATGTGTTTCATGGCTTCTATCTGCCTCCGGGTAAAACCTTAAAAAGCAGTCGACCTAAAGGCAGTGCTACGAGTGCGACTCCCGCCAGCACGGCCAGCTGCATACCTACGTCGGCAAGGGAGCTTCCTTCGTTGATTATTGCCTTCAGCGCATCATTGGCGTACGTATTGAACGATATCTTGCTGAGGACACTCATCACTCCGCCTTCGGGAATCTCGAAGAATGTGCCGCCCAGTATGACCATGGTCATGGTGAAGACTACTGCGATCCAGGTAGCCTGGTCTTCAGTGCGGGCAACGGAGCTGATCAAGAGCCCAATACCGCTCGCGGCAGCGATGAAGACCAGCGCAATGACCAGGGACTGGATGAAGGAGAGGGGAGTGAACATCTGGAACACGGCATATGCGAGACCGAGCAGAATCAGGGTCTGGATGAAGCCTCGGGAACAGAAAGCGAGCAACTTGCCGGCAAACAGTTGCCCCACACCTATCCGAGTGGTCAACAGGCGTTCCAGTGTCCCTCTCCTACGCTCTTCCACCAGCACCCTCGCGGTCAGCGTTACAGCGAAGAGCACGTACATGGTGACTATGGTGGGCAGGAAAGCCTCCACCGGGTCGGTTCTGCCGCCCAGAGTCTCTTCACCTACCGTCACGGTGAGCTCCTGGCGTTCCTCCTTGATTAGCTGCTCTACTGTGACATTGATCTGTTCCTGGCCGACACCGGTTCCTTCGAGGGCCTCACTGACCTGAGCATGTACCTGGAACTCCTGGGCAAGCTCATCGACTGCACTGCGTACAATACTGGCGACTACCTGGCCCTCATCGCCACCATTGCCCCGCTGCTTGAAGACCAGTTGCCCCTGTTCGCTAGAGGCAACTGCATCCGAGAATCCATGGGGAATATACAGAACCAGAAGCAGGTCAGCCCTATCCAGCTTGGAGTCCGCCTCTCGCGCCGAAAGCAGATTCACCTCGAGGCTGTCTTCTTCTTCCAGCCGCTCGAGCAGTAGATTGGAGTACGCACCTCCCTGGTCTTCGTTTACCACGTGGGCGGTGCTATGGAACGTATCCTGCCCTCCGAAGGCCCCATACATCAGGGCGAAGGTGACTACCGGCAGGAGGAGACTGAAGGCCAAGTCACCTCTATCTCGCAAATAGATACGGATTTCGTGCAGGGCGACTAATAGGGGCTTAATCATATGTCACTAGTCTCGCAGCCTTCTGCCAGTCAACTTCAGGAAAACGTCTTCGAGGGTAACCTGCTCCGGTGGCCCAATCCGGCTCCTCAATGCAAGTGGCGTGTCCATAGCGATTATACGGCCAGCGTCAATAATAGCCACGCGGTCGCAGAGGCGATTGGCCTCTTCCATGTAGTGTGTTGTATAGAGAATGGTCATGCCTTTGTCCCGCAGCTTCTCGATAGTCCGGTAGATGTTGTTCCGCGATTGCGGGTCGATGCCCACAGTAGGTTCATCCATAAACAGGAGCTTGGGGTGACCCATGAGGGAAACCGCAAGGTTTACGCGCCGCTTCATACCTCCGGAGAACTTATCCACCCTTCCTTTAGCCCTTCCTGTCAGTCCCACCAGCTTGAGACGGGCCGCAGCCTGCGCCTTCGCCTCCCTGCCATTGAGACCGACCATGCGGCCGAAGAAAACCAGATTATCGACGGCCGAGAGCTCTTCGTAGAGGGCCAGTTCCTGGGGACAAACGCCTATAAGACTACGAATAGCGTCAGGGTTTTCCCGTATGGAGTAGCCGCCTATGATCACATCGCCGCGGTCGGCCTCCAGAACGGTGGACAGGATTCGGATGGTAGTGGTCTTGCCAGCTCCATTGGGACCCAGCAGGCCGAATATCTCCCCCGTACGGATACTAAACGAGACTCTGTCGACAGCCTTACGGCCGTCGAAGCTCTTGTAGAGATTCTTTGCTGATAAGAATGTCTTGGTCACAATCTTAACCCCCTTGATTTGCCCCGGCCATATTGGGAGTCTACCCACGCTAATTCATATTGCAGACCCGCTGTCCAAGGCTAATACAACGCCAACACTAAACAATCTAGCGATTCATCCGGCGGCGAATCACGGTTTGTGCTACAGTCCCTCTTCCTTATATTTCCTGGCCAGGTCTGTATAACTCATCTCGGGCACGTCCTTCGCTCTCATTTGGGAATGCCTGTCAGCCATCCTACGGCGCATGTCATCCACCAGGTCTGGGGACAATTCCCTTTTGACCCTGGCGGGAACCCCCACGACGAATGAGTTGCTGGGGATTTTTTGCCCTGTAGCCACCATCGAGTTGGCACCGATGATGCAGCCATCCCCAATCTCAGCAAAATCCAAGACGGTGGCGTTATTGCCAACGAGGACGTTGTTGCCGATCTTCATGCCGTGGATGACAGCGCTATGTCCTATTAATACATTGTCACCGATCTCCATACTTGTTCCAGAGTGTATCACGCTGTTATCCTCAACCTGGGAGCTCTTGCCAATTTTTATGGTGCCAAAGTCGCCCCTAATCACAGCACCAGGCCATACGCCGGAGTTCTCGCCAATCTCAACATCACCAACTACATAGGCCCATTCGCTGACAAAGGCTGAATCCGCTATCCTCGGCGTCTTCCCGTTGAACGCTCTGATCATTTACTACCCTCCGATCCTTTCGGTCTGTCAATCATATTATTTTCGTCATTACGCCTCAAGTACGCACTTCATCATCTGTCCGCACCAGCTCCCGTGTCTTTGTTCCCTGGCCACCTTAAAACCCAAGGATAAGAAGGGAGCGCTGGCATGCCAGCCATATTGAGGTTGGCCCTCACCGATGGCTTCGATTGCAGAATAGCCTCTCTGAGCCGCCCAGTCTTTGACACCCTGTATCAAGATAGAGCCTATACCACAACCCCGTTTCGACGGTGTCACATGTATACATGCCACAACCAGTGTGTTCTCAAGCTCATCATTTTCAGGGAGGGTATAGAAACCCAGGCGCCGGGCTATAACTTTTGGAAAGAAGGTGGTGAACCCCACTACCCCATCCTCATCCATTGCTACAAGACCACAGGTGCCAAACCTGTCGATGAGATCCAAGTAGAGCTTCTGCCGAAGTTGTTGCAGGTCTCGCACATCGGGGTCGTCACTCCAGTTACTTCGTGGCAGTGTGCGAAGACAGTAAACCCCAGGACCTGCCATCCCCTGCTCCAAATCAGTCCGAGTGATCGGCCTTGCTTCAACCATCAGCTTTTTCACTGGCAGCGGCGAAGGCCCCTTCAAAGCCCTGCCACCAGTCAACCTCCTCCCCGTCGATAAAACAAGCTCCAGCGAAGAACCCCTCCTCACCACTCCTAACGCGCTCTATTTTGAGACGTATATGATGGGGCAGGGATTGATCACCTGGGTCGAGATTCCAGATGTTGTACTCGCGGAGTGTAAAGCCGTGCTGCCTTGCCAGTTTTCGTACCGGGGGGACTTCCTCGATACAAAAGGCATTGTAGATTAGCTCGACTAATGGTTTCGCCATCAATGCACGTGAGTCTATCATTTACCGTGTTTGCGGTCAACTACAGCAGCACTGACACTAAAGTACTTGAACTCCACATATAGCTTAATGGTAAATTAATCGAAATGACTTCACCAACCCAGTCGACTGTGCTACAATACTACAAGCCAAAATACGGGCAAAGCCATATCGTGAGACTGATCAAATAGGGGGTTTTATACAATGAGTGAATTGAATTTGCGAGAGGCAGACAAGCTGGAAGTCACCATATTGGTAGACAACTACACTGATTTACTGTTGCTCCAGGGCACAGAGGTCATCAAGCGGCCGGCGACTGGTCCTCCGAATGCGCCCCTGGCGGAACATGGATTGTCGTGTCTTCTTAAAGTCTACGCCGACTCAGAGGAACATGTAGTGCTGATGGACGCGGGTATATCAACAACCTGTCTCTTTCATAATGCAGATGCTTTGAGAGTGGACTTTGGCCAAGTTGAGTCTGTGGTTCTAAGCCATGGTCATATCGACCATTTTGGTGGTCTCATAGAGTTTCTGAACAGGGCCAAGAAAGGAATCCCCCTTACCCTCCATCCGGATGCTTTCCTTCAGCGCCGTCTCAATATCCCCGGTATCGGACAGATAGACATGCCCAGATTGGATGAAGCAGCCCTAAACAAAACAGGGGTGGCAATCCACAAGGTTAAGGAGGCTTCTACAGTGGGTTCAGACCTCATCATGGTTTTGGGAGAAGTGGCGCGAGTAACGGATTTTGAGAAAGGTTTTCCCTGGGCCGAGGCCAAAATCGATGACAAGTGGGTTGTGGATCCTTTTCGCGATGACCAGGGCGTCGCAGTCAAGGTGAAAGGCAAGGGGCTTGTGGTCATCAGTGGATGCGCTCATGCTGGCATCATCAATACTGTCAAACACGCCCAGAAAGTCGCTGGGACGGACAATGTCCACGCAGTCTTAGGCGGATTTCATCTCACCGGGCCGATCTTTGAGCCAATCATTGGGCCAACCATTGATGAGATGAAGAGTATAGCTCCAGACTTTGTCGTGCCCATGCATTGCACCGGATGGAAAGCCATCAATCAATTCGCCCAGGAGATGCCCGAGCAATTCATACTGAATACTGTGGGGACAACCTACATATTCCAGTAATCCAAATAATGGCTCGGCTGATTCGTCTTGAGTTCAGCGGTGTGCTGCCTTTTTTACCGTAGCTCCTAGATGGAGTGGACGCGCCCGCAGTGTGGGCACCTGACCTGGCCACTCTTGAACTTGGGGGGCACCTTTAGCTTCGTGCCGCAAGCACAGTTGATGGTTTTGTAGTCGTTCAGCTTCCACATAAGGTCCGAGACCTCGCGAGTTCGTTCCACCTTGCTCGGTTCGGGCTCTCTACGCGCAGCTTCCGGCTCCGCTGCCCGCAGTCCGACAGCACCAACGCTGGCAACACTAGCGGGGGAAATAACTCCCTTGCCACCCTTATGTACCTGGCGATAAGCGTTTTCGTAGTCGGCGAAAGCGGCTCCTCCTGCCATGGAGCGCAGGATACGTATGCGTTCCGAGATAGGCGGGTGGGTGCTGGTCAGGTCGGCCGCTGCTCTTCCTTTTTTACGGAAGGGATTGATGATATACATCGGGGCTGTAGCCTTGTTGGCCGATTTCAGTTCCGCTTTTGACCCGCCAAGCTTTTCCAGGGCGGAGGCCAACCCCTCTGGATATCTGGTATACAGGGCGGAGGTGGCGTCAGCCAGGTACTCTCTTTTTCTGGAAATGGAAAAATAGATCAGGTAAGCAAAGATCGGCGCCAGTATCATAAAGGCGATCCCTATGGCAAGGATTATCAACTGCGCTTGGCCACCTCCAGCGGAGGAGCTTCTCCTACCACCAAATACTGCGCCGAAAAAGAGCATGCGCGTTGCGAAGAAGGCTATAATGACGATGGTCCCGAGAAGAACTCCGCACATCGCCATCAGCAGCACATCGCGGTTCTTTATGTGAGCTATTTCGTGGCCAATCACGCCCTGCAGTTCATCGCGGTTCAGCCTCTGCAGAAGCCCTGACGTTACGGCGACAGAAGCCCGCTCGGGACTCCGACCGGTGGCGAATGCATTCATTGCAGGGTCGTCTATGATATAGATGTCTGGCATCTTTTCCAGGCCCGAGGCAATCTTCATCTCCTCTACTATGTTGTAAAGGCGCGGATGGTCGTCGCGCTTTATTTTCCTTGCTCTGGACAGCGCCAGTAATATACTATCCCCCTGGAAGAAGGCAAATAGGCTCATCACGAGCCATATCACAAGGGCTATGACCAGGCCGGCAATGATGCTATGGAACAAGGCTACCCCCAGGAAATAGCCAATTAAAAGCAGCAGCGCTCCCATGGCTACAACCAGTATTACCGACCTTATCTGATTGGCTCTGATCTGTTCCCACATATTAAGACGTCTCTTGGCTAACTAAAGCTAACCTTTGGTGCTTCCCTCTCCGCGGCTACCTCGACCTCGAAGAACTCGCTGGCCCTGAAACCAGTCATACCTGCTATTACATTCGAGGGAAACATCTGTGTCTTGTTATTATACTTCAATACTGAGTCGTTGTAGAACTGGCGGGAAAAGCTTATCTTGTTCTCAGTCGAGGTCAACTCCTCCTGAAGAGCGAGGAAGTTCTGGTTAGCTTTAAGGTCAGGGTAATTTTCAACCACAGCCAGCAGTCTGGATAGCGCGCCGCTCAGTTCACCCTCAGCTTTGGACTGAGCACCAACGCCGCCACCGACTGCCTTCTGGGCGAGGTTGCGGGCATTGGTAACTGCTTCCAATGTCTCTCGCTCGTGCTTCATATAACCCCTGACCGTCTCTATCAGGTTAGGGATGAGGTCGTGCCTTCTCTTGAGCTGGACATCGATCTGCGCCCAGGCATTCTTCACCTGGTTACGCAGCCTTACCAGGCTGTTGTACGTTGCCCAAAGTATAATAAGAAGAATTACCACTACGACTCCGATAACGATTCCCGCAATCATGCAAGACCTCCTCAACAGTACTCGTTTTTTTGTATTCCTATAGTAGGGATTTCATGCAACCGAGCCCCTGAAACCCTAGTAAATGGTTAGATACGCTATCCCGGCTGCCACTTCCCCTCCTGGCCTATTCCCGTGCTGTGAACACCTCTCCAAGAAAGGTGATAACGCGTCCTTGAGATTCTGACTTGTCGGGTAGCTGTATTATCAACTGGCCAACCTCGCCGCCGTCAAACCACAGCCCGTCCCCCCTCGGACAGGCATCGATTAGCACCTCTGGTTCATGGCCTACTGTTGCCTTTTTCATTTTCTTGCCACAGATTGGGCACCTCCGCTTCTTCTCCGCTGACTTGGCTTCCGGTGAGGTCAGGATATCGTCCAGAGATAAGCTGGTTCCTTCCAGTTCCATGGTTTCCAGTAACAGCTCCAGCTCCCCGGCATCGAACCATACCCCCGAGCAGTTTGCGCAATAGTCAAGCTCGATATTCTCGTGCTCAACCACTATCATCAAATTGTTGCAGGCAGGACATTTCATAAGCGTTCTCTCGAAAAAGACTTATCTAAAGTGTAGATTAAAGAACGAAGCTATGTCAAGGAAAGCACGTTAATAGCGCGATTTCTACTATGAAAACAAGACAGGTAATGGGCAAGTAATGAAAAGGACAAGTGAAGGTTAAGCGATTATAAGCAACTCAAAAAGGGCTTTTTAATACTCTGACTTTGTGGTAATTTGGACAAAGAAAAATAAAGAGGCTCTCAGTAGGACAGGCTTGGGAGTCGCCCTCGGTGAGATATCGCTAGCCAACAATCTGGATATAGCTATGAAAATTGCCATCTCGACGGACGGTACAGATTTAGAGGCTGAAGTAGCTCAAAGGTTTGGAACCTCCCGATACCTTTTGATTGTTGACCTCGAAACCATGAGTATTGACACAGTGCCAAACCCCGGTGCCACAGGTCAACGCGGGGCTGGGATGCAGGCTGTCGTGCTTGCTATTAGTAATGATGTCAAAGCGGTTCTTACCGGGCACTGTAGCCCCGCTGCCACAAGGCAGCTCACAAAAAACGGCATACAAGTTTACGCTGGACTCAGTGGTAAGGTCAAAGACGTAATAAACAAGTACAAGTCGGGCGATCTCAAGGAGAGTGCAGCCGACGTTGCACCTGCGTCAAGAGGGGCTAAGATTGACACAATCACCGTTCTGCTCGCGCTAAACAGCTCTGCCAGGCAGTTTGCCATGATGCTGCCTATATTAGTCAGCGTAGTGCTGCTGATAGGGTTGTTCAATGCATTCGTACCAAAGGATTTTCTGTTATCTATTTTCTCCGGTAACCCGATACTGGACACTCTCGTTGGAGCGTGCTTTGGCAGCATATTCACCGGGAACCCCATTAATAGTTACGTTATCGGTGGTGAACTGTTGGGATACGGTGTGACCTTGTTTGCTGTAACCGCCCTCATCATAGCGTGGGTGAGTGTAGGAATCATACAGTTGCCCGCAGAGATGTCGGCCTTGGGTGGGAAATTTGCATTAATGAGAAATGGCTTGTCCTTTGTCATGGCCATAGGAATAGCCATACTAACAGTTGCTGCCTTAAACCTAATTTTACGGTGAGCCCAATGAAAGAGCACAAGACTCAGAGCTCCAAACGGAGAATACGCGTGCCCCGTATGCTGATTTTCCCAGCCTCCGTACTGGTACTATACGGGATTCTCTATGCTATTTACCCTGATAAGATATCTATGGCTCTTAATAGTAGCGGTAACATTTTTCTCAATATGCTCGTTCCATTGGCTTTGGTCTTCGCCCTCATGCTAGTTTTGAATCTCTTCCTAAAGCCAGCGCACATTGTAAGGTTCCTTGGCAAAGGGGCTGGCATCAAGGGTATTATACTCTCAGCAACAGCAGGGATCATATCTACGGGGCCAATCTATGCGTGGTATCCCCTGCTCAAGCAGTTGCGACAAAAAGGTGCTGGGAACTCGATGATGGCCATTTTCCTGGGCAATAGGGCGGTAAAACCATTCCTTTTACCCATGATGATTTCGTACTTCGGCTGGTTATACATTCTTATACTAACCGTGTTTACCGTCACAGGCTCAATAATTGTTGGGTACTCCGTAGGTGCCCTGGTAAAGGAGGAAACCAGCCCGCCATCCAAACACAGCTCGGCAGGTGAATGACTGCCTTTCAATCTCGCATCATTAATTGCACCTGATTCCAGCGCCGCCTTCACCACTATTGAAGTGCGCCCTGAGCATTGCTACAATTGTTCATCAACATTGATGGAGCGCGCTTTTGAAAGGGATCGTTAAATCCGGTGAATTACCTTTTCTATCCTGACTCTGTCGCCGTGATCGGCGCTTCTCCCAATCCCACTAAGTGGGGATTTCGCATATTCAACAGGCTTATCGGCTCCGGCCCAAAGGCAACGGTATACCCGATAAACCGCAGTGCAGACAACATTCTGGGGCACAAGGCTTACCCAAACCTGCTGGCAATACCTGGCCCCATTGACCTGGCAGTTATCGTTGTACCTGAGAATTCGGTGCCCCCAGTTGTGCAAGAATGTGTGGATAAAGGCGTCAAAGCCGCTATCATCATCACCGCCGGCTTCAAGGAGACAGGAGTGGAAGGGGCTCGCCTTGAATCGGAGGTATTGAGTATAGCAAGAAGGGGAGGCCTGCGCCTCGTAGGGCCTAATTGCAATGGACATTTCAATACAGCAGTACAGCTCTTCACTACAGGCCCTCGGCGCATACGCCCAGGGCCTCTGGCTCTCATCTCACAGAGCGGCAATTTTGGGACATACATCCTGGAGCGTGGCATTGAGAAGGGGATTGGTTTCAGCAAATATGTAAGCAGCGGTAACGAAGCGGACCTCACCATAGAGGACTACTTGCAATACCTCGCAGAGGACGAGGAAACAAAAGTAATATGTGCCTATGTAGAGGGCATAAAAGATGGCAGGCGTTTCTTCGAGCTTGCCAAACATATCACCAAGAAGAAGCCCATCGTGGTTATGAAGGTAGGGAGAACATCTGAGGCTGCTCGGGCAGTTCTTTCCCACACCGGCTCACTTGCTGGCTCAGACGCTGTCCACGATGCCGTATTTCGCCAATGCGGGGTCATCAGGGTAGACGAGGTGGATGAACTGCTCGATGTTGCGCTGGCGCTGGTAAGACAGCCCCTTCCACGAGGGAAAAGGGTCGGCATTGTCACTACAGGCGGCGGCTTCGGGGTCGTGGCTGCAGATGCATGCCGGCGTTACGGCCTGGAAGTGCCGGCGTTGCGGGAGGAGACGATACAAGCCCTGAACAAGTACCTTCCGCCTCGCTGGTCGCACTCAAACCCGGTGGACATGGCAGGCAGTTTTGAGGGTTCCTACGGTTGCATGGGCAATCTACTAAAGGCTGACTACATCGACGCCGTTATTGCCGTTGGAAGCCTTGGCGTTCCGTCGGACTTCCTTGATCATTCCACGGCAACGGTGGGAGTCGACACACAAGAGTATGTAAAAATGATGATAGAGATGGAACTTCGGTTTGTAGACGGTCTTATTGAGAGGATCGATAAGTATCAAAAGCCCCTGATCATAACCAGCCCGGTGGGCGGTGTGGGTGGTGTCAAACCGCCAGCACTGGCTAAGCTTGAGGAAAATGGCATATACTTCTATCAAACACCCGAGGAGGGATCCAAGGTGATTTCCTACCTGGTCAGATATGCCGAATACCTCAGCTTGACCGAGTAACTCCACAGGCGCCCTTCAGCAGGATTCACCAAATCACACCCCATCCACAAAGCTGCAAGGTCGTTCCATACATATTGACATTTGTGTATGCTCACGCTATAGAGGTGTATATAATATTCAAAAAGTAAGCCAGATAGGGTATCCCTTCGACAAACTCAGGACATGACTGGAGCAGATGCTCTAGGCTCTCTAATGGGAAATGTGGAGCAATCATGACCAATCTTGATAGCGCTTTGGCCGATTGGCATATACCAGGTCTGCCTTATGAATTGAGGGGCTCTACCACGCAAAAACTCGATCTTGAGGCAATTGGACTTCTCATAAGTCAGAAGCTCGCTGAAGCTCATGACGAAGAGGAGACAAGCGGTATACAAATATTAATCTCGGATTGGCTCTATGACCTGGTGCGAAGCAATGTCAAGCGCGGGCGGGTCTTCGAGCTGGATGATGTGCTATCTACCGGGCGTGCCGATTGTCTGGGCTATACCAAGCTATTCTCCGCCATTGGCCCCAGATTCAGCTTAGTGTTAGGGATCGTAGAGGTTTTAATAGATAATGCTGGACGCTATGTACCACACCACGTAAACATTCTGAACCTCGCCAATGGAGCATATCGTTTCATAGACGCATGGTATGGCTCCAGCAATATACGCCATCGACGAATTGGAGCCCTGGTTGATGGAGTGCCCAGAGACATAGACGAAGAGGAACTCAGTGGAATACGGGAGCTCAGGGGACTTCCTGACCATTGCATTGATGCGATAACCCTTTATATAAAGGGAAACAGGTTCCTGGACAGAGATGAGCTTGATGAAGCGATAAAGCACTACTCCGAAGCAATAGAGCTGTACCCAAATAATAGCAGAGCATTCTACAATCGGGCGCTAGCACATGATAGAAAAGGTAATACGGAAGAGGCCAAGTTGGACTACGCTCAAGCGCTTAACGACGAATCCAGCCTTATCCGGGTACTGGCTACAATAGGGGAGCTTGAAGACCTGATAATATTAGACGACGAGGGCATTGATGAACTGGAACAGGATGTCTATCTCTGGCGCAAGGGATTTAAGACCGGAGAGCAGGCTGGATATGAGGAAATTGCCCGCAGGTATAAGATTTCACCAGAGGAGGTGAAGAGTATACTTTCAAGGGTAGAAAGATTGTATATGCGGTAGACTGTAAAACCTCGACGGCAATATACCCCGAATCGTGAAGCCCCGGTGCGAAATGTAACTGAAGCCAAACACTGCGAACGTGGGTAGAGCCCCGCGTTCGGTATGTGATCGATGAAGTCATATTGAAAATGCGGAGGTGATCAATGGACATAGAGAAACTGAAGGCGACGGTCACTAATGAAGTGGATGTACTCCGATCGGAACTGGTCGATCTCAGCCTTAGGATTCATCAGAACCCTGAGACTGCTTTCGAGGAAGTGAAGGCTTCTGCCTGGCTGGCTGAGTATCTAGAGCAAAAAGGATTCGATGTTGAGAGAGGGATTTGCCAGTTGCCCACGGCTTTCAGGGCGACCTATGGATCGGGCAAGCCGGTGATCGCTCTGCTAGCCGAGTACGATGCCCTGCCCGATATAGGACATGCGTGTGGCCACAATATAATCGGCACTTCGTCCGTTGGGGCAGCCACTGCCGCCCGGAAAGCCGTCGATGCAATGGGAGGCAGCGTTGTAGTTGTCGGCACCCCGGCCGAGGAAGCGTACGGCGGGAAGGTATTCTTGGCGGAAAGAGGTGCCTTCCAGGATGTGGATGCCGCCATGATAGTCCACCCCCATGTGGTAGACCGAGCAAGCGCACGCACTCTGGCTCTGATCCGCCTCGAAGTCGAGTTCTACGGCAAAGCAGTCCATGCCTCCAGCGATCCACAAAAAGGCGTGAACGCGCTGGAAGCTATGATCCAGGCCTACAACGGAATCAACTCCCTCAGACAGCACATTCCGGAGCGGTCCCGCGTCCACGGCATCATCACTCACGGCGGAGAAGCTGCCAATATCGTCCCAGCCTATACCGCCGGGGAATTCCTGATCCGTGCTGAATGGGAGGCGGAACTCAACGAGCTGAAGGAGAAGGTGCTGAACTGCTTCAAGGCGGCCTCTCTGGCCACTGGCGCCCGCCTGGAGCATCGCTGGTTCTCATACTACGCGCCTTTGAAGCCCAACGCCGCCCTGGCAGAGCTATTTGCCAAGAACTTGGAGAGCCTGGGGCGAACGGTTCTGCCACCCATGCGTAGAGGGCTGGGCAGCAGCGATGTAGGCAATGTCAGCGTTCTCGTTCCTACCATTCATCCCGCGGTGGCAATTGCACCTCGAGATATCACCCCTCACACCCCCGGATTCGCTGAGGCCGCTGCCTCCGAAGCGGGACATCAGGGGCTTGTCGACGGGGCCAAGGCCATGGCAATGACCGTGGTTGACCTGATCGCTCAGCCGGAGGCGATGCAAAAGGTGAAGGAAGAGTTCGTCTCCGAGAACCCAGCCGGTCAAGGCGGCATATCTGCGGTGTGACGGTAGGCGTTGGTCACCTGTCCTCCACCGCCGCTGTCTCTCAGTCTGGTGCTGAACAGGAAGCGGCGAGCGGGACAGGCCTCAGCAGTGCTCATCGCGGTCACCTTCCGGAATCGCGCCCTGCTCCGCACGCGTGCCGCAAGGATAGACGTATATCTTGACGTCTAATGTGGTGCGCTATATCATGGAGATAACAAAAAACAAGGGCAGGATGCGAAAGGGGGGGTGCCTGCTTCACCATTTTTTGCACCAAATCGGGGTCTCCCCCCCCCGATTTAGCTTCGATTTCGCGGGAGTAACTCAGTTGGTAGAGTCCCTGCCTTCCAAGCAGGTTGTCGAGGGTTCGAGTCCCTTCTCCCGCTCAACTAGTTTAGCTTCAAAACGTTCACAAAATGGTTGTGAACTTTTCACAAAGGATTTGCTTGATAACTTCCTTAGCTCTAGAGCTTCAGGCACAAGCTTTAAGACCATAGGAGTCTATCACCTTGCCCTTAATAATTTTGTTGGCTATCCTATCACTCCTGAAGGTATCAATGCCTATCTTAATTCCCTTACCTGTGGTAATGCCAAGCATAACTACTACAGATGTATCAAGACACTTTGCAGGTGGCTATATCACACTGACCAGCTTCCCAATAACCCGATTGAGAAGGTGTTACCACCAAGACGGCAAAAGAAGCTACTGCCAGCCATGTCAAAAGAGCAATTAGAAGTCCTGGTCAACCATGCTCTTGCCGAGAGGGACAAGGTTACGCTGAGCCTATTGTGGTATTCGGGAATGAGACTATCGGAAGCTGCCAATGTGAAGGCTAAGGACTTCAATTGGGAAGAGGGAACTGTAGTTGTGTTGGGCAAGGGCAATCGCTATCGCAAAGCTCTAGCTCGCAATGGCATTGTGAGAGAATGGTTCACAAATCATGATAGCCTAGGAATAACCCCTCATGGGATACAGACCATGCTCCAGAGGTTAGGACAAGCTACAGGCATACGATGTTCCGCTCATTCATTCAGACGTGGATTCTGTGTCCACAATGTAAAGTCGGGACTGTCCAATAAAGTAATCCAGAGCTTAGGTGGTTGGGATACTCCCGATATGGTTAGCCACTATGCAGCAAGCCTGACCTTTGACGATGCCCTGAAGATATACAAGGTTGTGAACACGGATGCCTAGGTGGCATATGTTCAAAGCTGGAAATTCACAGGGCAAGGCTAATTGTTCACAATTGACCTAGGGGGTATCCCCCTGGACTTTCCCTTGACCGATGCCCAGCCTGTAGAACGTTGGCTCATAGAGAAAATCCGCTTAGAGGTGAAATCTGGCAAAGTCCTACCACTGTTTAATCCCATGTTGCTGGTAGGGCACGTTCTACATCGGTAGCCTCAATATGAAGACCACCTGTGTCAAGCCAGCGGTCAACCCTAGATGAAAAGATTTTGCCTTCGACTCTAACGTAGTCTTTTGGCTTCGGTTCAAAGCCTATTTTATCACTTCTGACTGTAACCAAAATCTTGTTACCAGCACCATCATGAACTAGAAAATTATAGCGGTCTTTAGCGTCATCATACCGAACAGGGCTAATGCCGAGGTAGTCGCTATATTCTGGAATTTGAACACATTTGAGTTCTACAAGCCTTTCTTGTACATCTCTTGCTCCTCTTTCAGCAAGTATGACCTCTATTGAAGTGAGCTTGTTAAAAGGTAAGTAAGGAACCCAAATAGCAGCAGTGAACCCTCCCAAGACCGCTGTAGCCAACAAAGAGCTTACAGCCCAGGTCAAAACTTTCTTCCGCTTTCCTTGTGCTCTTAGCCATGAGTTCGCCAAAAGAGCAGCCAGCAAAATCAATACAAGAGAAATTCCGTAAAACAAGTACACTTGCCACGTCATTGCAAAGGCTCGTTTATCGGTATTTTATCACCATAACCACCCTGGGGGAAGGTCAAGGAATGGGAGTGCTTGAGATTCACTTTTCCCTTTTCCTTGACAACCTATCAAGCAGTATATACGGAATTAACCAAAGCCTAAGCACGAGATAGCGACCAAACAAGGGATAGGCGAGAGCCGTTCCTATGAAAAGCGCAACTAACAGAATCCACGAATACAGTACAATAATAACGCCAGATGCGACCATAAGTGGAAATGATACACAAAAGAAAAGACACCCAAAGTATTCACTACTAAACATCTGAGCTCTCCACAACGGGTCAAGCCGACTCTGCGCAAGCTGCAGTTGAAAGCTGCTTAAGGATATTGGGAAGACTATTATCGCTATGATTTCAAGAAAACCCATACAGATTTCGGTTTCAAGCCCCCTTCAGATGACTGAAATCAGTTCTGGTATAGATAGACCAGACCAGCCTCCTGTGTCTCCTATGCAGCCTGAAGTTCACCAGACAAGCCTTGATGGTCTCGGTGGCACTATTATACTCCGACCTGTACTCTCTTAGCCACAGGCTTATCATAGCTTCGCTGCTTACATTGATTGTCTGGGGCTTATGAACACTCTTTCAAGTCAAACTGAGTAGAAGTATAATGGATAGACAGTAATAAAGGTGATATCTTAAATGAATAAACTTCTTTGGACATTTAGCTATTATGCTGATTATGCTCGGGTTGCTTTGGAAAATTACACAAGTATCGAGCAACTACTTGCAAAGAAGAAGTCAATTAATGAAAAGTATAACAGTACAGGACAGATTTCAGACGATGACAATAGAGAATGGGGTAGAATCATCAATGAAATAAACAAGCATAGCAGGATTGTTATTATTTTCTGTGCATTATCATTAGAAGCCTTTATTAATGACTATGCTATACACCGCACATCCAAAAGCTACCTGGAAAACTATCTGGATAAACTAGACCTATATTCTAAATGGGTAGTCATTCCTAGACTTCTGACCGATTCTCAACTAGATACTGGTGCTCAACCAATGCAAGATTTGGATTGGTTAATTAAACAGCGAAATAGGTTAGTTCACATTAAGTCAGAAACGGTGGAAGTAAGCAAAATAGCTGATAAGCTAAAGCGATATAATGAGCAGGTAGCACAAAAAGCCATACATACCGTTAAGAATATAGTATTAGCGCTACATAACATAGACAGGAAAGCAAATGAGACTTGGCTCCGTTATGAGGGTGAATGGTTCCCAAGCAAGAGGCTAAATTCGCCATAATGCTCCGATACCCATTGTTATACCTAGCGACATGAACCTCCCCCACCCCTACCCCTCCCCTATCATGTATGTATAGTAACTTTTTGTGCCATACCTGCCATAAAAAGGTTTAGGATTCTAGGACTTTGCTTTACCTCAAAATAATAATAGGATTTTATATTCTTAATATCCTAATCATTTTTATCTGGGGTCAATTCCAAGATATTGTGTCTCCCTTGCTTCGTTGGGTCTTGTCTAGCACCCACCACGCCATCAGCTTTAAGTTTGCGAAGAGCAATCTCATAAGTTGCGTCTTTAATACCAGCTTCTATCGCTTTAGCTTTGTTTTCAGCTTCTGCTTTTGCTAGAGGAACGGAAAGAAACCCTCGGTATTGATAGATAAATATAGAAGATGGGCAAGTTGTATTATAGCGAAATGACGATTCTCCTTTGCATCAAACAGGGCAATCTAGCGCTGTACGCTCAGTTCTGCTAAACTCACCATCGGAGGCTATAGTATTCTTAGCGTGTAATCGAGTTTGGTGGTGTACCGCTTTACTATATTCTCAGTTGCCTGGCCATCCACGGAGTGAGGACGATTGAATGCCCGCCAATCTGCCGCCGCAGCTAAGAAAGCTCTCATCCTGGCTAACAAGAGTGACCTTTCCTATATACGGAATAATTTCGGCGAACTCGAATCACGTTACGGAAGGGAATTCCCTGTCATCCGCGTTTCCGCCAGGAATGGAAGCGGCCTTGAGGACTTCAAGCGCAAGCTCTTTGACATGTTAGATATCATCAGGGTATACACCAAAGCTCCCGGCGAGAACGCTGACCTCACTAAACCCACAACTCTAAAACGCGGAAGCACCGTAGCGGACGTTGCTGAGTCCATACATAAGGATTTCACAGCGAAGCTGAAGCAGGCTCGGATTTGGGGCTCGGGCAAATTCGATGGTCAACTGGTCAGGAAAGACTACGTTCTGCAGGACGGCGACACAGTCGAATTACATATTTGAGACTCCCACCTCAGAACATAGGGCATCTATGCATACAGTGCTTGGATATCTGTGATGTAGTATTATGAGTTCAGGTGCTGGCATTGGTAAAAGAAGTCCCACCTTATCATGGTGAAAAGGAGAAAAAGATAACAAGGGCTATTGGCCGGTCGCTTAAGCTTCTCCAGTTGCGCGGAAGGAGTGGGTGAAATGAAAATCATCGGCATTTGCGGTTCTCCCAGAAAGGGAAACACGGAGTGGATGCTCAGAAAGCTACTGGAAGGAGCTACCAAAGCGGGGTCAGAGACTGAGCTCATCTTGCTCAGGGAGAAGGACATCCAAGCGTGCGATGGCTGCTTAAGCTGCGAAGTAGGAGGCAAGCAACGAAAGGGAATCTGCAGGATTCAGGACGACATGCAGGAGATTTACCCCAAGCTGGTCGATGCCGATGGCCTGGCTCTCGGCACGCCGGTCTACTTTGAGATGCTTTCCGGCCTGCTCAAGAATTTCATGGACAGAACTTGCCCCATCTGGCCAAAGCTAGAGCTAAAGCCAATCGTTGGCATAGCTGTGGCAGAAGAGGGCGTTGGAAAGGCCGTCGATAACTTGAGGACCTACTCCTCTGTCTGCGGCATGCGATGGGTTGGCCATGTCACCGCTCTGGCTAAAACCCCAAAGCAGGCATCGAAAGATATAAATGTTGGGAGGCGACTTGAGCTCCTGGGGAGGAAGCTTGTACATACGCTGCTTGCCTGATGAAGCACGTCTGCCAATTTTGCAGAGGAAAGTCAAATGACAGGTTTCGCTGACAAGGTTGTTGGGCTGTATCACTTCATCAGCGATAGGGCACCGAAGAACATCCCGCTTGTTGACCCAAAGCCCCGCGCCGCCAATCCCTGGCGCACCAATGGCCAGGCCCTCGTAGCCAGGGTGATAGCAGACGGAGACGTCAGAGTCTCCATCGAAAAAGCTATCGCACTGCTAGGTCACCTGGGGCAAGCCATCAACAGAGGCGACAGGGTTCTAGTAAAGCCTAATTTCAACAGCCCCGACCCATTTCCCGGCTCCACTGACCCGGCGTTTCTGCGTGCTGTACTCGAGCTTCTTTTGGAAGCGGGAGCAAGAGTAACAGTAGGTGAAAGCTCTGGCGGGATATGGAGACCAAGCAGGAACGTCTTTCGTAAGCTAGGCATTTTCGAGTTGGCGCATCACCTAGGCGTGGAGTTGATTGCTTTTGAAGACAAGGCTGACGACTGGGTGAGGATTAAGATAGATGGTGACTATCTGCAGTCAGTCTCCATGCCCCGCTCAGCCTACGAAGCCGACAAGATAGTCTATTTGCCCTGCATGAAGACCCACAGTATTGCGCGATTTACCGGCGCTCTCAAGCTTGCGGTAGGCTTTATGCATCCCGGCGAGCGGCGCGCTCTTCATGCCCGCTGCCTGGAGCAAAAGGTGGCTGAAATCAGCCTGTGCTGGCAACCAAACCTCATAGTGATGGATGGCAGGAAAGCTTTCGTTTCCGGCGGCCCCGACAAGGGCCAGTTAGCGGAGCCTGGACTGGTGCTTGCTTCCGGCGACCTCGCCGCTATCGACGTCGAAGCCATGAAAGTATTGCTAACGTATCAGGCAAAGAACAAGCTAGTTGCCGACCCCTGGCAGTCACTTCAGATCGTTACCGCTTTAAAGCATGGCCTGGGAGTTGGGGAGAGTGGATACGTTGTGGTCGAATGAAGCTGGAATACAGCACCTTAATACGTGGATTCTTCTGGAGGACTGAGGGAGTCCTCTCCCTCAGCTTTCGTGAAGGAAAGGATTCCTTCACGCCTCAGAAAAAACCAGCTAACAGACGGGTCTTTTAAATCCGGACTCACGGATCAAGGCAGCAGACGTATAGTTGATAGCATTTCAGAAAAGTGGTAGCCTATGAGGTCACAGAATTCCCGGGCAGGAATCAGGACTGGACCGAAGTCCCAGGGAAAAGTTCACTCTTAGGTGTCCCATATTTTGGAGAGTGAGGGGAAATAATGGATATAAAAACCTTCCTGTCAAATAAAGGAGAGGTATCTTCCGAGTTTGTCGAAAAAGTGAAACATATTATAGGAGAGGAAAATGTCTCGGAGAGGGAATGCGACCTCATTTCCTACAGCCTTGACTACTGGTTATACGGGATTTTCCTTTCTCAGCATGGCAATTTACCATCGCTTCCCTGCGTTGTTATCTCGCCCAAGAATCATGAGGAAATACAGGGCATCCTGAAATATGCCAATGAATATAAGGTTAACATTACGCCATTTGGCGGTGGTTCAGGCGTGCTCGGCGGCACTATCCCTATGGAAGGTAGTGCTATCCTGAACCTTCAGAGAATGAACAAATTTATCTCCCTAGATGAAACGTCGCTGGTTGCTGAGTTCGAAGCAGGAATTATCGGCGCAAATCTCGAGCGGGAGCTGAATCACAGGGGCTATTCAATGGGAAATATTCCCCAGTCGTTCTATTGCTCCACTCTCGGTGGATGGATTGCAACACGTGCTGTGGGACAATTCTCCACAAAATATGGGAAAATTGAGGACATGGTCCTGGGAATGGAAGTGGTGCTTCCCGACGGAAATCTTCTTAATATAAAACCGGTTCCAAGACGCTCCACGGGGCCTTCGCTAAAAGACCTGTTCCTGGGCGCTGAAGGAACTCTTGGCATCGTGACAAAAGCGGTGGTATCAATACATCCCCTGCCAGAGGCAACAATAAAATTATCGTTTGCTTTACCCTCCATTGAAGCAGCAGTGGAAGTGGTGCGGAGGGTTTTGAGATGTGATGCAAAGCCGGCAGTAGTGAGGATATTTGATGAAGCCGAAAGTGAAAGGTATTTCAAAGAAGCAGGAAGTAAGGTAACGATTGTGTTTATATCCGAGGGCGAGCCAGATTTCGTGGCGCTTGAAAGCAGCGTGATTGAGAGAATTGCCAAAGAAAGTGGGGGAGAGCCTCTGGGAGAGAATCCCGTGAATATATGGCTTGAGAAACGTTTCGATATCGGTGCAGGTCCTATCCTGATGCAACGGGGAGGAATTGTGGACACAATTGAGGTTGTTTCTCTATTCAAAGATGCGGTAAATCTCTACGATGACATGATCTCCTCCATGAAGGCAGTGGAAGGTGCAATATCAGTGTCAGGTCATTTTTCACACTTTTACCGTGAAGGAGCTTGCCTATACATCACGTTCGTTGGTTTCCCCAAAGACCCGATGCGCTACTACCATGACACGTGGACTGCCGCCATGGAAGCTACCCTGAGAAACAATGGCTCTATCAGCCATCACCATGGAATCGGATACTGGAGAAAGGAGTTTATGCGGCAGGAGTTGGGTGCTAGTGGGGTGGAGTTGCTCCGAAAAATCAAATTCGCATTGGACCCAAATGGTATTATGAACAGAGGAAAGCTTGTCGAAGATGGAAGATAAAAAAGAACTGGAACAAATCACAAATTGCGCAATGTGCGCCAATATGTGTAAGCATAGTTGCCCTACGTATCTTGCCACGGGAAAGGAAACGATTACCCCTCAGAAAAAGGCTCGTCTTATTCTTTATGAGGAGAAGGCATTTCTTGAAGACGAACAGGGCTTCTTTGATGTGATGTTCCAGTGTGCCATGTGCGGAGCATGCAAGGCACATTGTATCTACGATGATTTCGACCTGAGGAAATTCATTCAAATAGGGCGGAGCAAGGCTTTCCAAAAGGGCATGCTGCCAGAGGAAACAAGGGGACGAGTGGAAACGTTTATGAAGTTTGGTAATCCCTATGGTGAGCGACAGCTTCTTCAAAAGGGAGCAGGAGACCTCGGCTATTTCGTTTCCTGTTCCGCTTACCGTGACCAACAAGTGCCGCAGGCTATGGATAGGATAATCTCCGCGAGCAAGGAACAGGTTCACCAATTCGGCGGTGCCGAGATCTGCTGTGGCGCACCCCTTTACTACGCCGGTGACACGGAAGGATTCAAGAAGGCAGCAGAAAAAATGAAAGAGGAGATTGAAAAGAGAAAACTGCGGAAGGTCATTGTAGACTGTCCCAATTGCTTAAAAACGATGACAGAGGTGTACCACAGTGTCGGAGTTGACTTAAATGTGGAGTTTATTCACACCGCTGAATTCCTCAATGCTCTCCTTAAGGAAGGGAAGATAAAGGTAAACAGAACGAACACTACGGCGACTTTTCACGACCCTTGTATCCTTGTAAACGATATCGGTATTACCACAGCCCCAAGAGAAGTCCTTGAAGTACTAGGTTTTGAGATAAGGGAGCCGGTCTACTCGCGTGAGGATACACATTGCTGCGGCGGGCTACCCGGCGCTAGCATCGGCGATGCCAAGGTCGCCAATCAGGTGAATACGATGCGCATAAATGAGCTCAGGGAAACCGCTGCCGATGTTTACCTTTCAGCGTGCCCTACATGCAAAGCCGCCTTATCCGATGTGGATATGAAAGACATAACTGAAATCGTATCGGAACAGATTGTCGATGAATAAAAAAGAGCTGTCACGAACCATACAAGGCGAGATAGAAAAAGCAGTTGGTGAAAAGGCAACTGTCTCCATCAAAGATAGCGTCGTAAGATTAAGCGGACACTTTGCCACTTATCAGGGTGTCGTGGATGCCGGACATACTGCCGGTGAATTTGAACAGGTCAGGGGAGTTCTAAATGAAATCGATTATCCCGACAAGAAACCATTTGTCCCGCCTCAAAAGGTATCCGATGAGCTTGCTGGAAAAGAGTTCGATGTTGTTATCGTCGGTGGCGGCATAATCGGCGTGGCAATCGCCAGAGAACTCTCACGATTCAACCTGAGCACAGCGTTAATTGAACGGCATGATGACCTGGGAACAGATCAAACAGCTCATAGCAACGCCCTGATACATCCTTCGTTCGTCACCGCATCTGGCACGTTGAAATGGGAGATGAACTACAGGGGAAACCCAATGTATGATGAAGTCGCCAGCCAACTCGATGTTGATTTGAAGCGGGTAGGGACACTTATTGTGGCTGAAAACCCTGACGAAGAACTACTGTTTCCCTATGTAACGAAAATGGCCATCAAACACAAAGACCCAGATCCAAAGGAGCTGAACAGAGATGAGCTGGATAAGATTGAGCCAGGTCTTGCCCCCAATATCAGGAAGGGTCTACTCGTATGGAACACAGGTATCATATCTCCATTTGAACTCACCATCGCTTACGCCGAGAATGCCATAGCAAATGGGGTGCAGCTTTTTCTTAACACAAGCGTAATAGGAGTCCAAACGGAGGAAGGAAGCATTAAGGCGATAAATACAACAAGAGGGACCATTAGAACGCATATCCTGGTCAATGCCGCAGGACTGTATTCTGATAGGATTGCCGAATTTGCTGGAGACAGGTTCTTCACCATCCATCCCAGAAAAGGAGAAACAATCATATTCGATAAATCTTACCAGCCAGTGCACACAGTTCTGGCTTCGTTTAGCATGGCGGGAGACAGAAGTAAACATAGCAAAGGAGGAGGCATCATCCCCACGATTGATGGCAACCTTCAGTTCGGTCCAACAGCAGAGGAGGTGTGTAACAGAGAGGATGTTTCCACCACGTTTGCCGGGCTCGAAGTTTTACTTGATAAATTCACACCAGTGCTTGAGCGACTTAAGCCACACTATGAGAAACCCGACAAGAGCAAAATCATCACTCATTTCGCTGGTTGTAGAGCGGCGACGTACAAGGAGGATTTCATTATTGAGCCATCCAAGAAGGTGAAGGGGTTAGTTCACGTTGCCGGGATTCAATCCCCGGGATTTGCATCGGCGCCAGCCATTGCTGAAAGAGTGAAGGGAATCATAGTACAAGAATGGCACCCGGCGGATAATATAAACTTCGAGCCAAGGAGGAAAAGGAGCAAGCGTTTTAGCGAACTGGAACAAAAGGAAAGAGATGAGCTTATCCTAATGAACCCTTTATACGCACATATTGTCTGCCGCTGTGAAAATGTGAGCGAAGGCGAGATTGTAGATGCGTTTCACAGAGGTATCCCTGTAAACAGCATCGATGCCATTAAAAGGAGGACAAGAGCAGGTATGGGAAGATGTCAGGGCGGCTTTTGCATGCCCAGGGTGCTGGAGATCATCAGCAGGGAGGCGAATTTGGAAAAGGAATTGGTCACAAAGAGCGGAGACAAATCTTTTATCCTTGGCGGAAGAACAAAGCAGGTTAAGAAATGAAACATTTCGTTGTCATTGATGCGGGAACACAAAACATAAAGGCTTTTATCTTTGATGAGAAAGGGAATGAGGTATATGGCGAGGCATATGCTGTGAGCCCGTATTTTTCTACTCAACCTGATTTTGCTGAGCAGGATGCCGAGGAGTATCTGAGAATTACCGAGAGGGTAACGAAGAGTGTGGTGGAAAACTCCCATGTTCCCACAGATGAACTCGCTGCTGTTGCTATTACAACTCACAGAAGCACAATTGTGCCCGTTGATGAAGATGGCAAACCTGTTCGTCCTGCAATCACCTGGCTTGATGAACGTAAGACAGAGGGACTAAAGCTCCCTGGCGGAGCCCTTCTAGCGCTGGTGTTTAGAATTAAGAGAATGACTTCTAAGCTTAAGGTGTATCAGAGAAGGTCCAAGTTCAACTGGCTCAGGAGATACGAACCAGAAAGCTACAACAAAACTCACATGTTCCTCACTATCTCGTCCTTTATCTTTCATGCGTTAACCAACCAGTTTAAAGACTGCTCCTCCATGATAGTGGGGCTGTTTCCCATCGACCTGAAGGGACTTCGGTGGCATTCCCAAGAGGTGGTCTTCAAGGTTTTCGGAGTTGAGCGAAAAAAGCTGCCCCATCTTGTCACACCAACCGACATCGCCGGGACGGTCTCGGAGGAAGGAGCAAAAAGATTCGGTGTGCCTCAAGGGCTCCCCGTAATCATCGGAGCAGGAGACAAACAATCCGAACTTCTCGGCGCTGGTGCGATAAGTAACGATATCGCTGAAATCAGCTATGGAACGGCCGCCGTCATCGAAATACTCTCCAGCAAGTATGTCACTGACCCTAACATGGATTTCTTCACCTGGGGAGCAGCAATTCCAAACCAGTGGGCACTCGAAGGTTTTTTACCGAAAGGATACTGGATGGTATCCTGGTTTAAAACAGAGTTTTGCAAAGATGAGGAGGCAGAGGCAGAGAAACTGAGGGTACAACCAGAGGACTTGTTGAACAGGGAAATGGGGGAAATTTCTCCTGGTTCTATGGGCTTGATTCTGCAGCCTTACTGGCACCCACTGGAAAACGACCCCCTTTCCAAAGGTGCCATAATAGGATTCTTTGGAGAGCACGGAAAAACGCATATCTACAGGGCAATTGTTGAAGGCGTTGCCTACGAATTGCGAAGACTGAAGGAGATAATCGAGAAGCATTCAGGAAGCAAAGTGAGGGAGTTGAGAGTTGGTGGGGGAGGCTCAAAAAGCGACGAGATCATGCAAATCACCGCTGACATCTTCGGCCTTCCCACAACAAGATTGCATACAAGCAATCTCTCAGCATTGGGTGCCGCAATCGATGCCGCTGTTGCCTTGAAGATCTATAACAGCTTCGCTGAAGCTGTGGTCAATATGGTAAGAGTAAAGGAGACGTTTACTCCCCGCGAGGAGAGTGCCAAAATCTATGACAGGTTATTTAATGAAGTGTACAAAAAGATTTATCCTGCACTTTCCCCATTACACTACAAAATTGCTGAAATTACGGGATACCCAAAGATAAGATAACGGCATAGATAGGGTATATATTGGCCGTGGAAGCTTGATAAGAGATGCGAATGGAAGCTGACGTAACTGTAATAGGCAGCGGACCTGCTGGGCTTGTTGCCGCACTCCATGCTTATGAAAGTGGCGCCAAGAATGTTCTTCTGCTTGAAAGAGAGGAGGAACTGGGTGGCATCCTGAAACAATGCATACATAATGGCTTTGGGTTGGAGCAATTCAAGACAGACTACACCGGTCCTGAGTATGCCGAGCGCCTTATCGAAGAGATAGAGAAGACAAATGTACGATGCTTCTTGAATACAATGGTGATCGCCCTTTCGGCAGACAGGACCGTTACAGCAGTAAATCCTGATAGCGGTGTGTTCAAGGTAAAATCAAAAAGCGTTGTGCTTGCTATGGGATGCCGGGAACGTCCACGAGGAGGTATTAATATTCCGGGCACTCGCCCTGCCGGAGTATATACCGCGGGAGTAGCTCAAAAATTTGTCAATATCGATGGATATCTTCCTGGGAAAGAGATCGTTATCCTGGGCTCCGGGGATATCGGACTTATAATGGCGAGGAGGCTCACCCTGGAGGGCGCTCAAGTGAAAGGCGTCTATGAAATAATGGATTACCCTGGAGGATTAAAGCGAAATATCGTTCAGTGCCTAAATGATTTCAATATCCCTCTTCATTTATCTCACACAATAACAGAGATACGAGGCAACGAACGCGTAGAAGGTGTTGTGGTATCAAGTGTAGACGATAAAATGCAGCCAATCGGAGGTAGTGAACAGTTCATAGCCTGCGATACCTTGCTTCTTTCCGTAGGATTGATCCCCGAAAATGAGCTATCAAAGGGAGCTGGAATAAAACTTAGCCCAACTACTAATGGACCTATTACCACAGAGACGATGGAAACAGCCATGCCGGGAATATTTTCCTGTGGCAATGTCTCAACCGTATTTGACCTGGTGGATTATGTTGCCGAAACTGGCATGACTGCCGGTAGAAACGCCGCAAGATTTGCAACAGCCAGGAAGACGGAGAGAAACTCTGTTGAGGTAATTCCGGGAAAAAATGTGAGAGTGCTTTTTCCTCAACGATATTCTTTTAAAAACGACCTTGTTTTGTTTATCAGGCCTGCGAAGCCCATCGAGAGACCAGTGAGCATAGATATTTCCCCTCTTGACATGCATTTTAAGAGATTGTACGCCAGGCCAAACGAAATGATTAGAGTAAAAGTGCCCAAGGACAGGTTGAAGGACATTACTGAACCCATTGAGGTCAATATAACAGAGAGATAGTGATGGACATAGAGAAGAAACAGTTTACCTGCGTTATTTGTCCCATTGGATGCGAGATTGAAGTACAGCTTCAGGACAGCGATGTAGTATCAATTGAAGGAAACAAATGCGCAAAAGGGAAAGAATTCGTGTTGCAGGAATTACAGGAGCCGATGCGTGTGTTAACCACAACGATTCGCATAGAGGGGGCAAAGTGGGCGATGCTTCCTGTTCGCACCGATAAAGCGATCCCAAAGCGATTGTTGTTCAGAGCGATTAAAGAACTTCAGGGTATCGAATTGAATGCGCCTGTGCAGATGTCCGATGTCATAATCACGGATATTGCTGGCGCTGATGCAAATATTGTAGCCACCAGAAATATGAAGCGGGAGAACAAAGGCAAGTCCGTTTAGATAGATAGGTAACAATCAACGTATCAGGGGCATCTTCCGCAACCTCTCGCAAACGTTTTATCGAATCGCCCCCCTAACAGTTCGCCAGAAATTTACTTTTAGCAGTACTTTTATCTCAGGCCAGTGTTTTTTCTTTATGAAGTTAGTGCATTGTGATGCCTTCGGGTAGAAGGAGATGCTATGAGCCTTCAGAGCTGGTATATCTTGTCCGCAGTTACTATCGCCTCAGCGGCCTGTGGCAGCTTTATGGGGGTAATAAAGTCTTCTATGTTGGCTGTGTCTTCTATAGTCGTGCCAGCCTTGTCAATTACGTGGAAGGTACCACATGATACAATGGTCACTCCCAGTTTTTCCTTTTCAAACCGGGCCAACTGCTCCAAATTATCTGGCAGGTCTGATGCAGACAGGCCCTCAATTTGGCTGGCAATAAGCTCTTTGACTGAACTCTCGATACTAAGCTTGGCCAGCTTTCCCCGCTTAGTCATCTCAATGCCATAGGGCCCGTAATATAGAGTCACATTTTCGATCTTGGCTACTTGCCTAGCTAGGAAAGCAACTACATAGGCAGCATAGTGATTGTAAGGCTTATCTTTCCCACTATTAACCACAATCAGTAGATTGTTGACTTCTGGCATTTTTCTAGCTCCTTCCTAAAATGTTCTTCGGCCGGTAGCATCCCCTCCCACCTGCATTGTATTGCAGCGCGTAGCCAACTTCAATAGCTGTTAAAGCTCACTTTTAGTGCCAAGCCAAGGAATTAAAGCAAGCCGGCGACTACGGCTACAAGTGGCAGAGCCATATAAAGATTGAGAGCAACAATCAGCCATACAGTTGAGCCGTTAGCTCTCCAAATTTTACCTCAAGTTCCATACCGCGGAGAAATAGTGGCGTGTCCACTCATTTGCCACCTTCCGGTTAGAACAGAAGACAATCCTTAGATCCGGATGGAGCGCATGAAGCTCGCCGATGGCTCTGGCGCAGAAGCCGGGGGTATAGCAGGAGCAGCCCGCCACAGGCATCCTACACCTGCTTGGCAGCCTCCGCAGGGGCGAGGAACGTGCTGACGGCGTCGAAGTACATGTCGAAGGGCATCATCTCGCGACTGATGGCCTGCAGAGTTTCTTCCTTAATTGCGCCATCCCTCACAAGCTGACGGCCGGCGTCACGCGCCGCCTCGAAGATATCCTCCACTGGCGCACCCAGATCCTTCATGACGCTAAGCGCTCCACCATGAGGCCTGAGCAACGCCCCGGCGTACTCCCTCGATATGTTCTTGCATATGGCTTTCATATGTACGACCATCGGGTCAAAGTTGTCCATCTCCCAGAATCCGCAGTTGGATACCAGCACCAGCTTGCCTCGCTTGTACTCTTCACGCAAGGGGTGGCGGTAGTGACCATCGCGCAACTCAAGCGGTCCGTGTATCAGAGGGAGCACACGGTCGATGAGCATCTTCATTGGGCCTGACATGCCATCCAGGTAGAGCGGGGTGGCCAGAACCACGATATCCGCCTGGCCAATCTTGGGCACCAGCCATTGCATATCATCCTTCTGCCAGCACTTACCCGGAGTCTTGTTCCAGCAGATAAAGGCCCCCTGGCATGGCTTGATGTTGAGCTTCTTGGTGTAGAAAAGCTCAACCTCGGCTCCCACCTCCTTCATTCCTTCGAGAAAAGGCTCGAGGATCAAGTGCGTATTGCCCTTGTCCATCATAATGCTTCCGTTCACCGCGACTACCTTGGTCATGGTTCCCCCTTTCCATACCAGAATTCACATACCATCGTGAAACCACTCTATGTCTCTTCTGAGACGTTACTCAAGAGGTGAACTCACCCTCGCCTACCTGCTTCAGGTAGGCTGCCTGCATGCGGAGCTGTGGATGCGAGCGAAGTGCTTCTGGTCTGAGTCATGATGACAGCGCTTGTATTTCTTCCCACTGCCACACCAGCAAGGTTCATTGCGACCTAGTTGCAGGGCGTATTGAGGAGGACGCTGAGATAGCTTTCTCAGGAAACTCATCGATGCTCCTATTCCTTACCGCTGTTTTATGTAAATTGAATCGGCAGTTGCTCAGATTCGAAGCAGGTGTCTAGCTCACTGGCCAGAGGATAGCACTTCGCTGTCCCATGGTCAAGGATGCGTACTCGTACAAGTGACTAGTGACACCTCCTCCTTACTCAACTGCCTTTGCCATCTTCTCTGTGTTTCCGCTTCGCGAATCATAAACGATCAAAACCTTAGTCATTGGTAACATCATTTCGTCTCTACCCTGGCCATTTGCCTGGGTCACGACGTCATGCTTATGGAATCAGGGCGGACTATTGGGTGCCGTCAAACACCTGTCGCAGCAGGTCAGATTCCAGTGTGGGGACTTGTTCGGTAAGCGTTGGTATTGAATCGTGGTCGGTGACGGCCGGGCGCAGTGGGGTGATGGATATCTGGCCGGCATCGACAGCCCATATGTCGGTGCCTTCGTGGATGCCCAGTTCAACCGCCCTTTGCTCGCTCCATGAGTAGCCATGACGATCGTTTTGCTGGCTGGCCACCAGCCTAACATAGCTCCTTGATGCAGCCTTCGTGATGGCGATGCCCTTGATTAGTTCTTGAGGAATGTTGGGCACATTAACATTCAGGATAGCTCCGTTCTCCATTGTTCCGCTTGCCATGTTCAGCGCCAGCAACTCAGCGACCTTCGATGCGACATCGAAGCACAACTGTGGTGCCTTGCCCTGGATGGCCAGAGACACCGCCATCGAAGGTATCTGACGATAGTAACCCTGCAGTGTAGCCATGACGGTGCCCGAATAGAGGATATCGGTGCCCATATTGCCACCGAGGTTGATGCCAGAAACGATGAGGTCAATGTCTCCTTGAGCCAATCGCCACAAACCTAGTATCACGCAGTCGGTAGGGGTTCCCCCTATGGCATACGCGCGAACCCCCTCGATGGAGGAGGGTACCTCGACGACACTCATATCACTATGCATCGATACCGATGTGCCTGCTCCACTTCGCTGTGTGTCGGGGGCTACCACCAGCGTTTCCCCTATGCGGTTCATCGCTTCAGCCAGAGCCCATACGCCGGGCGAATCTATGCCGTCATCGTTGGTAACCAGTATCTTCACCTGAGTTCCTCCACTGAGTCAATATACAATAACCAAGCCATGTTGCTACAAATTATCACACAAAGTACTGTTCTTATCTTAACCTGTCATCGCTGGCTGTCAAGGCTACTATGAAGACAAAAACACAATTTCGCGCGGCCAGCCCTATGCTGTAGCACCTCAAAGAGGTTCCCTGAAGCCAGAATGTGAAGCCGTTAGCTTTCCAAGCTTTGCCTCAAGTTCCATACGGCGGAGAAATAGTGGCGTGTCCACTCATTTGCCACCTTCCGGTTAGAACAGAAGACAATCCGTAGATCCGGATGGAGGGCATGAAGCTCGCCGACGGCTCTGGCGCAGAAGCTGGGGGTGTAATGGTGTACCTTCGCAGCGTTCAAGAAGTCGGCATAGGGGGCCTCAATCACCAGGGCATTGTTCTGATACGTAGCCAACTCTGCCAGCTTCTCATGTAGCACTGGCATCGTATTAAAGTCAGCGAGAAGGTTGTCCAGGGTCTTTCGCTCTACAAGGGCGATAATATTGTCTCCATCCATCAGTGCGTAATCACCAATCGGAAGAGGAGCTCGTTCGGTGATAACCTTGGGAAAACGCCACGGATAGCGCTCGTTGCTGTCAATGTGGACGGTAAACGTGGTGCGGCTGGGATAGGCAACAAGCTTATAGGCAGGTCGGTGCTGCGTCATTGATCTCTGTGTCAGCCAGAATATCTGCTCGTGGCTTTCCTTAGGTCGGCTCTTGTAAGGCTTGGTCAAGAAGAGGAAATCGCACCGCTTGTACCGCTTGCGGTTCAGCACGACTGATAGCCGCCGCCCACGCTCATGAAACGCAACGATGTCAACCCTCTCCAGTTCCTCGATTATCTCATTTGTGTCTGGAGGTTCTTCTTCACGTAGACAGAATATCCTCTTACCTACTGCCGGCCAGCGATCCTGGGCACGCAGGATAAGCCATGGTTCATCCCCCTTCACAATTTGCAGACGGTAAGGGAAACGGTCACTGGCACACCGCTGTAGAATCCATGTTCCCTGCATCATTCTCCCAATTATGAGTATACCGCAGAACATACCGAATATTGAAGCAAAGGTCCCTTTGAGCTAAGCAGGGTTAACCATTATGGATTCATACGTTTAGTCCATAACGAACACCTTAATCCGTGGATTCTACTTGAGGACTGAGGGAGTCCTCTCCCTCAGCTCTCGCGAAGGAATCCTTCACAGAAGGACCTTCACGCCTCAGAAAAAACCAACTAATAGACGAGTCTTTTGAATCTGGACTCAAGGATTAAGGGAACAACTAATCGAATCATGCCGCAATAATTCGTCCACCGTTTATTTATTACAATGGCTACCCCCTTTGGCATTGATGCTTGTGCCACCGTCACTGTAGTTGTGTATCGAGCTTTCATGATTGTATAATTGCATGCGCGCTGCTATCCCCTAGAAGGGATACGGCACGTTCTGAGGGTGTTTTGTGGAACCATAGGAAACTCCCTCACATGGTCGGAATAATTCGTATCGCAGCAAGTGATATTCAGGTTATCGCTGAGCTCAATGATACCATGACTGCTGAAGCAATCCTGCAGGCCCCGCCAATTAAGGCTCGTGCTAATCTCTGGGAAGAGGAGATATGCTTTCCCATTCCAGCTAGCCTGGAGCCGGACGAAGGGCAGGAAGTGGTGAAATAGGTGATTTCGGCTATTGTCCACAGGTTTGCGCTACAGCGCCAGATGCTTAGATATCTTCGGTTGTTTAAGCCGCCAACCCCCAAACCTCTAGACACACTAATCTACGTTATCATCTGCACTTTGACTGGAATTTTAGCGCCGCCCGTCTCGGTTCTGAGAAAGAGGACGTTAAGGCAATCTGTCTCTATCATTTCCACCAGTCTCATGCCAAAAGACCTCCTGATAGAGTTTATGGGTGTTAGGTTCTATGCCAGGAAAGGGAAAGCGGACATATTGCTACTCAACAGCCTCAGTAGTGCTAGAATGTGGGATTATTTCACGCCAAAAGAAGGGGATGTAGTCGTAGACATCGGGGCGCATGTTGGCAAATACGCTTTGGTTGCCGCCAAGCGCGTCGGTAAAGAGGGGAAAGTGATAGCCATAGAGGCACACCCTGAGAATTTCAAAGCACTACTAAACAACATACGCCTTAACGATTTTCAGAATGTAATCGCCCTAAATGCCGCCGCATTCAGCGAAAACGGTAAGACGTTGAGATTATTCGGTCAATGGGATACTGCGTATTCCCTGAAATCATGGGATGCAAAGCATACCAAAGTAGAGACGAGAACGACGGACTCGATCCTGAGACAATACGATATAGGAAGTGCGGACTGGGTGAAGATAGATGTTGAGGGCGCAGAGACAGATGTTTTGATTGGGATGAAAGATACTATCGCGAACAGCCCACACTTGAAAATGTTGGTTGAAGTAAATAGAAGGAATGAACATGAGATAGACCAGATTCTGAGTGGATTTGGGAAGAAGTGCATTAAAAGACCTGACATATTTTATTGGAAAGATTAAACACGAAATTGCGTAAATAGGCCAAGTCAAATGCAGAGGCACTTGTTGATTTTGCCCCCAGAGTTCGATTATACTCCCTTTAATCGATTTATTACGGATGATTCCTTCGCAAAGAGAAGAGGTAATACGTGAACAATAGAGTAGTTGTAACTGGCATGGGGGTGATAAGCCCCTTAGGACTAGATGCCAAATCCCTATGGCAGGCATTGGTTTCTGGAAAATCCGGGGTGGATTACATCACCTCCTTTGACCCCGCACCGTTAGCAACGAAAATCGCCGCCGAGGTCAAAGATTTCGATCCCGCCCAATATATAGACCGCAAGGAACTGCGACGGATGGACCGTTTTACACAGTTCGCTGTAGCGGCGAGTTTGCAAGCGGTGGAGGAAGCTCAGTTAAAAATCAATGCCACAAATCATAACGATATCGGAGTAATCATCGGGGCAGGGTATGGCGGACTGAGCACCTTGTTGAGCCAATATGACATACTCAAGGAGAAGGGTCCCGACAGGATCAGCCCTTTTCTTGTTCCCATGATGATCGCAGATACGGCTTGTGGGATGGTCTCTATCACGCTTGGGGCAAAGGGCCCTAACTATTGTATCACCTCTGCCTGTGCCAGTGGCTCCGATGCCATTGGCGATTCCTTTGAGATCATCAGGCGCGGCGACGCCCAAGCAATGATAGCCGGAGGGACTGAAGCACAGATAATCCCCCTCACCGTTGCTGCCTTCAATGCAGCACGAGCCATCTCCACCAGAAACGATGAACCACAAAAGGCTTCTCGGCCATTTGATGCTGAGAGAGATGGATTTATCATGGGAGAAGGCTGTGTGGTTCTTGTCCTGGAGAGCCTTTCCTTTGCCACAAAACGGGGCGCTCCTATTCTAGCTGAGGTTGTGAGCTATGGCGCCACAGCGGATGCTTTCCACGTCACCCAGCCGTCGGAGGAGGGTGAAGGCGGTGCGCGGGCAATGGCCATGGCCTTGAGGAAGGCAGGACTGGAGCCTGGAGAGATTGACTATATCAATGCTCATGGCACTTCAACCCAGCTAAACGATAAGAATGAAACCATGGCGATAAAGTCCATCTTCGGAGAGCAAGCCTACCGAATCCCCATCAGCTCCACAAAATCGATGACGGGGCATCTCCTGGGTGCTGCGGGAGCCATTGAAGCGGCAATATGCGTCATGACCATCCAGAATGGGGTCATACCACCAACGATAAACCTCACCTGCCCCGACCCAGACTGTGACCTCGATTATGTGCCCAATGTGGCTCGTCAAGCAAAGGTTGATACGGTCCTCTCTAATGCCTTTGGCTTTGGTGGGCACAACTCCACCCTCATAATCCGAAGGTATAACGAGGCATGATAGATTGAATCATAGCCGTTGGCAGATGCCACCCCACTTACAAGCGGAGCAAATTGCTGGAACAGGCCTTCCCCCATTGATGGCTCAACTCCTTTACAATCGTGGCATTACCGACCCGACTCAGATTAGTTCCTTCCTTGCCGCAGATGAGAACCTTTTAAACGACCCGTTCCTCCTCCCCGACATGGAGAAAGCGGTGGCCAGAATCCACGCTGCTTTGCTATCCGAAGAGATCATTGCCATATATGGGGATTTCGATGCCGATGGCATGACCGCCACTGCTGTCCTTACTGAGGGACTCTCCTCTCTTGGTGGAAAGGCTATCCCATACATACCTCACCGTATTGAAGAGGGCTATGGCCTCAACAATGCTGCTCTCGAGAAGTTGCGCAAACAAGGGGTTAGTCTGGTGATAACGGTGGATTGCGGCATAAGTAACGCTCCCGAGGTAGAAACAGCGCAGAATATGGGGCTTGACATATTGATCACCGACCATCACACCGTTCCTCGCCAAATGCCACAAGCCATCGCCGTAGTCGATCCCAAGAGAGCCGATTCCCGCTATCCCTTCCCCAGGCTCGCCGGAGTGGGTGTTGCATTCAAACTACTCCAGGCGCTTTTCAGCTCTTTGGGCAATAACGGAAATATGGAGAAATTCCTAGACTTGGTTGCTTTGGGAACAGTGGCTGACATGGAACCCCTCCGCGGCGAAAACCGTTATTTGGTAAAGCATGGCCTCGATGTGTTGCAAAACACTAACCGGCCGGGCCTGAGAGAGCTGGCTAAGTGTGCCGGCGTTCCTCTGTCAGCCGTTGGCACAGAGACCATCTCGTGGGTTTTAGGGCCTCGACTTAACGCTGCGGGTAGGCTGGAACATGCTATTGTTGGCTACGATATTCTGGTGACCGACTCTGTTGAAGAAGCCCAAAGGCTTGCCAGTGTTTTGGAGAGAAGGAATGAGCAACGACATAAGCTAACCGAAATAGCTCTCGTAAAGGCGCGGGGAAAGCTAATTGCCAAAGGCACCGATTCCCCTATTCTTATGCTTAGCGACGAGGACTTCCCTAGTGGGGTTTTAGGGGTGATCGCCGGCAGGTTGGCAGAGGAGTTTTACCGCCCTGTGGTCGTTCTTGAGGAGGGTAAAGAGTGGAGCAAAGGAAGCGCCCGTAGCATCCCTGAGTTCGACATCATAGCTGCCCTGACCGATTGTAGCAACCTCCTATCTCGCTTTGGTGGGCATCCAATGGCAGCGGGTTGCACCGTAGCCACAGATACCTTGGAGCAGCTTCACGAATGCCTGCTTGGCATTGCGGCAAATCAGCTTTCGTCTCTAGACCTCCGCCCAATGATTGCTATCGATGCCGAGATTCCTCTTTCTTCACTCAACGGCAAAACGTTCAAGATGATGCAAAAGCTAGCCCCATTCGGATGTGATAATCCCTATCCTACATTCATCAGTCGGGGTATTAGAGTAATAAAGCACCGTGGTGTGGGCGCCGACGGAAAACACCTTAAGCTTAAATTGAAAGACGGCGATACAACCTGGGATGGCATCGCCTTCAGGCTGGGTAACCTTTCCGATGAGATCACACCTCAATTGGATATCGTCTATAACTTAGCCGTTGACCAGTGGGGCGGTGGGGACATGCTTCAACTCCACATCTTGGACTTCGCCCCGGCTGCCTAGGTCTCTTCTATCACTGATGGCTCAACTACAGCCCTCGCCTTTCGCATCTTGTAGATAAGCAAGGGGATACAGACCGCCATTACTATTAGAGCAACGAAATGGGGGGTATGAAGTACGCCACTCACATTTACCTCCGATGTCACCACTGCGCGGGTGAACTCGATGAAGAAACGTCCGAAGGAATACAGGGATAAGTAGAGGAGAAACAACGAGCCATCCGGCTTGAGCCGTCCCCTCAGCCGCCATAGAACAGCGAAAACCATCAGGTCCCATATAATCTCGTATACTGGTGATGGATGCGTCGGCTCCCCCCAAAAAAGGGTGGTGGAAGCAGCATTAGGATGGGTATATACGAAAGCCCAGGGAAGAGACGTGGGTGCGCCCCAGGCATCGCCATTTATAGTGCAACCAATTCTCCCGACAGCCTGGGCCAGGACCACTGCCGGAGCTACAGCATCAGCGAAGTGCCCAAAATGGAGATTGCTTATTCTGGCGTATATCGCCACCGCCAGCGCTCCGCCAAGAATCGCCCCGAAAATGGATAACCCATACCAGAACTGAAGTATCTGCATTGGATTGTAAAGATAAGTACTCGCAAGGTAGTCTATAACGTGGAAAAGCCTGGCCCCTATAATCCCCCCAATAATCGCCCACGGCGCAACACCGTAGATAACCTCTCTCTTAACGCCAGTCCCTCTCACAAACCATATAGAGAGCCCAATGGCGACAATGACAGCCAGGACAACTATGACCCCATGCCAGCCTACTTCGAAAGAACCTACGGTGAAGAAGATTGGATCGATGCCAATATATATAGCCAGAATAGACATTCTCGTGGGATTCTACTGTGGTCTGTGTTTTGGTGTCAAGGAAGCCTTCCCGTAGTGCATTTCTTGCAACATTATGTTAAAATGTCATACTGTCACAAAGGAGACGGCAATGAGACAGGAAGTCGACAATTTCTTGAATCACCTTTCTATGGAAAAAGGCTTTTCACTAAACACCGTTGATGCCTACAGAAATGACCTTTCCCAGCTTGCCAGTTTTATCGAAGAACAAGCCACAGCGAAGGGCTACAGCCCCAAATGGATCTCTGTGGACCGCAATATTCTCATAAGCTATATCCTCGACTTGAAGGAGAGGGGCTATGCATCGGCTACGGTGGCCCGCAAAGTTGCTGCTATGAAATCCTTTTTTGATTTCCTGGTCTCTGAGGGATCCCTCCAGAGAGACCCTACAGAGAATCTCAGTTCGCCAAAGGTGGGGAAATCCTTGCCTAAACCCCTGTCCGTTAATGAAGTTGAAATGTTACTAAACGAGCCTGCTAAGTCTTCCTCTCTCGAAGCAAAACGGGATAGGGCCATGATGGAGTTGATGTATGCTGGTGGCATGAGAGTATCAGAGCTTGTCTCTATGAACATAGGGGATATGGACATAGGGGAAGGCTTTGCGCGCTGCTTCGGAAAGGGCTCAAAAGAGAGGAGAATCCCCATCCACGAAAAAGCAATCAAGGCCGTGGCAGAATATCTAGAACAGGCTCGCCCTCAGCTTCTCCGTAATAAAGATAAGGAGGCTTTGTTCTTAAACCGCCGGGGAGAGCGCCTTACAAGGCAAGGCCTCTGGCTAATCTTGAAGGCTTATGTTAAAGCGTCGGGCATAAAGGCGGATGTTACTCCACATACTCTTCGTCACAGCTTCGCCACCCATATGTTGAGAGGGGGAGCGGACTTGAGAGCGGTTCAAGAACTTCTGGGGCATGCCAATATCACCTCTACTCAGATCTATACTCACCTTACCAGTGAACATGTGCACCAGGCTTATGAAAGGGCACACCCCAGAGCTAATGATTAGCCCTATTTAATAGAGTAATATGTCTCGACAAGCAGGAGCTTGTAGAAACAGTGAGGTTGACAGGTAGTTATTACTGAAGTGCAAGAGCAACAAAAGAAGTTTCCCTTAGACTGCGAACTGAGTGTTGGCTGGGTTTTTAGCGATATGAATAAAAAGGTAACCTGTCCCGTGCGGGTTGGGCAGGGTTACTAGGCTGGAGTAAAAAATGCCTCCTAAGAAATCTCACCGTGTCGCCTCGAGGCAGGCGGCGGCAAGTAAACAGCGGAAGAAAAAGAAGAGGGCGCAGACGCCTCAACAACGAGCCATAACCGCACCCATTACGCCCCCGCCGACAGATATTGCTCCTCCTGAGCCGCTTACACCACGGGTAACTAAGACTATTCAAGAAGCTGCCCCTAGTTTCCAATATGTTATCACTGATTTGCGAAAAATCGGTATCATCGCCGGCTCCGCCATCATTATCCTGATTATACTCGGCTTCATACTGTAATAGGGGATGCCATGGAGGCGAGGCGCTTCGAAGAGCAAGTGAAAGCATTGCCCCAAAAGCCCGGCGTTTATCTTTTCAGAGATGCCTCAGGAAATGTGCTCTACGTTGGCAAGGCTACCAATCTCCGCAATCGGGTGAGAAGCTATTTTGGCACACCCTTCACCCTCACCCAGAAGCTCCAGAGGATGAGGGCCCGGGTGAGCGACTTCGAATTCTTCATCACAGACTCAGAGCAAGAAGCGCTCATCCTCGAGTGCAATCTCATTAAGAAGCACCGCCCCCGCTATAATGTGCGCCTCAAGGACGATAAAACCTATCCCTATCTCAAAATCACTATAGATGACGACTGGCCCAGGGTGTACATCACCAGACGCGTGGAGAAGGATGGCAACCGCTACTTCGGTCCATTCGCCAGTGCAGGTTCGATTAGAAAGACCCTCGACCTACTGAATAAGCTATTCCCTTTCCGCTCCTGTAAAAAGGAGATCACTGGAACCGACCGCAGACCCTGCCTTGAGTATGACATTCATCGCTGCTCTGGACCATGCATCGGTGCTATTTCGCAGCAAGACTATCGAGACATCATTAGGCAAGTGATAATGTTCCTTGAGGGCAAGCAGGAAGCGGTATTAAAGGAGCTGGAGCGCAAGATGCAACAGGCTTCGGAGCAGCTTGAGTTTGAGCAGGCTGCCGTGATCCGTGACCAGATCTTCGCTGTAGAAACGGTCACGGAACGCCAGAAGATATCATCAACGGCAAGGGGAGATCAAGATGTCATCGCCCTGGCACAAAATAGAGACCACGCCTATGTAGAGGTCTTCTTCATTCGCAACGGCAAGCTCATCGAGCGAGACCATTTCATTCTGCAGGGGACTCAGGATGAGGAGCCCAGCCAGATTATGCGTAGCTTCTTGAATCAATTCTATGACTCCGCAACCTATATCCCACCATCGATTTTGCTCCAATACCACCCAGAAGACCACACCATTATTAAGAGTCGATTGGAGAGCAAAAGAGGGGGCAGGGTCGCTCTTAAGGTTCCTCAGCGTGGTGAGAAAAAAAGGCTGACGGATATGGTTGCGGAAAACGCTCGTCAGGGTCTGGAGCAGCTTATGGTCAGGTGGTTCGCCGATACAGAGACCATCACCGCTGCCCTTGAGGAGCTAAGGCGAGAGCTCCATCTGCCCCAGACACCAAAGCGAGTAGAATGCTACGACATATCGGACATTAGAGGCACATCAGCGGTGGGCAGCATGATCGTATTTCAAGATGGGCAACCTACGCCCTCCCATTACCGCCGTTTTCGCATCAAGACAGTAGAGGGCACCGACGATTATGCAATGATTCAAGAGGTCTTGAGACGACGCTTCAAGAGGATGAGAATTGAGGAAGAGCGCAAGGGCAAAAACGCCTGGACCACAGTTCCCGACCTGGTTCTCATTGATGGCGGCAGGGGACATCTTACCTCAGCACTTACTGCGCTGAAGGATATAGGGGTGGAGTTTGTCTCAGTCGCTGCGCTGGCTAAAGAGCGCGAGGAGCTTTTCCGCCCAAACGTCGCAGGGCCAATCCTGCTACCCAGGACATCTGCAGCGCTCTATCTGGTACAGCGGATTCGCGATGAGGCGCATCGCTTTGCACTGGGCTATCACCAGAGAGTGCGCAACCGTAAGGCGATAGCCTCAGCCCTGGACAATGTAACCGGCATCGGCCCCAAGCGAAAGCGAGCTCTCCTCAAAAGGTTCGGCTCTGTGAGAGCGATAAAGGATGCACCTATCGATGATGTCGCAGCGGTTGTCGGAATGACTCACTCCCTTGCCGAGAGGGTCAAGGAGTATTTGTGAAGGGACAGCAAGAGGCCGTATTCAGGCACACCTCCTGCAACCTGTGCGGAACGCGTGACTTTGTAAGACTTGGCAAGCTGAAAGCATCGAACAAAATCGAAAACATCGTCCCCATCCCAGAAGACATCTCTGTAGTTAGGTGCAAACGGTGCGGCTTCTATTACACCGATCCCATGCCCTTCTGGAGAGATAATGACCTCCAGAATATTTATGACGCCACATATTTCCCCGAAATGACAAGGTGGTGGAAGCGGGTTAAGACAAAGGTTAACCCTCAACGTCGCCTCGATACTATCGAAAAGCACGCTACCTCTGACATATCGCAGTTTCTAGAGGTAGGATGCGGCCTTGGATACGGCCTTGAGGATGCCATGCGGCGAGGCTGGGCAGTTTGTGGACAAGATGTTTCTCCATTCTTCGCTGAGCAGGTGGAAAGTAGGCTCGACATCAAGGTCTTCGTCGGCCAGCTAGTGGCTGCGCATTACCCTGATGCCTATTTCGACGCCGTCTACGTGGATAGCGTGCTGGAGCACCTGCCACAGCCAATGGAGATGTTTAGAGAGATCCGCAGGATCCTCAAGCCAGACGGGGTCGTCTATATAACGGTGACCAACGAGGATGCGCTGATTAATAAGTTGAGGAGCTTGCTTTTCAAACTCGCCCAGCCCGGGCGATGCCCGATATTGAGCCCTCTAGTTTATCCCGTTCATTTAGTCGGCTTTACGCCGGATACCTTCACACTGGCCTGCGAAAGCGCAGGATTCGAAGTGAGAAGTATCGTAGCATGCGCTGGAGCCAGCGAATGGCGTAAATTTGGGATACGGCACCTAGGTTATTTTCTGTTGAACATCATCTACTTGCCAATATATTTAATCGGTGAGAAGTTAGGAAAAGGCATCGCAATTGAGGCGGTAATCATTCCCTTTGAACAGGATCGAAAATGAGAGTGGCTAAGATTATCATCGGGGACATAAACAGCTTAACCGGGGGCTATCTGTACGAAAAGAAACTAATCGAATACTTAAGGGGAAAAGGTGTCCAGGCGGATGTGGTTAGCATCCCGAATATTCCCTATATGCTCCAATTTTTTTCAAACTTCTGGCTCCCCTTCCACTTTTTGGGAAAGAAATATGACGTCATTATTGAGGATGAGCTGGCCCACCCGGCGGTCTGGCTCTTCAACTTCTGGGCAAGCTATGTCAAAAAGACAAAGGTCGTTGCCATTGTCCATATGTTCCGCTGGATTGCCCTCAGGGATAGCTGGCAGATGCCTCTCGTTAAATTTATAGAAAAAACAATGCTTATGTCAACCAGTCTCATTATTGCCAATAGCAGGCATACTAAAACAGCGGCGGAAAATATGGGGCTGCCCGCTGAGACTATAGAGATGATTTACCCTGGTTTCGACATGACTTTAATAAGAGAAATAGGGCCTCGCTCCAGGGATGAGATAAAACTCCTTTTTGTGGGCAATTGGGTTCCTTGCAAGGGGTTGGATACGCTGGTGGAAGCTATGCATCGCATCAACAACCCCAAAATAATCCTCGATACTGTGGGCGATGATAGCTTTTACCCCAAGTACGCGAGAAGAATCAGGAAAAAGGTTGCCGTTCTGAATCTGGAAGGCAGCGTTAGATTTCACGGGAGAATCGATCGCGAGTCAATTGGAAAATTCTATTCCGAAGCAGACATATTTGTGTTGCCTTCTTATTATGAGCCATTCGGCATCGTATTTGCTGAAGCCATGTCCTTTGGCCTGCCGATTATAGCCACCAATGCGGGTGGAATACCTGAACTGGTTGAGCATGAGGAGAACGGACTGCTTGTTCCACCCAACGATGCTGATGCCCTTGCTGATGCCATAGACAAGCTAGCTTCCAGTGCCGGATTGCGGGAGGAAATGGGAGGGAAAAGCTACGAGAAATCGAAAAGATTGAATAGCTGGGACGATTGCTTCCAGGTCGTCTACTGCCACCTCAAGCGATTGGCTGACGTCGATGGCTAACCTGTAGGGACATTCTATCGAACGCACCTATTCCCTCCAATAGGAGGAGAAGGCGGTGGGCGATTCCCAAACCGTCACCTTCAAACCACCAACCTCTCCCCCAAGGGCGAGGTCCATTCGTTCATAGATATATTTGGATACGTTCTCCACTGTTGGGTTGAGATTCTTGAATTCCTCTAACTCATTGAGATTCTGGTAGTGAAGATGGCTCAATATTTCCTTCAGGCTGTCTCTGAGCCTGGAGATATCATAAAGCACTCCCGTCTCATCCAATGTATCGCCCTGAAGAACGACCTGCACTTTGTATGCATGACCATGCAAGCGGGTTGCCAGTCCGAAGTCCCCCTCAAGCGAAAGGATAGCCTCAAACTCCTCTACAATACCTATCTCAAACATAATCAAGCACCACCTGCAATACCTCCTCCGGGCTCTTATCTATCTTTTCGTAGGCGATTTGAGCTTCTTCAAAGGGAAATACATCGGATATCAATTCATCTAAATTGAGTTGGGGCAAGAGTTTGAGCACCACATCCATCCTGCGCTTAATACTCCATCGAGGGGTCAGTGCTGAGTTTAGATGGGAGACTTGAGAGCTCTTAATCTCTATCCTTTCCCTGTGGAATTCCTCACCTAAATGGAGCGTTACCGGCTTGGTCCCATACCAAGATAGCACTACCACCAAGCCTTGAAAGGCTGCCGATTTGATAGCACTATCCAGAGCATCTGGTGAGCCCGAAGCCTCGATTACCACATCTGCCCCTGTGCCATCGGTCAGTTCTCTAATTGCCTGAGCTGGGCTATTATCGGGATCGAAGGTGAAATCGGCACCCAGCTTTCGAGATACAACTCTCCTTTTTTCTATCCTATCGACGGTGAACACTTTGTCAGCGCCGCACTTCCTGACTAACTGCATAACAAGCAGTCCAATTACACCCTGGCCAAAGATAGCCACCGACTCGCCAAGCTTTACTTCAGAATCGAGAAGGCAATTAAGCGCCGCCTCCAGATTTGCCACAAACACACCAAGCATTGGGGAAATATCCTGCGGTAGTTTCACCGCCATATTCTCAGGCACTACATATCTCGTTTGATGGGGATGATGAACAAAGACGACATCCCCACGACATAGCCTGGAGGCTTCCGCACCCAGTTCGACAACCCTTCCTACGCTGGAATAGCCATACTTGATAGGGAAACGGAAGCTCCCCTTCATTGTTATCAAGGAGGGATCGAGTTCGAGGTCCTCAGAAACATCGCCTCGATACACCAGCATCTCCGTCCCATGGCTTATCCCGGAGTAAAGGGTCTCCACCAGGATTTCGTCCCCTTTAGGAGGCTCGACTTCCTCTTCTCTAAACTCTACCTCTCTCGGCTTGGAGAACCACAGGCTTCTGGCATTCATTCTCTTTGACCTTTATTCTGAAAATATCTTTATTCCGTCCGCCTTGTGTCGGGTGGATTGGAGTCGAATGATCCTACCCTGGTCGCCTCAGGCGACCCCTGTCGGGCATCGGCTCCAATCGTGCCTAGAGCAGATGCTCTAGGCTGCCCTCTATTTTATGATTCGCTGCTGGGCAACCGCCCACGTGTGTTAGCCTCGATGACCAGGTCTTCCCCTCTTCGAAATGTCCTGACAAAAGATAACTTTAGAACATCACTCACACCGCGTATGCTCAAATCCCCTACCGCTTCAATACCCTTCCCCATAACCTTGGGAGCGATTACCAGGACCACCTTATCCACAAGCCCCTGGTGAAACAAGGAGGTTATAATCCCCGCTCCCCCCTCCACCAAGATAGAGGAAATCCCTCTCTTTCCCAGGCTATTAAATAAGTCCTCCAGGTCGACCTCCCCCCTACCATCTTCATTAACCATGAGCACCTCTATCCCCATCTGCTTCAACGAAGCCAATTTCCCTTCATCAGCCTGCGATGTGGTGGCCATAATAGTAGGAGCGATATCCTGATCTTCAAGCACCTTGGCGTTTAGCGAGATTCTCAATCTGCTATCAGGGATGATACGAATGGGGCTTCGCCCCTTGACCAAGCGCACTGTTAACTGAGGGTCATCGGCCAGGATGGTCCCCAACCCAACCATAATCCCGTCATGGAGACTGCGAAGCCTGTGTGCCAATCTCCTGGTTGATTCAGAGCTTATCCATTGGGAATCTCCGGTCACGGTGGCAATTCTCCCATCCAATGTCTGGGCGAACTTGAGGGTGACAAACGGGACACCTGTTTGAATATACTTGAAGTAGGTTTCATTGATTCTATCACACTCTTCTCTGAGAACACCTACCTTTGTCTCTATCCCATGCCGACTGAGGATTTCGATACCTTCGCCGTTCACCTGTGGGTTTGGGTCCACCGTCCCTATAACAACCTTGCCTATATTATATTTGATAATGGCATTCACACAGGGAGGGGTTTTCTTTCGATAATGACAGCAGGGCTCCAGGGTAACATAGAGAGTCGCTCCGCTTACTTTCCCCCTTGCATCCTGGATAGCGTTGATCTCAGCATGTTTTTCACCATAGCGGTGGTGATAGCCTTGGCCAACTATCTCACCATCTTTCACGATGAGCGCCCCCACCATGGGATTCGGGCTTGTCTTTCCCAGACCCCTGCGAGCGAGACGCAGCGCCTTCCTCATGTAGTATTCGTCTTTCAAATCCAATTCGACCATTACTTACTCTCAGCATTCAGTACTGGAAACTTCGAACATGATACCCCTCACTCCTCAAGGCAGTCAAGGAAACGCTTTCGCCCAATATACCGATGATACAGCACCTCCTCACCAGCGAAGTGAAGGGTTCTACGAAGCAATCTAAGTGGTGAGAATCAGTATTGCTTCGTTTGACTAACAATGGCAGTTAATATTCTACGGAATCATAACAGCACCATGAAGCTGTTTGGAAATATTAGGGGTAGGTTGGAGCATAGTAGGGTGGGTGAAATGGAATGGAATCCACCTCCCCTATGAATATGGGAAGGGTAACCAAGAGATTGCTTCGCTTAGCCTTCGGCTTGGCTCGCAATGACAAGTAGTCGGGGCAACTTCGTTCGAGAGATGCCTCACAACACCGGGAGGATGTCATCCGTCTGGCTGGACGAGGTCAGGAAAGGTGATCCCTATCACAATACGTGAAGGGCAACATACGACTCCTCCGTTGCTAGCTTCGCCTCCAGTAGAGTATAATCATCAAAGCAACTACACATGGGCAGGCGCATGCCATCGGATCCTTAAAATTATGGGTAGGTTGGAGCATCTGCTCCAACTGAGCCGAGAGCAGATGCTCTCGGCTACCCCTTGTTTTCAGGCAGGCCCTTGCATGATGATGAAGGAAAGGACTGAATATTTACAACATGGCGCAAAAACTGTCTGACATACCCAAAGCCTACGACCCACAAAAAGTGGAGGCAAAGTGGTATCAGTTCTGGCTTGATAGAGGCTACTTTACTCCTACGATTGACCACAACAAGAAGCCCTTTGTCATAATCATGCCCCCGCCCAATATCACCGGCGAGTTGCATTTGGGGCATGCCCTGACGGCAACCCTGGAAGACCTTATGATTCGCTGGCACCGCATGAAGGGCGACCCAACACTCTGGCTCCCCGGCGTCGACCATGCTGGCATTGCCACCCAGTTTGTTGTGGAGCAAGCACTCGCTCAGGAAGGCCTCTCAAGGCATGAACTGGGACGGGATATGTTCTTGGAACGGATATGGCAGTGGATAAAAGAATATAGGGGCACCATCGCCGAGCAGCATAAAAGGCTTGGCGTCTCCTGCGACTGGAGCAGGGAGCGCTTCACCATGGACGAGGGCCCGTCAAAGGCAGTACGCACCACATTCGTCCACCTCTATGAAAAGGGGCTCATCTATAGAGGGGAGCGTATTATAAATTGGTGTCCCCGTTGCGCTACTGCCCTCTCCGACCTCGAGGTAGAGCACGAGGAGATTGAGGGACACCTATATTATGTCAACTATAGGCTTGCCGATGAAAACGGATTTATCACCGTTGCCACCACACGTCCCGAGACCATCCTTGGCGATACTGCGGTAGCGGTGAACCCAGACGATGAGCGCTATAAAGACATGGTAGGAAAGACGGCTATCCTCCCCGCCATCGGCAGGGAAATCCCCATTATAACCGACAACGCCGTTGACCCTGCCTTCGGCACCGGTGCGGTGAAGATAACCCCAGCCCATGATCCGGTAGACTTCGAGGTGGGACAGCAGCAAGATTTAGACTCCGTGAATATCCTCAATACCGATGGCACGATGAACGAGAACGCCGGCCTCTATGCCGGGCTCGACCGCTTCGCCTGCCGCCAGGCAATTCTCGCCGACCTGGAAAAGGAAGGGCTGCTGGTTAAGATAGAGCCCCATATTCATTCAGTAGGACACTGCTGCCGCTGCAATACTACAGTCGAGCCATGGGTCAGCAAGCAGTGGTTTATCAAGATTGCGCCCCTGGCTCTACCAGCCATCAATGCTGTAGTCGACGGCAGGGTAAAGATCATCCCGGAGCGCTTCACCAAGGTCTACCTGAACTGGCTGGAAAACATCCGCGATTGGTGCATCAGCCGACAGCTCTGGTGGGGGCATAGAATCCCGGTTTGGTATTGTGGCAAGTGCGGCGAACTTACCGTAACTATCGATGACCCAAAATCCTGTTCCCATTGCGGCTCACCAGATATCGTCCAGGACCCGGATGTCCTCGATACCTGGTTCAGCTCGGCGCTCTGGCCCCACTCCACCCTTGGCTGGCCTGAGCAGACCCAGGATTTACAGTATTTCTATCCCACCTCGGTAATGGAAACGGGGTATGACATCCTCTTCTTCTGGGTAGCGAGGATGATTATGATGGGCCTGGAGAATACCGGGGAAATTCCTTTCAACGACGTTTATCTCCATGGGCTGGTACGCGATGAAAAGGGGGAGAAGATGAGCAAGGTGAAGGGCAATGTCTTGAACCCCCTCGATGCCATCGACCAGTATGGCACCGATGCCCTGCGCTTTGCCCTATCCACCGGAACCTCGCCGGGGAACGACATCAGGCTGAGCAGTCAAAGGCTGGAGGCAGCCCGCAACTTCGCCAACAAAATGTGGAATGCTGCCCGCTTCGTAGTGGGCAACATGGAAAAGGGGATGAGTGTCACCAAGATTGGCAGAGCTACCTTGCCTCTGGAGGACCGCTGGATTCTGAGCCGACTCAGCCATCTGGTAACGGCGGTGAGCAAGCTCATGGATGACTTCCAATTTGGCGAGGCTGAGAGGCAGATACATGACTTCCTGTGGGGCGATTTCTGCGATTGGTATATCGAGATAGCGAAGCTTCGCCTCAATGAATCCCCATCCCCAATGCCCGTTCTCGCCTATGTCCTCGAGACCTCACTGCGATTGCTCCACCCCTTCATGCCTTTTGTCACCGAGGAAATATGGCAAAACCTCAAGGAGCGCCTCGTTGAGGAAATGGCGGAATCCATCATGATCGCTCCCTATCCCACCGCTGATGAAGGAGCAATAGATGCCGCGGCGGAAAAGCATATGGAGTTGGTCATCGAGATCATCCGGTCAATAAGAAACGAGCGCGCCGAGTTCAAGGTGGAGCCCTCAAAGTGGATCGCGGCATTAATTGTTCCACACGATGCTAAGTCTACTATCGAGAGTCAAGTCCGTGCCATCGAAACCCTTGCCCGGGTAAGACCGCTCACCATCATCGAGACTAAAAATGCCAGGCCCGATAAGGCCAAGACCCTGGTAATGAGCGGAGCAGAGGTAATCATCCCTATGGCCGGTATGGTAGACCTTGGGGCGGAAAGACAGCGCCTTGAGAGAGAAATCGAGGAAAACCAGTCGGAAATCACGCGACTGGAGACCAGGCTGAAGGACGAGGAGTTTCTTTCCAAGGCACCAGCTCACATCGTCAGTCGAGAAAGACAAAGGCTCGAGGAATTTAAGACAAAGGCAGAAAGACTAAATCAAAGGATTAGTGAGCTGGGTTAGGGCTGTTGTTTGATGGCATTTGAGGGTTATCTGTGTGTGAAAATCCCCTGCGGTGTTTGTTTACTGCCCATTGGCGCTCAAGCTCGTGGAGCCCCCTTTTCGTGTCGCTGGCAACACGCTCTTTATCACAGTTGTTTAGCCGATACTTAAACAGCCAGCAGGTGAACTCCTTGCACTCAGTGAGCTCCATAGACCTGCGCTGGGGATAGCCCTTTTCCCGCTTGAATCTGCGTAGCAACGCTGTCATTGTAGCGTCATATATTTGCTCATAGGCCAACTCAGTTATGTGATTGCCATCAAGAGCATAGACATGTTGCTCCTTGCGCACCTTCTCCTCCACGGCGAGGAGCAATGCCTCCTCCACAATGATGCCATAGAAATAATTGAGATGAGCACAGTATTTGGCCTCACCAATGCATTGCCGAAACTCCTCAGTACTGACAGCGATAGGGGCCTTGCCCCAGAAGATGAGATCGATAATTTCTTCTTCTAGAACTAGATGGCCGACCTCCTGTAACAGGCGCTCAGCGAGAAGCAGCCAATCGAAGGCTTCATTGGCGATTAGATAGCGATAGTCCCGCCCGTTATAGGTTTCCTCAGTCTTGTCCCATAGCCCGATAGCTTCAAGAAGGGCAATATACCAGTGCTTTCCCTGGGCGATAGCCTCCTTCAGATGGCGAACCGCCGCGCTATCTTCGGAAACTTCCATATTGCCAAGAGGTTGTAGCTGGTCCTCCATCATACCCTCACTAACCACGCCTGAGAAATGCCTCCACCTCTCCAAGTGGTCTGGTGTTCAATATGTGTTTAGCTTCACACCAGCCACGCCGTGCCACGCCGACCCCAAAACGAATGAGGTCTAAATGGGAGACGCTATGGGCATCGGTGGAGATGATAAGCTTCACCCCTAGCTCCCTGGCCCGAGAGGCATGGATATCCTTGAGGTCAAGGCGGCTGGGCATGGCGTTTATCTCCAGCGCCGTATCTGTCTCCACGGCAGCGTTAAAAACAGCCTCCATATCCACCATTATCGGTTCACGCTCTCCCAACAGGCGGCATGTGGGATGAGCTAGCACATCCACATGAGGGTTCCTTATCGCCCGAAGGACCCGCTCCGTCATCTTACCCTGCTCCTGGTTCATCGCCGAGTGCACCGCGGCAACCACTATGTCCAGCTCGGAAAGCAGCTCATCGGGGAGGTCGAGGCTGCCATCGGCGCGGATGTCCACCTCTATTCCCGTCAGGATGCGAAAACCGTCCATTCGTTGGTTCAGCTTTTTGATTTCGCCGATCTGGTTCCTCAAGCGCTCTTCATTCAGCCCTCGCGCCACGCCTCGCCCCGCTGAGTGCTCGGTGATAGCCATATATTCATAGCCCTTCGCCCTGGCAGCGAGGGCCATAGCCTCAATCGAATCATGCCCGTCGCTCCAATCGGTGTGCACATGAAGGTCTCCCTTCAGGTCACCAAGCTCGATGAGCCTGGGGATGGCGTTTTGCTCCGCCATCTCCACCTCCCACTGCCCCTCCCTCAGCTCCGGCGGGATGAACTGGAGCTCTAGCCTCCCATAGAAGCCTTCCTCAGTGGTGAATTTCTCCATGACCCCGCTCTCCAGGTCGGTGATTCCGTATTCGCTCAGCTTCAGCTTCTGACGATGCCCCCGTTCCCGGAGAACGATGTTATGCTGTTTTGAGCCGGTGAAGTATTGAAGCAGGGAGCCAAAGCTGTCGTGGTCCACCAGCCTGAGGTCTATCTGCAGATCGCCAGGGACAAGCACACTGGCCTTGGTACCTCCCTTTACCAGCACCTCCATCACCTGAGGCAGGCTAACAAAGGCATCGATGATGCTTTCGCGGTCATCGGCGGCGCCCATGACGTCGATGTCGCCAACCGTCTCTCGAAAGCGACGCATGCTCCCCGCCGGGATGAGGTTCTTCAGCCCGGGGCATCTTTGAAGCTCAGCCATAATCTCCTCGACCACGGGCAAGGCCTCGCCGATGGGGGTGCGCCGCTCCTTGGTACGCATCGCCTCAAGCTGGCGCAGGATATTCTCCGCCACCTTATCGCCCAACCGGGGCATTGTAGCAACACGCCCATCGCGGACCGCCGCCTCAAGGTCATCCACGCTGTGAACTCCAAGCTCATTGCTCAGTCGCATGGCGATTTTGGGACCAACGCCAGGGATATCAAGAAGATCGCTTATGCCCTCTGGGAACTCGGCACGCAGCTCGTCGTAGTAGCGCAGGTGTCCAGTGGTTACCATCTCCACCGTCTTTTTAGCGATAGCATCGCCGACGCCTGGAATCTCCTTGAGGTCAGCCCCCTCCTTCACCATCTGCTCGATCTCTTTTGGTAGGTGCTCGAAGGCGCGCACCGCCTTCTGATACGCCCGTATCTTAAATACGTTCTCCCCCTTGAGCTCAAGCAGGTCGGCGATATCCTGAAACACCTTGGCAATGGCTACGTTTTTCATGGCTCACCATTTAAATGCCTACTTTTGCTTTGAGGTCTTTAACTTTTTGTGGAGAATAGCCGAACTTATCAGCCATAACTTCCTCAAGAGCCTTGGGAGGACTGAGACGGAGCCTTCTGCTTCTCAGGATTTCTCCATTTATGTCAACTAACTCAACGCTATAATCATGAAAGGTAATTGAAACAAAATTCATATAGGCAAACAAACTACGATACATTGGTCTAAGCCAAAGCGCTTTTCGGTATCGAACTACAATATAAAGACCATAAAAGCACCAGTTTGCAATTAAGACCCAATCACGATTGCCCTTTCGATAGAAAAGATGTCCATTTTCGCCACCTTTAACCTTATAGAAATATTGCCCATCCCCGAACACAATCTCATCATCCTTTTTGCTTAGAAGGATGACCGCAGCAAGTTCATGTATGGCCTCATTATCAAGGTTAAAATTGAAACCCGATGTAACTACTCCATCAAGCATATTTTATCTCCTGTAATCTATCACGATTTTGCTTTGCACAGGTGCTCAATCATATCCGAGATTACATAAACCCTCAGAATAAATGTCTTCGTTACATTATGAGCTTCCCTAATAGTAAAATGCATTTCTTTTTGATGACCAAAGTGATCTTTATCTGTGCCATCTTTTAGTTCAATGCTTACGATACTATCTGGACGGTCATCTATGTATTTAGTCTTCTTCCTCTCAAAATCCGCAGCCTTAATCTCCCAGCAACATACATCCGGCTTAGTTTTAAAGTCGTGGTTATGAACAAAAAAATGATCTAATGTAGTTTCTACTTCCAATTCAGAAATAAAATTTGGGTCTCTTTTATCTTGAGATAGTGGCCACTTTACGATGCAATCAATATGTGAGCCACTATTGTAGTCAAGTATTTGAAACGGTAATAATCCCTTTTGACAAAGCTGAGCAATGATTAAAACTACCTCTTGTTCAAACTCAGGGTTACTTGCAAAATTTATTTCCAATTGCTTTAAGTACTTATTTGGAGCATGGAATTTGTTTCTTGATTCTTCAATACGCTGAAGTAACTGTGTATAGGTCTGCTCCTGTTTCTCAACGAGTCCTTGAGTAATGTAGTCATTTATAACTTGTTGTACTGGCTCCTTTATCCTGTCTGTAATTTCACCGATTATTTCGCTATCGAAGAAATCCTCTCTGTTAGCCTGGATAGATCTCTGCAAATAATCGGCTTCTACAAATCCTCTAACTCTGTAAGCTATCGTAGCAGGAGAGGTTAACTCAGAATAAAGTATGGAATATAGATCCCTTTCAATTACACGCCCATTTACTACCAAATATATGCCGCGCTTTTCAACGGGGTAAATCGGTGTTTGGTGATTAACATGTATAGAACACTTGGATTTGTATGACGGATCTATATTGTCTAGCGTGAAATCAAATTCCTTTTTTATCCAACTAGATTCATCAAAGTCATCCTTCTTGATTTCAAGGTCATTAAGTCTTATTTTAAAATCATAAGATAATGGTAAATTAGATAGTTTATAGCGGATTAGATTATAAATCTCCTTGTTTCGTAAATTAAGCATATTGTTATTTATTTCTATGGTAGTTCCATATTCAGGATTTAGTAAATGTGGTCTATATTCTTCACTCTCAACGGACTCGGAAATCCTAATATCTTGAAGTTTTCCATCCTCGCCAAAAATCTTTTCTATTTCTAAAAATAACGGCTTCTCCCCCTCTTCAAGAGTGAAAATTCTTATAAAGTCGCCCAAAGCAAAAAAGGAGACTATACCTATTCCAAAACTCCCTAGTAATCTTCTGTGGAATTTGGGTGTTGTCTCATTGTTTTCAATCATCATCCGTTTTTTTGATTTAGCTATCGTTATCAATTCATCTAAATCATCTTTGTCCATTCCACATCCATTATCTTTAACCAAAATCTGCTGTGATTCACCCTTAGTCAAAATTTCAACTGTTGAAGCATCAGCATCATAAGAATTTGCACATAATTCTACTAAGACATTTTCTGGTCTATAAATTGTTTTTCCAAGAAAAGGGATAAGTTCCTTAAAATCCACTTTCCAATTCATAATAACCCTCCGTTTGGCATCATCTCACCTTCCGCAGCAGTGTTTGTATTTCTTGCCTGAGCCGCAGGGGCAAGGGTCGTTGCGCCCCACTTTCTTCTTGCCCACGGCTACTGCTTCCTTCCGCTTCGCTGCCTCCGCCATCGGCGACGGGGCACGCGCCTTCTCCTTGGCTATGCTCACCCGAAAGATGGTATGCACTACATCGTGGGCGATGCCTGCCAGCAGGCTGTCAAACACCTCATGTCCCCGCTGCTTGTAAATAACGAGAGGGTCCCTCTGCGCTGTAGCCTCCAACCCTACCCCGCGGCGCATCTCGTCCATGGCGGTGAGATGGTCCATCCACAGACGGTCAATGGTGCGGAGCATCACCAGCCTCTCAAGCACCCTCATGTTCTCCTCCCCGAACTCCCGCTCCCTCTCCTCGTATAGTGTATCGACATACTCCAGGAGCTTCTCTTCGACTTCGCTTCGGCTCATCTGGGATAGAGCGCTGGCATTCAACTGTGGAGATAAAGGCATGAATGTGCCCAAATCACTAAGCAGACCTTCAACATCCCATTCCTCGGAGCGGTCACCGTGGAGATAAGAAGCGACAAGGCCTTGAATCTCCTCTGTGAGCATCGACTGTATGTTGGCCTTGATGTCTGTGCCAGATAGAATCTTCCTTCTCTCCTCGTAGATCACCTCGCGGTGCTTGTTCACCACATCATCATAATCAACCAGGTGCTTCCTGATATCGAAGTTGTATCCCTCGACCTTGCTCTGGGCACTCTCGATAGCTTTACTCACCATTGAGTGCTCGATTGGGGTATCCTCATCGAAACTCATCCGTTCCAGTAAGCTCTTGACACGGTCGCCACCGAAGCGGCGCACCACATCATCCTCGAGCGATACATAGAAGCGGGAGCTTCCCGGGTCGCCCTGGCGCCCGGCGCGCCCTCTTAATTGATTGTCGATACGCCTTGCCTCGTGGCGCTCCGTTCCAATGACATGAAGCCCGCCCAGTTTTACCACCCCGTCGTGCTTCTCCTGCCATTCGCTCTCGTCCTGACCCTCGGGGTTCGCCCCCAGTATTATGTCAACGCCACGTCCAGCCATATTGGTAGCCACGGTAACCGCCCCTGGCTCACCCGCCCGCTTTATGATATTTGCCTCCTTCTCATGCTGCTTGGCGTTTAGTACCTGATGAGAGACGCCCATGCGCTTCAGAAGCTCGCTAAGCTTCTCCGATTTCTCGATAGAGACCGTGCCCACCAAGACGGAGTGCCCCTCAGCATGAAGCCTTTCGATCTCGCGAGCGACGGCGCGGAACTTGGCATCCTCATTCTGATATATTCTATCGGTGAAGTCGGTGCGAATCATCGGCATATTGGTGGGGATGACTACTACCTCGAGGCTATATATCTTGTGAAACTCCTCAGCTTCTGTGACCGCAGTGCCCGTCATACCGGCAAGCTTTTCATACAGACGGAAGTAGTTCTGGAAGGTTATGGTAGCAACGGTTACACTCTCCCGCTGAACCTGAACCCCTTCTTTGGCCTCAATCGCCTGGTGCAGGCCTTCGGAATAGCGACGACCGTGCATCAACCGACCGGTGAACTCATCCACAATGATGACCTGACCATCTTTGACCATATAATCCCGGTTCCTCTTAAAGAGCACATTTGCCTTCAGAGCGCTCTCCAGATAATGGGTAAGAAAGTAGTTCGACGGGTCATACAGGTCAGGCGCCTTCAGGAGTTCCTCCTTTCTCAGCATCTTCTCCACCTTGGATATGCCCTCGTCGGTCAGGGTGACCACCCGGTCCTTCTCATCAATCTCATAGTCCTCATCCTGGCGCAGGCGAGGAACCAGTCTGGCGAATGTCTGGTATCTCTGTGCCGCCTCCGTCGCCGCGCCGCTGATGATAAGTGGGGTGCGCGCCTCATCGATAAGGAGATTGTCCACCTCATCAACTATGGCGTAGTGTAGTTCGCGTTGCACGCACCGCGAGAGGTTGTCCACCAGATTATCCCTGAGATAATCAAAACCAAACTCGTTGTTGGTGCCATAGGTAATATCCGCTTCATAGGCCTGGCGACGGGTGATGGGCTTTAAATGCCTCCAGGCGGGGTCCTCTGAGTCATAGTCCGGGTCGAAGAGAAAGGAAGCCTCATGCTGGATGCTGGAAACACTCAAGCCAAGGAGATTATAAATAGGGCCCATCCAGTGGCAGTCTCGCTTGGCCAGATAGTCGTTAACTGTTACTAAATGAGCACCCTTGCCAATGAGGCCATTAAGATACATGGGGAGGGTCGCCACCAGGGTCTTGCCCTCACCGGTTTTCATCTCAGCTATCTTCCCTTGATGAAGGACAATGCCTCCCATAAGCTGGACATCGAAGTGGCGCTGCCCCAATGTTCGCTTGGCCGCCTCCCTGACCGCGGCGAAAGCCTCAGGCAGAAGCTGGTCCAGCGATTCGCCACTCTCCAGACGAGCCCGAAACTCGTCGGCCTTTTGACTAAGCCCCTGAGTAGACAGCGCCTCGAATTGAGGCTCAAGAGAATTGATATGTTCAACAACGGGCTGGAGCCGCTTTAGCTCCTTCTCGTTGGAATCCAAAAGACCGCTAAACAACTTGACCATGCTTATTCACCACCAATTATTCTCCGCGCCTCATCAGCCATCGCTTCCAAGACCGCAATTTTTACCTCGCCCATGCCATCGACAGTGAAGGCATGGACCGAAGAGGCAGCATGAGATTTTAAGATACAAGGTATGCCGTTACTATCCAGCAGGCCTTTTATAACTTGTGCCTCCAATTCTCCCGAGGCGTGATAAACAACCACCGTTTTTTCTTTTCTACGCATGACCCCACCACATTACTCGAACATCGCCCCCACCGAGAGGCCGCTATGGATGCGGTGAATCGCCTCGCCAAGAAGCGATGCTATGGAGAGAACGGTGATTTTATCGCACTTGTTGCTTTCCGGGATGGGGATAGTATCGGTGACCACCACCTCTTTAACCGGGCTTGAGGCGATCCTCTCAATAGCTGCGTTGGAGAAGACGGGATGGGTACAGCAAGCATCGACCTCTGTGGCACCATTCTCCTTCAAAGCGTCTACCGCAGCGATTAAAGAGCCTGCGGTATCGATCTCATCATCGAATAAGAGAGCACACTTACCTTTTACGTCACCGATGATATTGAGAGTCTTTGACTCGTCAGTGTTGCCCACCCGCCGCTTCTCAATGATCGCCAAGGGGGCATTGAACCTCTGGGCAAGGTCACGGGCCCGCTTGGAGATGCCGATGTCGGTAGCCACCACCACCAGTTTCTCCAGAGCCTTGTCCTCAAAGTATTTGTTTAAGATATAGAGCGCTGTCAGTTCGTCCACCGGTATGGTGAAGAAGCCTTGAATCTGCCCGGCGTGAAGGTCCACAGTAAGCAAGCGGTTTGCACCAGCCACAGTTATCATATCAGCGACAAGACGAGCTGTTATCGGCACTCTTGGTTGGTCCTTCTTATCGGTACGCCCATAGCCGAAGTAGGGGACAACTGCGGTGACTCTCCCCGCCGAAGCCCTCCTCAATGCATCGAGCATTATCAAAAGCTCCATCAGGCTCTTATTCACCGGTGACGAGATCGGCTGGATGGCAAAAACGTCTCGCTCACGGACATTCTCCAGTATTCGCACGAATGTATTCCCGTTGCTGAACTCGAATATCTCAGCCTGACCCAAGGGGATGCCCAGATAATCACAGATCCCCTGAGCTAAGATAGGATGAGTATTTCCAGTGAAAACCTTCATTTCGTCAATCACAAGTAACTCCTTCTCTTATACTCTGTCCCTAAAATCCGCAATCGTATTTTGAATAATCTAACGATGGTGTCCAAAAAATTACCAAAACCAGGGTAGCCTAGAGCATCTGCTCTAGGCGTTATTAGAGCGGATGCTCCAATCAACCCTTTTCTGGACAGCCTCGCAACATTATATTTTAACACAAAAAGCTATCCAGCGACGACTCCAGAAGGCTACAACCTATCGTTCTTGCGCTAAGCCTTCCAACGCATCTCTCGCCGCTTCTACCTCTGCCTTCCGCTTGTTCCTTCCACGCCCACTGCCAATCACGCAGTCATCAATAAGTACCTCTACGGTGAACTCCTTGGCATGGTCAGGTCCCACCTCTTTAGCGGTCCTATAGACGGGGGTTACTTGATGCTTTGCCTGAACAATCTCCTGAAGCCTAGACTTATAATCAGCAGCGACCTTCCCTTCAATGGCGTTTTGAATCTCGGCATCGAAAAGCCTGAGGACAAGTTCCCTTGCGACGGGGAAGCCCTTGTCTATCAAGACGGCTCCGAGCACTGCCTCAAGAAGTCCCGCTAGAGTGGACTTCCTTTTGCGGCCACCACTGTCCTCCTCCCCGTGCCCCAAGTAAAGGTACTCGCCAAGCCCCAGCGAGCTTGCCATGTGAGCCAAGCTCTCTCCACGCACCAGCGAAGCTCGGAGCTTGGTCAGCCAACCCTCAGATAAATCGTGGCATTCCTTATACAGTTTTTCGGCGATAACAAAGCCCAGCAGAGAATCGCCCAAGAACTCTAGACGTTCATTAGAGGGAAGATGGAAATCGGGGTTTTCATTGAGGTAGGAGCGGTGAACTAAGGATTGCTCAAGCAGAGACAAGTCTTCGAAGGCGATACCCAAAATGTCCTGCAAGAAAGCAAGATCAGCCAAATTCAGACCCCCTGTAAGACCAGAATAGTAAGCTTACCTCGTTTTGTCAAGAAGAGAATGCTATAATCAATAGAGGCTTCGATGGATAATCTAGTCTCAAAGATGGAAAATCGCCTGCCACAGGAACTTCTCACCTTTCTCCGCACCGCAGGGGAGGTGGCAGAGAATCGCGGGCAGCGATTGTATCTTGTTGGAGGAGCGGTGCGCGATCTGCTTCTCGGGCGTCCCAATCTGGACTTCGACCTGGTGATGGAAGGCGATGCTCCTCTATTAGCCCGGCAGCTTGCCAAAGCTAGCGGAGAGAAGCCGACGATTCACCGTCAATTCGGCACGGCGAAGTTCCACAGTGGGAGCCTGAGCATCGACCTGGCAACTGCACGCTGCGAGACCTACTCAAGGCCAGGGGCGCTCCCTAACGTGACGCCTGGAAAAATTCGGGATGACCTTTTCAGGCGGGACTTCTCTATAAACGCCATGGCCATTGACATTACCCACAGTTCCTTCGGTGAGCTGTTAGACGCATGCGGTGGTATGAATGACCTGGAGCAAAAATTAATTCGCATATTGCATAAGAAGAGCTTTATCGATGATGCCACCCGTATTCTGAGAGCGCTTCGCTATGAGCAGAGACTGGGGTTTAGGCTGGAGGAGAGCACCGAAAAGCTTCTCCGTGAACATACACCCATGCTGGATACCATCAGCGGCGATAGGATAAGGCATGAACTGGAGCTTAACTTAGAAGAAGACCATCCCGAGCGAATTCTGCGGCGCACTGAAGAGCTTGGGGTGCTCAAAGCACTCCACCCCTCCTTGAAAGGCGATGGTTGGCTTGCCGAGAAATTTAAGCAGGCCTGCCAATTGCAACCACCCGGACCAACTCTCTACATGTTGCTGCTCATCTATCACTTCACGGAGGAGGAGAATGAGCAGCTTATCGCCCGTCTCAGCATAGTTGGAGAATTAGGCCGAAACATGCGGCAGGTGCTACAACTGAAGCCGATACTCTACACTTTGGCTGAATCCGATCTGCCCCCCAGCAACATCCGCCGACTGCTAAAACAGTACTCCCCCACAGCAATCACCGCCTCTGCCCTAGCCTGTGATTCTCCCTTAGTTCGCTCTCGCCTTGAGCTCTATCTTAACGTTTTACGTTATGTCAAGCCATCTCTCGATGGAGAGGACCTAAAAAGATTGGGGCTACAGCCCGGTCCCCGCATGGGCAAGATGCTTCAGGCACTTTTAGATGCAAAGCTGGATGGCAAGGTAAATACCTTGAAAGATGAGGAGGCTCTGGTCCGCCAATGGTTAAAACAAAATTGAGGAGATTAAATTGGAAGAGATATGTGAGGTTTGCGGGCAGCCGCTAGATGAGAAGAATGTATCTCGCTGCAGGCTATGTGGCAGGAAATTTCATATGGCATGGTCAGTCGATGCCCATATACAAAACTGCGGGCATGTTTGGTTCGACAAGAGGTCCGGTGCCATGGCATTCGCCTGTAATATCTGTATCGCCGAAAACCCCGAGCTAAAAGAGTTGATCGTTGATATGGAGTAGCCCCCACCATACCAGCTCACAGTCGCAAGACGTATGGGTTTTCAGGCTGCTGAAATTGGCAGGAACGGAAGCCTATAGCCCAAGTTGCCTGGATATAATCAACTCTTGCACCTCGGTAGTTCCCTCGGTAGTGTGGTAAAGTATGGCGTCACGGAAGTAGCGCTGGATTGGTGACTCGGCCAAATAGCCAGCGCCAGCATGGATTCGCATTGCCTCTTCCGCAGTTCGGATGGCCACCTCGGAAGAGAAAGCCTTTGTCATGGGTGCTTCTTTGCGGCACTCTTCTCCCTGGTCATAAAGCCAGGCAACTCGGTAAAGCAGCCATTTGGCTGCCTCTACTTCAGTAGCAATGCGCGCAAGCTTAAAGGAAATAGCTTGAAAATTTCCTATCGGTTGACCAAATTGTTCTCTTTCCTTGGCATACCTTAGCGATGCTTCAAAAGCGGCTTCGGCGAGCCCGAGACTACGGGCACTATGTGAAATTCTAGCAGAGTTAAGCGCCTCCAACATGTACCTGAAACCTCTGCCTTCCTCTCCAATCAGATTATCACAAGGTACACGGCAGTCCTCGAAGACAAGCTCAGCAGTAGCAGCAGAATGGTGCCCTAATTTCCTCATCTTATTGGTGCTGAAACCGGGAGCACCCTTTTCTACAATAATGGTGCTTATTCCCCGACTGCCTTGACTTCTATCGGTCGAGGCAGCCAGTGTAACGTAGTCACAGATTTGCCCATTGGTAATATATATCTTGCTACCGTTCAATATATAGTGGTTGCCATCCCGCTTAGCATTAGTTTCAATAGCTGCGGCATCTGAACCAGCATTAGGCTCAGTAAGACCGTAGGCAAAGATCTTCTCTCCCTTAATTGCCGTAACTACAAACTTCTGCTTTTGCTCCTCGCTTCCATGAACCAGGATGGGATAGGTGGAAAGTCCAGATTGAACCATTAGCCCAGATGTGATCCCGGAACAAACTCGGGCCAGCTCCTCCACCATGATACACGTACCAACTTCACCCAATCCTCCCCCTCCATATTCAATTGGAAAACCAGGACAAAGATAGCCAAGTTTTCCCATCTTGGAGAAAAGCTCCGTAGGACAAGCCTCATTTTCCTCAGCTTGATCTACAATCGGTGCCACTTCATTCTCAGCAAAGTCTCTGATTGCCTGTCTAAACATGCTATGCTCTTCACTGAACTCAAAGTCCATGGTACCTCCTTACACATCCTAGCAGTGACTGCCTATTTCAACTCGGTACTCTACCTGCTATTGCTGTTTGACCAATTGTATTTTTAGGAGCCCTCATTGTCAACCGCACCGCAATTCCACAAAATCCACAACACACACACCCATTCCCCACTTTGTGAAGCCTAGATGTGTATTCCCCCCCCTTGTGAAGGAACCATGTGTCCCCCCCCTTTTGTAAAGGGGGCAAGGGGGATTATCTGAGATGGCAGAGATTGACAGCCCTGAGGTTTTCATATAGATAGGTATTTGAGAATTTAGAATCCCCCTAAATCCCCCTTTGCAAAGGGGGATAGCCTATCCCTCCATTTGTGAAGGCGCCATGTGTTTCCCCCCTTTTATGAAGGGGGATAGCCTATTCTCCCCTTTGTGAAGGCGCCATGTGCCCCCCCTTTTGTAAAGGGGGCAAGGGGGATTATCTGAGATGGCAGAGATTAACAGCCCTGAGGTTTTCATATAGATAGGTATTTGAGAATTTAGAATCCCCCTAAATCCCCCTTTGCAAAGGGGGATAGCCTATCCCTCCATTTGTGAAGGCGACATGTGTTCCCCCCGCTATTTCTCCCCTAACCAAGCTGCCACGTCCCTTGGCAGATGGCGCGCCGGCCCGCTTTTAACCTTGCATGGCGGCAGTGATCCCAGAAAGGCAGCGCCATAAAATTTCGCCTTGATTCTCCTGTCGAGTACCACCATCACCCCTCGGTCGCTCTTGCTACGAATAAGCCTGCCAAACCCCTGCTTAAACCTTAAGGCGGCCTGGGGAATAGCATATTCTTTGAATGGTTCCTCGAAAAGCTCTGCCCGTGCAGCGAAAACCGGGTCAGTGGGAACACTGAAGGGAAGCCTGGCCATAATAAGAACGCTGAGCGCCTCACCTACCACATCGATGCCCTCCCAGAAGCTCGATGTGCCCAGTAAAACGGTTCGAAGATTGGTTTTGAAGGTTTCGAGAAGCCTCTTTGACGAACCATCTAGTCCCTGCCCCAAAACAAGAATGTTCTCCCCCTGGAGTGGCGTACGGATCGCTTCGTAGCTCGCCCGAAGCGCCGAGTGAGAGGTGAAGAGAGCTAGGACCCTTCCCCCAGTGACACGACAGATGTCAATCAGGACCTGCTCAACCGCTTTCTGGTAGCCCATCTGACCTGGCTCAGGGATGTCCTCAGGAATATAAATCATCGCTGAGCCCATATAATCGAACGACGAACCCACGAGAAGTTCGCTAGCCTCTGTCAAACCCAGCCGTTCCTTGATATACTCGAAGTTGTCTTCTGTGCTTAATGTGGCACTGGTCAGCACCACACATTCCTTTTTGGAGAAGAGGTTATCCTCCAGAACTCTCCCTACATGAAGGGGGGCAGCATACAAAGTGAGGCTATTGCCCCTCTCCCTTAGTGAAGCCCAGTAGACCTGTCCATCCTCTGGTTGAGAAACTGCGGAGTTTATCTGTTGTCTTAATTCCCCAACGCGGTATACCAAAGATGAAAGCTCCATCATCAGGTCATCATATTCTAGAACTTTGGCATCTGCCAAAGGCTCGAGCATGTTATACAGGCGATTCAATCCTGACTCGATGTCCCCCAGTGCCAGGCCCAGATTCTCCCAGGCAAACTCTACATCATCCCATCCAGGCTGGCTGCGAACCGCCTTGGTGAGACGCAGCCGACGCTCATACCCTCCTTGTTCCTCGGTATGAGCCTCCAGGAAATGCCAGAGCACATTGAAGAACGCCAGAATGCGTTCGCGGCAAGCTTCCACGACGGTTTTCATATCCTCAGCCAGCTTCTCTATGTCCCCTTGGACAGCAAGTGAAATAGAGCTCCCTCGAAAATGGCTGCTAAGCTCAAAAAGAAACCCGGTGTAGCGTTCTTCAGCCACCATTTCACTTAAGCGATTTAAATAACCCTCGAGATGGCGCCCCCCAACCTCAAAGCCCCACTGCTCTGTGGCTTCCTCCTCAAGGTGATGAGCCTCATCAATGATGAGATGACTGTAATCAGGTAAGACCTTGCCCCGGCCTGACGGCGCTATGTCAGACAACAGCAGGGCGTGGTTAACAACGATAAGATGAGCGTTCTCCGCCTTTCGCCTTGCCCGATATAGAAAGCATTTGCCCTGCCTTTGGTAGGGGCATTGAGACCCAAGACAATTCTCCGATTGAGCGCACACCCTGTTCCAAATGTAGAGCTCCTCTCCCCTGAGGTTGAGTTCCGCCCGATCGCCGGTCATGGTTGATGCAGCCCAAACCAGGGTGCGCACCAGGAGTCTAACCTCCTCCAGAGGGAGGGGTTGGCTTCGCCGCAACGAAGTCCAGCGTCTCAGACAGAGGTAGTTATTTCGCCCTTTTAGCTGAGCATGACGCAGAGCGGGTAAGGATTCCTGTTCCAGCGCCTTTATCAAATCTGGGATATCCTTGCTCACCAATTGCTCCTGAAGGTTGATTGTGTTGGTGGAGATGACCACTGGAACACAATTTTCCAGGGCGAAAAAGGTGGCCGGCAAGAGATAGGCGATGGACTTCCCCGTACCAGTGCCTGCCTCTACGACAAGATGCTCACCTTGATTCAGGGCACAAGTCACTGCTCTCATCATCTCTATCTGCTCTGGACGATGTTCAAAGCCGGGGAAGGCCCCTGCCATCAGTCCATCAGGGCTCAGCATCTCTGTTAGCTTCTCTGCATCCAGAGGTTTCCTATGCGATACGGGGGTCAGCCGCTCTTCCCGCTCTTTATCGGGGACATTGACAACCAGTTCACCTGCTTGAGAGAAGACATTACCTAATATTTCCTCTACTATTTGGTGAAAAAGGCGAGCCGACGACCAGTCTGTGCCCCTGGCCAGCCGATCGATCTCAGCAACGATAGACATGTCTAAAGAGTAGGCTTTATCAACGAGGGCTAAAAATACATCCTTGGCCATCACGGCATCCGCAAGGGCACGGTGTTGAATGGAATGGAAGATGCCCAACTCCTCTGCTATGGCGGATAGGCTGTAATCAGAAAGCGTGGGTAACAGGATGGTAGCCAGCTCAAACGTATCATAAGCTGGGTTAGACAGGCTAACTCCATTCTCGGAGAGAAAGCCAAGATCAAAGGATATGCTTTGCCCGACAATGGGATGATCCCCGAGTAAAGAGACCAGATCGACGAGAGCAACAGCTAATGGTGGAGCAGCATCCACCTCCTGAGAGGTGATCCCCGTAAGTATCTGGATACGATAGGGCAGCGGCTGAAAGGGCTTCGCCAAGGCATGAAAAGTCTCGAGAACCTTATCACCTTGAAACTTGACTGCGCCTATCTCAATGATCTCGTCGCTTCGCGGGTCAAGCCCTGTGGTCTCCAAGTCAAGGGAAACATAGGTCCTGTTCATCAAAGTTGTCCAGGAGTGGCTTCGTTGTCATAGCGGACGATCTCTCCACCAGAAAGCCTTCTAATAGGGTAAAAACGACCCGCCTTGAGTTCCGTAATGAGATCGCTCTCGCTCCTGATCTCCTGCTCAAAAACCGTGGCAAAGGACCCTATACCACGGTCAGAGTGGGCATCGCTTCCACCAGTGCCCCTTATACCAAGCTTTTTTGCCACCTCCAGAGCAAGGAGGTTCTCCCGCTGATTGCAGCCACCATTGAGCACCTCGATCGCATCAACCAAACCGAGGACAGGGAGGGCTAAAGCATCCGTAAAAGCCTGGGACTCACTGCGCTTTGCTTTAACGTTAAAGTCTTCCAGGTGAAAGAACATGCGGAATGGATGTGCCGCAATGAGAAAGCCACCCACCTCATCGATAATGCGGCGTAACTCCCTCAGCCTGTGAATCCCGGAGATATATCGATTCAACCCAAAAGCGAGGATATGCCCCATATCGGTCTCTACCTCTATGGCGCCAATGAGGACAACACCGTGATTTAAGCCAAAACCATCGAGTTCCTTCCTGCTCCAAAAATGCATGTGTTCTGTAAGGCACACTCCCCCGATTCCCTTCATCTCCGCCTCTTCAATCAACTGAGGAACAGTGAGCGAGCTATCATATCCCCCTCTAGCGGTATGTACATGCATGTCCACAATCATTTTCTGAACCATTCCATAGCTTCTGGAACAGGGTCGCTTTGTTCCGTCATGCTTTCGCCCGTTTTCTCCACCATATAGCCACTATGATTCCCACAGTAATAGCCACAACACCAAGGGCAACGATAACCCAGACCCACCAAGCCAGCGTACTAAGAAATTCGAGCACGCTGGACCATATCCCCCATCCTAAATATACTAAGTAACATTCGGTAAATGCTCTTATTAAACGCCCAGCAAGCGTCGCCGTAAGGAACTTCCAGAAGGGGTATCTCATTGCCCCGGCAGCGAGGCCAGCAAGGTCAAATGGAAGGAATGGCGCCAGGGAAAAGAGAAATATGCCAACACCCCCATAGCGTCTTGTCCACTCCATTGCCCTCTTATATCTCTTCGACTGCTCTGGGGCTATGATTACGTCCCCTCCATAACCAACAAAATACGCCGTTGATTCCCCCAGTCCCCCACCTACCCCTGCTGCCAAAGCCACCAATGGCCAGCTAAATACAGGATTTACCACCATGGCAAATATGACAATGAAACCAGGCGTTGGGAAGAGAATAGTAGCGCTGCAGACCAATGTCAGCAAAAAGGCGCCCAGATAGCCATAGTTGACAAACCTGCCGCTAAACTGGGGAACGAAGACATAGATGCTAGCCCCAATTGCTATAGATACAGCGATGAGTACAGCCAGCATGCCCCATCTTTTCACACGCCCTAGCGGCCTAGACTCAGCAGCGGCATCCGGCTCTAAACCTTCTTCAGTGTTTCGCTTTTGTCTGAACAAGATAGGCTTCCAGCCCCTCCTTTTTAAGTGAATGGTATAGTTCATCTCCATGAGATTTATCACCCACCAGGGTGAAAATCGCTGGTCCTGAGCCGGCGAGGTGAATATTATCAGCGCCCAGGTCAGAAAATCGCTGCCAATATCCCTCTAGCCCTGGAAAGGCGGCAAAGGCAACTTTTTCAAAGACGTTGAAAAGTGATGTGTAACATACATCACCCTCCTGGCGAAGGAGGCCGACTATCTTTTTAGAAAATTGCCCATCGGTAAAGTGGGACGGATTTAGAGAAGCGTAGAGGCTCTCTGTTTTATTCGGCGGAAGGTTAACGGAGGGCCTGAATATCACCACCCATGAAGGGAAGAAGGAAGGTAGCGGTGTGATCAGCTCGCCACGCCCCTCTCCAAGAGCAGTGCCTCCATCGAGAAAGAAAGCTGTGTCGGCACTAACCCTTGATGCCACTCTAGCTAACTCAGAGAGAGAAAAGTCCAACTCCCAGAGCTCGTTGAGGCCTCGCAGCGTGGCGGCGGCATCGCTGGAGCTACCACCCAGCCCTGCAGCAATGGGAATGCCCTTTTTGATAGATATCAACGCCCCCTTGTTACATTTGCCAGCATCTTGAAGCAGCTTCGCTGCCCTTAGCACCAGATTCTCGTGCAACTTCAGCCTTATGTCCCGGTGCTCTTTAAAAAAGAGGGTATCTTTGAGGTCGATTTCCTGGAGGACGGTGGCAACCTCGTGGTAGCCATCAGAATAAATACCCAGGACCTCAAGAGTCAGGTTGATCTTTGCATAGGCGGAAACAGTTAGCATCGCTCCTCGGTATACACCCGGTAAACTCGGGCCCACTCGTCAAGATTTAGCGTCTCAGGGCGTCGCTTCTGGCATATGCCAGCTCGCTTAAGCAAAGACGCAGCATCCCTCGACGACATCTCAAGACCTTGAGCGAGGGAATTATGGAGCTGCTTGCGAGGCGCTGTAAAACCACCACGAACTACCCTGAAAAACTCTGTTTCATCCTCGACCTGCACCGCAGGCCGGTCATAGAGATCAATGCGAACAATAGCGGAGTCCACTTTTGGCCGGGGATAGAAGCCTGACGCTGGCACATAGTCTACAATAGCAGGCTTGCCATAGAATTGCACCCCGATACTCAAGAGGCTCATCTTGCCAGGCTGAGCCGCCATTTGCTGGGCCACCTCCTTTTGCACTGTGACCACCATAAGGCAAGGCTTAATTGATGCCTCCATAAAGCGGCGCAGCACGGCTGAGCCAATATAATAGGGGAGATTGGCTACCACCTTATATGAGGTGTCAGCACCACCCCCTATCGATTCTAGCAGCTCTGCTGCGTCTGTCTCCAATACATCCTTATTAACAACAGTCACATTGGGACAAGAGGCTAAGGTCTCCTTGAGAGCAGAGGCCAACCTGGAATCGACCTCGATGGCGATAATACGTCCTGCCCTCCTCGCCAGTTCCTCAGTCAATATGCCTAAGCCAGGCCCTACCTCAATCACGGTATCGCTAGAGGTTAGTTCCGCCGCTGAGATTATGTAACCGAGCGCCTTCTCATCGACAAGAAAGTGCTGCCCCAGTCCCTTCTTGGCATGAAGGTCGAGACGCCGCAGTTCTTTCTTGGTCCGACTGACAAGCAACTCTGCACCTATAAATATAAGGCCGTGCACCTGCTGTCGACCCCTCCCCCTGGCTTGCACCCATCAACCAGCTCCAGCCAGGCAAACCTACGGCACCCAGAAGCTACTATTTACCGCTGCTTCCTCCCGGACCTGACGGGATTCATAGCGCTCTGCCGCGCAGGACCCAGCCTTCAACACCGCTCGATGGAGGCAGTCCCAAAAGACTCAAGACCTCGAGCAGGAATTCAGCCCCGCTATAGCGGATTGCGGGTACAGGGCACCGCTAGCTCCCCACCTAGCACGACCTCACCTTAATGCTATTCGACCTAGTCATACCCTGTCAAGCCTGAAAGAGCTTGCCTATGTCGGGAGGCTTCGTGTAGAATGGGCAAACCATAATGGAGATTCGTAAAGCTGTAATCCCGGCGGCAGGTTGGGGAACGAGGTTCCTGCCGGCAACCAAGGCCATCCCCAAGGAGATGCTCCCCCTTTTGGATAAGCCTTTGATTCAATACATTATTGAGGAGGCTATCTCATCGGGCATCGAGCAGATCATTATCGTAATCTCCTCGGCCAAAAGCGCTATACAAGATCACTTCGACCGATCCGTGGAGCTGGAACAAACCTTGGAGCAAAAAGGAGAGGAGAAGCTACTGGAGGAGGTGCGACGCATAGCTGGGCTGGCTAAAATATACTACGTCAGGCAAAAGGAGCAGCTTGGACTGGGGGACGCTATTCTCACCGCCAGGGAAATCGTGGGAGATGAGCCGTTCGCCGTTCTTTTGCCCGATGACATCTTCGATGCTGATGTGCCCGTCATCAAGCAGATGATTGAAGTACACCGCCGTTATGGCGGAAGTGTGATCGCCCTATGGCAGGTGGACGAGGAAGGAACCAGACGATACGGCATTGTCAAATCAAAAAAAACAGAGGACAAGGTATGTCAGATCCTGGACGTTGTCGAGAAACCCGGCCCTCAAAATGCCCCCTCAGACCTGGCAATATTGGGGCGCTATATTCTAACTCCTGAAATCTTCCAGGTGCTAGAAATCACCCCACCGGGCAAAGGGGGCGAGATCCAGCTCACCGACGGCTTAGCGCTATTACTCAAGCAACAGGCGTTACATGGCTATGAGTTCGAGGGGACTTATTACGATGCTGGCAAGCCACTAAGTCTGCTAAAGGCCTCGGTGGCTCTCGCCGTTAAACATCCCGAAATAGGTGCCGATTTCAAGGAGTATCTCAAGAAGTTGATTGCCAACCTTTGAGGACACTATCAATGTAGCGCGACCCTTCAGGGTCGCTCCTGGTGAGGCTGAAGCCTTGCGCTACTTTTCCAGCTTCAGAACATCCATAAAGGCCTCCGGAGGAATCTCCACTCTTCCCATCTTCTTCATTCGTTTCTTGCCCGCAGCCTGCTTCTCCAGAAGCTTGCGCTTCCTGGTGACGTCGCCCCCATAGCACTTGGCAGTCACGTCCTTGCGCAACGCCTTAATAGTTTCCTTAGCGATTACCCGATTCCCAACCGCTGCCTGAACGGCGACATCGAAGAGCTGTCTGGGGATAAGTCGCCTTAACTTCTCTACCAAGGCCCTCCCCTGCCGATAGGCATTCTCCGCAGGGACAATAAAGGAAAGGACATCGACAGGCTGTTTATTGACCAGGATATCCAGCTTCACCAGCCGAGCAGGGCGGTAGTAGGAGAAGTTGTAGTCCATTGATGCGTAGCCCTGAGTGCGAGACTTGAGTTGGTCGTAGAAATCGACAATGACCTCAGCTAGTGGCATCTCGTATTTAAGGAGCACTCGCTGATCAGAGCTGGACTCCAAAGGTTGTTGCGCTTCCCGGTGAAAATATTGCATCTCCTTGTACTCCCCCCTCCGCTCCCGCAACAATTCCATCACCGTGCCAATGTATCTACTGGGTGTGATGATGCTGACCGCCATCCAGGGCTCCCTGATCTCCTTAACCTCACCCATCGATGGCAGCTTTGAGGGATTATCCACAGTGAGCTCCCAGCCATTGGCTGTGGCAACCTGGTAGGCGACACTGGGAGCAGTGGTCAGAAGCTCAATCCCATATTCTCTTCTCAGTCGCTCTCCAACGATATCCATATGGAGTGTGCCCAAGAAACCACAGCGAAATCCAAAGCCCAGGGCGGCACTGGTCTCAGGTTCATATATCAGAGAGGCATCGTTAAGGTTAAGCTTCTCCAGGGCATCGCGCAACAAAGGGTAATCATCCCCCTCCAGAGGGTAGAGGCCAGCAAAAACCATAGGTTTGGCCGGGCGATAACCAGGAAGAGGCTCCACCGCCGCCTTTTCCTCCAAGGTAACAGTATCGCCCACCCTACACTCTCCAACATTCTTGAGTCCTGTAGCTATATAGCCCACTTCGCCGACGCCCAGAGTATCCACCGGCGTTAGCCACGGCTTGAAAACGCCGACCTCCAATGCCTCAAAAGGCCTCTTTGAGGATATCAGCCTGAGGTGCCTCCCTTTGCCAACCGCCCCATCGACCACCCTCAGATAGGCGATCACCCCCCTGTAAGGATCATACTTCGAGTCGAAGATTAGCGCCCGCAGCGCATTCCGAGTACTCCCTTTTGGCGGAGGAATTCTTCGGATAATTGCCTCGAGGATGTCCTTAGTCCCAATCCCTTCCTTGGCTGAGGCAAAGATAACCTCTTCAGGAAGAAAACCAATAATACTTTCCATCTCCTTGGCCACCTTCTCAGGCTGCGCAATGGACAGGTCAATCTTATTGACTATAGGGATGAGTACCAGATTGTGCTCTAACGCGATATAGACATTCGCCAGGGTTTGTGCTTCAATCCCCTGGGAAGCGTCTACTACCAGGATAGCCCCTTCACAGGCAGCGAGGCTTCTTGAGACCTCATAGGTGAAATCGACATGACCTGGCGTATCGATGAGATTTAGCTGATACGTTTCACCATCCGAGGCGCGATAGGTCATTCTCACCGCCGATGCCTTAATAGTGATTCCTCGCTCTCGCTCCAGCTCCATCTGGTCAAGGAACTGCTCCCGCATCTCCCTCTCGCCTATGGTGCCGGTAAGCTCAAGGAGGCGGTCAGCCAGCGTGGACTTGCCGTGGTCTATATGGGCGACGATGCAGAAGTTTCTGATGTGGCTTTGCTCCATAGCAGAAGCATCGTAGCATAGCTTAAGGCTAACCTCAAGGAGGATAGGAAAAAGCCTCCCGGCTTGCACTCCGGTAGGCTCTTACTAGCGTCAAACCAAAACAGTACTGAAAATCACTATCCCTTAGCAGTACTCACAATCCCAAAAATGGAGCCAATAAAGATAAGAAGCCCTCCTACCGCGCCCAGCAATAGAGTTGACCCTATCATAAAGTGGGGGATCAGGACACTCCAATCACCCTCCACTACCACCGATATGTCCACATCCCGGATTGGAGGTATATAAATCTGCGTCACCGCATTGATCACCAGCCATGGGCACAGCAGCAAACATACGATGGCCAACGCCATCTTAACAGCCTTGCTGGCACCACGCCACAGGAAGAACACCATGACGCAAATCAGAATAGTCAGTGCTGGAAAGAAATGGGCAATAAACAGCGGCGACAGCGCCGACCCAAGTGCCATGATGGCACCCACCACACCCATCATAAAGAAGATTACATCCATCCGCTGAATGGAAAAATCCTTTTTCAGCTCATCATTATACATCCGGTCCCCCCTTTCATACGCTGTTTGAGACCACCCCTCGGCCTGGCGACCTCAGACCCCTGACCTGAACCGGTACTACTATAGAGCCTCCTAAGCACCTCAAATGACTTTTCCCATGGGGAAGGGGGGACTCGAACCCCCACGCCATTAGGCACATGATCCTAAATCATGCTCGTCTACCAGTTCCGACACTTCCCCACTGGTGAGCCGCCAGGGACTCGAACCCTGAACCTACTGATTAAGAGTCAGTTGCTCTCCCAATTGAGCTAGCGGCCCATGTTTTATGTGTCTGCAATGACACAGTTTTTGCGATTCACTGTGTCCTTAGTAAGATGTGCTTGTTGCCCTACGGTTTCCTGTTGCCAGCCTGTCGAGGTAACCTGTTTCCGCTAAACCATATAAACTATAACATACCCACGATGCCAAGTCACCTTTGGCTGTGAGGTCAGAGTTTCACACTTATTAACGTAGAACCGAGAGTATAGCATCTTTTCTCGTGCAATACTGGGCGATAACAGACCGCGCAAACTATAAATATGCCATTTCTCACCCTTTTACTCCTGAAACGCTGCGACTGATCCCACATGGTATTCTTATCAGGCAAAGGGCCCTCCACAGGGTGTCGCCGTGCGAAGAATGAGATGACAGGGTTTGAGATTATAGAGCGCTGAGTCAGGGTGTCATTAACAGGGGGTGACTCGGCGGCGTATCCAGGGGGTATCGCAAGGGGAAACCGGATCTCAGGACAACTATATATAGCTGGGGCATACGGCTATGTGCACTAGTCTCGTTACTCCTCCAAAAGCACGGCTCGGCCGCGGTTCTGCGGCGGCCGAGCCGCGTCTCTGTGCCTCACATGACCTTTGCGTTCCCTCTAACCTATTTACCGTGCCGTGCCTTCCACGCCGAGTACCACGGGTGCTCCATGTTCTGTTCGTCCCACCACTTCTCGTACCACGGCTCAAAGTCATCTTCGTAGACGAAGTCCATGCCCCAGTGGCCGTCGGGGCCGACCACTTCATCCCAAGCTTCCTGGTCCACAATGAATCCAGCACTCCTCAGTTCCTCGCGGACCGCCTCGTCCGGGAAGCCGGCTGGGTTCATTGGAACTTTATTTCCGGGCTCGAAGTCCTCCATCTCTTGTAACACAACATTAAGCAACTCCTCTGCCTCATCACCACAGCCATACTGGTCCTCCATCCACCCAACCCACCAGTCATAGACCTCACGCTTGAGTTCTCGCAGGCGCTCCTTCTCCGACTCGGGCCAGTCGATGAACTCCATGCCCAACCTGGGGATCTCTAGCAAGTAAAGATGGTTGCCTGCATCGCCACCCTGGCATCCGCGGACACCTCTCCAGTAATCGGTTAACTTAAGGACGGCGTACGCGTCTTCAGGTCGCATCGTGTCGATGAAATCCTCCAGCATGACGTAGGTGGGCATGGCGTTGCCAAAGCCGCCAACGTCAATGATATACCCCGGTTCACCCATCTCATACCAGTTGAATAAGATAGGAAGGGTTATGTCCAGAATGGCACATTCTATCTGGCCCTTCGACAGCGCCTCGTAGGCGTCATGCCACGGACAGCTAACCGATAATGCTCCTAACTTGTTGGCGAGCTCCGTTACCGAAACCCCTGAGGCCATCATAGTCAGCCCCTTCAAGTCCTCCAGCGTGTATAGTGGCTTATACGGGGAGAAGACGATGTACTTCTCCCGTCCTAGCTGGGTGACACAGACCATACCCTGTTTCTCATACTGAGGATAGAGGTAATCCTCATAGACATGGTTGTGAATCTGATAGTTCATCTCCAAGCTGTCCATGTCAATCGGGAGGTACCACACTAGCTCCAATGGCACCCACTCCGGCTGGTAGCCGGCTATAACCCAGGCTAGTTCGGCTATCCCCGCATCGATGGCGTCGTAAGCCAAATTTTCCTTGCACAAAGTCTCAGAATAGTATATCTCTAAATCGACCCTTCCTTCCGTTACCGTCTCAATGGCCTCCTCCCAGTCCAGGTCGCTGTTTTCAGAAGGAGGCGCCCCCCAATAGCTCGGTAGGTTAGGAAACGATATAGCGAATTTGAGCTTGATGGTCTCATTGCCCACTGGACCTTCGCCACCACCACAGCCGACCAGAGCCATGCTGGCCGCTGCAGAGACAATCATCAATACCGCTAGTGCAATTTGTATTACCTTTCTTCTCCCTTTCACTCCTTCCCTCCTCTGCGATTGACAATATCGCTATGTTTTGACCCGTCAGCGCTTTGTTAACAAATCTTATTACAACATCACCTCCTTACACACCGCATGCGGCCTGCCGTCCCATCCGGACAACAGATTGAATAGTAATGCACCGATATTTGGCATTCCAATTGGCAATGAGGCTTTTCGGTCCTCACCGCCTCTGGTGTAGACGGCAGATTTCAGCCCTGAGCAGTATGGATGCAAGAATAGATTTGTTTTCCAAACAAATGCGGGAAGGCTTATCGAAAACCTGCAAGTATTGTGGGATATATACGGCTTGACCAAGGTTCTTTGCGTTGGCGATTTCAAAAAAAAGAACTGAAACACCTAGCTAACCTCAAAGGTTCATAGAAACGTTGCCCAATACTTAGTGCAATCGCATTTGACCAATCATCCGTGGCAGAAGTTACCACTGCTGCCCTTGCTATTTAGGGGTATCCTCGATTCAATAACGACCTGGGATAGCTCAGTTGAGGTGTACCCGATATAACATAAATCACATCAGTACTCATGCTCGCCGAGCGCATCGGAGGGCCCTAATCCATGCCGCGTCTCAGCCGTTCTCTATCCCAGCCCTTGCACCGTCCTCTGGATGATGTTGTCCTGCGTCTTGCGACTGATGTCCACAAAGTGCGCACTGTACCCCGCTACTCGCACTATCAACTCCTGATACTTCTCCGGCTCCCGCTGCGCTGCCCGCAACGTCGCATCATCTACCATGTTGAACTGCACATGGTCCAGCCCCAGGTCAGCCCACGTCTTCATGTACGCCTTCCACAACTGATAACCCTTCTCCCCCGCTAGCTGCGTCGGAGACAAACGCTGGTTCAGCAGAAACGCCCGGCCATCGCTGATGTGGTTTATCTTCCCACAGGACTTCAATACCGCCGTAGGTCCCTTCTTGTCAAGCCCAGGCCCAGGCGAGATACCTCCGTCATATAGGGCATCGCCCAGCCTCCTCCCATTGGGTAGCGCCCATACCCACGCCGAGAAGTGAA
>CAYUCL010000008.1:0-61192 GCA_964443325.1 uncultured Dehalococcoidales bacterium
AAGTGTACGAACCTGTTGCCTCTATCGAAGTATGTCACCTCCTTTGCGCCCCGATATATTGGGCGGAACATGTCAATATCCTGCAAATCATAGCAGATACCCGCTTTGCCCGCAACAACACGCCCGCCCAGTCGAAGGGCCGTTTATGGTTCGACAAGCCTGTCCTGAGCCGAGCCGAAGGGCTCACCATAAACGACGCACGACGCGCTAAGAATTGCCTTACAAGTATGTCTTTAACCTGTGCCGTAGAACGGCCGATCTGCCGGCCTCTAACGATGGACCCACTTGTTATTCCCTCCCCCTTGAGGGGGAGGGTTAGGGAGGAGGTGAAGCTGTCCTTCCCTCTAGCTCCCTCCCATAGGGAGGGAGAAATTTTGACTAGTTGGAGCAGATGCTCCAATCTACCCCAGGTGTTTCAACAGCCCCCCCGAAAACAAAGGGGAACCCGTGTTCCCCTCTCCCTTTGAAGGGAGAGGGCTAGGGTGAGGGTGAAGAGTGACAAAATATCGTTGACAGCATGGAACATATGTTCTAATATCATCACATGGATGACTTCGTTCCAGAGCCTTGCGAATATATAGATGACGGCTGCGACCTCTTCCCCTCCTGCCTCCATTGCCCCCTGGCCAAATGCCGCTACGACCAGCCAGGAAGGCAAACCGGCAAGCAGATTAGGAATAGAGAGATTATGCGCCTGTACGCCGAGGGGACGGGCATTAATGAGCTGGCGCAACACTTTGCGGTAAGCAAGCGAACCGTCTATCGCGTCATAGCCAACCACAGGGAGGAGCGCACCCTTCTGCGGAAGGGCCCCCTCTCCTGACAGGAGAAGGGGATTATGGAGAGACGTATGAACAATCTGACCATCCCACAGCAGCTTGCCCGCATGGACCGTGACCGCATGAGGCGGTACACCGGGAACCTAGCTTTCTATAACGGCGAACAGTGGCAGAGCAGAGCGACCAGAGGGGAAAAGCACCTCACCTTCAACTATGCCAAAGCCCTGGTGGACAAGACCACGTCCTACCTGATGTCCGGCATGAGCTTCGCCCTGGACCCTATGGAAGAGGGCGACCAGGCCCGGGAGAGGGCCCGAAGCGCGGAGAAGGCGCTTTACCAGGTATATCAGGACAACAACCTCCAGGCACTCGATTTCGATACTGAGATCGATTGCGCCGTCCTGGGAGATGCCGTCTATAAGGTCACCTGGGACATCAAAGATAGGCGAGTGAAGGTAACAGCACCCGATGTCCAGGGGCTGTACGCATGGTGGCTGCCCGACGACGTGACCTATGTTTATAGAGTTGCCTCTCGATACAAGCTTGCCGCCGACGAGGTCGAGGTGCTCTATCCTTCTCTGAAGGGGAAGCCGACAGGGAACAGAGTGGAAGTGGTGGAGGTGTGGAGTGATAGGACTTTTGAACTGTGGATCGACAACGAGCGGGTGACCAACAACCCGAACCCGTACGGATTCATCCCCTTCATTATCTTCCCCAACCTGCGCCAGCCGAAGAAGTTCTGGGGCATCTCCGACATTCCGCTAATCATGGAGGGTCAGAGGGAGCTCAATAGGGCTCTATCGCAGCTTTCCCGCATTCTGGAATTATCGGGCAATCCCATTGCCGTCCTGGAGAATATAGAAGCATCAGAGGATATCGCGGTGCAGCCTGGGGCGGTGTGGAACATCCCCGAGGACGCCAGGGCCTACCTCCTCGACCTGCTACAGGGGGGAGGGGTAAGGCTTCATATTGACTACATCGAACTGCTGTATCGCACCCTGCACGACATCTCCGAGTCACCTAGGGCGGCCTTCGGCACCACCGAGCGGGACCTTTCGGGCGTGGCGCTGGAGATCGAGATGCAGCCCCTCCTCCAGAAGGTAAGGCGAAAGCGCCTCATTCGCACCGCGGTGTACAAGAGGCGCAACGAGATGGTCCTCGCCCTGATAGAGAGATTCACTGGTGTGAGCTTCGGCCCGCTGTCTCACCGCATCATCTGGGGGCCAGTACTCCCTCTCGACCGCCAGCGCCAGGTGTCTAACGAGGTGCAGCTTATCCAGAGCGGCGTCCATTCCCGAAAAAGAGCCATGGAGGAGATGGGAATCCCAGACCCCGAAACCGAATTCGACGACTGGTTGGAGGAGAGAAAAAGGATTCTCCAGATGAATAGAGAGCTTAACGCCCGCTCCAGCGGGCCTGCCATGAGCAAGGTCGAAGGGGCAGAGAGTGTGTGAGAGCTTTTGCCCCCGATGGAGAAGACGCTGAGAAATATTCCGCCAGATTCCCCCTTTGATAAAGGGGGATTCAGGGGGATTAAAAAGAAAGGAGAACAAAGTGAACGAGGAAGAAGTCCAAGCAATCAAGGCAGATCTGGAAGCAGCGAATAGTCAGGTCAAAGACCTCAATGCTCAGCTTGGTGATAGAGACGCAAAGCTCGGCGAGATTCAGGCTGTCACTGCGAGCCAGAGCGAAGCAATCTCTGCCAAGGAACAGGAGCTAGCTACAGCCAGAGCCAGGATCGATGAGCAGGAGCATTTGCTTGCCGAATCATCCGAGGCTCTAGGATCAGCCATCGTCAGGTATCGCGAGAGTGTGGCCGCCGCCAATTCTGACGTCCCAGCGGAGATGATCACCGGTGAATCAATCGCCGATATCGATGCCTCTCTCGAGATGTCTAAGGCGTTGGTCACCAAGGTGAAAGCCTCTCTTAGTGAGCAGGCAAAAGCCATTCCGGTACCCGCTGGCGCCCCGGAGCGTTCATCCCCCGACTTCTCCTCCATGTCAGCCCGCGAGAAAATCGAATATGCCATCAGAAAGGAGACTGAATAATGGCTATCACACTTGCCGAAGCATCCAAACTCTCAAATGATGTCCTGTTAATCGGCGTCATCGAGACCATCATCAAGGAATCGCCCGTACTGCAGAAGCTGCCCTTCATCGAAATAGTGGGCAACGGCCTGACCTATAACCGCGAGAGCACCCTGCCTACCGTCGCCTGGTATGACGAGAACGAGGATTGGGGTGCCGAGACCGCACCGACCTTCGAACAGGTCACCGCTGGACTGGAGATCGTGGGAGCCAATGCCGATGTCGATAACTTCATTAAGGCTACCCGCTCCAACCTCCAGGATGTCGAGGCAGCGGTCATTGAGCTAAATGCCAAGGCGGTGAGGCATGAGTTCGAGGATACCTTCATCAATGGCCTGGGCACCGTCGGCTCAAAGGACTTCGAGGGCATCGACAAAATCTGCCAGGGCACCGGCCAGAGCGTATCCATGGGCGACAACGGCGCTTCCCTAACCCTGGATAAGCTGGATGAGCTCATAGACATGGTCAAGGGTGGTAAACCAGACCTACTACTTATGAGCCGCAGGAGCCGCCGAAGCTTAAACCAGCTATCGAGAGCGGCTGGCTCCTACCTACAGGTGGAGCGCGATGAGTGGGGGAGGTTCATCGAGCTGTACAACGGCATCCCGGTCGCCATCAACGACTGGATAGCCGACAACAAGGTAGTTGGCACCTCCAGCGATTGCTCCACCATCTACGCTTTCCAGATGGGCGAGGGCGCCCTTTGTGGACTCACCGCCCCAGGTAGCATACAGGTCGAGCGTGTAGGTCAGCTCGAAACCAAGGATGCTACCCGCACCCGTATCAAGTGGTATGTCGGCCTTGCCTTGTTCAGCACGGTAAAGCTGGCACGCTTGATCGGCGTCAGACCGCTTGCCTAGCGTTTAAAAACCCCCTTTTCCACCAAAGGGGTATCTTGATAACACCCCCTTTTGTAAAGGGGGATCCAGGGGGATTTAGGAGGATAGAATAGAATGAACCTAACTGACATGAGAGCCAATGTCCGCCGAGATCTTCATGATGAGGACGCAGCAAACTATCGCTGGTCAGACGACGAGCTGGACCGCCACATCGCCCATGCCGTAAAGGACTTTTCCGATGCCACCCCCTACGAGCAGAAAGCCACCATACCGACTACGGAAGGCTCAAGGGAGATCGACATATCCAGCCTGTCGGACAGAATCACGGTCGAAGCGATGGAGTACCCGGTAGATAAGTTCCCCAGGAGCTATCAGCGCTTCGCCATCTGGCAAGACACCCTCACCCTGCTGGGCGATGATGTCCCCGATGGCTCCAATTGCTATATCTACTATGGCAAGCTACACACCCTGGATGCGGAGACATCCACCATCCCCTCCAGATTCGAGGACCTCATCGCCATCGGCGCAGCGGGCTATGCCATGGTGGAGTGGGCTGCCTTCGCCATCAACCAGGTCAACCTTGGGGGCACCGAAACGCCCGCCCTTTTCTCGACACAGGGACAGCAGAAGATATCCCACTTCAGGAGGGAGCTTAAAAGGCTGGGGCGAAAAGGCAGGGTGAGGCAAAACAGGCTTTACACCCCAGCCACGCCAATAACAAGCGTGTCCACCGACCCGGGCCCGTAACATCACCCTCTCCATTGAGTCGAAATTCCTCCTTTAGAAAAGGGGGATCTAGGGGGATTAAAACCAAAGGAGGACAAAATGACCAACGGCAAAGCCCGTCCTGAGCCAGGGCGAAGGATAAAAGAGGGACTGCCAAAGACCAAAGAGGGCTTGCCCAAGGAGGCATTCGCCATTGTGGGGGACCCTGATGATGCCGATACCTGGAAGCTACCCCATCATACCAGAGCCATCTTCCGCTCCCTCAAAGGCAAGCTGGATATCGAAAAGACCGTTGACTGGGACCGCATGCCCGCCGCGGTAGCAGCTCTATCACCCGGTGGCTACCGAGGTGAGCGCGTCAAAGCATCGCCCGAGCAGATCATCGCCGCAGCACGTCACCTGGCGAACCACTACCGCAAGGCCGACAAACCTGTGCCCGACACCCTGCTAGCGCTAATCTAGCGGAGGTACAGAACATTCACCCTTCTACAGGCTCAGGTCGAACGGATTGCGAGTGATCTCCCTTCTGGCTGGAGCCTGCGCGTCTCTAGGATTTATATATCAGGGCAGGCGAGGCAGAGAGCTAATCCTCCCTCCCCTGGCGGGAGGGAGTGAGAGGGAGGGGGAACTAACAGTCACCCTCACCCTAGCCCTCTCCCGTCAAGGGAGAGGGGAATAAGAGGGGTATCCCCGAATAAACATCCCAGGGAGGGTGGGAAAAAACGCCCATCCTTCGACAGGCTCTCCGAACGAAATATCGGAGTCCGCAAGGCGGACAGGGTGAACGGAATAAACGAAAGGAGGCAATCATGAACGCATGGGAAATCGCAGTAGCTATCCTGGTGCCCCTACTGGGCATTATCTCAGTCCTTCTCGGAAGGATAGGAGTGAAGTGGAGGAAGGGAATGAAGCTCCTCAAAGAGGGCTCTGAGGCTGTTGTTGCCCTCGGCCTTTGTGGCCTGAGCATGCAAAAAGCCCTCGAGGACCCCAGCATCTCCCAGGAGGAGAAAAACGAGCTGGTAGATGCCGTCAAAAGGGTTGGTAGCGAGTTCAGCGAGGCGATCGCCGCAGCCACCGACCTGTTCAATCGCAGCCACTAACACCACACTTTGTGTCATTGCGACCCTTCACAACGTGAAGGGGAAGCAATCTATCCCCTCCCCTCCAAGCCGGGATTGCTTCGGCCCGTTCTGTCACTCCGTTTGGAACAGGCCTCGCAACGACACAGAAAAGTCAGTCGTGGTTGGAGCAGATGCTCCTCGCCAGAGGCGAGTCGCCTTTGGCGACAACCTACCCTACGATAGAAAGGTCAAGAGTAAACATGAGATCTCTTCACAGCGCCCTGCTGGCCGCCCAGAAGAGCCCCTCGGCAAAGCCCTATGTCAGGGTCGAGGTGGTCGAGAAGATCGGCGCCGCTGCCCGCTTTAACTGGAGCAGGCTGTACACTGGTGAAGAGCCCGATTGCCACAACGATGCCACCATGCCAGGGGATGGCAGCCTGGTCCGCATCAGGGGAGGAGGAGGTATCTACCGCCAGCGCACCCCAGACCCCGGTCCCGGCAGCGACTTCTCCCAGTGGTATTACTGGGGCTACACCGGCTCCGATGTCGCCATCTGCTCGCATGGCGCTGAGGTTCTTGCCTTCTGGATCCAGAGCAGCGGCTGGCTAAGGCGCCGCGAGAGCAGCACCTATGGCGAGACCTGGGGAGATCCGATTCAGATGAACTATATCGGCACCTCTCATAGCGAATACCGCGTGGCTGCCTGCTTCAAGCCCAGTGGAGATGCCATAGTCCTATATTCAAACGGCACCTCTCTCTACAGGCGAAGGCGCATCAACGGCATATGGGAGGCAGCCGCAGCATGGACAAACAGTCTGGGCTCAATCACCGGCATCGCCGTCACCTACAACGGAGATTGGAACGTGGTGATCACCGGCATGGATAATGATTATAGTCCAGGCGTTTGGACGAGCGTACTTGGCGACGGATATAGCATGCCTCCCGACTCCTGGTCAGGCCTTAGGGAGATAACCATCGCCAGCACGGATTCAGATATTGAGTTCCTTGCCCCCTCCCTTGAAATGCCCGACGTCTTCAGGGTCTTTTTTGTCGAGCAATACAACGGCACAGAGGCATATTCCCGCCCCTACTGGTCGCACTCCCTGCCCAACGCTGATTTCATATCAAACCTGTGGCGCGAGCCAGTCCCTCTCAATCTATCATGCATATATGGTGTGGCGCTCACCTACCATCCTTCACAAGGTGAAGGATATGCCTGGCTTTGCGCCCCCTACGGAGTTTGGCGGGCACCCATCTCCCCAGCCTGGGTCGATGTCACCGATGATGTTATCGAGATGAGGTCCGAGATACATCCCTTCTCAGGACGGCTGGAGCTAACCCTGCGCAACGATGATGGCCGCTTCAATTCAATTGCTTTCGGTTCCTTCGCCCCTATTAGCCTCAGCTCAAAATTAAATCTATACCTCGGCTATCACACCACCGAAGGCGCCAAGTCATCACTGGCGCCCGCCTTCTGGATCGATGGCTGGGAGTATGTCACCAAGGGAGGGCGGAGTGAGTTCATCCTCTATGCCCACGACGGATGGTCGCTGCTAAACCGCTGGCGCGCCAGAAGGCAGTTCACCTGGAATTCTTCAGCTGAAGGAGGCGATAGCAATATCTTCCAGCTCCTCAGATTCCTCTTCGCCCGGGCTGGCTTGGAGTTTTCCTCATTCTCATATTCAAATGCGATATTCCAGTACCCGGCTTTCACCATTCACCCCAGCGAGAGTGGCGCCACTGCCGTTCGCCACCTTCTCGATATGGTTCCCGATGTCATTATGTTTGTCACCGACACCGCCTACCTCATAAACCTCCTATCAAGTGACACCACTTCTTACAGCTATGGTCCTGCAGCAGAAGGATATCACAAAATAATCGAGGGGTCCTATCGACAAAATGCCCAATCCACTAACAGAGCCCAGGTATATGGCTATGACCTGATGACCGAGGACTGGAACTGGGATGCAATCGAAGAAGTCCACGACCGACTGTCCCAAGTCCGCGATATGAATCTAGATACCACAGAGAAAGCCCATCAGCGAGGTCAGGGAATCTTGAGGGAAGCCGAGATGGAAGCCCAAGGCGGCCACATTCTTGTCCCGATGAATTGTGGCCAGGACCTCTACGATGCTATCGGCATTTCATCTCCTCAGGCAGGCCTAGACGCCTCAAAACGACGTGTTTTAGCCTTAAACCATACATGGGGCACCTTCCATGGCCAAATATACCCTGAAACTAGCTTTAGGAGCGCCATAAACTCCCCCTTCGATAAAGGGGGATTTAGGGGGATTAAAACTATGAGGGCTGAGGGAGTCCTCTCCTTCAGCTTTGTAAAGGAAGGATTCCTTCACAACTCAGAAGGGGGATTACAATGACTAAAATCGGAGCGCCATAAACTCCCCCTTTATCAAAGGGGGAGTTAGGGGGATTAAAACTATGAGGGCTGGGGGAGTCCTCTCCTTCAGCTTTGTAAAGGAAGGATTCCTTCACACCTCTGAAGGGGGATTACAATGATCAAAAAAGGTATTATCAAGTCATTCGATGCCACCACCTATAATGCAACTGTTCAGATAGTTGGCAGCCTCTCTGCCTGGCTACAGGCCGTCCCCGTATCTCACGCTATCCCACCCTCCGAGATGCTCGCCGGCCGCACCTGCGCCGTCCTCTTCCTCGACGAGTCCAACCCCAACGATGCCATCGTAGTTGCCGTCGTAGCGTCAGCCCCCGTCCCTCTTAGAAATACCGCCTGGGAGCTAATAGAATCCAAGACTCTAACCGCAGCAGCGTCAACCATCGACTTCACCAATATACCTACCGATTTTAATGCCTTCCGCATGACTATCTTTTGCCAGCGTACCTACCCTGGCGTCCTATCGATAGCCCTAAGATTTAATGATGATTCTGGACCTAATTATGACATCCGTGAAATATTGGCAAGTGGATCAACGGTTACAACAACAACTTTCATGTCCTATACATACGCAGTAGTTGCCACGGTAGACTCTACACACTTCGCACCATCCGTAGTATGGATACAAAACCTCGAGGCCGGTACTGAGAAGGACTACATCTCTATCGCAGGCGTAGGCGCTATCCAGTTTCGCCATTTATCAGGACGATGGAACAACACCACAGACAAGATTACCAAGATATCCCTATTAGCTCTAATACTTTATTTAAATACAGGCTCCAAAGTCATACTCGAAGGAACCAGACAATGAGTAGCCTAAGGCTACCCGCTGAAGGATGTCAAAGAAGGTTGCTTCGCTTATCCTTCACAAGTGAAGGACACACGGAGGGGTCGCTTTAGGCGACCCCTCTGTCGGCGGTCTGGGGTCCTTCGGCGGAAGGACGCAGAACTACTCTCGGGTGGGGGTGGTATTTTGCATTTTACACCATTTGGTTTAGAATGTCAATACTTCAACTTGACATTTTGCACAATTTGGTATAATAATAAACGTTATGAAACCGAAGAATCCGTCCAAGCGATATACTTACCCCAAGCTTGGCAACCTGCTTCGAGATGCAAGAAGCAGGCTACGCGACGAACATACGGGTCGGCTACCTCGGGTAGAGGACATCGCAAAGAATCTGGATGTCACAGCAGGCTTTGTATACCAGGTGGAGCAAGGCAAGAGGAAGCCAAAAGACGGCAAGCTTGGTATGTGCGCTACGTTGACCTGTGCAAGTGCCTGGATCGAATACCTATGGACCTCGTCGCTTCCCTCAAAGAGGAACCACCACCATTCCTGGCTGACCCTTTTTCTCAGCTAACCGAGGAGGAAAAATCTGAGCTTCTGCCCTTCCTGAACTTTGTCCGATGGAAGATAAAGCACAAGTCATCAGCTTCACAGGAGCGCCCATATGTGTTATAATATTATGATGTACCCAACTTATATCCTGACAATTATCTTATGTGGCTTCGCTATAGCTAATTTATGGCCTCGGCGAAGCTTTATTTTTTCATTGGAAATACTGCGTAGCGTACAGAATGACAATGGAAGAGAATAACTATACTGCAGAAGACATCGAGGTACTGGGCGGACTTGAGGCGGTGCGCCGCCGCCCTGGTATGTACATTGGCAGCACCGGGCCAAAAGGGCTTCATCACCTGGTGTATGAGATAGTATATAACAGCATTGATGAGGCGATGGCAGGCTACTGCGACAGGGTGACCGTTACCATCTTTGATGACGGCCGGGTTGAGGTGGCCGATAATGGAAGAGGAATCCCCATTGGCATTCACCCGGTAACCAGCACTTCGGCCTTAGAGGCGGTTATGACCACGCTCCACGCCGGGGCTAAGTTCGGTGGCAGGGGTTACAAGGTCTCAGGAGGCCTCCATGGGGTTGGCGCCTCTGTGGTAAACGCCCTCTCTTCATGGCTCAAGGTTGATGTCAGGCGAGACGACAAGGTTTATTCTCAGGAGTACTGCCGCGGCATAGCCCAGAACGGAGTAGAGCAGGTGGGCGAGACGTCGGATACAGGTACGATCACCACCTTCCTCGCCGATGAGGAGATATTCGGCAGCGTGAATTATGACTTTGCTGCCCTGGCACAGCGCTTCCGCGAGATGTGCTATCTGACCAAGGGGCTGGAGATTTGCTTTCGAGACCAAAGGTCAGACCGAGAGATAGCTTTCTACTTCGAGGGGGGCATCGCCAGCTTTGCCCGCTATCTGAACAAGAACAGGTCTGTCCTCCATAAGCCTATCTATCTGTCCAGGGAAGTGAATGGCACCGAGGTTGAAGTTGCCCTTCAATATAACGAAGGTTTCGCCGAGACCGCCCTCAGCTTTGCCAACTGTATCAATACTCAGGATGGTGGAAGCCATCTCACCGGGTTTCGCTCCGGCCTCACCCGCGTCATAAACGATGAGGCGCGAAAGTTCAAGCTGTTGAAAGAGGAGGATGCCAACCTGGTTGGCGAAGACGCCAGAGAGGGACTGGTATCCATCGTCAGCGTTAAGCTTGCCGAACCCCAGTTTGAGGGGCAGACAAAAGGAAAGCTGGGCAATCCCGAGGTTAAGAACCACGTAGAGTCGGTAGTGGTAGAAGGCCTGTCACAGTACCTGGATGAGCATCCCGCAGACGCTAAACGGATTATTGAGAAGTGCCTTACGTCAGCGCGCGCCCGTGAGGCAGCGAAAAAGGCGCGCGACCTGGTGATCGGAAAGAAATCACTCGATGGCGGCACCCTCCCCGGCAAGCTCGCCGATTGTTCTGAGAAGGACCCATCAAAGTCCGAAATCTACTTGGTGGAGGGTCCATCCGCTGGAGGCTCGGCGAAGCAGGGCAGAGACCGTCGCTTCCAGGCTATTCTCCCGTTAAAGGGAAAAATCCTCAATGTGGAAAAGGCATCGCCCGAGAAGATGCTGGCCCATGACGAGATCCGCACCATTATTACCGCCCTGGGAGCCGGCATTGACAGCGAGATGGACCTGTCGAAATTGCGCTACGCCCGCATCATTATCATGACCGACGCCGACGTCGATGGCGCTCATATCCGTACCCTGCTCCTCACCTTCTTCTTCCGCCATATGGCGGAGCTTATCAATGAAGGCCACCTGTATATCGCGCAGCCACCCCTGTTCCGTGTCAGTGCCGACAAGGAGAAGCACTGGGTCTATACGGAGAAGGATAGGGAAACGCTGGCGAAGAAAGCTAAGGGCAAGGTGGATATTCAGCGCTACAAGGGGCTGGGGGAGATGACTGCCCAGCAGCTATGGGAATCAACCATGAACCCCGAAACGAGGAGCCTGCTTCAGGTAAATGTGTCCGATGCAGTCAATGCGGACAAGATCTTCGAGACCCTCATGGGGGACGAGGTGCCGCCGAGAAAAGCCTTCATCCAGGCCCACGCCAAGAGCGTAAAGAACCTCGATATATAGCCACTGGTAGTAACAAAGCGCCCATTCCTTGCGAAACCAATTGTAGGGGCGGGTTCAAACCCGCCCTTACTTATAATGACATATGCCCGCACGCCCAATGAATTGGTCAACTACATTTCTCACCCCCGTTCATTTATAGTTGCCCCGATCATATCTGGGCGCTTACCAAAATAGGTTAGCCTTGATCATCTGCTCAAGGTAGGGTTGGAGCGGATGCTCCAACCTACCCCCCAGAGAGATTGAGTGGCGACGCTACGTTGGGCCAGGGGAGGGAGGACTTCCCAGGGACTATTTTCTAGCTAAAGATGGGGACTTTTTCTTTTCTGGGCCCCGCCAGACAGCCCCCCTGATCGCCTCCCCAAACACCCCGACAAGGATAGGGTCGAACTGCGTGCCGCAGCACCGTCTGAGCTCCCCGAGTGCCTCCTCCTGGGAAACGGGTTCCCTATAAGGGCGGCGGGTGGTCATAGTATCATAGGCATCAGCTATGCTTATGATCCTGGCGCCAACGGGTATTCTTTCACCCTTAAGCCCGTCTGGATAGCCTGTGCCGTCATACCATTCATGGTGGTGCTTGATTAGAGGCACCAACGCTGCCAGTGCCTTAACATGACCTACTATTCTTGCCCCTTCGGCAGCATGTTTCCTAATCATTTCCCATTCGCCGTCTGTTAGCGTGCTGGGCTTACCCAGGGTTGCGTCAGGTATCCCCACCTTGCCAATATCGTGTAGCAGGGCAGCACCGCGTAGCTGTGCCAGTTCATCTCGTGATAGCCGTGCGGCTCTACCAATCATTTCCGATATGGCAGCGACCCTCTTCGAGTGACCGTAGGTATACGGGTCTCTGGCATCCACTGTAGCCGCCAGGGCGTAGATATGGTCCAGTGTATCCCTATCTATGGCACCGGATGCGAGTGTTCCCAGTTCAGATACAAGCGTAGTCTTGTATCCTCCCTCTCTCTTGGCACGGTAGAGGGCAGTATCAGCCAGGAAGACCAGGCCGTCCGCCGTCTCTGCATTCTCTGGGAATTGAGCGATTCCAGCGCTGAACCCAAAACGGCTTTCCTGCAGGAGAGTCTTCATTATAGGCGCTTGTGACCACTCTGACCTGATACGGTCAACAATCTTCTTAGCTCTGTCAGCATCCGTTGAGGGCAGGATAATGGTAAACTCATCACCGCCATAGCGGAAGGCCATGTCGCTCTTCCTCAACGACGACCTGAGGCCTTCGCCAAGGGACCTGAGGACGGCATCGCCATTGGTGTGCCCAAACCTGTCATTGTATTCTTTGAACCCATCGAGGTCGAGCATTGCCACAGAGAAACTGTGGCCATAGCGTTGCGTGCGACCCATCTCAGCCTCAATGACCTCATAAAAGTGGCGCCGATTGTCCAGCCCGGTCAGCTCATCGGTTATCGATAGCTCCCTCATTTTCTCAACTAGCCTGGCGTTCTCTATGCCCACCGCTATCTCATTGCCGATGGCCTTAAGAAGATCCAACTCCTCGGTGGAGAAGCGACGGCGTGTGCGGCCGACAAGGGTTAGCCCTCCATGCATCCCGGATTTGGACCACAGAGGGATTGCCAGGAAGAGTTCAGAGCCTTCTGCTTCCTCGGCCACCGTCACTGCTGCATTTGCCTCCTCGGTTATGATTTTATTCGCTCTGAAAGCAGGCTCGGGGTACTCATGCCAGAGCTCAATAGCTTCCTCACGCAGCTCCATCCTTTCTATGGCCTCAACATACTGCTCAGACACACCGCGGTGCGCCTTGAGAACCAGCTCCCTATTCTCCCTGTCGTACAGATGAATATAGCCTCCCTCTACCTCGACAACCTCGAGCACCTTCTCCAGGGCGCTGTTCAGCATCTCGTTCAAGTCCAGACTCTGGCTCACCGCAACACTGATGGCATTTAGCGCCTCAAGACGCTTGCTGTGGCGCAGCATCTCCTCCTGCACTCGCTTGCGCTCGGTTGTATCCCTTGTGATGTTGATCACTTCGACGCGGTCCCCTCTTCGCACCGGGAAGCTTGATACCTCCACCGTGATCCGGGAGCCGTCCTTCCTGATGAGCTCCAGCTCGTCAGGGCCTGTCGGTTCGCCTCTCCTACTTCTCTCCAGAAGCTCAGCAGCCTTGGCTATATATTCCTCTGGGAGGAGTCCTACCTCAAGAAAATTGCTGCTCACCAGCTCGTCTCTGGAGTAGCCCACCAGTTCCTCTGACTTTTTATTGGCATCGATGAACCTGGCATCAAGGTCATGGATATGAATCGAGTCGGGGGCGTTCTCGATCAGCGCCCTGAGCCTTTCCTCTGACTGGTGCAGCGCCTCCTCCGCCTGCTTGCGCTCGGTGATGTCACGATAATTGGCAACAATCCCTTGCACCCGGGGATTGTCGAGGAGATTGTTGGCCCAACCTTCCAACCAGCGCCACGAGTCATCCTTATGTCGAAGACGCAGTTGCATTGACCCACCCACCGTAGGGTTACCAAGGATCTCGATAAACTTGGCACTGACTTCGGGCAGATCATCCGGGTGGATAAGGTCAAGCACGGACTTGCCAATCAACTCCTCTGGCCCGTAGCCCAGTATTCGTTCAACGGAGGGGCTCTCGTAGACCATTATTCCCTCAGCATCAATAATGCCAATAGCGTCACGGGCGTTCTCGATAAGCGCTCTGAAGCGTTCTTCGCTTTCATATAGCGTCTCTTCCGCCTGCTTGCGCTCGGTGATGTCCATAAAGCTTCCGACGGCTGCCGGCCTTCCTTTGTACTCGATAGAGGCGACCCTCTCCAGAATCCACAATGGACTACCGTCCTTGTGAATAAACCTGAACTCATAAGATAGCCTACTCTGACCCTTCAGAAGCTCTACTGCCTTGTTTCGGACTACCTCTCTATCGTCGTGGTGAACATAGTCGAGAGAATATGTACCCAAAACCTCATCTCTTTTGTAGCCGGTTATTCGTTCGAACTGGGGGTTGACATATTGGAATTTCCCATCCTGAACAATATAGGTTCCAACCGTTGCGGCCTCCAGCAGACCTCGCGACAGTTCCTGGGACTCCTGTAAGGCCTCCTCCGCCCGCTGGCGTTCCGCTTCTGACGCTTGCAATTCAGCAACTAATTGGCGCGTCCCCGCCAATTCGCTTGTTAGTTGCTCTTGTGTCTTATCTCGGTCATTCATCCTGTTTAAATCATACGAGCCCTTCTCCAACGAGAAAGGCTCATAGTAATCGGCTCTCTCTTCGGCAGCCCGGCCATCACTTGGTTGAATCTTCCCGACCTCAGACCCGTGGCTTTGCGTCCCACGGTTTCCCGTGGTTTGCCTTTCTCGGGATAGAGCCTTAAGTTGCAAATAAATACTATGCGCTATTGTAGATATGCTTCGTTACATTACAAATACCATATATGGAATTGTCGGTATGCCGGGACTACAGATGCGAACTCTTTTGGGTAGCAGCCGGCACGGTAGCCTCATTCAGAGACCGCCGGAACGCGTCAACAAGCTGATGGTCGAACTGGGTTCCACAACATCTAGTGAGCTCCTCGCAAGCCTCGTCCTGAGATACCATATCCCTGTAGGGACGCGACGTGGTCATGGTGTCATAGGCATCAGCTACACTTATGATTCTAGCGCCGAGGGGTATAGCCTCGCCCTTCAGTCCATCTGGATAGCCGCTGCCGTCATACCACTCGTGGTGGTGCCGGATTAGGGGCACTAACCTCTCCAGTTCCTTTACATAGCCAACGATCTTTGCCCCTTCAACAGGGTGTTTCTTTAGTATTTTCCATTCATTTTCCTCTGGCTTCTCAGGTTTAGTGAGGATTGAGTCAGGGACGCCCACCTTACCAATATCGTGCAGGAGAGCAGCAGCGCGTAGGTCGGCCAATTCTCTTATTGACAGCCCGATTGATTTACCTATCATTTCCGATATTGTAGCGACCCTCTTCGAGTGCCCGTAGGTATGTGGGTCTCTGGCATCTACCGTTGCCGCCAAGGCATATACCTGGTCCATGGTCGCACTGTCTATTATGTCTGATGGCAGATCCCCTAAGTCAGATACCAGTGTAGATTTGTTTCCTCCCCCCCTCTTGGAACGGTATAGGGCAGTGTCGGCCAGGAATACCAGGCCATCCGCCGTTTCAGCATTCTCAGGGAATTGAGCGATTCCAGCACTGAACCCGAGACAGGGTTCCAAACCTTCATTATCGGTCTTAAGCCCTTTCAACCTCTTTGACCTGATACGGTCCACAATGTTCTTCGCCTTTACAGCGTCCGTTTCCGGCAGGATGATGGTGAACTCATCGCCCCCGTAGCGAAAAGCCATGTCGGGCTTCCTCAATACTGTCTTGAGCATCTGGGCAAGAGACCTCAGGACGGCATCGCCATTGGTGTGCCCAAACCTGTCGTTATATTCCTTGAAGTCATCGAGGTCGAGCATTGCCAGGGTGAAGCAGCCACCATAGCGCTGCATGCGGTTCATCTCACTCTCAAGCACGTCGTAGAACTGGCGGCGATTGAACAGCCTGGTCAGTTCATCAGTCGCCGATAGCTCCCTCGTCTTTTCCAGTAGCCCAGCGTTCTCTATGCCCACCGCTATCTCATTGCCGATGGCTTTGAGGAGTTCCAACTCCTCCGGCGAGAAGCGACGCGGTGTGCGGCTGATAAGGGTCAAACCTCCATGCATCCCGGATTTGGACCATAGGGGCACTGACACACTGGTTGCCACGCCCTCTTTTCTCGCTGCAGGCGTCACTACATCGCGGGCACTCTCGGTTAGAATCAGGCGCGTGTTGAAGGCAGGCTCGGGATATTTCTGCCAGCGCTCCATAGCCTCCTCACTCACCTCTAATCTTTCTATAGATGCAACGTGCTGCTCAGATACTCCCCGATGGGCCTTCAGGACAAGTTCGCCCTTTTCCTTATCAAAGAGATGTATATAGCCTGCATCTATCTCAATAACCTCGAGCTCCTTTTCCAGGGCGCTGTTCAGCATCTCATCCAGGTCCAGGGTCTGGCTCACCGTGGCGCTGATGGTATGGAGCGTCTCCAGGCTCTTGGTATAGCGTAGAATTTCCTGCTCTGCCCGCTTTCGCTCAGTGATGTCCCTAATAACAATGATAGCCCCAGTGGGCCGCCCTTTCTCATCAACTACCTGCGAGATGTTTACCTCTACCGGAATCTCCCTCCCATCCCTGGAATGTGCCATAAGCTCAACGTTGGTAATGTAGCCCTGTTTGTTCAACATCTCGCCTACGCGCTCTTGGATATCTTCAGGCGTCTCCCTAGCGACAATGTCGTAAACACTCCTGCCGATGAGTTGCTCCTTATATTCATAGCCTACTGCATTGACACATGTCCTGTTGGCATCCAGTATTACACTGTCGTTATCAACGAGCAGGATACCGTCCCTGGCTGACTCAATTGCGCCCCTGTACTTATACTCAGAGCGCCTGAGCGCCTCCTCGGCCCGCTTGCGCTCGGTGATATCAACCCAGCTTGCCAGGTAATACTTCACCTCCCCATCACTCATTATCGGCGTGGAGGTTAGCTCAATCCAGAACCGCTCGCCATTCTTCTTCCGGCACAGTTGCTCAAGGCCCTGTGCTCCCCTGGTGATAGCGTCCGCCAGGTCTCTGCCGGTTTCCTCAAGTGTTTCCTCCGTCCACCAGGGGTATGGAGATCCAATGCCAACAAGCTCCATAGAAGTAAACCCGGTCAGCTCCTCCAGTGCAGGATTCACGTATCGTACTGATGAGTCCGGATTGATAACCAGTATGGGGTTGGGGGCGTTAGCCAGCAGCGTGGAGCTAAACTCCTCGCTCCGCCGCAGCTGCTCCTCGGCCCACTTGCGCTCGGTGATGTCACGCAAGATACCCTCAAAAGCTACCAGGCTTCCCTCATCGTCCACCACGGGTACGCACCGTATGTCCAGGTAGGCCTCACTTCCATCCTTCCGAGCGAAGGCAACCTCCCTAGCGGGTAGAGCGGCTCTTTCCACTGCGAGTTGTTGGTAATCTGCGTCGGTATTTAGCTCTCTTACCTTAGCGATTTCAAATCCCAGCATTGGGTCCGCTATTAGTTCCTCGGGGGTGTATCCGGTAACCCTGGAAGCACTGGGGCTGACGTACTCAAGGCCGTCTTCCACCGACCACCGGAAGATGATATCGGGTGCACTTTGCACAAACCGGCGAAAGCGCTCCTCGCTGTGTCGTAGCGCTTCATCCGCCTGCTTGCGGTCGGTTATGTTGCGGGCGACTCCCAAAATGCCAACACGCTGGCCATCCGGGTCAAGCAGGAGCCTCATATTGTTCTCAGTCCACACTCTAGAACCTTCCTTGGCAATGAGTTCAAATTCCACCGTCCGCGTCTTCAACAGGTCTTCCCCCTGCTTTTCTGGGGACTGTGCCTCGGTCAGAGCCTTTGTGGCAGCCTCAGCGGACTCTGGAGTCAATAAATCTTCTATCGTCATAGCCAGTGCTTCCTCAAAACTGTATCCCAACAGGCTTGTAGCAGCAGGACTGACATAGGTAAACCTCAGGTTCATATCCATAGTCCAGATAATATCTGACGCGTTATCGGCAAGAAGACGGTACAGGCTCTCACTATGTTGCAGCGCCTCCTCGGCTTTCTTCCGCTCAGTGACGTCGGACAGAACGCCACGCGCCCCAACCACACGATTTCCTTCAAAGATAGGACGATTGGAAGTGCGCATCCAACGCATTTCGCCAGACTTGGACCACAAACGATAATCATCCACCGATATATGGCCGGCAAGGCTACGCTGAAAACCCTCCACAGCACGCGGCAAATCGTCCTGATAGATGAACTCAGCAAAAGAGCGGCCCATGATTTCTGATGCACTATATCCCAAGCATGACTCTATGACAGGGCTGACATACGTCGCAGTTCCATCTCTGTCAACAGTGTAGATGATATCGGTTATGTTCTCTATCAGGTCCCGGTGTCTCTCCTCGCTCTCTTGAAGCGCCTCCTCAACCCGCTTGCGCTCCGTAATATCCTCTCCCGAACTGAGGGCGCTGGTGATGTTGCCTGCATCATCGGCCAGCACTGCATTGTGCCAGGCAATAATCCTCTCCTCGCCGCTTCCGGTCAAAACAGGGTTCTCAAAATATTCACCTGGCTCGATTTCTCCAGCTATCAACTGTGCAAAAACACCTCCTACTTCATCCCTCATTCTTTCGGGAACAAAGGTTTCAAACCAGTTCTTGCCAATTATCTGTTCCTCTTTATATGCCAAAATCTCGCAGCCCCTTTTATTTATCATGCTGACCCTCTGATCAGCATCAACAACTACAAGCATAACCCCTGCAATATCAAGATACTTCTGCGCTTTGTTACTCTCTTCCTGCAGCGCCTCCTCCGCTAGCTTGCGCTCAGTGATGTCCATAAAGCTTCCCACCGCTGCTGGTTTTCCTTTGTATAGGATGGAGGCTACTCTCTCCAGACACCACAACGTCCTCCCATCCTTACATATATACCTTAACTCATAAGGTGTGCTGCTCCGCCCTTTTAGCAGCTCTGTCGCCTTCTTTCTGACCATCTCTCTATCATCCGGGTGGACATGCTCTAGAGAATCTGCCCCTGAAAGCTCAGCCATTGTGTAGCCCGAAATCTCCTCGAACCGCGGGTTAGCATAGAGGAATTTCCCATCTTGAACAATGTACATCCCGACTGTGGCGCCCTCCAGCATGCCGCGGGACAGCTCTTCGGATTCCCTCAACATCTCCTCCAACCGCTTGCGCTCGGTGATATCAAGCAAGGAGCCCATCATGCACATGGGATTGCCATCCCCGTCTGCTACCATACTTGCTGACAGCTCGGCAACGAATGCTGAGCCATCTTTTCTTAAGGCAATTACTTCCCCTTGCCAGCCTTCTTTTTCCGATACTGTCCCTATCGCCGCATCAACCTGCTCCACCGCTTGCCAGAACTCTATAGCAGGCCTTCCGACAACCTCCTTATCACTTTCATATCCCCACAATCTAATGAAAGAAGGGTTCACATAAGTTACGTTGCCTTCTAGGTTGGATATAGCAATGGCGTTAGTCGATGACGCTATGGCGCTATCTTTGACTCGCAGCTCCTCCACGCTCCGCTTGTGCTCGGTGACCTCAAGCTGCAATTTCTCAATCGCATCCGCCAGATCTCCCGTGCGTTGCTCAACCCGCATTTCCAACTCGTCGTGAGCTTTCCGTAGCGCCACCTCAGCTTGCCAACGCTGGAGCGCAACCGACGCCTGGCTTACGAATGTCTGTATTATGCCTGGGTTTCTCAATTCAACTCCCCTGCGCGTGAGGACATCTGCACTGCCAAACAGTTGTCCCTTCCATGCAAAGCCCATAGCATACAAATCACCTAAACCGAGAAGTGTCTCGATCTCATTGCACACAGACCTAGGCAGTCCACCAGAGGCAAGTTCATACAAACCTCCAGGCACCTTCTCCAGCCTACCACTGGTAAGGCCCACTTTGGCTTCCTTGCTTATTGGTGTGGTTATGCCGATAGGCTGCCTCCCCAAGATCTTAGGAAGACTATCCATATGTTCTCCAACTCCTTGGACTGCACGGAGGCAGAAGGTAGAAGATGCCTCGTCAAACGAACTCACGATGATGACGGAGTCGCCCGCAAGCTCCATCAGTCGTTGTCCAATGAACTGGTAGATGTCATCTTCCGTTGAAAGCTCAACCAGGTCCATTGCCGTCCTCGATAAAGACATCAGGTCAGAGAGATGATCTGCTTCTTCGTCATCTATGCGCTTGCGCTCGGTTATATCTCTGAAACTGTAGATGATGTAACTTCTGTCTGCCAGCTTTAGACTCACTACTCCTGCCTCGACTGCTATCACCTCACCATTCACGGCGATGAATTCAGTCTCTCCCACATAATCTATGCCTTCTTTCAGAACCTTGGAGGCCGTTGCTTGCATCTTTTCTTCTTGCTCGTCAGGATACAAGTCTTTGGCAGTTAAATTGAGGAGTTGCTCTTTCTCATACCCCAGTACCCTGCACGCTGCTTCATTTGCGTAGATTATGGCTCCCTTCTCATCTATAATCATGCGACAATCGAAGACTCGGTCAAACAAGAGCTTGAATCTACCTTCTGGACCATTAAGCCTCTCGTACGCCCACGTAAGTTCGTCTTTTGCTGCTGCAAGTTCAGCAATGCGTTGGGGCGTTAGCATTAATTCATTTATGATTTGCTGTTTCGTACTATCATGATCCCCCATTTTGTGCCCCTTTCAAAACGGCCAGCGATTTCAGGCATATACCACCAGCCACCTGTTGGTCTTTATGCAGCCTCCCATGCTATTTGATACGTTCCACCGCTTCTGGTCTCTTAGCTCTTGTCGGCATTTTGCTCCGATTAAAAGGCCATAAAATTTGATCACAGGATGACAAGCCTTCCCTCATAAAAGCCTGGAATCTGCTCTTCAACGACGATTTCCCACAGGTTACTATATCCGCCGTCGGTAGCCGGTTCACCCCACTACCTCAAGGCTTATCCTGTGGGTTTGCGTCCATCAATTACTCCTGGTTTGCCTTTGCCGAGACAAACCGCCGACCTTGCATAATTCTTATGCTCTGTTATCCATTGTTGTTATTGAAGAAGATAATAGCATATATCTTCCCATTTGTCAATATATACAGATGTAAAACATATATAAATGACAATTAAAGATGCTTGAGATAAGATAACACTCAATATAAACTCCAGGGGCCATCAGTGTACAGCTACTAGCGAAGATGGGTTTATTGTGTTCACAAACTCTTTCGGGGCAAACTTCGCTATGACATACGGACCACTGACTTCTTATCCCGTGATGAACAGCAGGAGCATTCTACCAATGGTCAGTTGAATGTGGAGTATCAGCGCTGCTAGGTGATACCAGCTATGAGAGTCGTTCACCTGTGGAATAAGGCTAACAAAGCGAAGGCAGCCAAAGAGGCCGTCAAACGGCTGCATAGAGCTCGTGCTCCACTATGTACCGCTCCACCGATGTTGGAACAAGGTTTGTGATGGGCAGACCAGCGGCGATGCGCTGCCTGATATCAGTGGAACTGATGTCTATCAATGGGTTGTTAAGAGATATTATTCTGTTCTCAATCCCCGGCATACGCCGCTCCATCGGCTCAGTATCCATAGCCAGTGACCCAGGCCGCTTCGCCGCAACCATGTGACACATCTGGACAATCCGCTCCGGGTGCCTCCACGTTGGAAACTCAGCCAGTACATCTATACCAACGATAAAGTAAAGATTGACGCCCTCTCCAAGGTCGCGCCTCAGGTCAGTAAGTGTGTCCTCTGTATACGATGGGCCTGATCTATCTAGGTCTACTGTCGATACAATAAAGTGTGGGTTGGCGGCTATAGCGAGCCTGACCATTTCTAGTCGGTGCGCTCCAGAGGCGATGCTAATATGCCCTTTGAGCCAAGGTTCTCCTGCAGGCACAAAGAACACCCGCTCTAGACCTAGCTTAACCCTAGCGTCCTCTGCAATAATGAGGTGCCCGTTGTGAATCGGGTCGAAGGTTCCCCCTAACACTCCTATGTCCATTATTCCCACTCCATCGCCACTTTACCAAAGCGCACCGTATCTCCAGGCTTTGCCCCAGCTCTCTTCAAGGCGCTAGCCACCCCCATTCTGGCGAACTGCCTTTGCAAATATGAGCGTGCCTCCGAACTGGTGAGGTCCATTCTTGCGATGAGCCTCTCCGCCTCTGGAGATGAGACCACAAAGGTGTCTCCATCCCTGGAAACAGTGACTGTGTGTTTCCGCGGCTTTGGCTGAAACAATGCCGGGGCCTCTTGTGGTCTTTCAAGCACCAGACTATCAAGCATCTCCATAGCCTTCGCCATCAACTGAGGCACTCCCTTCCTTGTTGCAGCCGAGATGAAGAAGATGGGTACGCCAATAAGGCCAAGCTCCTTCTTCATTTTAGGTATTCGAGACTCCACATCGGGGAGATCAATCTTGTTCACTACCACAATCTGCGGCCTCTCACCTAAAAGGGGATTGAAAAGGCCAAGCTCTTTATTCACACTATTCAGGTCGTCAAGGGGAATTTTTGAGCTGCCATCAAGGAGGTGAATAAAGAGCTTGGTGCGTTCTGCGTGGCGCAGGAAGTATTGTCCCAAACCTGAGCCCCGATGAGCCCCCTTAATTAGGCCGGGTATCTCAGCGAGTACGAATGTACTATTCCCCACCTCTACAACCCCTAAAGCTGGCTCCTGCGTTGTGAATGGATAGTCGGCAACCTTAGGTCTAGCTGCCGACGCTGATGCAAGGAGCGTTGACTTACCAACGTTTGGATACCCAATTATGCCAACATCGGCGATCAGTTTCAGGTCGAGGACTATCCATACCTCTTCGCCAACCTCCCCCTTCTGAGCAATATGTGGCGCCTGACTAGTTGCAGTTGCAAAGTGAGCATTTCCGAAACCACCCCTACCACCCCTTACCACCAATTCAACCTGACCATCCTCCAATAAATCAGCAATTTGTACCTTTGCATCATCGCTTTTCTTATATATGAGCGTGCCTGGAGGAACCTTGATTACTAAGTCTTTGCCATTCTTACCCTGCATCTTCTTGCCAGCGCCGCTCCCACCTTTATCTGCCTTCCAGTATCTCCTTCTCGACAGAGAGTGCAACGTGCTTAGCTGCCTATCGGCAACAACCAAAATGTCCCCTCCTTTTCCACCATTACCCCCATCTGGACCACCAAATGGAACATACTTCTCTCGGCGAAAGCTTACTACACCATCTCCGCCATCTCCAGCCTTGACATATATTTCTATTCGATCAATCACTGTTTATATAGCCTCTATTCAACTGATATACTCGAAATTATTAGAATTATTATACTATATGTATTAGATTATTAATTTAATCATAATAATATTATGTTAGAAAACTGTGTCTTTGGTATTAGAGCGCTGACTAAATAAATAGTGCAGAATAAGTGAAAATGGAGTGCAAAGGGTGTGAATAGTTGGGGAGCTAAAAAAGCATAGTTAAAATGAGACCTTCCTGATAACGAAAGAGGCCCTATGCACACCGATCATTGATACATGATAGTTGGTGGATATTATTTATTATTGAATGCAAGAAGGGTAAATAGGCATTTTTACAATCGAAAAGCAGCTTTAAGATGGTAGCATATTAGAGAAAGTGAAAGCACCATGTTTGCACCTATTGTTGCATAAGGAACTCTAGATGATTTTATACGTATTCATAATTGAATGTTGGATTTGCTGATGCCTGAGAAAGTGGTAAGATTAGCTATCCTAATGTTATCATAGGAAGATGGCTCCATGACTAAAATCATCGAAGTGGAACACCTAGTTAAGAGGTTCGGCGACCTAGTTGCCGTGGATGATATAAGCCTTGATGTGGAGGAGGCAGAGATATTCGGCTTCCTCGGCCCCAATGGAGCGGGGAAGACCACTACCATAAACATCCTATGCACCCTCATGAAACCAACTTCAGGCATCGCCAGGCTCAATGGATTCGATGTGGTCCGCCAGCAGACCGAGGTGCGCCAATCGCTTGGATTGGTGTTTCAAGATCAGGCTCTGGATGTCAGGTTAACGGCGCTTCAGAACCTAAACTTCCATGCCTTTGTTTACAATGTTCCGGGAAGCCTGAGAAAGAAGAGGATGGAGGAGGTGTTGAGGATGGTTGAGTTGTGGGATCGTCGCAAAGACGAAGTGCGGAATTATTCCGGTGGAATGAGGCGCCGCCTGGAGATAGCCAGAGGACTTCTGCACTATCCGAAAGTTCTATTCCTTGATGAACCCACTCTTGGACTTGACCCACAGACCAGATACCGAATATGGGAGTACATTATTAAACTGAGGAAGCAAGAGAATATCACCGTCTTCCTTACCACCCACTACATGGACGAGGCGACGGTTGCCGACCGTATTGCCATTATCGACTACGGTAAGATAATCGCCCTGGATACCCCGGATGCACTTAAGAGCATGGTGGGGGGCGACATCGTTACCCTGAAGTCGGCGAACACCGAGGCAGCAGTGGCGGAGATACGCGATAAATACAACATCGAGGCCCAGCATGATGGACATGAGGTCAATTTCGAGATTCAGAACGGAGAGGAGTTCATCCCCACCTTGGTAAACAATTTCAGAAGTGGGCTGCAGAGCATCAGCGTGCGACGTCCAACGCTCGATGACGTTTTTATGAAGCTCACCGGTCGGGAGATCCGTGAGGAGGCGGGAGGATTTGAGGTCATGAAGAAGCAGTGGTCGATGCGGCAGACCAGGGGAGGGGGTGGTAGGTTTCGTTGAATAACCTGAGGGGCATATACATTATCTGGTATCGCGATCTGCTACGCTTCTGGCGGGACAAAGCAAGGCTGATCACCACCTTTGTTATGCCCTTCCTCTTCTTGGTTGTATTCGGCACGGGGATTGCCTCGAGCATGATGCGGGGTACGGGAGATAGTGGCTTCGATTACATCCAGTTCATGTACCCTGGAATCATCGGAATGGTTGTCCTGTTCACCTCCATGATGACAGGGGTATCCCTCGTGTGGGACCGTGAGTTCGGCTTCCTCAAGGAGGTGCTGATCGCCCCCATAAGCCGCACCGCTGTCGCCATTGGCAAGGCCCTGGGGGGCGCTACCATCGCCACCATTCAGGGCTTGATAATGCTCGTATTCATCCCATTTGCTCATGTGAGTCCGTCGATAGGAGGCATTATCACTCTGATAGCGGTGATGTTTGTTGTCGCCTTATCCCTGACCTCTATGGGGATACTGATTGCATCGCGCATAAAGACGATAGAGGCATTCGGAATGGTAGCGCCGCTGATGTTGTTTCCCTTATTCTTTCTCTCCCCGGCAATGTTTCCCACACAGTACTTGCCTGCCTGGCTGGGCATCACGGTGAAGTTCAATCCCGTATCCTACGGAATCGATGCCATGCGCCAGGCGGTTCTGGGGTCACAGCAATCAGCTATGTTCGGCATACACCTCTTCGGATTTCGCATGCCTATCATCTTGGATGTAGTGGTGGTTATCCTGTTTGGCCTCATCATGGGAACGCTGGCGATAAGATCCTTCCGCGTACAGGAATGAACTATCTTCCCTGTACCAAAGATATGAACTCGGCACGGGTGGCGTGATTAGATCGAAACAGCCCCCTCATAGCTGAGGTTACAATTTTCGATCCGGGCTTCTTCACACCACGCAGGGTCATGCACATATGTTCCGCCTCAATCACCACCCCCACGCCGATGGGAGCCAGGGCTTCAACAACTGCCTCAGCGACTTGGCTGGTGAGCCGCTCCTGAAGCTGGGGACGCTTCGCTAAGATTTCGACGGCGCGGGCCAGCTTTGAAGCACCTACAACGCGCCCCTTGGGGATATACCCTACGTGGGCAAGTCCGAAGAAGGGAAGAAAGTGGTGCTCACACATCGAGTAGAATGGTATGTCCTTGAGAATCACCATCTCATGGTGGCCTTCATCAAAGCTGATCACTAGCTCCTTCTTAGGGTCGACGCCGAGGCCCGTGAAGAGTTCGTCATACATCTCGGCGATGCGTCTTGGGGTCCCCTTCAGGCCCTCTCTATTTGGGTCTTCCCCAATGGCTTCGATTATTGTCAGTACTGCCTGCTCGATCTTCTTCTTGTCAACCAACGTCCTTCCTTTCAGCCTTTCTCATACTTTCTCATAGACCTTTCGGTCTAGTTGTTTAAGAATATCTCTTGACACGGTTGTGTATTGATCTGCCCCGAGATAAAGGGCAGGAGCGAATCGCTCTAGAGCGAGCCCCTGCTTTTCAGTAAATAGCTCTTCGTAAAAGTGAGTGGCTAATATCTCGCCGACGACCCATACATGGTCGCCGTACATCTTATTGTCAACCAACCTGCATTCGTAGGAAGCGTACGCATCTTTGAGTATAGGCACCGACGTCTTTAGCGGCGTTTCCTTCTCCAGCCCGAACTTCTCGAACTTGTCCACCAACCTCCCCGAGCTGCCGCCCACCGCGGCAATAAGCTCTGCTTTCTCAATAGGCATGAAGTTGATGCCAAATTCTCCAGCCTGTAAAAGTAGCTCATAGGTGAACCTGCCCGAGGCAATGGAAACCCCGTACAGGGGAGGGTTTGCCGAAATGGACGAGTGCCACGCTACCGCCATAGCGTTGTCCTTTCCCTTGGCACTAGCGGTAACAATGGTAGCTAGCTTCGGGTAGTGATGGGAAAACCCCGCTGCGCCCTCTATACTTGCTTTAGCCATGGCAACCTCCTTAAATTAACCCAAGCCTAATTCACGCTCAATGGCGGCGAGTTCTGCCGGAAGCGCCACCGGAGGCTGGGCATAATCGATAGCAGTGTCGGGATCCTTCAATCCAGTCCCGGTGATAATGCAGACCACGATTTTGCCCTTCAGGCTGAGACCGCCCTTGGCTACCTTCAACAGGCCGGCCAACGATGCTGGCGATGCCGGCTCGCCGAATATGCCCTCCTCTTGGGCCAGCAGGCGATAGGCAGCGAGAATCTCCTCGTCGGTAACCGAGTCGATGACTCCCCTGGACTCATCTCTGGCGGCGGTGGCTCCCTTCCAGCTTGCCGGATTGCCGATCCTGATCGCTGTGGCTACCGTCTCGGGGTGCTCAAAGACCCTCTCCTGAACAATGGGGGATGACCCCTCAGCCTGAAATCCCATCATCCGTGGCCTTTTGGAGGAGCGGCCCGCTTGATGATACTCGACAAAACCCTTCCAGTAGGCGGTGATGTTGCCGGCATTGCCCACCGGAATGAAGAGATAGTCCGGGGCATCGCCCAAAGCATCGATGATCTCGAAGGCGGCGGTCTTCTGCCCCTCGATACGGTAGGGGTTTATTGAATTGACCAGGGTAATGGGGTGCTTCTTGGTCAGGGTGAGGACGATACTCAACGCCTGGTCGAAGTTGCCGTCTATGGCGATGATCTTTGCCCCGTAGATAAGCGCCTGGGCCAGCTTCCCCTGGGCGATTTTGCCTTCGGGGATGATGACGATGGTCTGCAGCCCGAAGCGCGCCCCAAAGGCAGCAGCCGAGGCGCTGGTATTCCCGGTGGAGGCGCACATAATGGCCTTGCTCCCCTCCTCCACTGCCTTGGCCACAGCAACCACCATCCCCCGGTCCTTGAAGGAGCCGGTGGGGTTGCATCCCTCCAGCTTGAAGTAAAGCTCACAGCCGAACTCCTTCTCGATACGCCGCGAGCGCACCAGGGGTGTGTCCCCCTCTCCCAGGGTGATGATGGGGGTCTGGGGGGTGATGGGGAGGTAATCACGGTATCTTTCTAAAACGCCTTGTTTCATCAATGTCATTTACACTGTCTTGGAGGGCCGATTGAACGTCGGGACCATTCCGTCGCTAGAGAGGTCGGCATACTCCGTGTTGTCTGCATCGGGGAAATCCATCCCCACGTTAAAGCCGAGGGAATTCTCATAGAATTCAATGGTCTTCTTCATGTCCTTTACAGCCAATGTAGGGGAAAGGTAGCACATCCTTTGTACCTTCCTTCAATCCTCGACGCGGACGAAGTTTGATATCTCCCTGACTACATCGAGGCGCTTGATCTCAGCCATCGCCTTTTGCATCGCTCTCTCCTGAGCGGGGTAGGTCATGAGCACGATCTCAGCCACATCCGCTGAGACATCGCTTTCCTTCTGGATCACCGATGAGATGCTAATACCCAGATCACCGAGGATGCGAGAGATATTGGCCAGCACCCCAGGGCGGTCGACGGTGCTCATGCGGAGATAATACCGGGTCTCGATCTCTGAGATAGGTTTGAGCCTTTTTGAGGGGTTAAGCGTTAATTGATGGGTGATACTTACTCCCAGATTGATCCTCTGTGCCAGATTGATGATGTCGGCAATCACCGCGCTTGAGGTGGCCGAGGGACCAGCTCCTTGCCCGTAGAAAAGCACCCGTCCCACCAGATCGCCCTCCACTTGAACCGCATTATAGACACCATCCACCTTTGCCAGAAGCAGCTCCTGAGGAAGGAACACCGGGTGAACGCGAACCTCAACGGAGTCAGCCTGCTCCTTGGCGATAGCGAGGAGCTTTATCTCATAGCCCAGCTCCCTAGCATAGCGGAAGTCACGGGATGAGAGGCGGGAGATACCCTCGTGATAGACATCCTCGGGGCGAACTAAAACATGAAAGGCCAGCATAGCAAGTATGGTGAGTTTGTAGGAGGAGTCGATGCCCTCTATATCGTTGGTGGGGTCGGCTTCGGCATAACCAAGCTTTTGCGCCTCTTCCAGGGCTATGGAGAAATCCAGCCCCTCTGCCGCCATTCTGGTGAGGATATAGTTTGTGGTGCCATTGATTATGGCATGGATAGCCGAGATATCGTTGGCCAAAAGGTCCTGCTTAAAGGGGGCGATTAAGGGGATACCCCCACCGACACTTGCCTCGTACAAGATGTCCACACCCTTCTCTTTTGCCAGAGAGAGGAACTCGGGGCCGTGTTTTGCCATGACCTCCTTGTTGGAGGTAACGACGCACTTCCCCTTTGTGATGGCCTCCTTAATGAAATCAAATGCGGGGCGTTCGCCACCGAGAGCCTCGATTACAATATCTATCTCCGGGTTGTCTAGGATCTCTGCCGCATCGGTGGTAAATAGGTCGGGGTCTATCTTCGAAGTACGTGTCTTGGCGAGGTCTTTCTCCAGCACCTTCTTTAGGTGCAGCGGGCAGCCCGCCTCTAGAGCAAGGGCATCTGCCTTCTCAGTGATGATATTGGCAACAGCGCTGCCGATTACCCCCAGCCCCATCAATCCAATCCCGATGCTCTCCCTTCCCCCCATTTAACCCCTCGTTATGTCTTTCATGGCCTCATCATATATTTCTTTGAGTCGCTCCTGCGAGACCTCCCAGGTCACCTTCGCGTCTCGCTGTTCCTCAAGCCAATAACCATATGCGCCATCTTGAAGTTGATCCCGCATCCCCTCTTCAAGCTCCCTATCTTCGACCGTCTCCACGACCTGAATTACGGAGTAGCCCTCAACCGTGGCGAAGTATTTGCTCACATTGCCGCTTGCTGGGTTGAGGGCGAACTTTTCAATCTCCAGGCTCATCAGCCCCTGAGGTACCCAGCCCATGTCGCCACCCTCATATTCCGCGGCGAGCGAGGCGAAATCCTCGCCACTGTCCAGCCTCTCAGTTACGTTTGCCGCCTCTTCCTCTGTAGTCGCTTGGATGGCCCGCAAGTGAACGTGGGGGACAAGCTCCCCAACTTCAGGTACATCCCCTTTAATGTGTTCCTCAAGCTTCTTCGCCAGAACCTGGGTGGCCAATGCCTCATCAAACTGCTCCGATGAAACGTGTAGATACTTCAGGGTCTCGTTGTAGCGCCGCTGTAACTCCTCGTCAGTAAGTTCCTCCTCGCCTTCACCGGTGAAGCTTGCTCTCAATTCCTGCATGATCTCATCATCGGTGACATTCATACCAAGCTTTTCAGCCCCCTGCCTAATGAGTTCATAGCTCACCAATGCTGTAAAAGCATCTTCAGCAGATGTCTGGTTACTACTCAATAGGAGAAGAGTTGTCTTATAGTCCGCCACGGTCAGAGTCTTACTGCCAACCGTGGCGACTCGCTCCCTTCCCGGCGCGATGCTGGTGGCATAGACTCCATAGCCGATAATCGCCAGAATGGCTACCATAACCAGAGCGCCGATGCCGATGGTGATCCGCCGCCTGCGCCTTTCCTTTTGCCAGCGGGCGAGACGACGCTTGGTGACCTCTCGAGGCAGGGGCGACTTCGTTTTTCTCGCCATTTTCTTGTACTGAGCGCAAGCAACCGTGCGGGTTTCAGAACCTATCCATATGGGGCATTGAGCTGACGAGATTGCCTAGTCTCGTATGCCAACGCCACCGGTCTTACGGATATGGGCTGGGGTAAAAGGGAGCAAAGCAAGGTGCCGAGCTCGCTTTATTGCCATCGCTAACGCTCTCTGGTGCTTGGCACAGGTACCGGTTCTGCGCCGAGGCTCAATCTTCCCTCGATCCGAGATGTAGCGACGGAGCTTCGTTGGATCCTTGTAATCGATAGTATCAACATGAGCAACGCAGAAGGCACAGACCTTGCGCTTCGGGATAAACTTCCTGCGACCTTTAGCACCATATTTTCCCTTATTAGGGGGCTTTCTTCGCATTTAATTGGCCACCTGTCCTAGTTAACAATTTTTACTTAGAAGGGAAGCTCGTCTGGCTGAAGTTCCTCTTCGCCGCCATCCTCTGGTAGAGGAGCAGCCCCGGGACGGTCGAGGAAGATTACCCTATTGGCCACAATCTCATTGCGGAAGCGTCTCTGTCCATCCTGTCCTTCCCAGGTGTGGGTCTTTATTCTTCCCTCAACGTATGCCCGCCTTCCCTTGGCGAGGAACTGATTGCAAGTCTCCGCCAGCTTTCGCCATGTAACCACGGTGAACCACTCTGTCTCTTGCCTTCTTTCCCCCTCAGGACTGGTGTATGTCCAGGAGGAAGCGATGCGGAATGTAGTTACAGGGTTGCCGTCGGCGGTGAAACGCATCTCAGGGTCGGTGCCAAGATTGCCAATAACCATCACCTTATTCAAGCTTGCCATCTCTCTTGACTCCTTTTCTCTAATCATTCAATCTGACCAGAAGGTGACGCAGTATCTCCTCTGTGAGCCTCAAGTTTGCTTCAAGCTCTGCAGTCTGCTTTGGCTCCATTTTGAACTGCGTCAACACATAATTGCCTTCCATAAAGTTCTCTATTGGATAGGCGAGCTTCCTTCTACCCCATTGGTTCACTTCAGTGATTGAACCACCCCTGTCGGTGATGAATTGATTCATTTTCTCCAACATAGCAGGAGTATCCTCATCGGTTACATCCGGGCTGATGATGACTACTAATTCGTAGTCTCGCAATCGATTACCTCCCGATTTACCAATTCCATGTCGGCTATTATATCATGAAAAGAACGTAGCAACAACTAGTCCAGGCCAGGCACGGGGAAACAACTGGAAATCTCCGCCACCTCTTGGCGTACCTCATTATAGATTTGCTCACAACCTATATTTGCCAGCATCTTCAAAATTAGACTAGCAATACGCCTCATCTCATCGGGCCCAAAGCCACGAGTGGTTACCGCTGGTGTTCCTAACCTGATGCCACCGGCAACTTGAGGAGGGCTAGTGTCGAACGGGATGGCGTTTTTATTGACCGTGATCCCCACAGAGTCCAGGACATCCTCAGCTTGCTTTCCGGTGATGCCCGTATTGGATAGGTCGACGAGAAGAAGATGGTTATCTGTACCCCCGGAGACGATACGAAGCCCCCCTTTCTGAAGCTCACTGGCCAGTATCTGGGCATTCTCTACTACAGCGCGCTGATAGCTTACGAACTCTGGCTTCATTGCCTCGCCAAAGGCTACCGCCTTGGCTGCGATGGCGTGCATCAAGGGCCCGCCCTGTGTCTCGGGAAAAACTGCCTGATCCAGGCGAGAAGCAAGTTCCGCCTTCGACAAGGCGAAGCCGCCTCTAGGTCCCCTTAGCGTCTTATGCGTGGTGGAGGTGACGATGTCAGCGAAAGGAACAGGGGATGGATGCAACCCGACAGCCACCAACCCTGCTATGTGGGCCATGTCCACCATGATGTGAGCCCCGACAAGGTCGGCGATTTCACCAAACCGCTTGAAGTCGATGATCCTGGAATAGGCACTGGCTCCAGCAACAATGAGCTTGGGCCTATGCTCTAAAGCAAGCCGCTCTATTTCATCATAGTCCAGGCGCTCTGTCTCACGACTAACCCCGTAGGGAATAAAGTGATAAAGCCTGCCGGAGAAATTGACTGCGCTGCCATGAGTTAGATGCCCACCATGATCTAACCTCGACGCCATGACACTATCGCCATAATTAATCAAGGTGAAGTATGCTGCCATGTTCGCTTGGGCTCCGCTATGAGGCTGGACATTGGCATGCTCGGCTCCGAATAGCCTCTCCGCCCGCTCCTTAGCCAGCTCCTCCACCACGTCAACCTCTTGACATCCACCATAGTAGCGGCGCTTTGGGTAGCCTTCGGCGTACTTATCAGTGAGCACCGAGCCTTGAGCCTCCAGAACTGCCCTCGATGCGTAGTTCTCTGCGGCGATAAGCTCTATATTCCGTTTCTGGCGCTCTTGCTCCCGGCGGATCGCCTCACCAATTTCTGGGTCACTCTTGCTTAAGGCATCCATATCGCTCCTTCAAAAACAAAACCACGCAATTCTCTGGCGTGGCTCTCTGAATCTACTAACTCTCCCTCATAATAAACTCTACCAAGCCCGATTCGATAGTTTCACATCTTGTTTAGACGGTTAGTTTACTTCACCACCCCTTTCTCAGTCAACAACCTATATAAGGCCCCCAGCAGGCGAGCAGCTCAAGTGCTCACCATACCTCCCTTGCTAGCGTTAAGCCCCATACCGAGGCAGCGCCTTTCGCTTTCAATGCTATGGCACAAGCATTGAGAGTAGCGCTGGAGGTGCATACGTCATCGATAAGGAGAATGCGTTTTCCACGCAGGCGTCGGTCTCGGCAGGCAAAGGCGCGGGCAATATTTCTTTGCCGCTCCTCGGCACTTTTCGTTCTTGTTTGAGGAGGGGTATTTTTAAGGCGAACGAGCGACTTCTCGACTACAGGCAATGAAGTAATCTTGCTTAGTTCCCTGGCTAGGAGAAAAGACTGGTTATAGCCACGCTCCCGCAGCCGACGGGGGTGAAGCGGAACAGGAACCAGGGCGTCGGCGGGCAAAGGGTGGGCACGCAAGTATTTCGCCATTAATTGAGCTAACGGAGTAGCTATTGCCTTCACATTTTTGTATTTGAATTGGAGGATAGATTGGCGCATTGTTCCCTCAAAGCGGAAAACCGAGCGGATGCCATCGATCTCCAGAGGACGACTTGCGCAGTCTGAGCAGAGGATGCCAGAGGAAATAGACTTGCCACATTTATTACATAGCGGCAATTTCAGAGGGGTAAGCGCTGCTTGACAAGAAGCACAAATGAAACTCCCCCTTACCCCACAACCGACACAACTAGAAGGAAAGAGGAGGTCAACAGCCACCTCTTTGAGTTGTTTCAATGAAACTGTTGGGCTAATAAGCCTATCGCCTAGAGGTCTTGAACGAAAGTATTTTTATTAGCGCTGTCTGGGGTTGTGCCCCTCACCATTAAGAATCGGCTCGTTCACATATATGTCGCCGTTTCTAATCTTTAAGTTGAAGCCACAATCTGGGTTTGTGCAAACCCACGCCTTGTAGTGTATTGCCGCTCCTTGACCGCCAAAATCGGACAATGGAACCAAGTCACCGACGTTACACTTCTGGCATTTTGGCAATGAATTGTTCTCCAAGAACCACCTCCCATCCTAGAATCAAAGAATGAGTATACACTAAAGAAAAGATGTTGGCAAGTCACCTGCTAGTTTAATTTCGGCGATGCGACTATAGATGGCACCTTGTGGAGTGAGCCTGCTCCTCATCAGGATGATCTCATTCACTGTCATCGCTGTAGCGGCTTCAAACTGTGTGGCCATTACGAGCTCCCCAATCCCTTTTCGCTCCTCTGGTGATGCTCGCTCCCTGAGGCGCCCCAGGGTCAGATGGGCTGTAAATGGGCGCGATTCCATGGCGAAACCGAGCGGAACAAGGGCCTGGTCAATGCCCTTCTGCAAAGTCACAAGCCGCTCTATCTCTCCCGTCATCGCCACCCAGATAACTCGCGGCCGTCTTAGGTTTGGAAAGGCGCCCAATCCGCCGAGTTGGAGTTGAAAAGGGGATACCCCCTGAGAGGCTTGTGAAATGGCCTCTTCTATCTGGGACACCTGCTGTTGCTCGATATTTCCCAGAAACTTCAGGGTGAGATGAATGCCCTTGGGGTCAACCCACTTCACATAGGGATGTTCGTGCGGTCTCAGCCTGCCCTGTAGCGAGGAAAGGCTGGCTCTGACCGCGTCGGCCATCTCGATGGCGATGAAGGCTCGAATCTGTTCCGTCATAAGTCAAGAAGCCTCTTCGCATTGCCTCCCAGAATCAAGTCTTCAGCATCCATCCCCATGTCCAGGGAGCGAAGCTGCTTGATAACTCTGCTTTGAGGCATCAACGGGTAGTCGGTGCCAAAAAGGATTTTGTCAAGCCCGGCGATCTCGGTGATATACCTGAAGATCTCGGAGCGGTAAAGAAAGGGCGTGGCTGCAGTATCAAAGAAAACGTTGTGCAGGGCACTTGCCACCTCTGGCATCAGGGCGTAGAAGGGCAGCCCCCCGCCCCAATGGGCGCAAACGAACGGGGTTTGTGGAAAGCGACTGATGAATCTATAGAGAATGTCAGGGGTGACCTCTCCCTTTCCCGCATACTGATGTCCCACAGGCTCAGAGGAATGGGTGAGCAGTATCATACCGTGGCGATTTGCCGCCTCGACGACGGGTGCCATTGTCGCCTCGTCCCCCAGGTCGAATCCTTGAACATCGGGCCTCATCTCTCCGATGCCTCTTAGACCGCCTTTGGCGCAGCGCTCTAGTTCGGCAATGGCTGCATCCCCAGCCTTTGGTTGGATGGCGCAAAACCCGATCAGGCGCTTGGGATGGCGGCTCACAGCTTCCATGATGTAGTCATTAGTCTCCTGGCATAGCTCATGGCTTACCCAGCCAATGTTGAGGGCGACCGAGATGCCGATGCCCTCATCGTCCATACTGGCGACCAGTTCACCAGCGGTAACCAGCTTCGCCTTGGGGTTGGAGTATAGATGGTCAAATAATGGGTCGCGCCCCAGGTATTCCTGACGGCGCTCCTTTATCCAGGGGGGAACGATATGCGTGTGGAAGTCGATAATCACGGTTTAAATTGTAAGGCTAATCTCGATCGTGGTCAAGCAGAGGTATCTGCCCTCCCTTGGCGGAGCTGTTCTACCGCCCAGGCTCAGGACAGGCCATATCCCTCTGCTCGCCAGTCTCCAGAGGGTCGCCTCAGGCGACACCGACTCGCCGTGGCGAGCGCCTGCCTTTGGTAGAGTCTTCGACCATCTAGGGAGATGGGAAGGAAAAGCGGGATGCAGCGTTCACCCTTCCGGGGTTCTAGGGGTGTCCCCTAGTTATATTTATCCCCCCTCTCCTTGAGGAGAGGGGGTAAGGTGACTAGGCGCAGATCTTGGGTTTCCCCAGTAGCGCGCTGTAGTACGGGTGTTACCAAAATGTCATTGCGAGGCTTGTCCTGAACGATGTGAGGGAACTTAGTGAAGCAATCTGGGGGTGTTGGCGAGACATGAGATTCTTCCCGTTCACATAGTGAAGGGTAGCAATGAAAATAGGACTCTGGCTCACAACACGGATTCACTCCAAAGATGGGGTGCCTTGGCTCAGAAAAAATTGGTGAGAATAAACTGTAGACAGACCGTCTCGATTACTATATTATAATAGCATTCCGGGTAAGGAGATGTAGATTGCCTGCATCAGAGCAGAACCTCAATCGAGAATCATCGGAAATTTCAGCCTCGGCACCAAATTCGGCAGCCGAGGCTGCTTCTTCTACAGGGGTAGCACCAGTTCTTTCCATAGACGAGATGAAGGAAATGGCGAAAACACTACGACGCCATATCATCCGTATGACGGCGAAGGCGGGCAGCGGTCATCCTGGTGGTTCCCTGTCAGCAGTGGAGATAGTCACCGCCCTCTTCTTCAACCATTTGCGCTACGACCCTCAAAACCCTCACTGGACTGATCGAGACCGCTTCGTGCTGAGCAAGGGGCACGCCGCACCATTGCTCTATGCTGCTCTTGCCGAGGCGGGCTACTTCCCCACCGAGGAACTGTTGACCTTGAGGCAACTGGGCAGCAGGTTGCAGGGTCATGCTGACATGACCGCTACCCCTGGGGTGGAGATGTCCACCGGTGCGCTGGGGCAAGGCTTGTCGACTGGCATTGGTATGGCTCTTGCCGCTCGCCTCGACCGCCGAGACTACCGTGTATATGTGCTTCTTGGGGATGGCGAATGTGAGGAAGGGCAAGTGTGGGAGGCAGCGATGTCTGCTGCCCATTTCAAAGTTGACAACATCGTCGCTATCATCGACCGCAACCGACAGCAGATCGATGGCTGGACGTACGAGATCATGGATACTGAACCCATGGGCGAGAAGTTGCGCTCCTTTGGCTGGCATGTTGTCGATGTAGATGGGCACGACCTGACCCAAATCCTGGCGGCACTCGAAGAGGCGAAGACGATGAAGGGAAAGCCAATAGCTATTATCGCTCATACGACTAAGGGCAAAGGGGTCAGCTTCATGGAGAATAACCTGGAATTTCACGGACGACCTCCCACTGCTGATGAGGCGGAGCAGGCGCTTAAGGAGCTTGAGTGATGACTGTGGAGATGTCCACCAGGGAGGCATACGGAAAGACACTCCTCGAACTGGGCAAAGAGAACGAGAACATCGTGGTGCTCGATGCCGATCTGTCTCGCTCCACCTATACTCAACTGTTCGCCAGGGAGTTTCCCCAGAGATTCTTCGATTGTGGTATCGCCGAGCAGAACATGATGGGGATTGCCGCTGGCCTTGCCGCCTCGGGGAAGACCGTTTTTGCCAGCACATTCGCCGTTTTTGCTTCTGGCCGGTGCTATGACCAGGTTCGCATGTCTATCGCCCAGCCGCATCAAAACGTGAAGATCGTAGCAACTCATGGCGGCATTAGTGTGGGTGAGGATGGCTGTTCCCACCACTCCATCGAGGATCTGGCGCTCTATTGCTCCTTCCCCGGATTCACCGTCATCGTTCCCGCTGACGCCATTGAAACCGCGCACGCGGTGAGGGCGGCAGCGGCCACCTATGGCCCCTTCTATATTAGGCTCTCTCGCTCCAAAATACCCGTCGTCTTTGACGAGAACTATCGCTTTGTGCTGGGCAAGGCGGTGATGATGAGGGGGGGATGGGACGCCACCGTAATCGCCTGCGGTCTGATGGTGCACCGTGCACTTCTGGCTGCCGACGCTCTGGCGAAGCAGGGTATTGAACTGCGTGTGGTCAATATGTCCACCCTCAAGCCCATCGATGAGGAGGCCATCATCAGGGCGGCAAATGAGACCGGAGCCATCCTATGCGTGGAGGAGCACCTCCAGCACGGCGGATTGGGGAGCAGGGTTGCTCAGGTGGTCGTCAAGCATCACCCGGTGCCGATGTCCTTCATGGCTATAAAGGACTACTATTCTTCCTCGGGGAAGGCGAATGAGCTTCTAGAACAGCACGGGCTAACGGCGGAAGGCATTGAGAAAGAGGTTCGAGCACTGGTTTCAAGGAAAGCTAGGGTCGGACCTGACCGCTCCCCATGATTACCCATTTATAGGTGGTTAGCTCCTTTAGCCCCATTGGCCCGCGGGCATGAAACTTGTTGGTGCTTATTCCTACCTCGGCCCCCAGCCCAAATTGACCGCCATCGGTGAAGCGGGTGCTGGCATTCACATAGACGCAGGAAGCATCAACCTCTTCCAGAAAGCGCATCGCCGCTGTATAGTCCTCTGTAATGATAGCCTCGGAATGCCCTGAGCTATAGCGCTCGATATGCTCCAGCGCCTCATCCATGGAATCCACCACTTTTACCGCAGCGACCAGGGAAAGGAACTCTTTGCCCCAGTCAGCGTTGGTCGCCGGAACGGGTTTGAATGAGGATAGAATCCGCAAGGCCCGCTCGTCGCAGTGCATCTCAACACCAGCATTGATCCACTCTTCGGCGATCATCGGTAGATAACGCTCGGCCACGGAGCTGTGCACCAGGAGGCAATCCAGGGCATTGCAGACCGTAGGGCGCTGCACCTTGGCGTTATAGGCTATGGCAACTGCTTCATCCAGCTTGGCGGCGCTATCCACATAGGTATGACAGATGCCAACGCCACTGGCAAGCACCGGCATGACAGCGTTCTCGGTAACAAAATTCACCAGCCCCTCACCGCCGCGGGGGATGATGAGGTCGATGCTATCTTTCATCTTGAGCATTTGGCTCACCAACTCTCGCTCTGTTGATTCGATAAACTGCACCGCATCCTGAGGAACCCCTGCTTGGTGGATGGCTTCCTTTATCATCCGCGCCAGGGCGCTATTGGAGTGTAGCGCCTCCTTACCCCCTCTGAGGATAACGGCATTCCCCGATTTTAAGCACAGCGACGATATATCGACAGTGACATTAGGACGACTCTCATAAATGACGCCGATTACCCCCATGGGCACCCTTCTCCTCTCGATGCGCATCCCATTGGGCAGGGTTCTGGTATCGAAGGCCTCACCAATGGGGTCGGGAAGTGAGGCAACGGCGCGCACGTCGGCGGCGATGCCTTGAAGGCGGCCTGGGTCAAGCATCAGCCTATCAAGCATAGCTTCGTCCATCCCTGCTGCCTTCGCCTGGTCGTAGTCGAGGCGGTTTGCGTCAAGGATCGCCTGTTCCCTGGAGATGAGGCTTGCGGCTATGTTAAGCAGAGCCTTGTCCTTTACCTCCGTAGGTAGGTGAGCCAGTTTACGTGAGGCCGCCTTAGCCGCCTTCCCCTTATTCTCAAGCTCCTCTATGTCCGACTGCATCTCGTCCCTCCTGTAATGCTATAAAACCACCAGATTGTTGCGGTGCACTACCTCGTCCCCGTATCCGTAGCCGAGAAGGCTCTCGATCTTGTCGGAGCGAGCCCCCTTTATCCTGGTAACCTCTGCGGATGAATAGTTCGATATGCCGCAGGCGATTCTTGCGCCACTGGCATCAACGATGTTCACCGCATCGCCACGCTCAAATTCGCCCTCGACCTCCTTGATGCCAGCGGGTAGCAGGCTCTTGTTCTGTTTGGTGAGCGCTCTCACCGCCCCATCATCGACCACCAGCCTCCCTTTCGCCGCAAGCCCAGCGAGCAGAAAGCGCTTCTTGCTCTCCATCTTGCTCGTCGCCGGTGTAAAGAGGGTGCCAACAGCTTCGCCCTCCACCAGCCTCAGGAGGACATTATGTTCTCTGCCTTCGGCGATGATGACCGTGGCACCAGAGGCGGTAGCAAGCCTGGCTGCCTGAACCTTGGTCACCATGCCCCCAATCCCTCGGCCTTTGGTGCCGCCGGCCAGGTCCTCGATCTTCTCGTCAATCCTATCCACCCGAGGGATGAGCCTGGCGCTCTTGTCCTTGTTCGGGTCTGCGGTATAGAGCCCGGCGACATCTCCCAGCAGTACCAACAGGTCGGCATCTACAAGGTTAGCCACCATCCCTGAGAGATTGTCGTTGTCCCCAAAATATGCCCCCTCAAGCTCGTCCACCCATACAACATCGTTCTCGTTGACTATGGGCACCACTCTTAGCTCGAGCAATGCGAGAAATGTGTTGCGAGCATTGAGGTAACCCAGGCGGTCGCTGAGGTCGTGTTTGGTCAACAGGGTCTGGGCAACGGTGATGCCGTGCCAGCCGAAGAGCTGCTCGTAGGACTGCACCAGAGCGTTCTGCCCCACCGCTGCCATCACCTGACGGGAGGGTACATCCTTGGCCTCCCTTGAAAGTCCCAGCTTCTGCCGCCCGGCGGCGACGGCCCCTGATGTAACAATGATCGCCTCCAGTCCCTGCTGGTGAAGCCTCGCTACCTGCCCGACAAGGGTGGCCATTACCTCAAGGTCGAGGCGATCTGTGCCTGCGGTCAGCAGGTTTGTGCCAAACTTAGCTATGATGCGGCGGTAGCTCATTTTCCACCTTTTCGCCGCCATTATATCAGTAAGGTATGGCTGCAACAAGCAAATAGAGTTTTGCCCACCCGCCCGCCCTGAAATGTTTTTCTGGGGGACACCCCCAAACCCCTGCCAGTCTCCAGAGGCGACTCGCCTATGGCGAGAGGGGAAGCCCCCTCTGGACTCCCCTTCGTTAATTCTCCATTAACGAGAGAGGGATTAGCGTTGGCTGTATCTTGTGCTTCTGTTATGTTCTGGTCGCTGCCAAATTTTTGTAGTTGCCTGATTTGTCAGGCGCAGTTGCCCAATTTATTGGGCAACTACATTTTTCAACAGCCTCTGGTTGGTGACATTGTCCACGACGTTATGCTTTCATTGTGGGACGAAGGCACATTGTCATTCTGAGCGAAGTGAAGAATCTCGGAGGAGGTGGATTTTTGGCCAATTCGTTTATTACTGGTGCGTCGGAATGGTACATGATTCCCACCCGCCCACCCTGGGGCGTGTTCTGGTGGATACCCCCAGACTTTTATGGTTTTACCAGAGCTTGCCCTCTCAGGGGCGCTGTGCTAGAATCGAGACAGGGCTAGTCAGAAGCGACTAGCTCTTTAGGTGTTTGGATGAACTTAGCTTACTTGTTATCGATAATTAATGATGTGCCTGGCTACCGCCAGCTCCTTGAGGAGATCAGGCGAGGGGGGGAGCAAAATGTGGTGGTGCTAAATGCAGCCAAGCCCTTCTTGCTATCTGCTCTTCAATGGGGGTTGGGGTTACCTATCCTTGTGATTACGCCGCACCCCGGTGAGGCGAAGCATCTTCACGACCAGCTTCAATGCTGGTATGGTGACGCCTCAGTTGAGCTCTTCCCTGAGCCTGACTATCTCCCTTATGAACGTATCCCCTCCGAGCCAGCCACAGTTCAGCAGCGAATCAAGACCCTCTCCATTTTGAGCTCCGATGGTAAAGCCCCGCTGATTGTCGCTTCAGCCCGTGCAATAGCCCAAAAGACCCTTCCCCCCGCCGATTTCCACTCTGCCTCTCAGTTGATCAGACGGGGAATGAATGTCAATCTGGAAAAACTGCTCACTGGATGGATTGATATGGGCTATGAGTGGGACAACATGGTGGAGGTGCCGGGAAGTTGCAGCCGTCGCGGGGGCATTATTGATATCTATCCGCCGTCAAGCGATCTGCCGGCGAGGATTGAGCTATTCGGCAACAATGTGGAGAGTATACGCCTGTTCGACCCCTTAAGCCAGCGTTCTATAATGCTGGTAGATTCAATCACTGTCGTCCCACCGAGTGAAGATTCTTTATATGGAGATGTAGGGCGAGGCTTTAACCTCGCCAAAGCGACCCTGAAGGATCGCGCTACGGTTAGCAGCGGTAATCTATTGGATTATCTGCCACAAAACGCTCTTCTCATCCTTGACCAGCCGGCCGAAATCGAGCAAGCGCTGGGGGAACTGGATACGCAGGCAAATCAGATTAGGCGGGAGCAGATAGGGCGGGGGGAACTTCCCAGCGATTTCCCCCTCCCTTATCTTGCCTGGAGTGAGCTTTCGCCCCGCATACAGAGAATGGGGCGGTGCCTATCACTTTTATCATGGCAAGGGGAACCATCTGAGTCCGCAATCGCCTTCACCTCTGCGCCTGCTTATGGTGGAAGGCTTGGGGTGTTCGTCGAAGATGCCAAAGAAATGATCAAGAAAAAGCAGCGCATTGTCATCATATCCCATCAAGCGAGAAGGCTCTCCGAGCTGCTGGAGGAAGAGGATATCATTGCACCGTCGCTAACGCAACTGGAGGAACCACCTCCAAAAGGCTCTATCGCCTTGGTTGAGGGCTCGCTGTCTCAGGGATGGGTAACGGGCTCGCTTACCCTTTTTACCGATGCCGAGATTTTCGGATTCACTAAAAAGAGGCGATATATAAGACGGTACCCATCACACAAGGCAGGAGTTCTCTCCGAGCTAACAGTGGGCGACTATGTGGTTCACATCGAGCATGGCATTGCCAGGTTCGGCGGAACCAGGATGATGACTGCAGGTCAGGCGGAGCGAGAATATTTGATTCTAGAGTATGCTGCTGGCGATAGGCTGTATGTTCCCACAGAACAAGTGGACAGGGTGAGTCGCTATATTGGGCCCAGCGCCCAGCCGGCGGCTCTGAGCCGATTGGGCACTCAGGAGTGGACAAGGGCAAAGCAGCGGGTGAAGCAGAGGGCGGGAGAGCTTGTCAAAGAGCTGCTTGCCCTTTATGCGTTAAGGGAGGTCATCCCCGGCTTTGCCTTTTCACCAGACACCACCTGGCAGGAGGAGCTGGAGGCTTCCTTCCCCTATATGGAGACGGCAGACCAGATTAAGGCGACTTTGCAGATTAAAGAGGACATGGAAAAAGCGAAGCCAATGGATAGGTTGGTTTGCGGCGATGTGGGCTACGGCAAGACTGAGCTAGCCATAAGAGCAGCCTTCAAGGCGGTGATGGATGGTGCTCAGGTGGCGATGCTCGTGCCTACAACGGTGCTTGCGCAGCAGCATTTCCAAACCTTCACCGAGCGCGTGAGCGCATTTCCGGTAAATGTTGAGGTGTTGAGTCGATTCCGCTCTGAGCGGGAGCAGGAGGAGGTCATCGACGGGCTTAAGAAAGGGACCGTCGACATCGTGATTGGCACTCACCGCCTGCTTCAGAAAGACGTTGACTTCAAGAACCTGGAACTGGTAATAGTCGACGAAGAGCAGAGGTTTGGCGTTGCCCATAAAGAGCATCTAAAAGAGATGAGAAAAGAGGTGGATGTCCTGACTCTCACGGCAACACCCATCCCCCGTACCCTTCATCTGGCACTCTCAGGGGTGCGGGATATGAGCACCATGGAGACCCCTCCAGAGGAGCGATTGCCTATAAAGACCTATATCTCCGAATACAATGAGCGATTGATTCGAGAGGCAATCCTCAGGGAGCTTGACCGTGGGGGGCAGGTTTTCTTCGTTCATAATCGGGTGCGGAGCATTTACAGGGTTGCGTCTCAGCTTGCCGAGCTTGTACCAGAGGCGGAGATCGCTGTCGCTCATGGGCAGATGGCCGAGGAGCAGCTTGAATCTGTGATGCTCCAATTCACCCAGGGGAAGATCGACATTCTGGTCTCGACCACCATCATCGAATCTGGGCTCGATATACCTAATGTGAATACCCTGATTGTCAATGATGCCGACAAGCTGGGCCTTGGTCAGCTTTATCAACTGAGGGGAAGGGTGGGAAGAAGTGCCAATCGGGCATACGCCTATTTCCTTTATGGCAAGGGGAAGAGTCTCACCCCGCAAGCCAAAAGGCGTCTTGAGACCATCTTTGAAGCCACCGAGCTGGGCGCTGGTTTTCACATCGCCATGAGGGATCTGGAGATACGGGGTGCTGGCAACCTTCTTGGGGCGGAGCAGAGCGGGCATATCAGCGCTGTGGGCTTCGACCTCTACTGTCGTCTGCTGCAAGAAGCCGTGGAGGAGGTGAGGAGTGGGGGGGTCAAGAGGGCTCCCACTCCACAATCGCCAACCATAGACCTTCCCATGCGCGCCCACATTCCACAAGGCTATGTCTCAGACCTGGACATCAGGCTTACCATCTACCAGAGGCTGGCAAAGCTTACATCCACAGGGCATGTTGATGAGATGGCGGAGGAGCTTGCAGATAGATTTGGACCAATCCCACCTCAGGTGAAGAACCTCCTTTATGCCGTCAGGCTCAAAATTCTGGCAATGGAAGCGGGCGTTGAGTCCATCGCCACCGATGAGGGGCACATAGTCCTGACAATGGTCGAGGGCAAGAAAATCGATAAAGCGGTCTTCGTTGATAATGATGGGATAAAAGTTGGGACGACACAGATGCGACTAAACCTGAAGTATCTGGGCTCAAGATGGAAAGAGACGCTTGAAGATGTGTTGAAGAAACTCAGGTGATTTTTGTTCCTTTGGCGTGAGCCTTAGGGTAAATCATAATTGTCAGCCTAAGCTCTGATAAAAGAGAGACACTTCCATGTAATTGCGAGGCTGAAGCTTCACTCTACTAAACGAACCCGAATTGTTGAAATCTCTTGACAAAAGAGGATAAGTATGTTTAAGATAACTCAAAACATAAGAAAGGGGGGGGAATGACTCATAAAAAGCTCTTATTAGGGATTATTGTCTTGATGGTGGCTAGTTTGGCATTGGTTGGGGTTGCCTGTTGCGGGGGAGGGGAAGAAGCTACCCCTACCGCTACGCCTACCGCTACGCCTACCGCTACGCCTACTGCTACGACTACCGCTACGCCAACAGCCACAGGAGAGCCTACGGCCACGGTTCCACCTAGTGGAGGGGCGCCTACACTTAAAGTGGGGGACACATGGACGTACACGGTAAATTGGAAGGAACCGCCCGAAGAAACAAGCACATTCGTTGGGACCGTGTCCAGCGCCACAGCGGCAGGCTATGACATCGACTACGTGTTTGACGAGACCGAGCGCAAAGAGAAAGCCTCTCCGTTGAACCTGCCCGTCGTTTGGATGGGGACGATGACTCGCACCTATAACGCTGACCTGGTGATCATGACAAATATGTTTACGATGGTCAACGTAGAGGGTTACGGCGAGCTGGAGTTCGTTATGCCCGGTGATATAGATGCTCCTGCGCCGTTATGGCCTCTTACTGAGGGAACGGAGTGGACTGCGGATTACGTCATAGATGTTGGAGGCCTTTTGCAGAAGGAGTATCCCTTGACGGCGACGATAGAGGGTACGGAGTCAGTCACGGTACCGGCAGGAACGTTTGACTGCTACAAGATCGTCTACTATCAAGATGGTGATACGATCAGAATTGAAGCGTGGTTTTCGGAGGATGTGAAAGGCCTGGTCAAGTATAGCGAGGACCTTTTCTGGCATGGCCCAGACATCTGGGAGCTTGAATCCTATTCGGTAGCACCATAACATATAAAGCTACGTCTCAGTTGGACAAAGTTGTACGAACTGGGGGAGTGTTGGGCTGCTCCAATAGTTGGCGTAAATATAGTAGTTGTGGTACAATTGCCCGAGACCGTACCTTAATAGTGTGATACCAGGCTTTGGCCAGATAGGATCAGATATATAAGACACTAGAAGGCTGAGAACAAGAGTAGTAGCCCTCAAGCGAGGCTCAGAGAGTCGGGTTAGGTGTGAGCCGATGTCAGCGCAGAGGGTGAATGGGCTTGGGAGCTGCAAACCGAAACCCCAATAGGTCGGGGGAGTAGGCTTTGACGGAGGGACACCGTTATCAGAGTCCAGGCTATAATAGGGTGAGCGGAGGACATCACCTTTGTAGCTGATAAGAGAGATGGTCTTTCTCCACCTTCGTCAATGGGAGAGGACCAAGAAGGGTGGCACCGCGGAATAAACCCCGCCCCTTTAGTAGGGCGGGGTTTTCTTTTATAATTACTACGGGTATGTAGGGCGAGGCTTTAGCCTCGTAAAAAAGGGGCGACCCTAAAGGGTCGCGCTACTGTGACAACGATTAGTTTGAAAGAAGAAGGGGGGTGAGGCGACTAATAATCTTTCAAGGTGGCATAGCGGATAGTTAAAAAAACAAAAAAGGAGGTAGAAATGGAAAGAACAATGTACTTTCTCGATCAAAAGGACATGCCGACTCATTGGTACAATATACAGGCTGATTTGCCCGAGCCATTGCCGCCGGTGCTCCATCCTGGTACCGGAAAGCCTGTGGGACCTGCTGACCTGGCGCCCCTTTTTCCTATGGAGCTTATCAAGCAGGAAGTGAGTCAGGAGCGCTGGATCGAAATTCCTGAAGAGGTGCAGGTCATCTACCGCACCTGGAGGCCTACAGTATTGCATCGGGCATACCGGCTGGAGAAGGCCTTAGACACACCAGCTAAAATCTTCTACAAGTACGAAGGGACAAGCCAGGCTGGGAGTCATAAGCCAAACACTGCTATTGCTCAGTGCTACTATAACAAGATGGAGGGCGTAAAACGCATAACTACAGAGACAGGTGCTGGGCAGTGGGGAAGCGCCCTGAGCTTAGCTGGTGCGCTATTCGATATTGAGATCAAGGTGTACATGGTTAGAATTAGTTACGACCAGAAGCCCTATCGCCGCATCCTGATGGAGACCTGGGGAGCCAAGTGTGTGCCCAGCCCCAGCGAGGACACCGAAATAGGGCGCCGCATACTTAAGGAGGATCCCGAGTGTACAGGCAGCCTGGGTATGGCTATCAGTGAGGCGGTGGAGGATGCCGCCAGCCGCGATGATACAAAATACTCGCTGGGAAGCGTCCTGAACCATGTCCTGCTTCATCAGACCATCGTAGGAGAGGAAACTAGGAAGCAGATGGAGATGGCGGATGCCTACCCCGATATTATAGTAGGCTGCATCGGCGGCGGGTCAAACTTCGCCGGGCAATTCTTGCCCTGGGTTAGAGATAAAATCAGCGGGGCAAAACCAGACCTACGTATCATATGTGTTGAGCCTACAGCCGCTCCCAGCCTGACCAAGGGTCCTTATACCTATGACTTTGGCGATGTAGGAGGGCTCACCCCACTCTTGAAGATGTACACCCTGGGGCATACCTTTATTCCGTCGCCGATTCATGCCGGTGGGCTGCGTTATCACGGAATGGCGCCAATCATCTGCCACCTTCATAATCTGGGCCTAGTCGAGGCGCGTGCGGAGCATCAGGTAGCCACCTTTGAGGCAGGGGTACAGTTTGCCCGAACCGAGGGCATTATCAGCGCTCCCGAGCCATGCCATAACATCAAGGTTGCTATTGATGAAGCCATTCGCTGCAGAGAGGCAGGTGAGGCAAAAACCATTCTGATAGCTCACAGCGGGCATGGGCATTTCGACCTCGCAGCCTATGATGCTTACCTATCGGGTAAGCTTGAGGACTATGCGTATCCCGAGGAGAAGGTAAAGGAAGCACTGGCTCAATTGCCGAAGGTGCCCTCAGCCTAGACGAGAGAGGAGTCTGAACTTTACAGACACTTTACATTCGGTACTATATAATAGGTACGAGGCACCCGATGAGCAGAGTTGTAGCCTTTCTACTGGTGATGATCTTGGTTTTGGGGCTGGCTGTTGCTGGTTGCTCTGGTTTAGCAACCAGCACACCCACACCCATTCCATCGCCCACCCCATCGCCTACCGCCTCTGCAATACCAGTGACGTCTCTACCTTCCATTACTGATGTTGTGGAGGCGGTGAAACCGGCGGTAGCGTCTGTTGTCGTGGGAGCCGTTGGTTATAATATCTTTCTTCAACCGGTTCCCGAAGAGAAGGCAGGCTCCGGGGTCATCATCGACCATAGGGGCTATATCATTACTAATAACCACGTGGTGGAAGGGGCGGAAAGCATAGCGGTAACCATCCCTGACGGCAGAAGCTTCGATGCCACTATAGTCGGCACCGACCCCCTGGCCGATCTGGCGGTGATCAAGATCGATGGGAATGACCTGCCCACCATCACCTTTGGTGATTCAAGCACTCTAGCCGTTGGAGAGTGGGTGGTGGCTATCGGCAACGCCCTGGGTCTTCCCGGCGGGCCCACGGTCACGGTTGGGGTGGTAAGCGCCACGGGGCGCACCATTCAGGAACAAACCGGGGTGGCGCTCTATGACGTTATTCAGACCGATGCCGCTATAAACCCGGGCAACAGCGGTGGCCCACTGATTAATCTCATGGGGGAGATTGTCGGCATCAACACTGCCAAGGTAAGTGCCGTTGAGGTCTCGGGGGTTGGCTTTGCCGTAAGCTCCAATACTGCCAGGATGGTGGCTGAGGAACTCATTGAAAAGGGATATGTTACGCGACCCTACCTTGGTATCTCGGTTGTCACGGTCACTCCCTATATTGCTCGGAACTACGATCTGGCCACCGAAGAGGGAGCCATGATCTCTTATGTGGAAAGTGGCAGCCCAGCTGATAACGCCGGTCTGAGGTCTGGCGATGTCATCATTCGCTTTGATGACGTACCAATAGCCACCGCCGACGATGCAGTCCTGGCGATCCGCGACCATGAAATCGGTGATAGGGTGGAGATCACCTACCTACGCGGCAACAGCCAACGCACCGCCTCGACCACCCTGATAAAGAGGCCAACCGACTAACCAGAGCCGGGACTCTTTCTTACTCCCAGCACTATTTCCTCGCCAGCGATCTTGTGGGTCTGCTGGTAGGCATCCGGGGGGATGCCTATGCTGAGGTCACGGGAGAGGGTCTCCTGTTTGATGTAATCGGCGTATTGCTTCGTCATAACCACTCGCCGTATCGCATTACTACCTTCATAGAAGGTGACGATGTAGTCGGCGATGTCAAAACCGGCTTTCTTGCGCATTGTCTGCAGGCGATGCACGATCTCACGAGCAATGCCTTCATTGGCGAGCTCTGGCGTAAGGTGGGTATCGATAGCGACCCAGTAGGTATTGCTATCGTCAATCGCCACCGACCAGCCTGACTTATCTACCACCTCTTCCTTCCTGTCAGGAGGAAGGAGGTTCATTTCATTCACATTGAGCTCTTCCAATACCTGGGAAGTCACACGCTTCAGGCCTTTCCACTCGTTAGATGATCTAGTCAAGACTTTGACCTCGGCAAGAGGCTGACGCACCTTGATGCCCGCCTTGCTCCTCGCTGCCCGGCCAAGGCTCGAAACCTTCATGGCGAGATGAATGTCCTCAGTTAATTGCTGGTCAACCTTGCTCAGTTCGGCGACGGGGAAATGGGCGAGGTGCACACTTTCAGGTTCATCGGGGTAAAAGGGGCGAACCAGATTCTGATAAATCTCCTCGGCGACGAACGGGGTCAGGGGGGCGAGAAGCTTCGAAAGGGTGACCAGGCAATTATAGAGGGTGGCGTAGGCCGAAAGCTTATCGGCGTCGCTCTCGCTCTTCCAGAAGCGGCGGCGGCTCCTCCTAACATACCAGTTGGACAGGTCTTCGACGAAGTCCTGAATGCCCCGCCCAGCCTCCGTTGGATTGTAGCTCTCCAGGGCATTGGTCACTTTCTCGATGAGCTGGTTCAGCTCGGATTTTATCCAGCGGTCAAGCTCCGCTTCGTAGTTGCTGATGGACGTGGCTCGAGGGTCAAATTTATCGATATTGGCATAGGTGACGAAGAAAGAGTAGGTGTTCCACAGGGTGAGGAGGAACCTTTTCAGCCCCTCGCCCACTAGCTCTGCTGAAAAGCGGCGCACGCTTCCCGCTGGCGAGGAGGTGAGAAGATACCACCTCAAAGCATCGGCGCCATGGCTGTCGATGACCGACCACGGATCAACTACATTCCCCTTGGATTTGCTCATCTTCTCCCCCGTGGCATCGAGAATGTGGCCCAGACAAATGACGTTCTTGAAGCAGGGCTGGTCGAAGAGCAGGGTGGAAAGGGAGTGGAGGGTGTAGAACCAGCCTCTGGTCTGGTCAACCGCCTCGCAGATATAGTCAGCGGGAAATTCATTTCTGTTCTCAAGCATTTCTTTGACTTGCTCAGTTGACATGCTGTGGAGGTTATGTCCCCACGAAGCAACCGGCATCGCCCCCGAGTCGAACCAGGCGTCGAGAACATCGGGGAGGCGGCGCATCCTGCTCCCACATTCGGGACATTCAAAAGAAACCTCGTCTACAAAGGGGCGGTGAAGCTCAAGAGGCTCCTCCAAGCCGGAAAGCCCTCCCTTGCTTCTCAGTTCGTCAACGCTGCCGATGCATTCATCCTTATCGCAATCCTGGCAACGCCATACGGGGAGTGGTGTGCCCCAGTAACGCTCGCGGGAGAAGGCCCAGTCCACATTGTTCTCCAGCCAGTCGCCGAAGCGCCCGCGCTTGATATGCTCCGGATACCAGTTGATGTCCTCGTTCCCCGAGATGAGCCTTTCCTTTTTTGCTGTCGTTTTGATATACCACGACGGCTTGGCGTAGTAGAGAAGGGGTGTTCCGCAGCGCCAGCAGAATGGGTAGGTATGGCGGATGGTCTCGCTGCGATATAGTAGCCCCCTAGATTGCAGGTCTTCGATGATGAGTGGGTCGGCATCTTTGACGAACTTCCCAGCGAAGGGATAGGTGCCCTGGATGATACCCTGTAAATCGATATAGTCGCGCACAAACTCTAATATGTTATCCTTGCCCGCTTCGAAGTCAACATCGCCAAAGGCGGGCGCGATGTGGACGATGCCGGTGCCGTCCTCCATGGAGACAAATTCACCCTCAATAACTGGGTAATTTAAAAAGCCCCCTGGTTTCCACCTAATATCGTATGAAGGTTCACGAGCTTCTTCCCTTTCTCCCCTTTCTTCCCATATGGACATTTTAGTAACAGGTACTCCAAAGTCGAACGGATTAAATAATGGCTCATATCTCAGTTCCTCCAAATCACTACCCTTGAGTCTGGCTACCTCGCTATAGCCTTCGAGTCCTACGATGTTTACAAGAGCCGAAGCCATGATGAGGTGGTCATTCGCTCCCTCCAGCACTGAATATTCGGCATCCGGTGCTACAGCAAGAGCTGTATTGCCAGGCAGTGTCCACGGCGTAGTCGTCCATGCCAACAGGTAAACGGGCTTTTCGCCTACAAGTTCAATAAGCCACTTCGCGAAATCTGCTTCCCTGTCGCCATAACCGGCTCGCAGTTTATCTAAGAAACCCGGCTCGGCGTATAGTGATTTCGCAACCTTGAACTTAATATACACTGATGGGTCATCGGTCTCCTCGTAGCCCAGCGCTACCTCGTGCGAGGACAGCGAGGTACCGCAGCGGGGGCAGTGGGGGGTGACCTTGTAACCCTGATAGATAAGCCCCTTATCCCAGAGCTGCTTTATTACCCACCAGCAGGACTCGATGTAGCTATTGTCCAATGTCACGTAGGGGTGCTCCATGTCGAGCCAGAAGCCAATGCGCTCGGTGAGATCATCCCATTCCCTGACGTAACGGAACACGCTTTCGCGGCACCTGGCGTTGAAATTGGCAACGCCGTAGGCCTCTATATCAGCCTTCGACGAGAAGCCCAACTCCCTCTCGATCTCAAGCTCCACTGGAAGCCCGTGGGTATCCCATCCCGCCTTTCTTGGGCAGCAGTATCCCATCATCGTCTTGTAGCGGGGGATGACATCCTTGAACACCCGTGACAGGACATGGTGCACCCCTGGGCTGGCGTTGGCCGTCGGCGGCCCTTCGTAGAGCACGAAAAGCTCCTGCCCCGCACGCTCCTCAACGCTCCTCTCGAAGATGTGCTTCTCCTTCCAGAAGTCGAGGATGCGCCTGTCCAGCTCTGGAAAGCTTACCTTACTCGCCACTGGGTTGAACATCTTTTTGAGACCTCTAAACTACGATCTTGTAGCGCGACCCTTTAGGGTCGCCAATGGCGAGGCTGAAGCCTCGCGCTACATTAATCTAATATCTTCCAATTGAAAAGAGCCTGAATGTGGATAATCCGAATAATCCTTTACATATCCATTTCTAACTGGATTTTCAAAAATATACCGTGCCACCTGTACCGTCTCCTCATCTTTTCTGAGAATGTGTTCATAATAATTCTCTTGCCATAGCTTCATACCATGGTTGTACTGAAACAAATACCCAGTCTTTTGCTTGAATAATGACACAAATTTCCTCATATCTGAAGCCTCAGCATTTCCTTCAATTAGTAAATGTAAATGGTCGGAAATAAAACAGTAAGCCCAAATATAGAAGTTTTCTTGCTCCGAGGTGGCTTTCAAAACGCTCAATATTTCAGCTATAAGATCACTATCAGTAAAATAGTCCGATCTTTTATAACAAGACATGGTTATGAAGTAACGATAGAATCCTTTGTAAGAGAAGTGTTTTAATCTAATCCTTTTTGCATATTTAGATTTGGTTTTCATAACCCGTTTTCTAAGTATGACCCTTGAGGGTCGCCAATGGCAAGGCTGAAGCCTCTCGAAAGTTGCAAATGACGAGGGCAAAGTCAAGGTTTACTGCTTTTTAATGGTAACCTTTCGGGACTCTCCCTCGCCGGCGCTCTCCGTGGTCACTCCAGAATAGTCCTGAAGAGCGATGTGGATTATCCTTCGCTCGTTCGCCGGCATTGGCTCGAGGTCTACCGACTGCCCGTTTGCCGCAACCGATTCCGCTATGCGAATCGCCAGTCTGGTAAGCGCCTCCTGTCGGCGCTCTCGATATCCCTCAACATCGATGATTATCGGCACACGAGCCTGCATCTGGTGGCTCACTATTAGGTAGATTAAATGTTGCAATGAAAATAGGGTCTGCCCCCTCCTCCCGATAAGGATGCCCAGGTCATCGCCGGTGATGTCAAGTGCAATGCGGGCTTCCCCTTCTGATGAGGATATTTCCTTTTCGTTAACGGTGGCAGAGACCTTCATTAAAGAAAGTAGCTTCTCCAGAATCTCCTTGGCCAGAGTGACTGCCTCTCGCTCCATAGCCTCAGATTGACGTCTTGTCACCCTTATGGTGGTTTCCTCACTGCCAAGACCGAGAAATCGTGATTTGCCCTTTTTTACAACGACCACCTCCACCTCTTCACGAGCGGCGCCGAGCTTTTCTAGAGCGATCTCGACGGCCTCCTCTTCGGTTCTTGCGCTTATCTCTAGACTTTCCATGCTCCAACCTCTTTTCTTCCTTCATCCTTTCGGCAGCCAGTGCCTCCTCCTGCTCGGCCCCCACGGGCGTTTCCAGTTGTTGTGCTGACTCTGGTGTAGCTGGCGGCGGTGCTTTGGCGGGTGGTTTAGTAAGTAAACCGGCAAAAGAGAAACCGGCAAGCGTTCCCCAACCGGTAACATAGTACTGCATTACAATACCGATAATGTTTGATGCCACCCAGAAAACTCCCAGCCCGCTGGGAACCATCAGGGTAAACAGGGCAAACATCATGGGCATCATCCAAATCATGGTTTTGCCCATCGACTGCTGCTTTGGGTCCGCTGAGGGTACGGTGGACATCTTCTGCAAAACCCACATAGACGCGCCACACAGGATAGCGAGGATAAAGTATTGATCAGGTTTACCAAGGTTAAGCCAGAGGAATTGCGCTTGGAGAGGCACTGTCTGCTGTATAATCGGCAGGGAGTAAAGGTTCTGGGAAAGGTTCAGGAGTTCCTCAGGGGATGACGCCAGAGCCCTGGCGATCGACTGATAAAGGGCGATCCAGATGGGAAACTGAATGAGCATGGGGAGCATGCAACCCGCCGGATTTATACCGCTCTCCTTGTAGAGGTTGGCTACCTCTTTGCGGAGCTTCTCCTGGTCCTTGGCATACTTCTTCTGTATTTCCTGCATCTTTGGCGCAAGGGCGCTCATCGCCTTCGTGGCGTGCAGTTGTCTCAGGGTGAGAGGGAAGGTGAGGAGGCGCACAACGATAGTTACGATAATGATGGCTACTCCAAAGCTGCCGAAGAATACATTAGACAGCAGGATGAGGAAATTCAGCAGTGGCTGAAGGAGGATGAGGTTCCAAACTTCTATCGGCCCAAATGTCACTAAGATGACGATAACGGCAATAACGACGGCGATTATGATAAGGGTTTTCCTACTCATCCGGAACATCGTTATAACTCCATTGCTGCCTCAATCGGCGGTGGAAAAGCTCCAATTTATACGGCCATACTCCATTTCCAAGGCATATATCTTTTGATTACTGGCATGAACATACACTACGCCATTTCCAGCACAAATAGGGGCACGGATAGGGCCAAGGTAATCCTCTTCAGGAGGGTATTGCCAAAGTTCCTGCCCCGTAGAGGCATCTAAGGCATAAACCTTGCCGTCGTCAGAACCAAAAACAACTACGTCTCCAACCAGAGCGGGGTCGCCACGAACCGGCCCAACCTGCTCCTCAACTGGGAAATGCCATTTGCATTTCCCAGTTTCAGCGTCGAGGGCATAAACTCGACCATCCAGACAGCCTGCGATGATTGTATTTTGGTAAGCTATAGCCTGAGCCCAAAACCAATTCTCCGCTTCGTCGAACTGCCACTTCTTTGTGCCATCGAGATTTATGGCGTAGAATTTGCGGTCGAAGGAGCCAACATAGATGGTATCGTTGTATATCAACGGGGTGGACGCAATGGCAGCCTCGGTATCGAAGTGCCACAACTCAACGCCACTCTCGGCATCCACCGCATATAGCTTCTGGTCAAAGGAGCCAATGTACACCACGCCGCCATGCACCGCAGGGGCAGCCCAGATGTCATCACTTGTCTTAAAAGGCCACCATTTATCTCTGCCCGTCTCGATGTCGATGGCATATAGCTTGCCGTCGGATGAGCCGATATATAAGGTGCCATTAGCAATCGCGGGATTGCCTATGATGGGACCGATGGAACCCTCCTCGGGGTAGGCCCACATTCTCCACCCGTTTTCGCTATCGATGGCGTAAACCTTGGGGTCGCGCGTCGAGCCCCCATAGGCACCAACATAGACCACTCCGTCCGCCACACAAGGTGTGCCATAGATATAGCCGAGTGCCGATTCATCACTTGGAGGGTACTGCCATTTTATTCTCGCCCGCGCCATGGAGAGGTCATCCAAAGCGATAACTCTGCCCGTCATAGAGCCTACATACAGTGTATCATTGCCCACCACCGGCCCTGACCATCCGCTCGGGGCTGAGCCGCCGCCGCAGAGGAAACCTCCGCCAGCGCCAGGGAGACAACCTGCAAGGAAGAGGCTACCTACTAGTAACAGGGAAAATAACAACGAAAATCTCTTTTTCATGAGAGCACGACATAAGCGGCAGAAAAAGGGGTATCAAGGCACTGGGTCATATCCACCGGGATTAAATGGGTGGCAACGAGCGAGTCGTCTCATTCCTAACCAAACGCCCCTTAAAAGGCCGTATTTTCCAATCGCTTCTAGGGTATATTGAGAGCAGGTGGGGACAAAACGGCAGGAGGAGGGAGTAAATTGCGAGATGGTCATCTGATAAAATAGGATCAACCCTTGGGCAACCCTCGCTGGGATACCCGCAAGATGGATAGTTTTTTGGGGGAGAGTCGTCGTCAAGCCTTTTCCCTCCCATTTCCCAGTAGCTGCGCCCGGGCCAGCAGTTCCTCCATAGCCCTCTTCAAAGTATGATAATCGGTATCAACCGCATGCTGACGAGCAATGAGTATTATATCCCAACCATCCTTAACCGGCGTTAGCCTTGCCCCTTCTCGAAGCCGCCGCTTCACTCGATTTCTTACCACTGCTCCTCCTAATCGCTTCCCCACAGCGAAGCCATATCGGCTTGCTCCGACCTCGTTTGGCAATGCCCTCAGCACCAGCAGATTATTGGCCCACGACCTCCCTTTTTTATAGACTGTCTCAAAATCCTTTCTCTTGGTGAGCCGTTCTTCTCTCCTCATCCCTACACCGTTAGCCGTGTGCGACCCTTTAACCTCCTCCTCTTGAGCACGGCTCGGCCACCGCGAGTGCTCATGCGCTTTAAAAAGCCATGCTCCCGCTTCCTGGGTATCTTCTTTGGTTGATATGTTCGCTTTGGCATTGCTAAACTACGATTATACGATACCACAGTTGGGGTGTCAAACAATTTTACTCATTCATATGGTTAGTGGCCCCTAATCTTCCACCCGCTGCTATCGACCGGGGTGCATTCCAGCATAAAGTGATAATAACTAAGGAGGTTAGGTATGGGCCCGACAAGCAGGTGGCTGACTATGCCATAACGCTATCGTCCTATCCGATGAGGTGTTGCACCAACAGGCGCAGTGTCCAATATCCAGCGAATGCCACAAGCAACCCCTTGAACATCTTGCCGGCAAACATGACAAGAAGGAACTTCCATACGGGGTAGCGGGTGGCACCGGCGGCCACACCTGCGATGTCGGTAAAAGGGTTTGGTATTGCCGAGAGTCCGAAGATAACCAGCGGGAGCCTTTGCTGCATCCGCCGCTCCAGCCTGGTATAAAACTTCCTGTTCTGCAGCGCCACCTTGCCACTATAGCCCGCCATATAACCGGTTAACTCGCCTATCGGCTCGGACAGCCCTACCATCAGCCCCACGAGCCATGGATTCAATATCGCACCCATAACGAATACCACTGGAAAAGCAGGGATGTATATTATAAGAGTGGCGCTCGCCATAAGGCTAAGCAGGAATACCCCAAAGTAGCCGTAGAGCCAGGCATTACCCAGCGCTTTACTCAGAAGGTATACCACTAGGAAGACAACGATGATGCCTACAATGAGGAGGAGGCCTACCCAATGCTGCTTTGTCCAGCGCCGCGCCTTCGCCTGCTTGGCCCCTGTTTCGCTTGAAGGGGGCACATCGGCGCTGGTGGTCTCGATGGTGCCCCCCTCATTTGACTTTTCGTTTTCCCTGTTTCCCATCGCTTTTCCGTTGCAAAGCTACAGGAAACAGCTAGCGAAGTCAAGTGGTGAAGGTGAATCCGTCGGGTCCTACATCGACCTTGACGTGGTCTCCTTCTTTGAAATCCCCCTGTAGGATTCTCTTAGATAGGGGGTTCTCCACCTGACGCTGTATGGTGCGGCGCAATGGGCGTGCCCCAAACACCGGGTCGAAGCCCTCTTTTGCCAACTGAACCTTTGCCTCTTCGGTCAACTCAATGGTTATCTTCCTGTCAACAAGCCTCTTCTGTACGTCCTTCATCATCAGGTCTACGATCTCTTTGATCTGCTCCTTGGTAAGGGACTCAAATATGACGATCTCATCCATGCGGTTGAGGAACTCGGGGCGGAAGGTCTTCTTCAATGCGTCATCTATGGCGCTTCTCAGCCGCTCCCTCTCGCCCTTTGTTTGACGCGAGAAACCTAGTGACTGATGCTGAAACTCCTCGGTGCCCAGGTTCGAGGTCATGATCACCACGGTGTTCTTGAAGTCAACAGTCCTGCCATGGCCATCGGTCAGCCGGCCATCCTCGAGTATCTGGAGCAGGATATTAAATACATCGGGGTGTGCCTTCTCCACCTCGTCAAAGAGGATCACCTTGAAGGGTCGGCGCCTCACTGTCTCAGTGAGCTGTCCTCCTTCCTCATAGCCGATATATCCAGGTGGCGCCCCGATGAGACGCGAGACGGTGTGCTTCTCCATGTATTCGGACATATCAAGACGCACCATGGCCTCTTCATCGTCAAACAGGAACTCAGCCAGCGCACGAGCCAGCTCCGTCTTGCCGACGCCGGTCGGCCCCAGGAAGATGAAGCTCCCAATGGGCCTCTTGGGGTCCTTGAGCCCGGCTCTCGCCCGCCTGATGGCCTCAGATACGACCCTGATAGCGTCATCCTGGCCGATGATCCTGTCATGGATGCGCTCCTCCATATGTAAAAGCTTCTCTGTTTCCTCCTCCATCATGCGGGACACAGGAATACCTGTCCATTTGGAGACCAGCTCAGCGATGTCCTCCTCGTCAACCGCGCCATCAATCTTCTTCTCCTTAAGCCAATTACTCTTCGCCTGACTGTACTCCTCTTCAAGGCGGAGCCGCTCGACTTTAAGTTGGGCAGCACGCTCATATTCCCGCCGTTGCGATGCCGCTTCCTCCTCATTGACCAGTTGCTGCACCCGTTTTTCCAGTTCCTTTACCTCAGCGGGGGCGCTCTCGGTATCGATCCTGAGCTTTGATGCAGCCTCGTCGATAAGGTCCACCGCCTTGTCAGGGAGAAAACGTTCCGAGATGTACCTCTGGCTCAGCTTGGCAGCAGCCTCAAGGGCGGAGTCAGTGATCTGTATCTTGTGGTGCGCCTCATATCTTGGTCGCAGCCCGTGAAGTATCTCAACGGTAGCCTCCACGCTAGGCTCGCCAATGTAGACGGGCTGCAGCCTCCGCTCCAGTGCGGCGTCTTTTTCGATGTGCTCCCGATACTCGTCCAACGTTGTTGCCCCCACGCATTGCAGTTCTCCTCGTGAGAGGGCTGGTTTGAGCATATTGCTGGCGTCGATGGCACCCTCAGCAGCTCCAGCGCCCACCACGGTGTGCATCTCATCGATAAAGAGAATGACCTCGCCTTGAGCCTCACGGATCTCATCCATCACCGCTTTAAGGCGCTCCTCAAATTCACCACGGAACTTCGAGCCAGCTACCAGCGCTCCCATATCAAGGGCTATCACTCTTTTGCCTTTGAGAGAATTGGGTACATCGTCGGCCACTATCTTCTGGGCCAGGCCCTCCACGATGGCGGTCTTGCCTACCCCGGCATCACCGATGATGACCGGGTTATTCTTGGTGCGCCTGGTGAGGACCTGCATCACCCTTTTTATCTCGTCCTCTCGCCCGATAACCGGGTCCAATTTACCCTCGTGGGCCAGCATAGTGAGATCGCGACTGTATTTCTCCAGAGCGCCGTATTTACTCTCTGCCCGGGAGTCGGTTACACGGTGTCCTCCTCGTATGTCTTGAAGGGCACGATAGACCTTCTCTTGGTCGATGCCAAAGTCACCAAGGATGTGGGCAGCCTCACCGTCCTGCTCGCTGGCCATTGCCACCAGGATGTGCTCGGTGCCGATGAATTCATCCTTAAGCCTATCTGCCTCCTCGGAGGCATTCTGTAGGAGACGCACAGTGCGCGGCGTGGCATAGAACGTAGCGCCTTCGTAAGCAACTTTAGGCGTCTTCTCCAAAGCATCCTCAACGCGGCTTCGCACCTCATCAGGATTAATGCCGAGCTTTCCTAGTATCTCGCCGGCTAGGCCTTTCTCCTGCCTGAGCAGAGCGAGTAGAATATGCTCTACATCCCACTGGCTGTGTTTGTATTCGTGCACCAACTGCTGCGACAGGGCTAGTGCTTCTTGTGCCTGTTCGGTAAATCTATCCTGCCTCATTTTTACTCCTTCTCGAGCTAGAACTCGGCTCCCTTGCAGCGCTTCAACTCTAGCTCCACATCCTCAATTTGTCTTTCTAAATCATTTATTCTTTCGGTGAGGCGGAGGATGACCTCCACCCCAGCAAGGTTGACCCCGAGGTCGTTCATCAGCGTCTTGATCTGGCGCAGCCTCTCGATGTCCCTCTGGGAGTAGAAGCGCACCCTGCCCTGGGAACGTGATGGCTCAATGAGCCCCATCTTTTCATAGTAGCGCAGGCTCTGGGCATGTACACTCAGCATCCTGGCCACAACGCTGATCACATAACAGGGTTCGGTATCATCAAACATCATTTCTTATCACCTCCGCGGAGCTTTCTGAATTCCTGGAAAAGCTCTTTCTCCTTTTCTGTTAACTTGTTGGGCAGGACCACCCTCACCTTGGCGAAGAGGTCGCCCTTCTTGTCATAGCCCATTTTAGGCATACCTTGCCCGGCAAGTCGGAAAACCTTGCCATTCTGAGTCTCAGGAGGGATCTTAAGGGATACGTTCCCCTTCAGTGTGGGCACCTTAACCTCGCCGCCGAGCACAGCATCGGAAAAGGGAACCTCAACATCCACATGGAGGTCACTATCTTTCCGCTGAAAGATACGGTGAGATCTCACCGAGACCAATAAATAGAGATCACCATTCGAGCCACCGCTAGAGCCTGGCCCACCCTTGCCTGCCATCCGTATCCTTGAGCCATCCTGCACTCCCGGCGGAATTTTGACTTCGAGGCGCTGCGGCCGCAGCAATCTTCCTGAGCCGCCACAGGTGTAGCAGGGTGCATTCTGAAGAGAGCCCTTGCCGTTACAGATGTGGCAGGTGGTTTCAACTTGCATCTCAATAATACGAGCACTGCCATGATACGCTTCTTCGAGTGTTACCTCGATAGGGTGTTCCATATCGCGACCTCGCCTCGGTCTGCGGGAAGCTGTTCTGGCGCCGAAGCCGCGGAACAGGCTATCGAAAACCCCGCCAGCGTCATCTCTTGCAAAGAGGTCGCCAAAATCGAAGTTAGCGCCAGCTTTTCGGGAAGCATCTCCATAGGGCTGCTGCCACTCGGCGAATTGATCGGCATACTGCCAGTTTTCGCCATACTGGTCATACTTCGTCCTCTTCTCTGGATCAGAGAGCACCTCGTAAGCGGCGTTTATCTCCTTGAACTTGGCCTCGGCGGATTGGTCGCTGGGGTTGACATCGGGGTGATACTTACGAGCCAATTTGCGATAGGCCTGCTTTATCTCCTTATCGCTGGCACTTCTCTTGACGCCGAGAATATCATAATAATTCTTAGCTACCATTTTACCACCCTACTATTCAGTATACATTATAAACTTATTTGACTGTATTGTCAATAGTGTTAACACCTATATATATATTAACATATTAAATTTATGTAGATAAATTGACAAGATGGTGTTAATATGCTATATTATATATCGCAAGGAAGTTGAAGAAAGGAGGTGAAGAAAATAAACTTAGTACGTTGGGAGCCCTTCAAGGAGATGACTACTCTGCGTCAGGCAATGGACAGGCTGTTGGAGGATAGCTTCGTCAGGCCTTCACGACAGTGGGAGCTTTTCGCCGCAGGGAGCACACTGCCAATCGATGTCTATCAGAAGCCGGAAGAACTGGTTGTCAAGGCAGCATTGCCCGGAGTGAAACCCGATGAGGTGGATATCACCATCAGCGGCGACACCCTGACAATAAAGGGAGAGACCAAGGCGACAGAGGAGGTGAAGCGGGAGGACTACCTTTGTCAGGAGCATCGCTATGGCGCCTTCAGTCGGTCTGTGAGCCTTCCTTTAGGTCTGCAAAGTGATAAGGCCGAGGCTACCTTCGAGAATGGCATTCTCACCTTGACCATCCCCAGGGCTGAAGAGGTGAAGCCAAACACGATTAAGGTGAAGACGAAGGGGCTCATCGAGGGCGAGAAGAAAGAGGAATAGCTGTTTATTGAACCCCAAGCAAGGGCTGGGCAGCACTGCCCAGCCCTTTTGATTTCGCAAGGAGAGGCTGTTCCAAAATGTAGTTGCCCATCCTTCTTTGAAGTATTGGTAAGGGTGCCTGATGAATCAGACAATTACGGCTGGTGGCGAGCGGTAACAAGCAACAAAAAGGAGTCAGCTGCAGACCGTTCGTAATGAGCCCTTCGACTTCGCTCAGGACATGCTTGTCGAACCGTTCGTGGTGAGCTTATCGAACCATGAACGGGCGTTGGAGGGGTTAAGGATAGGCCCTTCGACAGGCTCAGCAACTGTGTTAAATGTCAAGAGCATGGGCCGAAAAT
>CAYUCL010000009.1:0-57597 GCA_964443325.1 uncultured Dehalococcoidales bacterium
AAGCGCGACAAGGGAGGCAAAGAGGAGAGGTTGGCTCTAAAGAAATCAGCAGCTTTCAAGGAATGGGCGGCTCTCAAGGAACGAGTCGCTGAAATGCCCCCGACCACGGTGCTTATCTTAATCGATGGTGATATAAAGAGGGATAATGCCTTGCTCAAACAGATTTCGTCTGTGGCCTCAGTGAAGGAGTTCGCTCACATCAAATGGACAGCGTTGCAGAACTGGATCCAGCGGCGAGTAAAGGAACAAGGGGGTAAGGTGTCCCCACAGGCGGTGAAGATGCTAGCCTCGCTGGTGGGGGAGAACCTTTGGGTCATGGCCAGCGAGATTGAAAAATTGCTCATATATACCTCAGGGCGGAGCATTGAGGAGAAGGATGTGAATGCGGTGGTAAGCCACGCTCGGGAGACGAGCGTTTTCACTATGGTTGATGCGCTTATAGAGGGGAGAGCCCCAACGGCGGCGTTATTGTTGCACCAATTGCTTCAGCAAGGCGCAACAGCGCCCTATTTGATAGTGATGATTACCAGGCAGCTTCGCATACTGGTTCAAGCAAAGGAGCTTAGTCAAAATGCAGCGTCTATGGCCGAGATTAAGGGTATGCTGGGTTTGACCTCAGATTACGTATTGACGAAGGCGCTTGAACAGAGCAATCGTTATTCCATGAGACGACTGGAACAGGTTTACCATAAACTGCTGGATACTGACCTCTCTATAAAGAAAGGAATATCGACAGGGGAGGTTGCCCTTGACTTTCTTGTTGCCGAGCTGTGTGCCTAAGTCTTGTCAAGGCTTGTTGCCCTGAACCTGCCTTCCTTTAGCTCAGTTATCAACTCTTGAAGATTAGTGACCCTTCTTTCAAAGAAGGTGGCACAGCGACCGATGTCTTTGACCGCGTGGGCATCACTTGCGGCGGTGCCCGGTATGTTTAATCTCTCAGAGATTTCCTTTGAGAAAGCATTTTCATTCTCAGAACCTCTGCCATTTAATACCTCTATAGCATCAACCAGTTCAAAGAGCGGGCTTTCGCATGCCCGGGTGAGCGCGGGATAATATCGCTCCCCTTCAGGCCCCTCATCTATTAGGTAGTGGCGGCGATAGGGATGGGCGACGATGATGACGCCACCAGCCTCATCTACCAAACGCCTCACAAATGAAGCGCGGTGCATGCCAAAGATATACTTTTTGAGCCCAAAGACCAGAAGGTGTGCCTCTTCAGTGGTTATTTCGACACCGGGGAAAATAAGGAAATTGTGCCTCTTGCACAACTCCGCAATATCGTCATCATCCCAAAACCTATCGTGCTCGGTGAGGCAGATGGCATCGAGGCCACTGTTTTTAGCATTAACGATGAGCTCATCAGGTGTTAGATAACTGTCCTCGGATTGAGGTGTGGTATGCGTATGAAGGTCAATGAGCATTTGATATTCTTAACGATAGAGCCATTCAAAAAAAGGTTAGCGTGTGACCCTTTCTGTTTAGCTAGGCCTATGTTATCATAGGTTTGCCAGAGCGGGCAACTGTGACGAACAATAATGGCTACTTAAAGTAGATATCCTCATTAAAAAAATAGATTCAACTTCCGGAATAATCGATTATCAAGGAGGCAAGCTTAGTACAAGACATATCAAGAGGATAGGGTGTTGATTCGTGTTTAAGTTTGATTAGATGGGTGGTGACTTTTAATGGAGGAAATAATGGTTGCTGTTGGGGCGGTGATTGAGGATGATGAAGGGAGAATACTACTGGTAAAGCATGTGCCTGAGAGAGGGGGATTCTGGCAGGGGAAATGGATATGTCCCGGGGGAAAATTGGAAGTGGGAGAGAGTATCAGGGATGGGATCGAAAGGGAGGTTATGGAGGAAACCAATCTTAAGATAAACCTCACTACCCCCCTCATACCCTTTGAGCGGATCGTTAAATCGGAGGGTAAAACGACGCTTCATGTCATATATATCGACTTTCTAGCGAAATTAGTGGGTGGAGAGCTTCGCCTTGACAGCGACGTTGGCGAAGGTATCTGGGTTCACAAGGGAGACATCCCCAGGATTTGGGAGGAGCTTCATGAGGACACCCAGAGGTTAATGGAGATAGCGGGGGTTATTTAGGGCTATTGGGTTGAATCATTATCCACTCGTACCTGATGTAAAGTTCTGCACCGTCATGCTGGTGATTCTTTGCAATTAATGTTGAAGCAAGGCAACATGGTCATCCGACAACGTAATTTTCTTGACAGCCTGCATTCGTGGTGATAGACTTCGCCATGCAAACTGACTAACGGTGTTGTTGATTTGTCCTTAAAAAAAGTAGGTATTCTCTATCACCCAAAGATCGCTGCGGCGAAAGTTCTTGCAGAGGAACTGGTAAATTACTTGCCCTCACTGGAAGCTTCTGCTTGGCACTGTTCCGCTTGGGAAGAAGAGAAGGCAAAGGCTCAGATAGATGGCACTGATTTGCTCCTTAGCATTGGTGGTGATGGCACTATCTTAAGGGCAGTACGCGCTGCCCTCGGGTGGTCTGTTCCTATTGTAGGGATAAATCTTGGGAGGCTCGGTTTTATGACCGAACTGGGGCCTACGGAGGCTCGTGAGAAACTTCCTATTTACCTGAAAGGGGAGGGTTGGATTGACGAAAGAGCTATGCTTGAGGTAGAGCTTGATGGCAAGAGCTCCTTTCATGCTCTCAACGACCTCTTTATAGGACGTGGCGCTATTCCTCGACTCCTGTATATAGACACTTATATAGATGGGGCTCATTTGACCACCTACAAGGCCGATGGTGTTATTATGTCCACAGCGACGGGTAGCACGGGCTATTCTCTTGCCGCTGGTGGCCCTATTCTTTATCCTCAAGCCAGGGAAATTATTTTAAACGCCATTTGCCCCCACCCCACCTTTGCCAATGCCCTGGTGCTTCCATCCACGGTTGTGGTAGAACTGAGGGTGCACACCAGCCATCAGGCGATGCTCAGCATTGATGGCCAGGTCAACCTCGATCTGGGGGATGGGGACTCTGTTAAAGTGAGGCTTAGCCCTAACGTTGCTCGGTTCTTGAGGGCTCAGCCACCTACCTTTTTCTACAGCACTTTGATGAATAGATTGGTGCAGAAGTGAAGTCTGAAAAGGCGCGCATAGCTGATATTCCTCAAATTCAGAAGCTTGTCAATCACTTCGCTGCTAAGGGGGAGATGCTGCCCCGTGCCTTGAGTGAGCTCTATGAGAATGTCAGAGACTTACATGTCGTCCGCAGTGGCGAGGAGGTCATTGGTTGTGCTGCACTTCATGTGTTCTGGTCAGACCTGGCTGAGATCAGGGGAGTAGCTGTGGTTGAAGAGATGCACGATCAGGGAGTCGGCGCTGTGATTATAGAGGCATGCATTGATGAGGCGAGAAACCTCGGTATTAATACTATTTTCTGTCTCACCAATAGCCCTGATTACTTTGAGCGCTTTGGTTTTTACCAGGTAGATAAGAAAGAGCTGCCACACAAGATTTGGGGAGAATGCCTGAGGTGCCCCAAGTTTCCCGATTGTGATGAGGTAGCCTTGATTTATCCATTGGGGAAATAGAGTTCGATGGAGGAGAAACTGTTAGCGAGCAAGAGAATATACGAGGGGCGCTTGGTAAACCTCCGTCAAGATGCTGTGATGCTTTCCAGCGGGCGGGAGACGACGCGGGAGGTGGTGGAGCATCCCAACTGTGTTGCCATTGTTGCCATAAATTCAGAGGATAATGTAGTTATGGTGCGCCAGTTTCGTAAGCCAGTAGAGGGTGTACTTCTGGAGATCCCAGCCGGTGTGATTGAATCTGGTGAGGAGCCGCAGGCGTGTGCCCTCAGGGAGCTTGAAGAGGAGACTGGATATATGGCCGGGAAGATGGAGAGGATTGGCGGGTTCTACAGTAGCCCGGGATACTCAACCGAGTTTCTGTATCTCTTCTTGGCTACCGATCTCCAGAGTGGTCCCACTCGTCCCGACGAGGATGAGATTATTGAGGTGGTATCCATCCCATGGGAGCAGATACCAGGCCTTATCGTAGCAGGTGAGGTTTGTGATGCAAAGAGCATTGTCGGCCTCTTCACCGTTATTTTCGGTGGTGAAGGGGTAAAGAAGTGAAAATATGCCTCTTATGTAATAGGGGCAATATGTACTGTGGCGGTCAGGGGGTTTACCTCTATTACTTGGCCCGAGAACTGCAAAGATTAGGGCATGAGGTTCATGCAATTGTTGGTCCCCCCTATCCGGATATCCCCGAGGGTATCACGGAACACAGGGTGGAAAACATGAACCTCCTTGAGTTTGGATTCCCTAAACAAGATCCTTTTAAAGTCTTCACCCCCCTTAACCTCTATGAACTGGCTGTAACACAAATTGGCATGTTTCCCGAGATGTTTTCTTTCAGCTTGAGGGCCTATAGCAAGTTACGCCAGCTCCTACGAAATCAACGTTTCGATATCATTCATGACAATCAGACCCTGGCATACGGCGTTCTAATGATGAAGGCCTTTGATATCCCCATTGTGGCTACAGTGCATCACCCGTTGCCCATCGACAAGAAAACCGATCTGGCCTATATGGAGAGGACTTGGGGAAGGATAACCAGAATACTTTTCTACCCCTTCGTAATGCAGCACATAGTGACCAGGAGGATGGATCGGGTCATCACTGTTTCAGAGAACGCTGCTGAGGAGACTATGACTGCCTTCAAGGTTCCGCGGCAAAAGATAAGGGTGGTTTACAATGGTATCGATACTGATATGTTTCACGGGTCTAATGGCGATGGGAAGGAGCGTGGTCGCCTCATAGTTGTGGCCAATAGCGCGGATCGGAAAAAGGGCATCATCTATCTGCTTCGGGCGGTCCAACTGCTGAGGGAAGAGATGGATGTGAAACTCACCATCGTTGATAGGGGTGCCCCGGATAATAAGTATACACCGAATTTGGTCCAAAAATATGGACTGGATAGTTGCGTTTCTTTCACCGGCAGGCTGAGTATAGAAGACCTGGTCAAGCAATACGGACGGGCTGAGGTTGCAGTGGTTCCTTCGCTTTATGAAGGGTTTGGTCTACCCGCCGCTGAAGCGATGTCCTGTGGCCTTCCTGTGGTCGCTACCACCGCTGGGGCGCTGCCTGAGGTTGTAGAGGATGGCAAGAATGGCATTCTGGTTGCTCCACGAGACTCTCGTGCTCTAGCAGGTGCAATCAAACGTCTGCTCAAAGATGATCACCTGCGTAAGACTATGGGGGAGGAGGGGAGACGAAGGGTGGTAAGGCAGTTTGACTGGAGGGAGGCAGCGAGGAAGACGATCGAGGTATATCGGGAGGTGCTCTAGGTGCTCACAGTTAACTTCAAAATGTTCAAGATAGAAGATGGCGATATATTCCTGGACGCCGGTTGTGGCGAGGGAAGGCATAGCTTTGAAGCTTGTCGCCGTAACAATCATGGCATCGTGTGTGCCATGGATATGGATGATTTGAGCCTGAGGAAGACGCACTATGTGCTGCACTACATGGATTCCCAACAGGAGGCAAATGGTAACTGGAACGTGCTTTTTGGTGATGCTTTGAATCTGCCATTCAAGGATGCCTCCTTCGACAAGATTATCTGCTCTGAGGTTTTGGAGCACGTCAAGGATGAGGATCAAGGAGTCAGGGAGTTCGTCAGGGTACTGAAGCCTGGTGGTGCGCTGGCAGTCACTGTCCCTACCTACCTTACCGAGACGGTCTACTGGGCGCTTGATGACGACTACTACAACCATCCTGGCGGCCATGTCAGGATTTTCACTGCCAAAAAATTAATTGCTGCTCTTAGAAGGAACAATCTAGCCGTTTATGCCATCCGCTATGAGCATGCCTTTCATTCTATCTATTGGCTTCTTCGTTGCATCTTTGGTCTGAAGAATGAGCAGGCAAGGGTTCCTGCGCTGTACCGCAAGTTCTTGGAGGTACCCCTAGCCACTAGGTCCAAGTTTGTTCCTTGGATGGAACGCATTTTAAACTTCTTCTTTCCCAAGAGCATAGTTGTGTATACAAGGAAGACATAGGAGGCACACAGAGTGAAGATATGCTTACTGTGCTATCGAGGAAATATGTATTGCGGCGGCCAGGGCATTTACACGTACTACCTTACCCGCGAGCTCCACAGGTTAGGGCACGAAGTAGATGTCATGGTGGGGCCGCCGTACCCCGATATCGCTGAAGGCATAAGGGTGCACAAGCTGCCAAGCCTCAACCTCTATGACTGCAGTATTGAGGGCAGAAACTGGCTACCACTGGAGAACCCGTATCGCATCTTCAGTCCTTTTAATCTCTTTGAGTTTATGGCAACAAAAATGGGCATGTTCCCTGAGATGCTAACCTTTAGCCTCAGGGCTTACCAAAGGGTGCGCCAACTCCTCCCTGGGCATCGCTTTGATGTTGTCCATGATAATCAGTGCCTGGCTTACGGCCTTCTTCTCATGAAGGCCTTGGGCATTCCCGTGGTGGGCACCATCCATCACCCCTTACCCATTGATTTAAAGGAGGACATTGTCCAAGCGCGGCATGTTTTCGAGGCGATCAGGCAATGTCTGTTCTACCCTCCGATGATGCAGGGCATTGTGGCCAGGAGGCTGGATAGGGTGATCGTGGACTCCTGGAGTTCGGCGGAGGAGGTGGGGGGGGTATTTAAGGTGCCTGAGAGCAAGATGAGAATGGTTTATGTAGGTGTCGATACTGACGTGTTTAGGGGTGTTGATGGGCATGGGAAGAGGCCCAATAGCTTGATAGTAGTAGGGAGAACTGAAGACCGAAAGAAAGGTATTCTATACCTGCTGAAGGCATTACGGCTACTTAAAAATGACCATGTAGATGTAAATTTAACCGTGGTGGACAACGTGATCCATGATAATTTTGCCCCTAAGTTAGTCAGAGAGTATGGGCTTGAGGATATGGTTAGGTTCACTGGAAGGATAAGCACTGAGGAGTTGGTGAAAGAGTATTCAAAGGCAGAAATAGCCGTCACAGCTTCTGTCTATGAAGGTTTTGGCCTTCCTGCTGCCGAAGCTATGGCCTGTGAGGTTCCCGTGATTGCCACTCGGGCAGGGGCGCTACCTGAGGTAGTGAAAGATGGGAAGACGGGAATTCTGGTGCCGCCTGGGGAACCTTTTGAGCTTGCTAAGGCAATCAAACTGCTGCATGAGGATGAGCATTTGCGTCGCAGAATGGGCAACGACGGAAGGAGAAGGGTGGAGCGGTACTTTTCTTGGGAATTGGCAGCAAAGCAGACTATCGATGTTTACGAAGAGGTGCGATCAGGCTCTAATCACGCTTAGGGGTGCCCTTGATGATGATTACATCGCTCAGCGATGGGACTCTGTAGGCAATCTTATCAAGAGAAAGCAGGATGGCCTCAGAAAACCTTCTGGGTGGTATTGAAATAATCTTGCCCCAATAAGGAGCAGTCCAGAGCAACGAGATTGGAAGGATTTCTCTAATCTCGAAACGAAGACCTACCATACTTGTGATAATGGGATAATCAAACCTGTAGGTGTGATCTAGAGGAATCTCCCAGGGGGTCCTTGGGTGGTCTCCTTTGATAAGTTTCTTAAGCATAGAATGCCAGGCTCTTCCGAGCCGACAGCTAAGGCTTTCGAAATTGGCAATAGCGATTATTGCCTTCCCCTCTGGTTTGAGAACCTGAGACATCTCCTCAATGCTCCTCTGGGGATCGGGGAAGTGGTCCAGAGCGCCTTTACATACAACCTTATCCAGGGAATGCCTTTTGAAGGGTAAGGCCTCGCCGATGCCGCGTACCAGGACAACCTCGCTGTTGCACTTCTTTAAATCGTTTTTTGCCTCCTTAAGCATTCTCCCCGATGGGTCAAGCCCTATGACCTTCCCTCCGCTTTCGGCAAGCTGTAGTGCATCGGCAGCTTTGCCGCAGCCGATATCTAAAATCCACTCCCCTTTTTGTGGGGCAACCATCGCTTGAGTTCCCTGGGTCATCCTGTCAAAGAGAAAGACGGTATCCCGGTAGTGAATGCCATTAAATACCTCCTCGTCGTCCCAGTCGAGGTCAACCTTTAGCTGGCGTTTTGTAGAGTTCATGAAGATCCCTTTCGGTACTTGGCCATCCCCTCCTCATATAGGTCACCACCATGGACATCGTTGATAACAATGGCCAGGAAGCCCTCCACTTCAAGGCGCATGATTGCCTCTGGACCTAAATCCTCGTAGGCCACCATATCGGCCTTCTTTATCGATCTGGCGATCAGTGCACCAGTCCCTCCGATGGCAGCGAAGTAAATGGCTTTATATTTCTTGATTGCGTCCTTTACCTCCTTGGAGCGTGAGCCTTTCCCGATCATCCCCTTGAGCCCTGCGGCAATCAAGCGAGGTGTGTAAATGTCCATGCGCCCGCTGGTCGTGGGTCCTGCAGCACCGATAACCTGCCCCGGCTTGCTAGGGGTGGGACCCATGTAGTAAATGATTTGACCACGAATATCGAAGGGTAGTTCTTTGCCAGAGTCCATGGCCTCGATGAGCCTATAATGGGCAGCGTCGCGAGCGGTATAGACAACTCCAGTGAGAGTGACCAGTTCTCCCGTCCTAAGAGATTCTATTACCTGTGGGTCTAACGGCAACGTGATATCCATATGCTTCTGTTAGAATTTACAGATTACCTCAGGACGCTTATATAACAGACGGCGTAATGTTCGCAATCTACTATTATGTGCATGTTCTACCTTAAGGTTCCTACATAATGCGCAGTGAGTTGGCGCTCTCTGACTTTGGGATCGGTGTAATCGGGAAGTAGCATGGGTGCTATCCTATCGGTATCTATTCCTGCATCGTCAAGCTCTTTGTGGTAGGCTTTAACATGCTCCAGGGTCAGCTTTCCCTCCTTGGCCTTCTCTTTAGCGAAGATTGCGGCATTTTTACCGGCGATTCTGCCAAAGAGGTGCACTCCGAGCAAGGAGTTGCCCATCAGACGGTTCTCTCCATGAACCCCTCCGGTCACCTCTCCAGCGGCAAAAAGACCGGGGACACTAGTCTCGGTTTCAGAATTGAATACTAGGCCTCCATTCTGGTAGTGGAGAGTGGGATACACTAGCATAGGCTCTTTGGAGATATCGAATCCGTGTCTCTTGAACTGCTTAAACTTTCCAGGGAATTCTTTTTCCACTGTCCCTTCGCCGTAAAGGTCTTCTATCATGGGAGAATCCAACCATAATCCTAACTTTCCAGTTGGTGAGGGCACACCTTTACCTCTATCTAAGCACTCTCTGATATAGGCGGCTGATTCCACATCGCGAGGCTCTCGCTCAAAAACAAACTGCTCTCCATCAATATTTACCACATTAGTACCCGCCGATCTAAACTTCTCGGTAACTAAAACACCTTCTATCTGCTCAGGGAAAACGACACCGGTAGGGTGATATTGAACTGCATGGAGATCACGAAGTCCTACCCCTACCCTATAGCCCAGAACTATGCCATCGGCAGTGGCTCCATAGTGATTGGTGGTCATGAACCCCTGAATATGGATTCTGCCTTGTCCACCGGTAGCCATGATTACTGCTTTTGCCTTTATAGTGAAGTATTCCTCGGTCTCCATATCGTATATTATGGCGCCAGCGCACTGTCCGTGCTCATTAAGCAGTAATTCCACGACGGGTGAGAACTCAAGGACGGTAATATTTTGGCGATTTCTTGCCTCGTCACGGATGGTGCGCATAATCTCTGAACCAGTTAGATCGCCGGCGTAGTGTAAGCGTTTTCTGCAATACCCCGCAGCCGACATGCTTTGCAACCTTCCTTCGGGGAATTTATAAAACATAACACCTAGACTCTCCAGCCACTGGAGGAGCTCAGGTGCTTTGGTAACCAACGTATATACTATCTCTGGATCATTCTTGAAGCGCCCGCCTCCCATAGTATCTAGATAATGAATGGCAGGGGAATCTTTCTCGAATTTGGTAGCTGCTTGAACTCCACCTTCAGCCATTATGGTATTGGCATCACCATGGCGTAGCTTGGTGGTTATGATAACCTTCGCCCCTTGCTCCTCAGCTAATAGAGCAGCGACGGTTCCCGCTCCGCCTCCTCCAATTATCAGCACATCGGTTTCATAATCGACCTGAGAGAGGTCGATTGCATCGGGGTCAACTCTGCTTTTCGCCTCTAAGAGGTCTACGATTTCGTCAGGCAATTTGTAGCCTTTGTTTGGTCCTATCTTGATTTCCCTTTTACCTTCATCTTTATAGTCAGGGTGATATTTATTTAGTATATCATCGCGCTCTTCCAAGGACATAGGTGGGATATCCTTACCCTCCCTCTTCCTAGCTAATCGCTCAGGTCTTGTCCTTTCTACAACTTCTATTAGCCTTCTTAGCTCTTCAGTGTACGGCATGTATCCCCCTTTAGCTTAATCTTCAACCTCAATAAGAAACCTTTTATCCCCTGGCCTCCAATATTCCTCTGATAATTCTGATTCTATTTCCCTCTCTGTATAGGCCTTAATGAAGTCCTCTTCTTTCATTCCCTTCATTTCCGCTAGTATGCTATCAAATTTGCCTTCTTTAACAGCTTTAACTGCAGCTTCCAGGTGCTCCGCTTTAGGGAGCATTTTGCCGGCATATATTCTCCTGGCCAGTTGAAAAACATGATACTGGGGTATTTCGGCCATACAGCGGCTGGCGCATAACCCGCACTGGATGCACTCAAATGATAGAGTGGCGGCCTTGGCAATATCCCCTTGTTTCAGCGAAGAGATGGCATCCATCACTTGGATATCCATGGGGCAGGCTTTTGTGCAGGCATTGCATGCAACGCAGCGGAATACCTCAGGATATAGTTTGAATATCTCATCGGGGGACGGCTTAAGCTCTTCCCAATTGTAGGTGGCGCGGTTGGCGGGGTAAAATGGTATTTGTGTCAAATACATGTTGGGCTCCACCGCAGTTTGGCAAGCTAATCCGACGCGAATGTGGTAGTCCCCAGGCTTACGGTAGACTGTAGAGCAAGCTCCACACTTACCATCGCGGCAACCGCAGCCGCGAATGAACTTAAATCCAGCATATTCCATCGCCTTCATAATGGTAAGTGTGTCAGGAACCATATGCTTGCGCCCCATAATATAAATGGGGATAAGCTTTTCCTTTATCTCTGCTGCTAACTCCTCAGTATTAGTCTCAGTTTTGGACTCTGTGCTGCTCATCCATGATCCTCCTTGCAATTCTATAATAAGCTATGCGAGTCTAACAGCGCAACCGGGCTTACAAGGTGCTTCTGAAACCATCCCTTGGCTTCCCCGTCGCTTACGCCGAAGGCTAGTCCCATAAGCTCACTGAAATAGAAGGTAGGGAGTGCCTTCCCGCTGTCAGGCTTTTGCCTGGTGTCCAAATTCGCCATACATAAAGGGCAGGCGGTTACTATGGCTTCCGCTCCAACCCCGCGTGCTGCATCAGCTATCCCTGTGACTAGTCTGGTCACGATATCCCTCTTGCTCAGTGACAGGCTCCCTCCGCAGCAATCGACCTTGGCCGACCAGTCAAGGACCTCCGCGCCCAGGGCGTCCATTAAAATATCCATAGATTGTGGGTTTTCTAGGTCGTCGAATTGGACAACCTTTGGGGGGCGGACGATGAAACACCCATAGTAACAAGCCAGCTTAAGTCCAGAGAGCGGTTTTTTTACCCTGTTGCGGATCTGTTCTATGTCTATATCGCTGTAGATAATATCCAGTATATGCCTTACATCGTGCTTCGCCTCATAGGGCATCCCAATCAGCTTTGGCAGTTCCTCCTTTAGACTAGCATTCTGCTTTACCTCGTGCCTGGTGCCTTTTAGCCTTTGAAAACAGGCGGGGCAGCCGACTGCTATGTCCATATCCATTTTTTCCGCAAGCGCCAGGTTTCTTGCTGCCAGGGCGTGGCCAAGCTTGTAATTAGTGCTATGCCCTGAGGATGCGCCGCAGCAACTCCAGTCGGGAATCTCCTCAAGCTCCACCCCTAGCATCTGGCAAACTGCCTTTACTGATTGATCGTATTCCTTTGCTGTTCCTTCTCCCATGGAGCAGCCCGGATAATAGGCAAACCTCAAGGCGACCCCTCCTTGGTTTTCTCAAAGATGGCTTTCATTTCTTTAATACCCTTCCTCTTCGGAGGAAGTATGCCTAACTTTCCTTTTAAAAGCATCTTTATTCCTAAATCAAGGTCGCTAAACATATCTCTGCTCCTCAGTTTTAGCAGGAGCAGCATCGAAAGCTCATGCTGTCTTCCAAAAGTTCTGATGCTTTCCAGGAAGGTGTCATGAAATATTGGTATAACTGTCTCTTTACCTTTTACCTTCTCCTGAAGCGCCATCTCTCGTAAGGTGTCCATCACTCGCAAGATGTCCACCTCCTGCGGGCAGCGAGCAACACAGGTCTCACAGGTGGTGCACAGCCATATGCTGGAGCTTGAAAGCACCTGCTCCTTGAGTCCGAGTTGCACCATCCTCATTATCTGGTGAGGTGGGTAATCCATATCAAGAGCAACAGGACAGCTCAGAGTACAGGTGAGGCATTGATAGCAGCGCTCAAGCCCAGCCTCACTTACCTCTTTTACTCTACTTGAGAAAGTGGGATCGCCTGTCTCCTGGAATTGCTCACATGTAAGCTGCATCACAATTTCTCCGGGACGTTCAGGAGTTCGCGCTCTTGATATGTGCTTGCAGGTAGTTCATCCTCCAAGCTTCGACCTGGGATATAATCAAAGACCTTCTGTGTATTTAGTGCAACCAGGCGGAAGATATTGGCGATAGGTATCTCATTAGGGCAGCCCTCAGAACACATTCCACATCCAACACATGAGGTCGACATGTGGGCCATTCGGGTTAGATGGAATAGCAAGGTATGGGTGGGCATTTTTATTGTCCCTTTCCTCTCTGCCCACCCCAGATACTTCTCTGATTCCATTTCGAAGGTGGGAGAATCAATGAAGCATTCCTTGCAGAAGCAAATAGGACAGACATCTCTACAATTATGACAATCGACGCAGGGGGCGAATGTCCTCATAAGATTGTCTATCCCAGATATATCTTTTTGAGTCTGCTCCAGAATCTCCTCCCTCTTTTTAGTTCTTAGTTCAATGAGTTTGGCAATGGCCTCGTCCCGCTTTGTCACCTCTGCTTCTGGGCTGTCCTTAAGCTCTAGAGCTTCCAGGATAGCCTCTCCCTCTGCAGAGAATGCCTGGATAAGTATGCTTTTTTCAAAGTCAATACCTATCAGGCCAATTGTTATGTCGGCGTTCATAGGGGCAGGGTATTCGCACATCTGGCAAACCTGCCTGAGGGATGGGTCCTCCTTTCCTTCCTTGACAGCCTTTATGAAGGCGTCGGCAGGGGAGGAGCCATCCTGGGCAAGCTTTACATAGTCTTTCACAGAATAGGTGCCGAAGCAGTCTACACCTATCAAGATCAGGTTCTCCAGCGACGCCTGCTTCAGCTTCACTAACTCGATAAGGGCCCTAAGTTCGCATGATCTGAGTACCACCCCTATCTTTTTCGGGCTGGGTGTGACCTTGGTCATCTGGGAGACAATCCTCGCTGAGTTTACTGACATAACTGGAGCGAGGGGATTGGGGGACTCAAGCTTATCTATGTTGCTCACCAGAGTTTGCACTACATTACTTCCGGAAGGGAGCTCCTGGGGAATAAGGAGGTCATCAACAAGCCCTTTTTCGAATAGCTGACGCCATAAGCTATTCAGGGTCTCGATCAAATTTCCGTTTTGAACCTCTAATGCTGCAAATCTCGTCATCGTTTCTTCCTAAGCAGACCAGTATTTACTTATGGGGTTAGGTCCCTTTTTCTTCAATTCATTAACCATCTTGGCCACCGTATCGGCGAACTTCTGCCCTTCAGCGGCGCTAATCCAGCAGAGCCAAAGACGATCATCCTCGAGACCCAGGGTATTGAGGATGCTTTTAAGAACGGCAGTCTTCCTTCTACACTTATAGTTGCCCGATACGTAGTGGCAGTCGGCGGGGTGACATGCCCCAATCATTACCCCATCGGCTCCGCCGAGGAGAGCCCAGAGCACGTAAAGGGGATCCACCATACCACTGCACATGGTTTGAATTGGGCGGATGTTGGGGGGATATTGCGTTCTTGTAGTGCCAGCCAAGTCAGCAGCGGTATAGGTGCACCAGTGACATAACAAACCCACGATATTAGGTTCAAACTCTTCTTCCTGATGTTGCTGTGATTGCTGTTCCTGCAAGGCGAACCTCCTTTTAGATAACGGCATCCATCACCGATAAGACCTGTTTATCGGTGAATCCCCTGAGCTTTGCTGCACCGCTAGGGCAGACGGCGACACAGGCACCGCAGCCCTGGCAAAGAGCCTCAATTACTACAACCACTCCTTTATCGGTATCTTTAAACCGTGCATTATACGGACAGGCTGAGACGCAAAGCTCGCAGCCGCTACAACGTCTCTCATTAACCTCAGAGACGACCCTTCCTGACTCCAATCTCTCTCTGGAAAGGATGGATGCTGCCCGCTGTGCTGCAGCTTGCGCCTGAGTTATAGTCTCGGTTATGCCTCTCGGCGAATGGGCAAGTCCGCATAAAAAGATACCATCATTCACAAAGTCTACAGGCCGGAATTTCACCTCCGCCTCCTTGAAGAATCCGTCCTCAGTCAATTCCAGATTGAGCATTTGGGCAAGTATACTATTATCATTGGGGACAATTCCTGTGCTCAGTACCAATAAATCGGGCTCTATTTTCAGGACGCCGCCCGTTGTGGGCTCTATAGTTTGGACAACGGGCCTTTCTCCGTTGATCGCAACTACTGGCTTGCGATCCAAGTCATAGTTAATGAAAAGGACGCCCTTTTCTCGGGCCTGAGAGTAATACTCCTCTTTGAACCCATAGCTCATAATATCCCGATAAAGGACAATTATATCAATCTCAGGGTTTCTCTCTTTTAGATTCAGGGCATTCTTGAGTGCTTGAGAACAGCAAACACGGCTGCAATATGGTCTCTCCTTGTCCCTAGAGCCAACGCATTGAATCATCACTACAGAGCCTAGTTCTGTGACATTAAGTTTGCCAGAGACCAGTTGTTCTTCCAGTTCGGCCTGGGTTACAACCCTTTCGCTTTCGTTGTAGCAATACTCATTGGGCTCATAGGCTTCGCCGCCGGTGGCAACGATGATTGCTCCCGTCTTTATGGGTTCGTGTGTCGCGTCCTTGTCTTTGAGTACTACCTCGAATTTCCCGGCATAGCCTGAGACCTCGATGACCTCAGTTTCTGTGTGAAGATGGATAAGGGGATTCTCCTCCACGCTATTGATTAGGTCCTGGCGCAGGGCCTGAGGATCCCCGCCCTCCAGAATAGAAAAAATATGCCTGAGGTTACCACCTAATTCGGCCGTTCTCTCGGCTAGCTGAACCTCGAAACCCTGCTCTGCCAATGACATGGCAGCGGTCAATCCAGCCAAGCCACCGCCAATAACCAAGGCTTGGTGTTCGATATCCTGAGAGACAAGGTGCAACGGTTCTTGGGTTCTAACCCTTTCTAAAGCTATCTTAACCAGGGTTTTGGCCTTTTCTATTGCCTGTTTTCCACCGTCAGGATTAATAGAGGAAAGCTGCTCTCGAAAATCCACCAGCTCTAGAAGAGAGGGGTTTAGCCCTACATTTCTCATAGCATCAATGAAAAGCCTTTTATAGGCGATGTCGGAACAGGCAGCAAAGATTACACGATTGACTTTGTGCTCCTTCATTTTCCCCTTCACTTGCTCCAAGGTATCTTTTTGGCAAAGGTAGGAGATTTGTTCAGCATAAACCACACCAGGGAGACCTTTTGCGAAATCAAGCATCTCCTCCATATCTATCGCTGATGCAATCTCCTCGCCGCAACTGCAGAGGAAAATGGCAGCCCTAGCGCTTGTTGTCTCGCTAAGGTCGAGCTCTTTAGGATAGTCTTTAGTGGTTATCAATTGACCACGCTGGGGCGAAAGCAGTGCGGAGACCTGACATGCTGCAGCGCTAGCTTCCACCAGGGTATCAGCGATGTCTTTAGGAGCAGAGGCAGAGCCGCATACGAATACACCTTCTTTGGAGGTTTCTACAGGGGAAAGCTCCTGTGTTTTGCAGAATCCCCATTTATTAAGTTCTATACCTAAGACTCCACCTAACTCAAGGAAATGAAGCGATGGGGTTTGACCAACAGATAGTACCACTAGGTCGACCTCTCGCCGCTGTAACCTGCCGTCCTCCGCCACGGCGGTGAAAAAGAGATTATCGTTCTTGGAATCTCGCTTCACAGTAGGGATGCGGCAGCGGGTGAACTTGACTCCAGACTCCTCTTTTGCCTGCTCATAATAGCGGTAATAGCCTTTGCCAAAGGCTCTCAGATCCATATAGAAGACCTCAGTATCAAGCTCTGGGTTTTTCTCCTTAGCCAGTACCGCTTCTTTGATGGCATACATGCAGCAGGCGGAGGAGCAGTAATCTCTCTCCTTAGTCCTGGAGCCGACACATTGCAGGAATGCTATAGACCTGGGAGGCTGGTTGTCGGAGGGACGGAGTATTTCTCCACCTGTGGGACCGCTGGCGCTAAGCATTCGCTCCAACTGAATGCTGGTTATCACATTGGGATGGCGTTTGTAACCATATTGGGTCCAGGGTGAAGGATTGAATTCCTCAAAGCCAGCACTTAGCACGATGGCACCCACATCGAGCTTCCTCATTTCCTCTTCCTGTGACAGGTCTATGGCACCAGTGGGGCATTTCTCTACGCAGGCACCGCATTTAGTGCACGAGTCCCAATCAATGGCATAGCCACTGGATATGGCCAGGGGGTTACGAAGGTAGATGGCCTTACGGTTTTCTAGCCCTTCGTCAAACTCGCTGGGTACATCTATGGGACAAACCTGGGCGCAAAGGTCACAGCCTATGCAAAGCTCCTCGTTTACCCCACGGGGTTTACTTGTCAACGTGACATGGAAATCGCCGGCCTCACCATCTACTCGATCCACAGTGGATAGCGGCAAAAGCTCGATATTGGGGTGAGAAAGTCCGCGGCGGAGGCAAAACTGGGAGGATTCATCCCTGGAGAAGACGGGCAGTATCTTGCACATCCCACAGCCATTATCGGGAAACCACTTATCAACTTGGGCAAGCGTACCCCCAATAAACGGGCTTTGGTCGGTGAGATATACCTTGAATCCCGACTCAGCGAGGTCTAAGGAGCATTTCATACCGCCGATTCCGGCACCTATGACGAGAACTGCCCCTATCATTTATACATATGCTCCTGTAGCTATGTCTATCATTTCCATAAATTGCCTGGCATTCCAGTTCTTGTGTCGCATCGCCCCTGAAGGGCAGGATGCAATGCAGGCGCCGCAGCCCTCACAGACCGCCTCATTGACCTTAGCCACTCTCTTTATTGGGTCTATCTCTATGGCATTATAGGTGCAGACAGAGGCGCAAATCCCACACCCGCTGCAAACCTCTTCATCGGGCCAAGCTATCGTAGGCTCATGAAGCAGTTCCTTCCTGGAGAACAGGGAGAGTACTTTGCTGACTGCACCGCCGGTTGATGCAATTGTATCTGGGATGTCCCTCGGCCATTGCACAGTACCAGCTATATAAATGCCGGTTGTTAGTGTTTCCACTGGCTGGAGCTTGGGATGGGCCTCGGTCAAGAAGCCTATGGCATCGACAGTAACATTCAGCTTCCGTGCTAGCGCGATAGCATCTTCTCTGGGCGTTATAGCTGTAGCCATGATTACAAGGTCAGCGGAGATTTCAACGCTTTTGCCGGTGAGGGTATCAGCTCCCCAGACTTTGATCTTGTCTCCGTCTCTAAAGAGCTTGGATACCCTCCCTCTCAGGTACAATACCCGCTCCTCCTCCATTGCGCTCTGGACGAACTCTTCATATCCCTTTGAATCAGACCTGATATCAATATAGAAGACATAGGCCTGTCCGTCGGGGACAGTCCTACTATAAAGCACAGCTTGCTTGGCGATATACATGCAACAGACCCTGGAGCAATAGATGAAGCCATGCTCTGGGTCGCGGGAACCACAACAGGAGATAAATACTATCTGCTTGGGGATCTTGCCATCCGATGGCCTTCGAATCTCGCCTCCAGTGGGACCCGATGGGGAGAGTATTCTCTCGAACTGGAGCCCATCGATAACATCGGGGTCCGATTCATATTCGGGGATATTCTTTTTGTCCCAGAGCTCGTATCCAGTGGCTACAACGATTCCTCCGACTGTCTCCTCCACAGTGGTTTCTTGCTGGAGGAAGTCGATGGCTTTTGTAGGGCAAATCTCCTCGCAGGCATGGCATTCATCACCATTGAAATGAAGGCAACTTTCAGAGTCGATAAGCACCTCTTGGGACATCGTTTCTGGTGGTGTGATGTAGATAGCTTTCCGCTCGGCGAGGCCGCGGTCAAACTCGGAGGGACATGTAACAGGGCATTTATCCAGGCAGAGCCCGCAGTTATTGCACTTTCCCTCGTCTATGTAGGAAGGCTTTGTCTTGATCTTTACTGAGAAGTTACCCACATAGCCTGAGACCTCATCCACTTCGGCACTGGTATAGACCTTTATTTTGGGATGTGAGAGCATTTCGGCTATCATGGGGGCCATAAGGCACGGCACACGATCAAGGGTGGGGAAAGTACCTGCTAGCTGTGCGGCGTGTCCACCTACGTAGGGTAGTTTTTCCACCACTAGTACCTCATAGCCAGCTCTGGCGATTTCAAGCGCTGCTGTTATGCCAGCGATCCCTCCCCCGATGACTAGCGCTTTCTTGTGGAGAGGAACAACCATGGGAGTCAACTCCATGTTTCGCTTCAGCTTCTCAATGGCCATCTTGACAACGGATATGGCCTTTTTAGTGGCTAGCTCTTTCTCGTTTTCGTGAGGCCAACTGACATCCTCCCTGATATTGGCTACCTCAAGGAGATAGGGGTTTAAACCCTCTTTGGCAACTACACGGCGGAAGGTCTTCTCGTGCATTAGGGGGGAGCAATTCGCCATCACAACGCCAGTGAGGTTTTTCTCCCTTATAGTCCTCCTCACCAATTCCTGCCCCGGGTCGGAGCACATATAGATGTAATGGTCGGAATAAACCACATCGGGGTAGTCCTTTACCGCCTCCGCAACCCGCTCCACATCCACAGTGCCAGCGATGTTCAAGCCGCAGTGACAAACAAATACACCAATCCTTTTCTCCATTAGCTTGTTACTGCCTCTTCCAAGATTACTTCATCTTGAGCGAATAGTGCCAGAACCTTGCTTGCTGCCCCTCCCCCTTGAGCTACCGAATCCTGGATATCTTTAGGACCCTGACAGCAGCCGGCGAGGTATATCCCGGGGACTGAGCTCTCCAGAGGGCGAAGCTTGGGATGAAGCTCCATCATAAATCCATGTTCGTCAGTGGCGATACCCAGTTTATCGGCAAGCTCTTTGGCTCCATCGCTGGGCAGCATCGCCATCCCCAGAACTACAAGGTCAACAGCCACCTCTATTCTCTTTCCGGTCAATGTATCCGAGCCCCAGACCACGATCTTATCGCCATCGCGAAAAATCTTCGATGCTTTACCTCTGATATAGAGGACATGATCCTCATCCACTGCTCTCTGAACGAACTCTTCATATCCTTTACCTGTGGTTCTAATGTCTATGTAGAAAATGAATGTTTGACCATCGTGAACAGCGTGCATGTATAGAAGTGCCATCTTCACCAAGTACATGCAGCACACTCTGGAGCAATAGGGGACGCCATGCTCCGGGTCGCGGGAACCGCAGCAGGAGATGAATGCCACTGTCTTGGGCTCCCTACCATCGGATGGTCTTATGACTTTGCCTGCGGTTGGGCCTGCGGGGCAAAGGATACGCTCGAACTCTATTCCCTCGAGGATATCGGGGTCTAGGTCGTACTCTTTAATCGCACTCTTGGGCATGAGATCAAAACCTGAGGCTACAACGATCGCTCCAACCTCAATTTCTAAAAAGCTGTCTTGCTGGTCGAAGTCGATGGCCTTGTTGGGACATGTGTCCACACACACCTCACACTTACCCTTGGTGAAATGAAGGCATTGCTCCCTATCTATGATGGGCCTCATGGGGACAGCTTGGGCGTGAGGAACCCAAATTGCTCTTCGATGCGCCTGTCTCTTTGGCAAGTCCAGATATCGTTCGTATTCGGACAGGACCCTGCGTGGGCACTTCTCGGTACACATTAGGCAGCCATTACACTTGTCCCAATCGACATACGCTGCCTTTTTTCGAATTCTGACCTTGTACTTCCCGATGCTTCCAGTGACTTCCTCAATCTCGCTATAGGCATATATGGTTATGTTGTCATGCTGACCAGTATCCGTCATCAGCGGGGTCTCAATGCACTGGGGGCAGTCCAGTGTAGGAAATGTCTCTGAGTACTGGATCATGTGTCCGCCGATGCTGTGCGTCCTTTCCACGAGGATGACCTGATAGCCGCCATCGGCGATATCCAAGGATGCTCGTATTCCAGCGATGCCACCGCCGATAACGAGCACCTTCTTGGTGATTGGCACCCTGGTGTGCACCGGGGGCAGGCTTGCCTTTAGTATGTCCAAAGCACTTGAGATGACCTCAATAGCTCTCTCTGTATTCTCCTTAATACCATTATGGCTCCTGATGTCAACGACTTGCACCTGATGGTCTTCCAGACCTGCAGAGGTTACAGCTTGGCGAAAGACCTCCTTGTGAAGAACCGGTGAGCAACTGGTGACCAGTACTCCGTCTAGCCTTTCGTTCTTAATGACATCCTTGACCTGCTCCAGCCCTGGCGCGATACAAAGATCTTTGTAAGCTGCAGCATGAACCACACCTGGCTTCTTGCTGATAGCCTCCACAACCGTCCTATTATCTATATATGCCATAAGCTTACAGTGGCAGACGAAAACACCAATCCGTTCCATGCTAGTGCCTCAATAGCTCCTTGCTTTCCAGTAGTGGTCGCGGGTCTATATGGTTCAACTCAAAGCGGCAAACCTCAGGATCGAGTCCCAGAGCCAGAGCGAGAAGCTGAGTGAAGTAGAATATAGGTATCCCTTTGAAGTCACTGCGCTTTTGGATAATCTCCTTTTGTGTATGATCGAGATTGAAATCGCACAACGGGCAGCTAAGGGCTATTGCATCAGCTTTCTTTCTCAACGCTGAACTCAGAATATCCCAGACGCGTTGTGAAACATAATCTGGATTGCTTATTACTTGATAAGAGCCACAGCATTCTGTGTTGTAGGGGAAGTCTATAACATCGGCGCCCAGCGCTTTGAGCAAATCTCCCATTATGGTGGGTCTTTCTACATCATCTATGGCTATATCTTGTGGCCGGAGCAAGGTGCATCCGTAATATGGCGCGACTTTCAGCCCTTTGAGTGGAAGCTGTACCTTCTCAGAGATACTTTCCCACCCTATATCATCCCTTAATACCTCCAGTAGGTGAACTACCTCGACTTCGCCTTCGTAATCTGGTTCTTCCTCCATGAAGGTATTAATGGTGTACATCTTAGCTGGGTTATTTTTAACCAGCAGGTTGGCTCTCTTCAATGTATTGAAGCAAAAAGAGCATATAGCGACTACCTTGTGACTCCCCGTTTCCTGCACCCGAATAAGATTGCGAATAGGGGCTAGTTGGTGCACTTCTTCATCACCGGCGAAGGAATATACCGTCCCGCAGCAATTCCACCTTGGGATCTCCGCCAGCTCTATCCCCAGGACTTCCATAGAGGCGATTGCAGAATCCTCCGCGTTCTTGGCTTTAGTCTTTAATGTACATCCCGGATAATAGCTCAGTTTCATCCTTTTCTCCTCAAGCAGTAAGCTTTCTAAAGCCTCCGACCATGGCAACCTGGGGAAGTTGGGCGATTGTCTCCTTGGGAATCTGTGGTATCTGTACGTTATCGATATTCTTCCTCGAAGTGATAAGCCTCAGGGCTTCCATCACCCTTGCCAAGTCTATGCCCTTGGGGCAACGAACTGAACAGGTGATGCAAGAGGCACATATCCAGATGGTATTTGCTTTGGCGATATCATCTTCCAACCCTAACTGCGCCAATCGGATAATCTGATTGGGAAGCAAGTCCATGGCGAAGCTCATGGGGCACCCTGCCGAGCACTTGCCGCACTGATAACAGGAGGAGAGCGTTTGCTCGCTGATATCCTCAACTTTCTTGACGAAATCGCTGTATAGTGTCTCAGTCGAAATTTCTGTTCTCATTTAGAGCACTTCCTCCTTGACTCGAGCGCTGTGGCATTGCAGATTGACGGCAACCGGGAGGGCGCTGATATGGCAGGGAGAGACCTCGGCATGTACTGCTAGAGCAGTGACAGTTCCACCAAAGCCTACGGGACCAATGCCCAATCTATTTACCCTATGCAGTATATCCCTTTCCAGTGCTGCTATCTCAGGGTCAGGGTTGGGCTCACCCACCTTGCGTAATAGTGCCTTCTTTGCCAAGACTAGTGTCCTTCCCGCCGTCCCACCGATACCTAGGCCTACAATGACTGGCGGGCAAGGATTGCTTCCTGCCTCATCTACAGTCTTCACAGCGAAGTCGATAACACCCTGACGGCCGTCAGCGGGGTTGAGAATAGTGAAGCGACTGGTGTTCTCGCTACCCTCTCCCTTGGCCATTACTGCAATGTGGAGATTATCACCACTCACTATCTCGGTATGGATAATAGCCGGGGTATTATCGTTGGTGTTCACCCTGGCTGAGAAGGGCTGCGTTACCATGGACTTACGTAGGTAGCCCTGGTTATAGCCCTGGCGTACCCCCTCATGGACCGCTTCGTTGACGTCACCGCCGACGATATGAATATCCTGCCCTATGTCCAAATAGACCACTACGATGCCGGTATCTTGACACAGCGGTATCTTTTCTTCTGCTGCGATTTCGGCATTTTCTAGCATTCGAGCAAGTGCTCGGCGTCCCAGGGGGGACTTCTCTTTTGCCATCGCCCGCCTCAGCGCGGCCAGAACATCCTCACCGAGGTAGTAATTCGCCTCCTGACACAGGCGAGCCACTGTCTCTGTTATTTTTTTGCAATCAATCTCCTTCATTTTCTTATCCTAGCTTCATTACATGCATCAGTTCCCGCACCGTCTCGGCCGACTTCGCTAACGCCGCATGCTCTTCGGTAGTGAGCTTTATCTCGATAATTTGCTCGATGCCGTCAGCCCCCAGCTTCACCGGGACACTAACAAATACCCCATCTATGTTATATTCACCCTCAAGATAGACAGAACAAGGGAGAATCCGTTTTTTGTCAAGAACTATTGAATCCACCATCTGGGCCACTGCTGCTGAGGGAGCATAGTAGGCGCTCCCGCCTTTGATGAGATTCACGATCTCGGCACCGCCCTTCACCGTGCGCTCGATGATGCGATCGATAGTCTCCTTGGGAAGAAGCTCAGTTATCGGTATGTTGCCAACAGTGGTGAGTCTTGGAATGGCCACCATGGTATCGCCATGACCTCCTAGGACACAGGCATGTATATCCTCCACGGAAACATTGAGCTCCGTGGCGAGGAAGCTTGTAAACCTGGCTGTATCAAGAACACCAGACTGCCCAATGACACGGTTTTTGGGGAACTTACTGACATGAAGCGCAAGCTGCGACATGGCATCCAGCGGGTTGGAGACCACAATGATGATACAGTTTGGGGAATACATAACTATGCTCTCGATGACACGTTTTACGGTCTTCATATTGGTGAGAAGAAGGTCATCGCGGCTCATGCCGGGTTTTCTGGGCACTCCCGATGTGATGACTGAGATGTCGGAATCCGCAGTTTCCTCATAGCTGTTGGTGCCAATGATGCGGGAATCGGAGGCGCTCATCGCTCCACTCTGTTGTATATCCAGTGCTTTCCCTTGAGGTAATCCCACAATCGATGATATCCACACCACGTCTGCGTATCCCTTGTCAGCGATTCGCTGTACACAAGCGGAGCCCACATTTCCAGCGCCAACTATGGTTATTTTCTTCCGCATCGCGTTACGCCTCCATCTTTTGGATTGATGCATGATCCGCCTGGGATGTAGCCGCCACTGCAGGGTCATCGCGGTCGCGGTTCATATTATATGTAACTGATTTGCCGTCAGCCATAACTTACGCCATCGCCCCCTCTATCATATCGGCTGTTTTAGTCTTCACGGTATTGGCCTCGGAGGCGAGTCCTAGCCCACCGATGAATATAGCACATAACTGAGAGACGATGTACCTGTAGGAAGTGGCCACTCCTGGCAACGTATTGTGAGGATGGAAGCACATAAAAAAATCAAACTGTCTTCTAGATGCCATATTAATACTAGAAAGGTCTGAAAATAGCAAACAAGTGATGGGGTTCTTTTCAAGCTTAGAAATCAATGTCTCCGCACTCTCTAGTATACGAAATAAGATTGTCCTCGTCAACAACTCTTAGCATTGCAAAAGGGAACTTGCTCACGGAATATTCGACTTCGTTGGTAGGCTCCTTGACTGTGCCACACTTGAGGTCAACTTCAAATGCGTCCCCATTCTTTATCTTATCGGCGTCGCAGATGGGAACAGGCAAGCATGGGTTGATAACGTTAGCAATGAGGATGTATACGGCTGATTTCGTCATGACAATGCTGCCTGTGTCCATCTTGATGACGACAGCGGCGTTCTCCCTGAGTTAGCTAGCCCGAAAGCCAGTTCCTTGCCCGCTAAAGAGGGATGTTCGAATGCTTCTTGGCAGGGAGTGAGTCCTGCTTGTTTTGGAGCATTTCCAGGGCTTTTATCAACATGGGACGTGTCTCCCTGGGGTCGATAACATCGTCGATATAGCCACTGGCTGCGGCCACATAAGGGTTGGCGAACTTGTCTTTATATTCGGCGATGAGTTGCCTGCGAGTTTCCTCAGGATTCTCAGAGTTCTTGATAGCATCTCGGTAAATGATGTTTACTGCACCATCTGGGCCCATCACTGCAACCTCTGCTGTGGGCCAGGCATAGTTCACGTCGGCCCCGAGATGCTTGCTGCTCATTGCCACATAAGCGCCGCCATAGGCTTTACGAGTGATCACGGTAATCTTGGGTACGGTTGCCTCAGAGTAGGCGAACAGCAACTTAGCTCCGTGCCTGATGATCCCTCCATATTCCTGCTCGACGCCGGGCATGTATCCAGGGACATCGGTGAAGGTAATTATGGGGATGTTAAAGCAATCGAGGAAGCGCACAAAACGAGAGGCTTTATCTGAGGCATCAATATCGAGACACCCTGCTGCCATCGAGGGCTGCTGGGCAACGATGCCTACCGATCGCCCGTTGAGCCTGGCAAAGCCAGTAATAACGTTCGGGGCGAATCTCTCATGGACCTCCATAAATTCGCCATTATCTATGACTCTTTCAATGACCACCTTCATATCATAGGGTCTAGCAGGGTCTTCTGGAACAACATTGAGGAGCTCATCATCCATTCTGTTAGGGTCATCTGTTGGTTCCACTTTGGGGGGCTGCTCCCTGCTATTCTGAGGCAGATAGCTGAGGAGCAGACGTATCATATTCAGGCATTCTTGATCACTCTCAGCGACGAAGTGGCAATTTCCGCTAGTCTCGGCATGTACTATTGCCCCTCCGAGTTCTTCATGGCTTACATCTTCACCAGTGGTCGCTCTGATCACATCGGGACCAGTGATATACATTTGCGCTGTTCCCTCCACCATGAAGATGAAATCGGTAATGGCTGGTGAATATACTGCTCCTCCTGCGGCGGGCCCCATGATCGCCGAAATCTGGGGTACCACTCCAGAATATCTGGTATTGCGGTAGAATATATCTCCATATCCCGCGAGGCTTTCTACTCCCTCCTGTATTCTGGCTCCACCGGAGTCGAGGAGGCCAATGCAAGGCGCACCATTCTTCGCTGCCAGGTCCATTACCTTACAGGTCTTCTCTGCTACTACTTTCGACAATGAACCTCCGAAGACGGTAAAATCCTGAGCGAAGAGGTAAACAAGCCTTCCATTTACCGTGCCATATCCGGTAACTATAGCATCACCAAGGAATTTCTTGTCGGCGAGGCCAAACTCTGTGATGTGGTGAGTGACAAAGGCGTCAAGCTCAACGAAGCTTCTCTCATCGAGGAAGAGAGCTATGCGCTCCCTTGCCGTAAGCTTTCCCTTCTCATGCTGGGACTCGATCCGCTTCTCACCTCCACCTAGTTTCGACTCTTTCCTGAGCTTGGCCAGATTCTCTATTTTGTCTTCAATTGCCATTTATCCCTCCATATTATAGGCGCTACATCATGCCTATTTTATGATGCTGACTATTAAAATGCAACCGACATTGGTCGAATCAATTTCATGTTTGCCCACTCATCATGAAATATATGCCTGGTAGGGTGGGTGCTGCCCCAAAGGGGCAAACCCACCACCTTCATTTGTGGTGGGTTTCGCCCTTCCGCTGAAGGGCTTCACCCACCCTACCAATCTGCTATGTCAACGCGGTAGTTAAAAATTATCGGCTGCCTCTTTCCCTGCGCTCGATGGAATCCGCTACCATTAGCAGCTTTCGCGCTCTGTTTGCCTGGGGGACGTCGATCATCCTGCCATCAACGGAGGTGGAGGCGAAGCCCTGGGCCTCGGCCGCCTCAAATGCTTCCACAGTCCTCCTGGCGTGTTCTATCTCTTCAGGCGAAGGGCGGAAGGCCTGGTTTACTGGCCCTATTTGACTGGGGTGAATTATATATTTGCCTTCAAAGCCAAGCCTTCTTGCTAGCGTTGCCTCCCTACTCAATCCCTCTTCATCTCTAAAGTTGTTATAGGGAGTGTCTATGGCTATTACGTCGGCAGCCTTGGCAGCGACGACCACTATAGTCCTGGGATAAAGAAGCTCATCTCCTTCTTCGGTGCGCTGTATGCCTGTGTCCAGAGTGAAATCCTCAGCGCCAAAGATGATGCCCACAATTCTGGGCGAGGCGCTTGCGATTTCGAAGGCATTAATGAGTCCTTTTGCGGTCTCCACCCAGGGAGTGAGCTTAATATGGCCCTTTTCGATCCTCCTCTCCTGTTCCAACCGCTCGACGATGGCCTCAACTTTCTTTATATCATCCGCTGAGTTGGGCTTGGGAATGTTGATACCATCGATACCTGGTGTAATCACCGCCTCCAAATCCTCTTCCATTAGCCCGCTACCCATAGAGTTAATGCGAACAAAGACCCTTTGCCCCTTGAAAACTAGCCCGGTGATGGCATCTCTTACCATAGCTCTGGCATTAGCCTTCTCTGCTGCGGGCACTGAGTCTTCCAGGTCCAGGACGAGAACATCCATGGGCAGATTGCCCGCCTTTTCTATCATGTTTTGTCGATTGCCGGGGACAGATAACAATGTTCTTAGCGGTTCCACTTTTACCTCCATCAAGCTAGTATGTTTTTTGCGCCGTCTGGTGTCAAGTATTCTCAACTGCTCAGGCTTGTGCTAGAATTCGATATAATGAATGGTGAGCTTGGCATTACAAGGTGCGGTGGTATGGAGTTCAATTGGGGGGAACGCACATTCATCATGGGGGTTGTGAACCTTACCCCGGACTCTTTCTCCGGCGATGGTCTGGGGAACGATACCGATGCCGCTATGGCACAGGCGAGATGCTTCATTGAAGAAGGAGCCGATATCATCGACGTGGGTGGCGAGTCAACACGTCCTGAATCGGCCCCTGTCTCGGCTGATGAGGAACTAAAAAGAGTAATACCGCTGATCGAGAAACTGGCGAAAGTGGCAACTGTGCCGATAAGCATCGATACCTACCGGTCTGAGGTGGCGAGGCGAGCACTTGAGGCGGGTGCTGTGATGGTAAATGACGTCTGGGGCCTAAGACGTGACCCCAAGCTTGCTGAGGTGGCTGCCGAGTGGGGGGTGCCCGTGGTGATTGCATCCAACCAACGGGGAATCACGTATGAAGAGATCGTATATGAGGTTATCGATTCTTTGAACAGAGGCATCAAACTAGCACTGGATGCTGGGGTTGCGTGGGAGGACATCATCATTGACCCCGGTATTGGCTTTGGAAAGACTGTGGAGGGGAATCTGGAGCTTATCCGACGGTTGGGCGAGCTGAGGGTGTTGGGTAGGCCAATTCTGTTGGGTACATCGCGCAAATCTGTAATAGGACTGGTCTTGGACCTGCCTGTCGATCAACGATTGGAGGGGACGGCAGCAACTATCGCTGTGGGCATTGCCAACGGTGCTGACATGGTGCGGGTGCACGATGTGCTGCAGATGGTGCGCGTCTCAAAAATGACCGACGCCATCGTCCGAAGAAAGTAGCATTAGAATGGAAGTCTATCTTGGTCTTGGCTCGAATTTGGGAGACCGCAAGGCAAATCTGGAAAAGGCGCTTCAACTACTTGGCGAGCGGCTCCATATAGAGCAGGTCTCTTCCCTTTATGAGACTGAGCCTGTGGGATATGCAGAGCAGCCCATGTTTTACAATGCTGTTTGCCGCGCCGAAACAGAGCTTGGCCCTCTCCAGTTACTTTCATTGATTAAGGGGATCGAGGCCACCCTGGGCAGGGTGCCCAGCTTCGCTAACGGCCCCCGCTCAATAGATGTGGATATACTGTTCTATGGAGACCTCAGTATGGAGACGGTGGACTTGACTATTCCGCATCCTCGGATTAAGGAGCGTGCCTTTGTGCTTATCCCCCTCCTTGAGATCGCCCCACAGCAAGTCCATCCAGTAAGCGGTGAAAGCATCAAGGACCTGGCCACGGCTGTTGGGGGGCGAGATGGAGTTGAGAAGATCGGTGAACTAGGGGGTTTTTGATGTTTGAGGTATCGGTTCGGGAACACTTTGACGCAGCACATTTCCTCAGGGGTTACCGAGGAAAGTGTGAGAATCTTCATGGGCACCGTTACGAGGTTATAGTCACGGTGCGGGTGCAGGATATAGACGATATTGGTCTTGCTTACGACTTTACGGTGCTTAAAGGGCATCTCAGGGAGGTACTGGCGCGCTTTGACCATGTTTGCCTGAATGAAATATCGCCCTTTGACAAGATTAACCCCTCCTCTGAGAACATCGCCGTCACAATCTGCGAGGAACTACAAAGGAGAGGGCTCTCTGTTTTCAGCGTCCAGGTCTACGAATCCCCGGATTCCTCTGTTACTTATGTACCTGGCAACCTGTTTTAGGCTGTGGAATCTGACTGAGGGGTGCTTTCCTCGGTGGCTTCTGGCGGTGGCTCGATCTTGGTTACTGCCATGGTCCAGCCGATCCAGAATCCCAGAGACAGCATCCCCAGGAAGCCTATGACTACTGGAATAGCAACCGCCCAGTAGCTCTCGACGACTATCCCCAAGATGAAGGCTATCCCTGCAACAACCATTACCAAACAAATAAGGCCACCAACTGCTCGAGATTTCTGCATGCTACCTCCCGTTTATTTTTGAAGCTCCGGCGGAAGAAGGTTCGGGATGGTATCTTCTATAGGATAGGTTACCGAACAATTCTCGCAAAAAAGAGAACCCTTGATAATCTCCTTCTCATCCTCCTCCTCGACGGTGAGCTTGAGGGAACCCTTGCATACCGGGCAAGCGAGAATTTCCATGAGGTCTCTTTTCATCGTCCCTCCTTGTCTGCAGACCGAATTCTACTTCAATCGCTCCCCATCGTCAACATCGCAATATCGCTTATTTCGTTTAAAGGGAAACGGCGTCCATTTTTTATAGGATGGATGCTGCCCCAACGGGGCAAAACCACTGCCTCACCTCCACCCTAACCCTCCCCCTCAAGGGGGAGGGAACAGAAAAAAGCGGATGGTAGCGTTGCCTCTCTGTTAGCGACGAATTAGATAGGGAGAAATTTGCCCGCATACCTCTACAAGCTCAGGTCAGGCCCTAGCTCTCTCCTCACTAGTCCCCATAGGCGACTCGCCTTGGCGAGAGTCGAGTCCTTCTAAGAAGGACCATCAAGGGAGAGGGAGATACAAAAGGGGAATCTGGAAGTGCCTCCCTCTGGCTGGGCTACGGGGATGTCCCTTAGAAATATGTTCTTGACATCGCTCTCCCCATATAGATAGAATGCTGGTTCAAGGAGAGATAGCAATGAAAAAGACTAAGCTTTGTGAGTTATTGGGCATTGACTATCCCATTATTCAGGGTGGAATGAACTGGGTTGCCAATGCTGAGCTTGCCGCCGCCGTTTCCAACGCCGGGGCACTGGGGATAGTTAGTCCTACCGCAGGGATGAGGCTTGAGGATGACCAGGAGGAGAATCTAAGAAGCCATATACGGAAGGCGAAAAGCCTTACCGATAAACCGTTTGCGGTGAATTTTCCGCTGCAAACGCCGGACGTCGATAAGCTGATTGATGCAGCAATTGAGGAAGGGGTCAAGGTGGTGACCACCTCGGCGGGGAACCCGGCGCTATATACCACTCACTTGAAGGAGGCCGGGGTGAAGGTGCTCCATGTTGTCGCCTCGGTGAGACATGCTCGGGGTGCTGAAAGGCACGGTGTTGACGCCGTCATCGCCGAAGGCTATGAGGCTGGTGGTCATAATGGCTTCGATGAACTTTCCACCTTTGCCCTTGTTCCTCAGGTGATGGATGCGGTCAGCGTCCCGGTGGTGGCAGCAGGGGGGATAGCCGATGCTCGGGGACTCGTTGCCGCCCTTGCTCTAGGGGCAGAAGGGGTTCAAATAGGCACTCGCTTCGTTGCCACCCACGAGTGCATTGCTCATCAGAACTTCAAAGATGAGGTGGTGAAGGCCATCGATACCGGCACTGTAATTACGGGGAGAAGGCTCGGTCCCACCAGGGGGCTTAAGAATGACTTCACCGCCAAGATGCTGGAGATGGAGGGCAATGGGGCGTCGCCTGAGGAGCTTCTGGTACTCATCGGCCTTGGCAGGTCATGGTCGGGCGAGCTGGATGGCAATGTGGTCGAAGGGGAACTATATTGCGGCTCTATCGCTGGAATGGTCAAGGATATCGTCAGCGCTGGCGACGTTGTCCGTGGCCTGGTTGAGGGCTACGATAGGGTGGTGGCGCTGCTTTGAGAGTGGTCGCTGCCGGTCGTCTATCTAGGAGGCTTTTACTAGTGCGCGGCATTATGTCCAGTACCATGTTTCTGCTGCCGGCACGCCTCATGAGTAGAAACAATGCTGCGACGATTGGCGTGGGCAACACACTTGCTCAGGCGACATTCCGCCTAAAGGCGCAGCATGTCTGAGACCAAGCTCTACCGCGACAGAAATCTCCTTATCCTTTTTGGTGTAAACCTGATTGCGATACAGGCGATGATGGCCGTCGCCCCCGCCTTCCCTCAGATTGTGCGCCAGTTGGGGGTATCAGAGCTTGAAGTGGGACTACTGATTACCTCCTTCAGCATGCCCGGTCTAGTACTCTCGCCTTTCCTCGGGGTACTCGCCGATCGATATGGACGCAAAAGAATTCTGGTGCCTTCCATCTTCATTTTTGCCATTATGGGAACGGCCTGTGTTTTCGCTCGTGACTTCAATACTCTACTGTTATTGAGAGCCGCTCAGGGAATCGGAGGGGCTGCACTTGGCTCCATCAACACCACTATCATCGCCGATCTATATACTGGAAGGCGGCGGGCCCAGGCCATAGGGCTTAATGCGAGTGTTATGTTCATTAGTATGCCCTTGTGGACCACCCTAGGTGGGGCGCTGGCGCTTCTGGCCTGGTACTATCCTTTCGCCCTCTCCATTCTGGCCCTTCCCATAGGCATCCTGGCACTCACCCATCTTAGGAATCCCGAACCCGAGAAATCTGGGAGTATGAAGGAATACCTGAGGGGCACATGGGGATACCTTCGCGATATAAGAGTTGTTGGCCTGTTTGCCGCAGGGGTACTCAGCAATGTCATCGTCTTTGGCGGCTATTTTACCTACTTCAACCTGTATATGGGCCAAGCGTTTGACGCTTCACCTTTCAGGATAGGCAATTTCATGGCTATCACTTGCATTGCCCTTTTCGTGGTTTCCTCGCAACTCGGCAGGATCAACCGCTGGCTTTCGCTGGGGAGTATCATCAAGCTGTCGTTCGTCGTCACCGCCCTATCCCTGGCTCTAATTCCGCTGATGCCCAGCATGTGGTTTTTGCTTATACCGGGGATCATCAACGGCATGGCCCTGGGAGCCAACCTACCCAGTCTCCAGACGGCGATCGCCGGTATGGCTCCTTTTAAGCACCGCGGGGCTTTCATGTCGATAAATTCCACCATCCTCAGGGCTGGACAGGCAATTGGGCCGCCGCTGGTTGGCATGTTCTATGTCTATGGAGGATTTGACGGTGCGTTCTATGCTACCGCAGGCCTGGCACTGATAGCGCCAGTCATTGCCATACTCGTTGGTCGGAAGATCAAACCGAAGGAGGTATTACACATGGAATAATGCGAGCTAAGCCACTGGCCCAAATGGGAATACCTGAATCCTTTTTACCAATGGATGCGCTGCGATTGTGAACTTGCCACCAACTGCTGTGCTGATTCAAAGGCTGTGTTTTGTCAGGGTTCCTCTGACCTGCTTTCCTCGATCAGCCTCTGGCCGTACTCGAGAAGCACCTTGATACGTTCTTTGGATATGTCCTTGGAGTTGAGGTAGACCTCCAGTGCCTCCATAGGGGTCATCCCCTCAGCGGTGAAGCCTGCCATCCTGGGGCGGCGCTCGCGTTCCACATCCCTGGCGATGGCGGCGACGAAGTGGGCATCCTTAAGCGCCCTGCGAATCTCCTCCTCATCGAGCAGTCCCTCAAGTCGCTCCGAAATGGCTACCTGTACCCGAACGATTGCATCTTTTACATCGTGACTGCTGATGGCGTCGAGCACTGCTTGGGTGGGGTCGGGTTCCAGGGGGGGCACGGTGACCTTGATGGTGAGGAAGCGGCGCGCGTTAACCGGTTGGAATTCGTAGGATACCTGCCTGTCTGTGCCTATATCCACAACGTAGAACCCCTTTTTATCCTCCTCCTCGCTGAAGTCGATGCGCTCCAGACTTCCGGCATAGACTACGGGGGGATTATCGCCGAGTACCTGGGACTTGTGGATATGCCCCAGTGCGACATAGTCAAAGGCGGGGTTGGCTACGCTGCTATGGAGCAGCATGTAGTCATGCCCCATTATCATGCTTCTCTCCGAGCCGGTCTGGGCGCCGTGGACGAAGACGTGAGCGGCCAGTATCGCCGGCAGGCTGGGGTCAAGGCCCTCCACCTCCATCATGATGCGGTCAGTGAGTATCTGCTCCAACCTCTCATTAAGCTCATCGAGGGTAAGGCTCTTCGTCTCATCCTTGCTCAACAGGGCGATTCTCCTCGCCCAAGGTAGGGCAACTACCTGGAGAGGGCCGGCTTTGGTAGCTATTCGATAGATGCCGGGGCGGTTGGCTACGGTGACGTTCGGTATGGCCAGGGTTTGAAAGATCTCTATGCTGGTGGCGCGATTAATGGCATTGGGGAGGTCGTGGTTGCCGATGAGAAGAAAGACGGGGATGTCATTTGAGGCAAGCCTCCAGATGCGCCTGGCGAACTCCCTCTGGTGGGTCTGGGAGGGCTCACGGCTCTTGTAGGCATCGCCGCAGAAAAGGACCAGGTCGATACTCTCATTCAGGGCGTATTCCACCACCTCATCGAAGGCCGAGAGGAAGTCGCCGAGGCGCGATGAGAGCCCGGTCTGCGGATCGATGCGCCCGTAGTTCTCCACCCCCAGGTGCAGGTCGGCAAAGTGCAGGATTCTCATTCTCTAGATTCGGCTCCCAATCGCTGGAGAATCTCAGCCTGGCTTAGCCCCTCAATGGCGATGACCTTCCTCCTGCTGGTAAGCCCCTTCTCTATGGTAATGCTGCCCTTGCTCACCCCTAGCAGCCCGCTCAGGAAGTCGATAAGCTCCTTGTTGGCCTTGCCCTTCACCGGCGGCGCCGCTATCCTGACCCGCAGCACACCGTCTTCAAAACCAAGCACCTCATTCCGCCTGGCGTTGGGCTGAACGTAGACGGTGATATTTGTTTGGTTCTGGCTCAAATCTTATGACCTCCCCGGCGTACAGGTAGGAGAAATAAAGTGTCTTTATCATCTTACAGGATTCTCGATTAACGTTACCATTCAAAAGCCGAGCCAGTATTTGCCGCCGGGGGGCAGGACGTCGAGGGGCTCGCCGGAAAGCTTCCTGTGCAGCGTGCCTACTAGCTCAGCCAGCGGCACTCGGATCTGCTTCATGCTGTCGCGCTCGCGGATGGTGACGGCGTTGTCCTCAAGCGAGTCGAAGTCGATGGTGACGCAGAACGGGGTGCCGATCTCGTCCTGGCGGCGGTAGCGGCGGCCGATGCTCTGGGCATCGTCATACTGCGTCATGAAGCATTTGCGCACCTGGGCGTAGACATCCCTCGCCGTAGGCACCAGCGCCTCGTTTCGGCTCAGGGGGAGGATGGCGACCTTTATCGGTGCCAGGTCGGGATGGAGGCGTAACAGTACACGCATCTCATTTTTGTCGGGCTCCTCATCGTAGGCGTCGATAAGCAAGGCGAGCACCGAGCGGTCTACCCCTGCCGAAGGCTCGATGACATAAGGGAGATAGCGCTCGCCACTGTCGGGGTCATAATAGCTCAAATCCTTGCTGCTGTATTGGGCGTGCTGGGTCAGGTCGAAATCGCCCCGGTTGGCGATACCCTCAAGTTCGGACCAGCCCATGGGGAAGAGGTACTCGATGTCATAGCAGGAGCGGGCATAGTGAGCAAGCTCGTCCTTGGCATGCTCCCTGAGGCGGAGGTTGTCCTTCTTGATGCCCAATTTAACGTACCAGTTGAAGCGCTCCTCAAGCCAGTATTGAAGCCACTGCTCATCGGTTCCAGGTTTGACGAAGAACTCGACCTCCATCATCTCGAACTCGCGGCTTCTAAAGGTGAAGTTGCCGGTGGTGATTTCATTTCTGAACGCCTTGCCGATCTGGGCGATGCCGAAGGGCAGTTTTTTGCGCGCTGTGTTCATCACATTGGCGAAGTTGAGGAAGATGCCCTGGGCCGTCTCAGGGCGAAGATAGACGGTAGCCGCCTCATCCTCCACCGGGCCGAAGAATGTCTTGAACATGAGGTTGAACATACGGGGCTCGGTTAATTCGCCACCACATTCGGGGCATTTGTTTTCCTTTAAATCATCGGCACGCCACCTGAGGTTGCACTGCTTGCACTCCACCAGTGGGTCGGCGAATCCCTGAACATGACCGCTGGCGATCCATGTCTCCGGGTGCATTATTATGCTTGAATCAAGTCCCACCATGTTATCTCTTTCCTGGACCATAGAGCGCCACCAGGCCGACTTAACATTGTTCTTCAATTCGACCCCGAGCGGTCCGTAGTCCCAGCAGGCGGAAAGGCCGCCATAAATCTCGCTCGATTGAAAGACAATGCCTCTCCGCTTGCACAGGGATACTATCTTTTCCATGTCTACTTTCAATATCTACCTCCAGGTAAGAACAGCTAAGGAGAATGTCTAGAAAGCTAACCAGACATGGGAGCCTAGAGCATTCGCTCTAGACGTGGTTGGAGCATCTGCCCGACAGGGTCGGATCATTCGACTCCAACCTACCCGTAGTTTTCAGACAGGTTCCTTGTGGAAAACTTACCAGTTTTGGGTTCAGATGTAAAGGTGTGCACTTGCCCAGCAAGCGCTTATTATCCCACCCGCCCCGTGGCGTGTGTGGGGGTTGACAGGGGGGTGTGAATAACGAACAATAAAGCCATGATTTTGAAAAAGCTGGAAGTGGGACCTTTTGCCTCCAACTGTTACGTCGTGGGCTCGGAGGCGACCAAAGATGGGATGATCATCGACCCCGGCGCCGAGGCTGCAGCCATACTGGATACCGCGAGCCATCTCGGGCTTACTATAAAGCTCATCGTTGCCACCCACAGCCATGTTGACCACATAATGGCGCTTCGTCAGGTAAAAGATGCTACCGGGGCGCCTTTTGCCATGCATGAGGCTGAGTCCAGTGGCAAGTTGATGCAGGGGATGGCAAAAATGATGAGCATGGCGACAGGAGGCTCGGGCGAGCCGCCTCCTAAGCCAGATAAGCTACTGAAAGATGGCGATTATATAGATATTGGCGACCTCAGCTTCAAGGTTTTGCATACACCGGGACATAGCCCTGGAGGCATTTCTATCTACGGCCATGGAGTGGTCTTCAGCGGGGATACCCTGTTCAATTTCGGCATTGGCAGGACGGACTTCCCTGGCTGCAGCCATCAAGTCCTCATCGACAGCATCAAGAACAAGTTAATGACATTGCCCGATGAGACTGTCGTTCTTCCCGGTCATGGACCGGAGACGACCATAGATGTGGAGCGCAGATACAACCCTTTCCTGTAGGAATAGCCCGCTATTCTCAAGAACCAGCTCCGTTCGACCCGAGCCTCTAGCAAATCTCGTTGAGATCGCCGGACACATTGAAGAAGAGCGACTTGAAGAATCGCTTAACCGCACCCTCCTCGGTTCGTTGCGGTTCGACTCTCTTGGCTATGGCCTTCAATATCTCATCTGAACGTGCCAACTCCGACATGGAGAGCCCGCCATTGGAGTTGCGGTCACGGACGACCTTCGCGGCATGCCGGGCATCGTTGAGGATGTTGTCGGGATTCTCGCCCCTCCGTAGCTTATCCTCGGTTATTTCCAAAGTCTCTCTCCCTCTTAGGTCAACTATCGTGCTAACCAAGTTGCCAACCATCTCTACCTCCTATATCGCAGTGCTGTTATCGCACTCTTTCGTTCGCAATATACTTTCGCCTGCATGGCTGCCGTCAACGCCGTATCTGTAAACAGCCACCTTACAGGGCTAGCCCTCTCCTCTTAAGAACCATCTCCGTTCGACCCAGTCGCTAACAAATCTCGTTGAGATCGCCGGACACGTTGAAGAAGACCGACTTGAAAAAGCGCTTAACCACACCCTCCTCGGTTCGTTGTGGCTCGACTCTCTTGGCTATGGCCTTCAATATCTCATCTGAGCGTGCCAACTCCGACACGGAGAGCCCGCCATTGGAGTTGCGGTCACGGACGACCTTCGCGGCGTGCCGGGCATCGTTGAGGATGTTGTCGGGATTCTCGCCCCTCTGTAGCCTGTCCTCGGCTATTTCCAAAGCCTCTCTTCCCCTTAGGTCAATTATCGTGCTAACCAAATTGCCAACCATCTCTACCTCCTATATTGTAGTGCTGTTATCGCACTCTTCCATTCGTTGTCTGCTAACGCCTGCATGGCTGCCGTGCATCCTTACCCATCGCCTTTCTCCGTCAATATGCCGTGCACCATTGCCTGGCATACCGAGCCAAAGGCATCGACATCGATCCTGGGACAGAAAACCCGCAGGTATCGGAAGCCCTGGTACAGGGCGATAAGTACGGTTGCGACCGCATGAGGGTCGAGCTCGGCATTGAAGACACCCCTTTCCTGTTGGCGCTTCACCGGTTCCGCGAGGTGGTCGAGAGCTACGTCCAACATCTTGCAAAAGATCTCGGCAATCTCGGGATCACGGCTGGACTGGGAACAGAGGTCAAATGTGACAACAGCGTCTCGCGCGACCTCCGGCTCGTTGGCATGCGGTAGAAAGACCCGTATCAGGTTCGCCAGCGGATCCTCGGGGTCAGCCTCCGCGGCCGACGAGATCATTTCTGCGATTTGCCTCTGGTCTTCCTCTACGCTGGCGGCAATGATATCGTCTTTGCTGCGGAAGTAGTTATAGACCGCGCCGACGCTAAGGTTGGCCTCTTTGCAGATGTCTCTCATGGTCGCTTTCTGAAACCCTTTCTCGGCAAAACAGCGATATGCCGCGTCGATTATCTGCTTGCGGCGAGCTTCACGGTATGCTTCCCGCACTTGCGGCATTGCAGCCTCCATTTAGTAAATCGAACATTCATTTTAATTATAGAATACTCATTCGGTTTAGTCAAGGCCAGTGGTATCCATTAGTAGGTGTTTGAGGCGTTTGTAAGGATAATAGCTATTTAATATATTGTGAATGCTCTCGCTAGCTCACATAATCGCCCGTATCAGCTATCATGTTGTGCTGGATTATGCACGGGAGGCTGGCGAGCGCGGAGCATTATTGAGATCGCTGAATAGGAAAGCAAGCCGTTCCATTAACACTGAGCATGTCGAATGGGGGATTTCCTTTATATTCCCTCCCCCTTGAGGGGGAGGGTTAGGGAGGAGGTGGAACGCTTCACCTTCCCTCTAGCTCCCTCCCTAAAGGGAGGGAGGACTTATGCTGTTCGCCCTGAGCATGTCGAATGGGGGCACATCGGCGCACCGTTCATGGTTCGACAGGCTCACCACGAACGGATGGGGGCTCAAAGCAAACGGGTGGAGGCTCACCACGAACGGGAGGGAGGCTCACCACGAAGGGCTGGGTGCTCACTGCGAACGGATAGGTGCTCACCGAGAATAGCCTAGGTACAAACGGCAGGTGCGGTTGATCAGTGTGCCCGGCCTTTTCCGTTCGCCCTGAGCTTGTCGAAGGGTGGTTCGTGTCGCCAAAGGCGACTCGCCTATGGCGAGGTTCGACAGGCTCACCACGAACGGATGGGGGCTCAAAGCAAACGGGTGGAGGCTCACAACGAACGGATGGGTGCTGACCACGAACGGTGTCTGGTTCATGCGTGAGACGTGTGTACGTGAACCGTCTCCTGCTAGTATTGAACCGTGCGTTGGGCTCTTACCCCAGGAGCCCACCCACGCTTGCCAGGACGGGCGCCAGGACAAGCGCTATTATAGACATCAGCTTGATCATGATGTTCAACGAAGGCCCTGATGTGTCTTTGAATGGGTCGCCGACCGTGTCCCCGACGACCGCCGCCTTATGGGCGTCTGAGCCCTTGCCACCAAAGTTGCCGGCCTCGATCCACTTCTTGGCATTGTCCCATGAGCCACCGGCGTTGGCCATCATCACGGCAATAAGGAACCCGGCGGCGATGGCACCGATGAGGAAGCCGGCAAGCGCCCGCGGTCCTAGAATGAAGCCGATGAGAACGGGCGCCACAACGGTTATAAGGCCAGGCAATATCATTTGCTTGAGTGCTGCCTTGGTGCATATATCGACACACCTGCTGTACTCCGGTCTGGCCTTGCCCTCCATCAGGCCCACGATCTCGCGGAACTGGCGACGGACCTCGTTGATAATGGTGAAGGCGGTTGTGCCAACTGCGTTGAGGGTTAGAGCGCAGAAGATGGCCGGCATCAGGACGCCGAGGAAAATGCCGGCAACCACGTAAGGATCGAGCAGGCTGATGTCGCCAAATCCGATGCCCACCGCCTGGGTATAGGATAGCATCAAAGCGAGGGCAGTGAGCCCCGCTGCCCCGATGGCAAATCCCTTTCCTGTCGCCGCTGTGGTATTGCCCAGGGAATCCAGGGCATCTGTCCTTTCCCTGATCTCGGGGGGCAGGTCTGACATCTCCACGATGCCGCCGGCGTTATCCGCCACCGGGCCATAGGCATCGGTGGCCAGAGTAATCCCAAGCGTGGAGAGCATGCCAATTCCTGCTATGGCGATGCCGTACATACCGGCGAAATAATGGGCTACCAAGATGGCTATAACTATTAGGATAATGGGGGGCAGAGTGCTCATCAGCCCGTTGGCGAACCCGCTGGTTATCGTGGTTCCTGCTCCGGTTTGTGAGGCCAGGGAGACGCGGCGTGTCGGTCCGAAGGCATAAGAGGTAAAATAGTTGGTGCTCTCACCGATGAGCATGCCAGCGATCAGGCCGGCGAGGACAGCCCATAGTATGCCCCAACCGGCGTCAAGGTAATATATGGTGAGGGCGGCAAAGGCGGCGGTCAGGATGGATGCCGAGAAGGTGCCGCGACGCAGGGCGTTGAGCAGGGCGCTCATCTCAGCCTTTTTACCTACCCTGACAAAAAACACCCCGATTATGGAAGCGATAATTCCTCCGGTGGCAATCATCATCGGCAACCACCACGCTGTCTCTTTGGAAGCCAGGCCAGCCACGACCGCGACGGTAGCCAGAGTCATGGTAGCGATGATGGAGTCCACGTAGGACTCAAAAAGGTCGGCGCCCATGCCAGCGACATCGCCGACATTATCGCCGACAAGGTCAGCAATGACTGCAGCGTTTCGCGGATCGTCCTCGGGGATGCCCTGCTCCACCTTCCCTACAATATCAGCCCCTGTATCGGCAGCTTTAGTATAGATGCCGCCACCGGCTCTGGCGAAGATGGCTACTCCTGAGGCGCCGAAGCCGAAGCCGGGGATAATCTTGAGGAAGTCAATGTTTCCATGAAAGACGAAGTAAAGAATGCTCAGACCTATGATGCCAATTCCAACAACACAAATCCCCATCACTGCGCCACTGCGGAAGGAGACTCGCAAGCCCTGGTTAAGGCTCTTCTCGGCTGCGGCAGCCGTTCTGGCATTGGACCTTATCGCCATGTTCATACCGATGAATCCAGCTACCCCGGAGCAAACAGCGCCAAAAACGAAGGACAGGGCAACCCACCAGCCGAGATATGGAACTACCCCAAGAACGATGGCAATCACCACCACAAAGACGGCCAGTACTTGATATTCCCTTCTCAGAAATGCCATGGCGCCCTCTTTGATGGCCTGTGAGATCTCCCTCATCGTCTCTGAACCCTGATCCTGCCTCAATACATAGGTGATAAGAAATGCGGCAAAAGCAAAACTAAGAACACCGGCGATTACTGCAATAATGACTGGATCCACGTTTCGACCTCCTTCAACTTCGGCTTCAACTCGTGCTGGCTATGTCTCTATATGCGGGCTCAAGATGAGTCGTTTTTTGAAAGCTGGCCAGAGGTTCCCATTCTCTCCTCGAAGGCAGCAAGCTTTTTCTCCAGGTCCCACTGCCTGAAGGCGATGGTCAGGTCACCTCTGGTTCGTTCCAGTATGCCTCGAACCGCATCGGTGGTTCTCCTTAGCCCTCCGGTCATTGCCTCGGGGAAATCCATGGTCACCATCACTCCATACATGTCGTCCATAGCTGCGAGCACCTCCTCGCAGCGTGCGATATCTCCTTTTCTGATAAGATCGAGGACATGACGCCTTAGCTCTCCGATCGCCTCTCCGAGACCGTTAAGGTAAGCAGCATAATCGATGCCCAGTTCATCAGGGTCTGGGATAGAATTCCCGGTGATCAAACTCAGGGTAATGCAGCCCTCAACATATTCCTTCTGGGCACTGAAAACAAAGCCAGTGTAAAGAAACTGTGGGTGGTCGACCAGGGCTTCGTCTATATCTTTGAGCAGCGCATTAGCCGCGGCTAATCGGGACCTGGCTTCCTCGTAGTCGCCACGGTGCACCGAGCGAATGGCATCGGCAGAATAGCGAACGGTATCTCTGGAGAATCGAAGCGCTTTCTCTCGAGCGGCATCCTTGGTTGACAGAGAGGCGTGCGCCTTCTCGGCAATTTGTTCCAGCCTGGCTGTTAGCTTTTCCATTTAGTTCACCTCCATACTCTGGGCTAGTTGACGTGCCGCTTCCTCCACGTCCTCTGCCCCCAGTACGGCGCTGATCACGGCAACTGAGTCTGCCCCAGCCGCCATCACCTCGCCGGCATTTTTCGCATCGATGCCACCGATGGCGACTATAGGGATCGATATCGACTCCCTGATCTGGCGGAGGGTCTCAAGCCCTACTACATGAGTATCGGTCTTCGATGCGGTCGGGTACATAGAGCCTACGGCAATGTAGTCAGCGCCATCAGTCTGAGCTTGAAGCGCTGCTGCTATGGTTTTGGTTGAGCATCCTATGATTCCATCGATGGGAAGTAGCTGGCGTGCCGTGGAAACGGGGAGATCTTCTTGCCCCAGGTGGAGGCCGTCGGCACCCGAGGCGATGGCTATATCGAGGTAATCATTCACTATAAATAATACTTCGGATTGAGCGCAGATCGCTTTTAGCTCCCTCGCCTTTGACAGTATCTCTCCTTTGCTGCGGTTCTTGTCCCGTAGTTGGATCGCTTTTGCCCCGCCGCTAATCGCCTTTTGAGCAATCTCCACTTCACCCCTTCCCCTTAATGCCTCAGGGTCGATGATCACATAGAGACCAGCGATCCTCTTTTGGCGGCGGAGAATCTTTGCGGTAAGCTCTCGCTCTATCTCATATAGGGCGAAGCGCGCTTGTTTAAATCTCGCCGATTCTAGCATGATCTCGGGAAGCTTGGCAAACTCCTCCAAAACTCGCAGAGATTCCTCCACCCTCCTTGCGTTAGCGGTGACGATGCTGGGAAGGTCTTGCCGTTGCGTCTCGCTGTCCGCCTCGGCGAAGGCGCCCACATCATCTGCTGAATCCCGAGCGGAGAGCAGGTTCCTCTTTAGCGAGGCGTCCTCGACCGTGAGTCCATGGCGCAGGGACTTTAACTTGGCGCTTAGTGCGGCGTCACTGAGAAGGAAACGGGCCACATCTTCGAGGGTGCGTAGCCCCTCACTCATACGGTTGAGGTTGGCATCGATAAGGCGTAGCATTTTAGTTAGATGTCTTTAATAGCGTCGGGCATCTCTCCTTCTCTTGCAGCGTCGATCATCTCTCGGGCCTCGGAGAAGGTCTTCCGGTACTCCTCGCTTCGCATATCCATTCCCAGTTGCTTTAGCCTGTGCTCAGTCCAACGCCCGATATTGCGGGGGTCTTTGTAATAATCTGGCCCTCCCATGGCTGGAGGTGGACCCTTGTCGTCAGTCCAAACGTTTGCCGTACTGTGATATGCGAAACCGGAGACCAGTCGAACGAGCTCGGTACTGCCGCAGTGGGGGCATTCTGGGGATAGGGTGTCAGCGATGCTCCTGGTGAAGATACTCACCTTCTTTTGGCAACCACTGCAACGGAACTCATAGATGGGCATAACCTTTTACCTCATTCCGAATCGTCCTTGGGCATCTTGGGCACTATCCCATGGTCCATTTGGTCTAAGGCCTCTTCATATTCCGGTGAGATTTCATTATCCTCCATGCCATGGGTCATCTTTCTATTCCACTCTGCCATAGCCTTGGGATCGTTGCGCATCAAGCCAGATGTCAATTGGTTGTCGGAAAGGATATCATCATATATATCCTTGTATGTCCCTCTCACGCTGAAGGAGGAAAAAAGCCGGCTTAAGTCCTCGCTGCCGCAGGCAGGGCATTTGGGAGATGCTGAGGTGCTTCGCAGCAAGACGCTCACCTTTCTTCGACAGTTGTTACAGCGGTATTCATATATAGGCACCGTCGGAACCTCCATCCATAAACATCGTGGCCATTTCCCAATAGAGATTATAAACAAAGAGGCAATTTGAAGCAAGCCGAGATGCTCGTCCAATATGTTTCGTCCCACCCGCTTTGGGATGTGTTGCTGGGAGACTATCTTCTGCATCTCCCTTTTATGTTCCCTCTCCCTTGACGGGGGAGGGTTGGGTGAGGGTGAGATTCCGCCTCCCTCTTACTCCCTCCCGCCAGGGGAGGGAGGATTGGCGCCTCTTCCTTCCCCCATCACACCGCCACCGAGGGTAGGGTGGGTGAAGTGGCAACGGAACCCACCAATGCAAACACGCCGAAATGACAATCTTTATTGAAGGCATAGGGGATTGTGTCGGTGGGTTTCACTGCGTTACACCCACCCTACTGCTGAGGCATGGTGCTGCTCCGACAGGTCGGAGAGGCCGCCGCCAGAGCGAAGCCTCTTTGGATTTCCCCTCATTGACTGGATAGCCCCAAATCATATACTCTAGCCGAGTCTAAACTGAAGGAGGAACACGATGGCTACAATCAATACAGTGATGGGCCCCATCTCTTCGGATGAGCTTGGCGTGACCTTGATGCATGAGCACCTCACCTTACCCTACCCAGGCTGGGAGTGCGATGCGCTGGCTATCCCCTATGACCGTGAAGCGATAGCTGCGACTTGCGTGGAGGGCTTGGAGGAGGCCAAGGCTTATGGGTTGAAGACAATGGTTGAAGCCAGCCCCAACGACCTGAACAGGGATGTGGAGCTAGATAAGATGGTCTCCGATATAACAGGCATAAACGTCATCTGTGCCACAGGGATGTACATGGAGGCCATGGGGAAACCGGCCTACCTCAAGTTTCGCAGCCAGTTGTTCGACATCGCCACCGAGATGTATGAGACGTTTGTGAAGGAGATAACCCAGGGCATTGGAGATACAGGGGTTAAGGCCGGCGTCATCAAGGTAGCGACGGGTAATGGGCAAATATCTGCCTATGAGGAGGCGGTCCTCAAGGCGGCGGCAAGAGCACAGAAGGAGACTGGGGTGCCCATTATCACCCACACCGAGGCGGGAACCATGGGGCCAGAACAGGCAGACCTGCTGATTTCTGAAGGGGCTGACCCCAGTCGCATAATGATCGGCCACATCGGTGGCAACGCCAATCTACAATACCATACCTCTATTCTGGATAAGGGGGCCTACATCGCCTTCGACCGGCTGGGCATTGAGTTCATGGCCCCAGACAGGCTGAGGAAGGCGTGTATCATCGGGCTCATTGGTGTTGGCTATGCCAACCAGATTATGCTTTCGCATGACTATTGTCCATACTGGCTAGGCCGTCCCGTTGAGTTGCCCGATTTCGTGAAGGGTCTGCTCGCTAACTGGAACTATAGCCATGTGTTCAAGAACATCATACCCGCACTGAGGGAGGCGGGGGTGAGCGATGAAAATATTGATACGATGATGGTGGAAAACCCTCGGCGGTTGTTTGCTGGAGAATAGGTGGAGTAGTGGCAAAGAGTCTGAGCGCAGCCGAAACAAATTAGAGGTACAACTTGGTTGCCAGTAAACAATCGAAGGTCATGGAGAAAACCTTCGGGCCTCTTCATAGATGGGGTCTTCCTTGAGGAGCTTACCGTCTCTAATGAAAAGCTTTCTGCTGGCAAATGAAGCCATATGCGGGTCGTGGGTCACCATAATGATGGTGCGCTTTTGTTCTGTGGCCAGTTTGCGCATCATGTTAACGATGCTTACACTTGTCTCCCAGTCCAGATTGCCGGTGGGTTCGTCTGCCAGGATTAGAGCGGGTCCGTTGGCCAGGGCGCGAGCGATAGCGACCCTTTGTTGTTCTCCAGCGCTCAACTGTGGGGGCTTGTGTTTTTCTCGGTGTGACATCTCTAGCATGCGCAGTAGGGCACGGGCCCTTTTCCTCCTTCGTTTTGCCGACTTTATCAAGCCCTCCATGGGGAGCTCGACGTTTTCAAGAGCGGTGAGGCTAGGCAGCAAGTTGAAGTTTTGAAAGATGAATCCCAGGTTCTTCCTTCTTATTTTATATAGGGCGGCCTCTGGTATAGTGGTAACGTTTAAGCCCGTTGACCCCAAAAGTATTCTTCCAGTGGTTGGCTTATCGAGGCATCCCATCAAAGTGAGTAAGGTAGTTTTGCCTGAGCCTGAAGGTCCCATAATCGCCAGAAAATCTCCCCTCATAACTTCGAGGTTCACCCGTGAGAGGGCCTGAACCTTATTACCATTCGTTTCGAATGTCTTGCTCAATCCGATTGTCTTCAAGGTTGGTTTAGCCATACCTCAAAACCTCCGATTGTTGGCGAAGTGGGATTATTCACGTCTTAATGCCTCCATGGGACTCACTCGAGATGCTCTCCACGCTGGATAGAGACTGCCCAGGGCTCCAGCGACAACGGCTAAGCCGAGTCCGAGTAGCATGGAGCCGAGGGTGATGCCTACAGAGACGTCGAGGGTTTCGGACGGGTTAAGCAGCCAGGAACTGAACAGTGACGCAGCGACAGTGGCGACGGCAAGGCCGATAACCCCTCCGATAAGGCCGATATACAGTCCTTCATACATAAACTGTTTCATTATGTCTGGGTTGCTGAATCCCAATGCCTTCAGGGTACCTATCTCTTTTGTTCTCTCACGCACCGTATAGAACATGAGTCCGAAGATCAGCAACACCCCGATGATACCGGATACAAGGATTATGCGAAGCCCAAGGTTTTGGATGGTATGAAGGCCGTCACTTGCTTTTTCCAGCGTTTCCTCCTGCTGTTGCTGAATAACGTCACCAAATTGGGATTGCACGTAACTAAGAGGTATGGCCATAGAACCGGGATATTCCGATTCTATTTCATCGGCTACATCGCCGACAGCAGAAGTGCTCTCGGTATATACTGCAAGCATGGACACCTGACCTTCCATACTGAGCACGTCCTGGGCGGTGGAGAGGCTAATGAAGACGTCTGTTTCCCATATCCCGCTCGAATAAACTCCAACTATTTCCAATTCCGTTCCATCAATGTCGAAGATGTCACCAACGCCCGCTTCGAAATAATCTGTGAGCTCCTCGGAGATGAGAATGGCACTATCTTCCCCCTCCTCCAGGTTACGCCCGTCGACGATATTCACTGGCAATGTGTGGTATTGCTCATCCAGTGCAGGATCGAGGGGCACACCGTGTACGATATATTCAAAATTCGACCCAAAGCTACCCTCCGCGCTACCCTCACCCTGTTCCCTTTGTCCAATACCTTTCATAATCATTGGTACTACTGCCTCGACGTCGTCCATGGACGAGACCTCATCAACCACATCCTCATCGATTGGTGGTGACGAAAAAGGCCCCGCGCCCCCTGTGACTATCATTGCCCTCATCCACAGCTCGGTTTCCTCGACGGCAGCCTCTGCGGCTGCATGATACTCTTCCATCATGTCTGTGGCGGCCGCCTCGCTGGCGTCAACACCGACGATGGTGGAAATAAAGACCGCTACGCAGAGGGCCAGGACAAGGCTCACCAGCAGGGTTCTGAATCTTCTCCTCAATATGTTTTTAAAAGCTCTTCTTAGCGTGAGCATGTTAGCATCCTCTCAGAACGGGTCTCTTTATACGATAAATGTATGTGGAAGTAAAGGCTTTCAACGCTTGCTCGCTACAGTTGGCATGTCGTCTATTCTAACATATTTAGGGTGGAGACAGGATACAGGCATAGCAAATATGGGGGATAATAAGATAACAAAAATAGGGGCCGAAGCCCCTATTTTTATAAAGATGTACGACAGACTCATGGAGCTATGTGCGGGGGCAAGCTCATTTGTTCTGCCATGCATTTCTTAGTTGAGGGCGGTCCGGTTGCCCCAGGCTTTGCAGCGCCTCGGGGCGGTCCTGCCACCACTCTCGAATCTGGGTAGCCTCTTCCTCGGTAATGAGACCGTCATCGATAGCTTTCTGGAGGCGCTGCTCCTGGGCCTCCTGGAACATCTCCTGGCGAGCCTGCCCAAAGGCATCAGCCACCTGATCCTCCTCCAGCCCCAATATATTGGCCACCTTGCTGATGAAGACTTGCCTTGGACCGCTATCTGCATTGGCATCCTCATCTGGGGAGCCGGCAAAGGCTATGGTAGTGCCTACCACGGTGGCAAGGACGGCTACGGCCACGAGGGCAATCATCCCCAACTTCAGGTACTTTCTCATCGGTTTTACTCCTTTCTTTTTTAGCATATACAGAGAATAGCACAGCAAAGGTAAAATCATGGTAAATTTCTTGGGCTGAATAAATAAGAACAGGGGCTGAGACCCCTGTTCTTATTAAAAGGTTGGGCTGTTCAGGTCGGGCCTAGCAGGGGTAAAATAATTCGGAAGGTGCTTCCTGCACCCGCAGTGCTTTCCACTGAGATAGTGCCCCCGTGATCCTCCACGAGCTTTTTCACTATGGGCAGGCCAAGGCCGCTGCCGCCCTGGGTACGCGACCTGGACTTATCGACGCGATAGAAACGGTCGAATATGCGCTGCTGATCCGCCGGTGAGATGCCGATGCCGCTATCCTCCACTTGAATAATAAAATGAGAGTTCTCCGTGTGGGTAGAAATCTTTACCCTACCCGTGGGTTGATTGTACTTGATGGCATTGTCGATAAGGTTGATGACAGCCTGCTTAAGATATAGAGCGTCTCCCCTTACCAGCATTTCCCCCGATGCTGTCTCCAGTTCAAGGCTTACACCAGCGGCTGTAGCCTTAGCACTGGCCTCTTCCGTTACCTCTTTGAGAAGTGATGCCATATCCACTACTGACCATTTCGACTGGTCCTGCTCGTCCTCGGAAAGTAGCAGCAGGTTGTCGCTGAGCCTGTTCATCCGCTCCAGACTCAGCTTTAGCACTTCCATCAGGTGCTTGTACTCTTTAACAGTCACCTTTCCCTCCATCTCGGTGACCTCTATATTCGTCTGGGCTATGGCTATTGGAGTTCTGAGCTCATGTGAGGCGTCCTGAATGAACTGCTTTTGGGTTTCGAAAGCGCTCTCCAAACGTTCCAGCATGTCGTCAAAAGTATCGGCGAGGCGTTTTATTTCGTCATCTGCTCCAAGGTAGTTGATCCTCTCCTTTAGATTTGTGCTGGAAATTCGTGACGCCAGTGTAGAAACGCGGTCAACCGGCTTCAGCATCCTCCCACAGAGGAAATAGCCGCCACCGGCCCCGAGAATAAGCAGCCCGCCGAGGCCTATCAAGGAGTAGTTGCGCAGCAGTTCTACGTTCTCTCTGTTTAGCTCTCTAACAATTATCTCCGGGATTGTCATGAATCTGCGTGTAGGCCCTAAACGCTCCATGGTCAGGTTGAGGCCAACAATGAACAGAGTGAAGAAGAGAATCAACAGCCCAACGTACCACAGGGTGAGTTTAAAGCGTATTGTCTTTGTAAATGCAGGTAGCCTCATAACATGTACCCCCTCCCCTTGACGGTTGTGATCAAATCGTGTGCGCCAACCGCACTCAGTTTCTTGCGTATATTCTTGATATGAACCTTTACCGTGTGGGTAAACAGGTTGGCATCCTCGTTCCAAACATGCTCCAGCAGTTCCTCCTGGCTTACGATTCGCCCGACGTTGCGTATGAGATACTCCAGGATGGCGAATTCCTTGATGGTAAGCAATATCTCCGTCCCCTTGAAAAAGGCCTTTTGCGCATTGGGGTCAAGCACCAAATCACCAATCCTGAGAATGGGATGCCTGATTTCGCCTTCCCGCCGGAGTATGGCACGCACCCGGGCCAGCAACTCGGGGAAGTGGAACGGCTTTACCAGGTAGTCGTCGGCTCCCTGGTCTAGACCGTTTACCCGGTCGTCTAGGGTGGAGCGGGCGGTCAGCATGAGGATGCCGGTTGGCGAGCTTGAGGCCCGTATTCTTCTACACACCTCCACGCCATCTATCTTGGGCAGATTGAGGTCGAGGATTATGAGGTCATAATCATTTACCTCTGCCAGAACCAAGGCCTCCTCGCCATCGTATGCAATATCGGCAGCATAGCCTTGCTTGCGAAGGCCTCTGGCCAGGGCTTCCGCCAGATCTTTCTCGTCCTCTGTAATCAGGATACGCATATTCAATCACTTAGATTGTACCATCTGAAAAGTAAAGGAAAGGTAAAGCCTCGACCGAAAGAACGCCACTGCTCAGTTTATAGCATTCTTTATAAGTCGCAACCTGGAGACCTTCCCTCTCTTATCAAGCTCTATAGCGACCACGTCGATACGCCAGGAGGAAGGTAGGCCGGCGTGGCTCTCGATATAGGTTTGTGCCAGAGCGATGAGTTTGTCTTTTTTTGAGGTGGTTATCGATTCCTCCGGAGTGCCGAAGGAAGTGTCTCTTTTAGTGCGTACCTCAACAAAAACGAGGAAGCCACCCTTCTCGGCTACAATATCGATCTCTCCCTCTCGACAGCGGAAGTTTCTCTCGCGAATTCGATAGCCCTTCCTCTTCAGGTAATTCGCTGCTATCTGTTCTCCCTGTGCGCCAGTCTCCTTGCGATTCACTGGATTAACTCCCTTACCGGGGCGAAGCTTTTTCTATGGGCGGGACAGGCTCCAAATCGTCTCAGACTTTCGGTGTGCTCTTTAGTCATGTAGCCCTTATGTCTGGCGAACCCATAATTGGGATATTGCTTGTCAAGGACTATCATAAGACGGTCTCTTGTCACTTTGGCAACTATGGAGGCACAGGCGATGGAAACTGAGAGGACGTCCCCCTTAGTGATGCTTTTCTGAGGGATGGCGAGTTCATGCAGGGTCAGGAAATCGATAAGGAGGAAATCTGGATACTGCGGCAGGTTATTTATAGCGGAGCACATCGCCATCCTAACTGCTTTGACGATACCCTGGCTGTCTATTACATCGGGTGGCGAACGCCCAATGCCTATAGCAATTGCAGCCTCCTCAATCAAGGGAAAGAGCGATTCTCGGCTTCTTGATGTGAGTCGTTTGCTGTCACGCACCAAGTGGAGCCAGGGCGCCTCGAGGTCGGGTGGCAGAATCACCGCGGCGGCAACCGTCGGCCCGGCCAGTGGGCCACGACCAACCTCGTCGACTCCTGCAATATAGCGATAGCCTTGCTCTATCAGACTTTTTTCTTCAATAAAGGTTGGTCGCTGACCTCTCAATTATTCCTCCTCCCAGAACCTCATCGCCATGATATAAGACCACCGCTTGACCCGGTGCTATAGCCATCTGTGGCTCTCTGAACTTAACGCAGACTTTACCATCATCCAAGGGGGTTGTCACCGCCTCTGCCTCTTTATGAAGGTATCTTATCTTCGCCTTTACCTCTATGTGCTGTCTCAACTCCTGTATAGCAACCCAATTCAGTTCGGAAGCGATAAGCTCATCTGCATATATATCCTCTTTCTTACCGACTACTATAGCATTGTTTGCTCGGTTAATGCTCGTCACATATAGTGGCTCACCTGCCGATATTCCCAGCCCTTTGCGTTGTCCGATGGTGTAAAACGGGATTCCTTTATGCGTACCAAGAACCTTTCCCTGCTTATTTAGTATTGGGCCTGGCTGAGCTGTACCTAGAAGGGAAGAATAATCTCCAAGGACAAAGTCCTGACTCTCGGCCTTATTGTTAACGCCAAGGTAAAAGTCGAAAGCCATTCTCTTTACAGTTTCCTTGATATAGTTGCCCAGCGGGAAGAGCGAGCAACCAAGCTGCTCCTGCGATAGAGAGAAGAGGAAATAGGACTGGTCTTTGGTTGTGTCTCTACCTTTTTTTAGCACATAACGCTGATTGCCTTCATTGTATTCTATCCTGGCATAATGACCGGTAGCGAAGTAATCGAAATCGATTCCAAGGCTCCTAACCTTGTTGGGAAGGGCTTCGAATTTGACCTTATGGTTACACCTGATGCATGGGTTGGGTGTTCTGCCCAGCGAATACTCCTGACAGAAGTAATCAATAACCTCAGCTTTGTATTCTTGTGTCACGTCAACAATATACAATGGAATCCCCAAAATCTGGGCGACCACACGTGCATCCTCTTCGTCACCAGGCCCGTAGCAGCCAAGGCGAGTCATCTCCCCGTGTGAAACCTCCCCTGACCATGTTTTCATGGTCACACCAATAACCTCATACCCCTCCTCTTTGAGAAGAGCGGCAGCAACGGAGGAGTCCACTCCGCCACTCATTGCAACAACAACACGACGGCTCATTAGTGCATCACCTTTTAGAAGTCTAGCAAAACCTTTCAAGGCAATCAACTTGTTGTAATTATTCAAACATAAATCCCTTCAAAATTGGGTCTGCTTTTAGACTCACCAGACCACCCTGTAGTGTGCTTCTGGGGGTCTTCTCACCTCTTCATTCGCGTATCAGGGTAGCCGGGAGCATCCGCTCTCGGCGGGTTGGAGCCCTTCAGTTGAAGGGCTCCAACCTACCCAAAGTGTTCCAACAGCCCATCTCAAAATTAGGGTAAACTCGTATTAGTTCACCCTGAGTGTGTGTTTCTAGTATAGTATGGGTGTTCAATTGAATGCCTCTAGCTTAACTTGTTGCTTTGTCTTGGTATGATATAATATGGTTCGAGGGGGATTTCATTCTGGAAGCGATAGAGCTGGCGAGGAGATCAGTTGAGGCAGCTTCGGATAAGCAGGCTGTTGATATTGTGATGCTTGATATGAGGGAGATATGCACCTTTGCCGATTACTTTGTGATTTGCAGTGGTGAGACGCAGCGTCAGGTAGTGGCCATTTGCGATGAGGTCCTTATGGTGCTTAAGAAAGAGGGTATAAGGCTGCGTCGCCGCGAAGGCGCTGCGGGCTCGGGTTGGATGCTGATGGATTTTGGCGATGTCATAATCCACATCTTTGCCACAAGAGAGAGAGAGTATTACCAGTTGGAAAAACTGTGGAGTAAAGCCACGCCCCTCATCAGGATCCAGTGAGCCATTTGTCTATGTCCCTGGGATAATCAAAAATCTCCTTTTGGGAAAAGAAGAGCTCGATTTCCTTCCCTGCATTCTCCTCTGAGTCCGAGCCGTGGATCAGGTTGCGCCCAATGTCTAGGGCGAAGTCCGCCCTTATTGTGCCCGGGTTGGCAAGAGCTGGATCTGTTTCTCCCATCGTTCGGCGCACCATCTCTACGGCATTCTCGCCCTCAATGATGGCAGCGATGATTGGGCTGGAGGTGATGAAATCCACGAGCCCGGCAAAGAAAGGTTTACCCTCGTGAATTGCGTAATGGCGCTTTGCCAGGGCTTCATCCATCCAGATCATCTTCATCGCCACAATCTTGAGGCCTCGTCTTTCGAGGCGGGAGATGATCTCGCCCATGAGCCCTCTCTGAACAGCGTCCGGTTTAAGAAGAACTAGAGTCTGTTGCATATACATTTCCTTTCTAGGCTTCCTCGACTATGTACATTAACGCTTTGCCTTCGGCCACGGTTGTTCCATCCTCTAAGGTAATATAACCTGCAGCCTCGACAAGCTTTCTGGTCTGCCTTGTCATCCTGGCACTGATGAAGAGCTTCTGCCCTACCCGAACGGGCTGCCTGAGCCTGACCTCCGTCTTTGCAGTGACGCAATTCAAACCGAAAAACCGAGGAACATAGACCGTTGCTTCGTCGAGGAGGAGACTGAGGACTCCGCCATGGATAATACCAGGCCAGCCCTGGTGGAATTCTCCGGGGGTGAACTCCGCTTTGACCATCTCATCTTCCTGGCGGAAGTCGAGCTTGAACCCGATGGGGTTTTCCTTCCCACAGACGATGCAAAGAGGAAAGTGCGAATGAGAGCGAAAGGACGGCCCTTTCCACAAGCTCATCTCTTAATTTCCTTCCTGGATTTCATAGTCACCGATGGCGGTCGCAGGTAGAGAGGCTGGAGTGTGGCAGGATTGTCGAGCTCGCCCATCTTGAGCCTTCTCCAACCCAGCTTGGCCAAGAACCCTGCTCTCCTCAGCCCCTTGAGGATAATGGCTCGCTTGCCTAGGCGCTGTTCGATTTGCTGGGCAATATCGGGCGAAAATTGGCCACAGAAAATGGTATCAGTAAAAATATCAGCACAGAGCTCTTCTGTGGTAGTGATGTGCTCTGTAATTAGCCTTTGCCAGCCGCCATTTTGTAGTTGGTATAGGGCAGTGGCGATCTCGCCCCGCCCTGCGTTCTGCACCGGGCAAACCGGCAGACCCGTTTCTATATAGGGGAATGCCACCACCTCCAATGTGCCTATGCCCACCAGGGGGACGTCCAGGGCATAGGAAAGACCCTTTGCTGTTGCCACCCCCACCCTGAGCCCATTGAAGCTTCCTGGGCCCTTGGCGACAATAATGCCTTCGATAACTTTCAGCCCTATCTTAGCCTGCTGAAGCAGGTGAAGCAAATTTGGCACAAGCTCTACGGTATGATTCTGTCCCGCAAGCCATGTCATCTCTGCTTGCACCTCGCCGCAGCTAGATAAAGCGATGCTGGCAATATCGGTAGAGGTATCTAGGGCAAGCTCCACCTTTTTCCCTCTGTCGTTCTTTGTGTGATACTAAGCTGGGAAACCATCTCTACATACCGCTTCCCATTAGGTATAAGAGCAATATTCCTACTGGTATCGGAGAGAAAGCTCATCTCAACGGTCAGGTTTTCAGTTGGAAAGGCTGCCCATGCCTTTTCCGCCCACTCCACTACACAAACCCCATTGCCATAGAGATAGTCGTCCAATCCAAGTTCGGTGATTTCTTCAATGCTGTCAAGGCGATAGAGGTCGATATGGTACATGGTGAGTCGGCCGCGGTACTGATTAATCAGCACAAAGGAGGGGCTGGCAGCATAGCCTTCGATGCCCAATCCCCAGGCGATGCCCTGGGTGAGGCAGGTTTTGCCTGCGCCCAATCCACCCACCAAAAGGAACACATCGCCAGGCTGGTTGAGCTTGCCTAGTTGCATACCAAGCTGTTGGGTTTCCTCCGGGCTCTCGCTAACGGTATTTACCAGCATTTCTTGGAGCAAAGTGTTCCCACCCCTCTCTTTCGATCTTTGCCTCGTTTCCATGCTCGTCGAAAAGCCTCACTCTCCCCGGCTCATTGCCGGTTATCTCACCTATCACTGTTACTGGACAGGGCATCAACCCCTTCACCTTAGCGACAACTTCCATGCTACCGGTGAATAGAAGCTCATAATCCTCTCCTCCTGACAAAGCCAGGCTAAGCGAGTCATCTTTAAAAGCGGTGCGTACCAGGGGGTGAATGGGAATTTCATCGGTAAAGAGACGAGCGCCCACACTACTTGCTTTACATAACTTTGCAAGGTCGCCAACCAGCCCGTCGCTTATATCTATCGCTGCCTTGACCTCATTGCGCGCCAGGATTTGTCCTTCCAGGGAGCGAGGATATGGTTTGACATGGAACTCTCTTAAAGATGAGGCAGTCTCGTCGTCAAATTTGAGGTCTTTTTGGAGCATGGCCAAACCCGCTGCCGATGCGCCCAGGAGTCCTGTTACTGCGATTTGGTCTCTGGCAACCGCCGCCGAGCGGGTGAGGACATTATCGGCGGTGCCCATGACAGCTGGACTGAGCATCACCAAGGGAGCGGCGACCACGTCTCCGCCAATGATAGCCACATTGAAAAGGCGCGCCAGCTCTGCCATCCCTTTATAGAATTCAGATAGGCTCTCAACTTCGGTATCGCCTGGTAAACCCAGCGACACGATGGCATATTTGGGGAGACCACCCATAGCGGCGATGTCGCTGAGGTTTACCGCGAGTGCCTTCCATCCCAGCTCACGCCAGGAAGTATTGCTCAGTATGAAGTGGACATTCTCGATCAAGGCGTCGGTGGTGGCAATCTGGATTGGGCCATCGGTACGCCAAGCAGCAGCGTCATCGCCAATGCCGATGAGAACTTCGTCCCCTGGGCTGCCCAGAATCTTCTTGAATAGCTCGATGAGTCCAAATTCGCCTAACTCTGAGACCTTCATGGCACAATTATACTTACTTTGCTTCAGCTTATCTAGCCAAGTGGCGAAAAAGCTGATATAGTTCTGCAGGGGGGACATGCGCTGCGCTATTTTAGCCGATATCCATGGCAATCTGGCCGCCTTTCAGGCAGTGCTTGGCGATATCGAGGAGCGCGGCGGAGCGGACGAGATATGGTGCCTGGGCGATATCATCGGTTATGGGCCTGACCCCTCAGAGTGCATCGAATTGCTGCGCCGATATGATCATCTCTGTGTTGCCGGCAATCATGATTGGGCCGCTATAGGAAAGGTGGATATTTCAGATTTCAACCCAGAGGCCGCTGCAGCCTGTCAATGGACAGGACAGCAGTTAAGCGACGAGGACGTGAGATTCCTTGACAGTCTTCCCTTGACTTTGAATCGAGGTGATTTCACTATTGTTCACGGCAGCCCGCGAGAGCCAACCTGGGAATATGTTCTCTCCACACAAAGTGCAAAGATGAACTTTCGCTTTTTTAATACCAGATATTGCCTCATCGGACATGCACACGTCCCCTTAGTCTTTGAGCTTGCCGGGGAGACCTGCCTTCTTAAGGAGCTTCCTGCTGAGCTAGAGCTTGGGGAGAACCGATTAATCATCAACCCTGGGAGCGTTGGTCAGCCTCGCGATGGCGACCCACGTGCCGCCTATGCTATATACGACGAAAAAGTTAAGACTATCTATCACCATCGCGTTGCTTATGACATCGAGGCTACTCAGGAGAAGATGGTGGTCTATGGGCTACCCAAGTTCCTGGTGACGCGACTGAGCTATGGCCGATGACTACTTTCCCCGTTTTTTGTAATCGGGGCACCAGGTAGCATTGGGGCGCTCTGGACGGTGGCAGGCGCTACGCCAGTTCCAGGCGCAGCTATCGCAAAGGAAGATATTCTTCCCTAAGGCTTTTTTGATCTTGATCTTGAATCGATACCAGGGACTTGGACCCAATATTGACCTCCCAAGTATTTAAATATACTACGGGAGGAATTTCTTGGCAAGGGGGAGGTGATCAGTATGCCGATAGTGAGGGTGGAGATGTGGCCCGGGAGGACCAAATCGCAGAAGGCGGAGCTGGCCAGGGTGATCACCGAGGCGGTGGTCACTATCGCTCACACCACTCCGGAGTCAACCATCGTTATCTTCGAGGATGTGGCGAAGGAGAACTGGGCGGTTGGTGGTGTCATTGCTTCGCAGCCTTGATTTGGTTCGAGCACGGATGACAAAATGCGCTTAATCACCTTTCGTCGTATATATCGATACAGATAGGATGGTATTTCCATGCCCCAGCCCTACCGGCAGATTGGGCCTGGTTTGGCTTTGCAGATACAGCTTGTGGTGACCGATGTAGATGGCACCATGACTAATGCCGATGATTCCCTGAGCTTGGCTGCCTTGGAGGCGGTTCGCCAGCTCGAGGAGCAGGGCATTGTGGTTGGACTGGCCTCGGGGCGAGCGCTTCCGAGGCTGGAATATCTGGTCCAACGTGCGGGAATTAACGGACCCATAATCGCTGAAAATGGTGGCGTCGCCAAGCTGACCAGAGACGACCAGCTAGCAGATCTGGGCTATTCCCGCCAACCAGCGATGAGAGCCTTGGAAAAGCTCAAGGGGCTATTCCCACAGGCTATTGAAGAAACAGAAGATGACAAGTATCGCCTGATAGATGTCGGCATCAAGAGCCACGGGGTGGAAACGGCGGAGTTGCGAAGCCATCTGGATGATGTTGAGCTTCTCGACTCTGGTTACATGCTGCACCTGCTGCAGAAAGGCGTGAGCAAGGGGCTAACACTCATACGACTGCTAGCGAAGATAGGAGATGGGAGCCTGTCACCGGATAAGGTGATGGTCTTCGGAGATTCCACTACCGATATATCGCTATTCCAGCTTTTTCCTCACAACGTGCTCATAGTAAACCCCAGGCTTCCAGCGCAGCAGAGGCAGGCCGTGCTGGAAGTCGCAGAATATGTGAGCGACCTCCCGTTCGGGGAGGGCTTCGCCCAGGTGGTGTTGCATATACTGGACGCCCGCAACGCTTGAGTAATCAGTATAAAGTTTGCCACTAACTAAAGGGAGTATCTCGGGGAGGTCTCAAGGCTGCGGCTTAGAGGTATGCGGTCATTTAGCAGATGTGCAAATGTCACGGTTTTCCCTAAGGCAGCCAGTTCTGATTAAACAGCCAGTATAGTATTGACAAAGGGAGCACATTACAATATTGTATGGCGGAATGGAATCGAGAGGAGGATGGAGTCTTGCTTAGCTTCTTGAATTAACCCAATTATTATGGCACTATTGCAATGGTTAAGTGAGTCATATATCTGAGTGTAAAAGAAGGTGATGGATTATGAGAGAGTGATGATCGAAACGTACATTTT
>CAYUCL010000010.1:0-39016 GCA_964443325.1 uncultured Dehalococcoidales bacterium
TTTCCATCTCCATTTGGGAAGGTGGGTTCCATTTCATTTCACCCACCCTACTTCTTCAGCCAGGGGAGGGATTATTTATCCCGTTCACCCTGAGCTTGTCGAAGGGCCTGTCCTGAGTTCACCGAAGGGCCGTTCATGGTTCGACGGGCTCACCACGAACGGTTTTGGCTTCGGTCAGCAACTCCAATTTCTGTAGTTGATCCGACTTGTCGGAGCACATTTGGCCCAATCCTTCAAAGAATGATGGGCAACTACATTTGATGACATAATAGCCATGTCATTCTGACCCTTCACAGAGTGAAATCGAAGACTCGACTCTCGCCTAGGCGAGTCGCCTCTGGAGACTGGCGAGGGGAAGAATCTCGGTGGGTGAGGGCTACAGATTCTTCGTCGCTGCGCTCCTCAGAATGACATCGAGGCGCTGAGCTCCATATTCTTAGGTGAAAATGATGGTTTATTCCGAATCGTCCCCTGCCATTCTACGGCGGACTGCATACAGGGCAGCCTGTGTGCGGTCGGAAAGGTGCAGTTTTTGCAGGATGTTGGTCACATGGTTCTTCACCGTCTTTTCGCTTATCTGAAGCGAAGCAGCAATCTCCTTATTGCTGTTGCCCCTGGCAATGAGGCGCAGCACCTCCTTCTCGCGCATAGTCAAATCCTCTTCAGCGATAACCTCGTCGCCTTTTGAAAGGTGATCCATCAACTTCTTCGCTATCGAGGGATCGAGGGAAGGCTCTCCTCGGTACACCACTCGAATTGCTTCCGCCAGGTCGGCTGGACTAGAGTCTTTCATCAGATAGCCTAGCGCGCCCGCTCTGATGGCGGAGAAGACCCTGTCATCGTCGGAAAAGCTGGTGAGGACCAGGATGCGTGTACTCGGGCTGATGGCAGTAATCCGACGGATCGCGGCTATACCATCCACTTTGGGCATAACCAGGTCCATAAGCACCACATCTGGCAGAAGCTCAGCAACCTTCTCCACCGCCTCCAATCCATCGGCTGCCTCTCCCACTACATCGATATCGTCCTGGAGCTGCAGAAAGCTGTGCAGTCCCTGCCTTACCACCGGATGATCATCCGCTATTAGTACGCTGATCCTGTCCATGTCTCTCCTTCAGCGGCACCTGCACCATGATCCTGGTACCGCTACCTGGGACTGACTCTACCGCTAGCTGCCCGCCGAGGCTCTCAGCACGCTCACGCATATTTTGCAACCCAAGCCCCGCTCTGCATTGGGACGCATCAAAACCGATGCCGTCATCCTCCACTCTGAGGCGAACCTGACCAGGTTTAAAAGTAAGTGACACTGAGGCTGAAGTTGCCTGCGAGTGTTTCGCTACGTTGTTTAACGCCTCCTGGGTAATGCGGAATAGCTCCCGCTCCATCGACGTTCCCTTTCGCCTCTCCCCCTCAATCATAAAGGTTGCTTCTATCCCTTCCCTCTCTGTGAAATCGTTAAGATAGGTTCTCATTGCGGTGGCCAATCCCCCTTCCACAGCACCGGCGTCGCGCTCGGTGAGTAGCTGGCGCATCTGTTTTTGAGCCTCGCTAGCGGCAGCCCGAACCGATTCAATGTGTGTACTGGCAAGCTGAGTATCGCTTTCTACAAGGGTGCACGCCGCCTCCGAGTTGAGCACCACGCTGAAGAGCAGTTGAGAGATTGAATCGTGAAGGTCTCTGGCAATGCGAGTCCTCTCCCCCCTGAGCCTACTCTGGTATTCTCTTGCCTCTTTCTCACTATCCTCCAGGTCATCAGCCATCAAATTGATGCCTGCCTCAATGAGCGCCAGTTCGTCGTCGTGCCTGGAGACCTCGATCCTCTTGGACAGGTCCCCCATAGCCACGCCGCGCAGTACCTCAAATACATCGTTCAGCCACCGCTCCTTGATTCTGAGCCATCTCACCCCTCGAATCGCTCTCCACAGGTGAGATAGGGTGACACTCCACCTTTCATGTTTCGCTGCCTCAGTGAGCCAATCCAACGCCTCTACCTGCGTGTAAAACAGCTTCGCCTGCCGGGCTCTAGCCTCAGCCACCATGAATAGTCCCAGTGCCCGCATCGGCATCGATGAGGCAACGATAGCAATCTTGTCAGGTATGGCAAGACACCGCACAGCACCTTTTCTCGCCTCGACTGAGAACTTGCTGGCTCTGGTAGTGTCAAAGAGCAACTTTCTCCCATCTGAGATGCTGGCAAGGCGCAACACCTCCTCCGCTGCCGCCCTTGAGGTGACGCCATCCTGCTCGCCAACCAACACGATGCGAATTATGCCATCCTCGCCCCGATAAATCTTATTTTCGTCCATTAAATTCCACACACTATTGATTTCTGTCTAATTTATACACTTTCTACTAAAATATGTCAAGTAGGGGAGAGAGGAAACATAACGATAAGGTATTATGTATCCTCAATTCATTATCAGTCCTAGGACTAATTACCTATTGACTTATTCTATTAAATAGCATACTCTATAAACCTCTTTAAATAACAATGTATATATATCATTAAGTATCGCGTATTGTTATCTCATTAGACCAACAAGAGGAGGTAGGAAGAGCGTAAGATTATTAAATGTAAATGGAAAATGGGAAAAATTCTAAACAGATAAGGAGGTGATACGAGATGATGGGAATTTGGAATAGATTTAAGGGGATGGGGCCCAGGAAGGCCGGTGGTGAGCGGGGCTTTACCCTGATCGAAATGCTAATCGTGATGGTCATCATCGCCATCCTTCTTGGTGGCGTCATCTACGCCATTGGCGGCTTCGGTGGTGGTGCTGAGAGCACCAGCTACGATTTGCACGTGCAGACGGTAGAGAACGCGTGCCTCGACTACTGGGTGGCTCACGACTATGAGTACCCGGTTTTCGATGCCGCGGGTGTATACTACGGCAACGGGACCTATGCTCCAATTACCACTGTCCCTGGTCAGGGTGCAGATGAGTGTGGGATCGTCGATCTCTGTCTGCTATCGCACCTGGGCTATTTTGAGGTCGTCCCCAGTTCAGCGGTTGTCGTGGCTGGGGCCAATAACGACAACTGCGACGGCACTCAGGTCGTGTGCGCCGACTGCGCCAGCACCTCTCACTATGTCTTCTACTGGAATGATACCGACGAGAAAGTGGTCACAGTGTGCCATGGCGTTGCCTGCACCGCGAACGATGCAGAAGGCTATCAGGACGTTTGGCCGTAGGCCCCACCGGGCAGACTAGAGGATTATAACTGGAACTCCTGTTTGAGGATAAAAGCAGCCCCGACAAGTCGGGGCTGCTTTTCTTTCTCCCACCCTCCGCAAGATGCCTGTCTTGGGTACACTCTCTTGAAACCTACACCCTTTTTGGTAAACCTCAAAACCGGGTAGGTTGGAGCATCCGCTCCAACCAAGCCTGGAGCAGATGCTCCAGGCTACCCTCTATATTATGCCTGCTTCGCAGCGTCACCGCGCCTCCCAGAATGACATAGGGTCGCTGCATTCGCTCAGAATGATAAGCGGTTGCCTACCTACGTCCAACCTCCGACCCGCCATCGACTACTATCGTCTGCCCGGTTATGAAGTTCGAAGCTGCGGAAGCGAGGAAGACCGCTGCGTAGGCTATATCCTCCGGCTGACCCAGGCGCCCCAGCGGTATTGCCTCCATCCGCTCCCGTATTTTCTCAGGGGTCTGTAAATCCAGTGCTGGCCTAACCGCTTCAGTATCAATCAAGCCTGGGGCAATACAATTTACGTTTACGTTGTACTCCGCCCATAAGGCAGCCAATGACTTGGTCAGGCTAATGACCCCTGCCTTGGCTGCTCCATAGTGAGCCGAACCGGCAGAGGCTCTTAATCCAGCAACCGAGGATATATTTATGATCTTACCCTTCTTTTGCTCAACCATTGCCTTGCCCACAGCCTGGCTACAGAGGAATGTCCCCTTGAGATTGATGGCCAGAATTGTGTCCCATCCCCTGGGGGACATCTTCTCCAGTGGCCATGCGGCGGCACCGCCGGCATTATTGACCAGTATGTCGATCGTGCCAAATTCGTCCAAAGTCTGCTTCATCAGGTTATCCACCTGCTCAGCTTGTATCACATCGGTTTGCACTGCCAGTGAACGCCGGCCCATTTTTTCGATTTCAGCAGCTACCTTCTCCAGAACATCCGGCCTTCGGCTGGCGACTATCACATGCGCACCTGCCATGGCGAACGCCAGGGCGATACCATGCCCTATTCCCGTCCCTCCACCGGTAACAATAGCTACTTTGTCAGTCAAGTCAAATACAGACATATCAAAAACTCCTTTCTCTACTCTCTAGTGGTCTCTATCTTGTGAAGCATTCTTGCACCCACACCGCGACGGGTTATCCGCTTGATGCTCACACCGGTGAGGTTCGAGGTAGTGGTCACATGTTTCTGTACCGCTCTGCCAACGGGACGAGAAGCGACGATAGCCCACGTTGCTGCTACGATAACCGGGAGCAAACGCTTCCTTCGGTCTTTGCTCCCCATGACAATAAGGCTGGCTATCCCTGCCATTATCCCAGCTACGACAAGGTTTGTGCCGCAAAATGGCGACAATGCAAGCTCGCTCTCCCCCTTCTGTAGGTGCTCTAAGCCCTCTGTGACGGCGTCACGAACCTCCTCGGTGGGAACATCGCCGTAGATATAGAACCCGTCGAGAGTGGCAAACCCAATCATCCTGGTATTCACACCCACTTTCTTAATTAACAAGGCGATAGTGGCGTGCTCCAGGGCGTGGTTCTGTCGCAACGCAGTGATAATATTGCCGTTCATATCTGCCTCCTACACTATAATTTAAAAGTAGCCTTATTCCGTTCGTCCTGTCCTTCTGCGGAAGGATGTCGAAGGTCCTTTCCTTTTATAGGGTGTAGGTTGGAGCATCCGCTCCAACCAAGCCTAGAGCAGATGCTCTAGGCTACCTATTATAACGTAATAATAAATTTAGTTCGTTCATACATTTGTTTTAGGGCCGTTCATGTTTCTAAAGGCGACTCGCCTATGGCGAGGTTCGACAGGCCTGTCCTGAGCGCAGTCGAAGGGCTCATCGCGAACTGCACCTGTCACGACTTGTTTTCACTATTTGCTGATGTACAGCTACCCATAACGCTTTGGTAAGTTTATGCGATGCTGCGAAACATGTATAGGTAGCTATCGCTCCACATCTAGTAGGCAAGTGTATCAAGCCATCAGATTGGCGTCAAGCCAGAGGTTGTCTACGAACCTGAAACCCCTGTAATTACAGGGGTTTCATCTGTCATTGCGAGGTCGCCGAGGCCGACTTGCCTTTGGCGAGAGCACTAGCGACAAAGCAATCTCGGCTGAGGTGGGCAACCATGAGATTGCCACGCTTCGCCTTCGGCTCCGCTCGCAATGACACGAAGGGGACGGCCCAGCATGACATGGTCAAAGGTAGGGAATGTAGCGTCGTCCTTCCTCAGAAGGACGACATAAAATTCGTTGCCACTCGCAGAGTCGAGTCTTCGACAGGAGTGGCAACGCTACTTATATCGTTGACATAGTTGAACCACCATTGTAACATTGCCGATGTAGCTAGCTACAGAAGTTCCAAAAAATGTTAGCCAATGTGACGAGCTGTGCCGTTGTGGGGTTGGAGGGAGCCATTGTGGAGGTAGAGGTGGACATCGCCTCAGGATTGCCCACCTTCACCATCGTTGGTCTCCCCGATACAGCAGTTCAGGAGGCACGTGAAAGAGTGAGAGCCGCTATCAGGAACTCTGGCCTGACCTTCCCTATGAAGCGAATCACTGTTAACCTCGCACCTGCTGACTTGAAAAAAGAGGGGCCCGCCTATGATCTCCCCATCGCCGTTGGCATTCTCCTCAGCACGGAGCAGGTCTTCGCCGATGTATCACAGATGCTTTTCCTGGGGGAACTCTCCCTCGATGGCAGCCTGCGTCATACACACGGCATTCTCCCCATGGTGGCTGTTGCTAAAGATAAAGGATTTCATACTGTCTTTGTCCCTGCTTCAGATGCCAAGGAAGCCTCCTTGATCGAGGGACTGAAAACAATCCCGGTCAACTCATTGGCCGAGCTGGCATCTCACCTCCGTGGGGAGGCAATCATCCCCGATTACCATCCAAATGGCGAGCTTGAGGATATGGTTTTGGTAAGTGGAGCGGTGATGGACATCGCCCATATAAAGGGACAGGAGCATGTGAAGCGGGCGCTGGAGGTGGCTGCTGCGGGTGGACATAGCATGTTGATGAGCGGTCCTCCCGGCAGTGGCAAGACTTTGCTGGCACGCTCCATGCCATCGATACTGCCCAAAATGAGCATGACTGAGGCATTGGAGGTGACAAAGGTCTACAGCGTGAGCGGGCTTTTACCACAAGACACCCCGTTAGTTATGCAGCGCCCCTTTCGCTCCCCCCATTATACTATCTCCCATGCTGGGCTAGTCGGTGGGGGGCGCTGGCCAAGGCCTGGTGAAATCAGCCTCAGCCATCGCGGGGTGCTCTTCCTTGATGAGTTGCCCGAGTTTGGGCACGCTGTGCTTGAGGTATTGCGCCAGCCCATTGAAGATAAGGTTGTTACTATCAGTCGCGCTCAGGGAAGCCTTACATTTCCAGCGAACTTCATGCTAATTGCAGCGATGAATCCCTGCCCGTGCGGCTATTATGGCGACCCGTTGAAGGAGTGCACCTGCACGCCGGGCATGATCTCTCGCTACCAGAAACGAGTTAGTGGCCCGCTCCTCGATAGGATCGACATCTTCGTGGTAGTGCCACGCATCGAATATGAGAAGCTCACCGACGAAAGACTAGGCGAGGAGTCGGACAGCGTCCGCTCAAGGGTTGAGGAGGCCCGCTCAATCCAGCGGGAGCGATTTCAGGGCACGGTTCTCACATGCAATGCAGAGATGACTCCTGTGGAGGTGAGAGAGTTTTGCCAGGTGGAGACTGAGGCGCAGAGCCTGCTCAGGACAGCGATGAAACAACTGGTTCTGTCTGCCCGTGCATTTCACCGAGTTTTGAAGCTCTCCCGCACCATAGCTGATCTCGCCAAAGCCGAAACGATAACTGCCAGCCACCTCGCTGAGGCGCTCCAGTATCGCCCGAGGAGCCTATTCTAAAAGCATGGGTTGCCGCCATGAAGCGGGGGCATTCCTCGAACCATTCTCGAATTAAGACATATATATTGACATAAAGGCGATATTGATTCGCCAGCGATGGAAATCTTGCTGGGAGGAATTACTATGGATTGGACTCCTGTCTTGGATTGGCTCGCTTCCCACGGTGTTCGCATTCTCATCATCATTCTCGCTGGTGCCGCTCTATACTATGCGTTGCGCAAGTTGGTCCCACCAGCAGTTAGGCATAGTATGGAAATGAGGCATGGCATAAAAAGGCGGATGAAGAAAAAGGACGCGGAGGAGATGAAGAAGAGAGCAGAAACCGTGTCCCGCATTTTTGTGGGCACGGGCACGGTGCTTATCATCGTGGCGGCTATCTTTATGATCCTTTCTGAAGTGGGGATAAATATTACACCCCTTATTGCTGGCCTGGGGATCGCTGGCATCGCCGTTGGCTTTGGCGCTCAGAGCCTGGTTAAGGACATTATCGCTGGGATTTTTATTCTTCTGGAAAATCAGTACAGAGTGGGTGATGTAGTGCGAGTTGCCGATATCGCTGGGATAGTAGAGGAGATTAACCTGAGGAGAACCGTCCTCAGAGACCTCGATGGTATAGTGCATTTCGTCCCCAACGGTGAAATCAAGGTAGCATCCAACTTCACCAAGGAATGGTCTCGGGTTAATCTGAACGTCTCTGTAGCCTATGACACCAACCTCGATCATGCCATCGCCGTCATCAACAAGGTGGGAGCGGGTATGGCCGAAGAGCCCTACTGGAAATCGCTTATCTTGAAGCCACCCCAGGCTATCAGGGTGGATAAACTTGGTGATTCGGGGATCGAGATCAAGATACTCGGGGACACCAAGCCGATAATGCAGTGGGAAGTCATGGGCGAGCTAAGGAAGAGGCTTAAAAAAGCTTTCGATGGAGAAGGCATCGAGATCCCCTGGCCCCACACCAAGGTCTACTTTGGCAATCTTCCACCACAAGTGTCCACCGGTGAAGCGCAAACGCTCTCTGGGTCTGTTGAAGTCCCACCATCGGCAGCACCACGAAAAACCACGCCGACGACCCCGGAGGATGATGCCGGGGAATAACCATGCCTTACCTTTTTGACCATTTGGACGCCGTTAGACAGGTGCTAACCCTCTTCCCCTTTGGATTAATGACTGATGTAGACGGGACGATAAGTGAGATCGTCTCATGTCCTGAAGAAGCGAGGGTTTCCCCAGTCTGCCGCCAGCAGCTTGCCATCCTGACGAAACGGTTGGAATTGGTGGCAGCTATCTCAGGACGCCCTGCTCTTGCCGCCAGGGAGATGATAGGGGTTGATGGGATGGTCTACATAGGAAATCATGGCCTGGAGCAGTGGCACGACGGTGTCCTGCAATTCGTCGAAGGGGTCAAAGAGTACACAACAAAGGTCACAGCGGCGCTCGATGAATTGATGGGCTCCCTGAATGTAGAGGGTATTTCCTTTGAGAACAAGGGGGTGGCGCTCTCTGTTCATTACCGCCGTAGCCCTGACAGGAAGAGTGCCAGGAACTGCATCCTGGAGAAGATAGCGGCTTCCTTCATAGCGAGAGATTTTAGTATCCAGGAGGGGAAGATGGTGGTAGAGCTTCGCCCTTCTGTTGAGGTGAACAAGGCTACTGCGGTAGAGGCTCTGGTGAAGAGGTACAACCTGAGAGGTGGAATCTATGTGGGGGATGATATTAGCGATGTGGATGCTTTCCGCGCCATTCACCAAGAAATCTTCAAAGGTCTAGCGGTGGGCGTTATTAGCGAAGAAACACCGCAACAGTTGGAGAAGGAGGCAGATTTCACCCTTAATGGAGTAGGCGATATGGAGCGTTTCCTTACGTGGCTGTCTGGTGTTGCTCCTTCACTAACCCGGCCACATCCCTGAACTGCTGATAAAGCCATATGGTAATATCTTCCTGCTCAATAGATCTCTTCAGGGCAATTGCTTTCTGTCTTCTTTCATCAGGAGGCATCGACAGCGCACGGTAGAGTGCTTCTGCCGTTCCTTCCAGGTCAGTTGGCGTTATTCTAAGGGCATTATCCCCAAGCTGTTCACAGGCGCCGGCAGTCTCCGATAGCACCAGGACCCCATCACAGGTGTTGACTATTGGGCCCTCTTTCGCTACCAGGTTCATGCCATCGATCACCGAGTTCACCAGTAAAACATCGTAATGGCACATGCCAGCAAGTGCTTGAGCATAATTGTTTTCACACAATACATGTATGGGCTGCCAATCATCATTGCCATATTTGGTGTTTACTACCGAGATTGCCTCATCGACCTCATCAGAATATCTTCGATACTGTCTTATATGCATTCGCGACGGAACCAGTAAAGCGAGGAATGAAATCTTCCCCTGAAGGTCAGGATATCGCTGGAGTAGCAAGTCAAAGGCTCTAAAACCTCTAACGATGTTCTTGCTGGGCTCCAGTCGGTCTACCCTGAGAATGGTCTTCTCGCCAAAAAATGGGCGCAGCTTTTCCTTATATCCTTGCACAAGTGGTGAGCGGACTGTCTTTCGCAGGTTGGCTGCGTCAACAGACACAGGGTAGTGGTTGACCCTGGTGATATGGTCGTCAATCTGGATGGTGTGTTCTCTGTAATCAACCTCGGCTCCTTCAATGAAAACCTCACAGCAGTGTAAAAAATTGTTCACGTCCTTTTTGGTTTGCATGCCAACGATATCGCTGGCGCAAAGACCCTCGTAGATCGCCTTGCGCATGAAGCAAGGCAGAAGTTGCCAATAATGAAGTTCTGGCCATGGGATATGGGTGAAGTGCTGAATGATGGCATTTGGGATTTGCTCTCTAATATAGCCTGGGGCAAGATATAGATGATAATCGTGGAGCATCACCAGAGGGGGGATATCGCTTCTTAAGGCTTCGTCGATCACTGCGTCTGCGATGGTGCGGTTAACACGCACATAGCCGTTTTCCCAGGCATCATAAACCCTAGCATCGATATTTGGAGTATGAGAAGAGTTCCACATATAGTGCTGGAGGAACCATAAAAGAGGGTTGCAGATGACGCTGTAGAATTTATGGTAGACAGTTCCTGATGAGACGACAAAGCGAAGGTAGAGGCTATGACCTGCAAAAGGCGCCTTGAAGCGATTCCCTTGTGCCATTTCTGCAGCCTGGCGGTCTCCTGCTCCCATCGCACTTGATATCCAGGTGAGGTCGATAAACTGGCTGGTAGCGCTAAGAGCAGTAACAACACCACCACTACCCCGATGCCCTTGCAGCTTGCCCCCTTCATCGATCTGATAATCTATAGGGCCACGATTGCTGGCAAGGATTAGGTTTCTTTTCCCGGATATTTCTTGACAAAGCTGGCTTAGCCGAAGTTTGCTATCATCGTTCGGCATCGCCATATCGCCTCCATATTTTTTGTTGATTCGCTTTGGGTCTGATTTTAATGAACAATCTATAAGAAGAGTTAAAAACGGATAGCTAAACTTAACACACACATTCCAAGGATGTCAAGTCCATGCTGGCTTGGTAACCTTAGCCTCTCCCGACTGTCTGCAGGTTTCCTTACGAATGCTCTTTCGTTGACATGTCGCTCTTGCTTACACTAAAATCAGGAAGGGATGAAGAGCGACGAAATTCGAGATACATTCCTCCATTTTTTTGAGGAGAAGGGGCATAAGGTTGTTCCCAGCTCTTCCCTTATACCTGTGGGGGATCCCACGCTACTCTTGACAAGCGCTGGTATGGTCCAGTTTAAGCCTTATTTTACCGGAGAGGCAGTCCCCCCATCACCGCGTCTGGCATCGTGCCAGAAATGTTTCCGTGTAACTGATATCGACTCTGTTGGCGATTCCAAGCACCTCACCTTCTTCGAGATGCTGGGCAATTTCAGCGTCGGAGACTATTTCAAGCGTGAGGCGATTGAGTGGGCGTGGGAGTTTGTTACCGAGAGGTTAAAGCTGCCCCCAGAGCGTCTTTGGGTCAGCATCTTCCTCGATGACGACGAGGCTTTCCGTTACTGGCGAGAGCTAGGAGTTCCCGAGAAGCAAATTACTCGTTTTGGCGAGGAGGACAATTTCTGGGGACCGGCTGGCGACACTGGGCCATGTGGGCCATGCAGCGAGATCCACTACGACCTTGGCGAAAGTGTCGGCTGCGGCAAGCCCACCTGCGGGCCGAACTGTGATTGTGGCCGCTTCAGCGAGATCTGGAATCTTGTTTTTACTCAGTATGACCAGCTAGAGAATGGAACGAGAATCCCTCTTCCCAAGCCCAATATCGATACCGGAATGGGGCTGGAGCGCACTGCAGCAGCGATGCAGGGAAAGACATCGATCTATGATACTGACCTGCTCGCCCCATTAATAGAATGTGCGGCAAAATTATCAGACAAGTGCTATGGTGAGGATGAGACAACCGACCGGTCACTAAGAATCGTCGCTGAACATGGTAGGGCCATCACTTTCTTGCTTGCTGATAGGGTGATGCCCTCAAACGAGGGGAGAGGTTATGTATTGCGGCGTGTGCTCAGACGAGCCGTTCTCTTCGGCAAGAAGCTAGGAGTGGAAGAGCCCTTCTTGAGTGAGCTGGCAAAAGTTACGATTACTCAAATGCAACATGAATATCCCGAGCTTAACAGAGAGCGGAAGTTCATCCTCAGCACCATCGAGGCTGAAGAGTCCAGATTCGACCAGACACTGGAGGTTGGCCTCAATCTGCTGGATCACGTCATAGAGGGGTCAAAGAAGACAGGACAAGGGGCGATCTCTGGACAAGACATATTCAGATTGTACGATACCTATGGGTTTCCAAAGGAGATTACCGCCGAGATAGCAGCGGAAAACGGATTGGCGCTGGACCTGGATGGCTTCGAGCAGGAGATGGAACGCCAGCGGGAAAGAGCGAGAGCAGCGCAGAAAGTCATCGTCGTAAGACCAGAACCCGCGAGAGCGGTGCTGCGTGTGGCGGGACCAACGGTCATCATATCCGGCCCGGGGGAGACGCGGTTCGTCGGGAATGAGAAGCTTGCATACACGTCGACTATCAGGCATCTAAGGGTCGACACCCGGAAGGTCGACACTGCTCACCAGGGGAAAGCGGTGGATATTGAACTACCAGAAACGCCGTTTTACGGCGAGATGGGCGGCCAGGTTGGCGACACCGGTCAGATTGTCGGAGCAAACGGCATCGTACAAGTAGTGCAGACGATGAGAACAGCCAACGACATTACGGTGCACCGTGGCACAGTTATCGAAGGAACGATATCACCCGGTGAGACCGTGAAGGCTACTGTGGATAAGGAGCGCCGTCTGGACATATCCCGGAATCACACCGCGACTCAGCTCCTTCAAGCAGCGCGGCGCCAGGTGCTCGGCGAGCATGTCCGTCAATCTGGTTCTCTTGTAGCACCCGATCGTCTGAGGTTTGACTTTTCTTATCGTGGCGCCCTCACCGACGAGCAGCTTTCTGAAGTGCAGCGCATCGTCAACGAGAGGATACGACAGAACCTGAAGATAAGGTATAAGATGATGCCCTATCAGCAAGCCTTGGATGCAGGCGCTCTGGCCTTCTTCGAGGAGAAATACGGCGAACAAGTGCGGGTGCTTGAGATTGGCAAACCCTCGATTAGCCTTGAGCTGTGTGGAGGCACTCACGTGAAACAGACAGGTGACATCGGCTTTTTCCAGATCGTTGCCGAGGCAAGCATAGGAGCGGGATTGCGCCGCATCGAGGCGGTCACCGGTAGAGGCGCCGAGGGACTTATCAAAGAGAGGTTCTCCATTATAGAGCACGTTGCCGATGAGCTGAAGGCACCAGTCGCTGAGATCGAAAACCGCATTGCCGCCATGCAGGCGGAGATAAATGCCGAACGAAAGAAGGCACTCATTCTGGAGCGAGAGATGCTAAGGAGCAGCCTGGATTCAATATTGACCAACGCGGAGTCGGTAAATGACATCACGGTGCTAGCAGTAAAAGTTTATGCTTCAGATATGGAGGCATTACGCCAGACGGGAGATTTAATCAAAGAGCGGTTAAAAAGCGCGGTGGTCGTACTGGGAGCAGTGTATAACGACCGCCCCAATTTTGTGGCTATGGTCACCCCGGGTCTGGTCAAAAAGGGACTGCATGCTGGAAATATAGTGAAACAGGTTGCTGCGGTCGCCGGCGGTGGCGGAGGAGGTAAAGCTGAGATAGGGCAGGCCGGTGGCAAGGATGTGAGCAAGCTTGATGACGCCTTAAGGCTGGTGAAAGAGCTGGTAGCAAAGCATGGCCATACTGGGGCTTGATTACGGAGAGAAGCGAATTGGGGTCGCCCTTGCCAATAGCGAGGGGCTCCTCGTCATACCTATGACCATAATCGAGCGCACCAGAGAAAAAGCAGACCTGGATAAAGTCCTTGCTCTAGTTGAGGGGTATGAAGTGGAGCGAATTATAGTTGGGCTCCCTCTATCCTTAGACGGCGCTATTGGCAAACAGGCGGAGGAGGCTCTCGCTTTTTCCAAAGCGCTTTCTCGGCATATCAAGATTCCTGTAGATATGTGGGATGAACGCTACTCTACGGTCGATGCAGAAAGCCTATTCCTGGATGCCGGGATGAAGAGGGAGAAGCGAAGAGAGCGCCGCGATGCTATGGCAGCGGCGATTATTTTACAGGACTATATAGATAACAAGAAGGCTCATCAAGACTAATGATATGACAAGGTATGTTGGTCTCATTGGATATCCCCTAGGACATTCCATCTCCCCACCCATGCAGCAAGCCGCCTTTGACTACTACAACCTTGACCTTCGCTATGAGGCATGGGAGACGGAAGCGACAGATCTTCGTAAAGTTCTGGAGCGGGTTCGCCAGGCTTCAACCCTGGGGGCGAATGTCACCGTGCCACATAAAGAAGTGATGGTATCCTTGCTGGACCAACTCGATGATCTGGCCATTGAGATTGGAGCGGTGAATACCATCGTGAATCGCGGTGGGCAACTTGTAGGCTACAATACAGATGTCGGCGGCTTTTTAAGGGCGCTGCGACAGGAGGGAGACTTCAGCCCAGCGGGTAAGCGCGTGGTGCTTCTTGGCGCTGGCGGAGTGGCGCGGGCGGCAAGTTTCGCCCTGGCGAGGGCAGGGGTTAAATCGCTTGTCATGACCGACATCATTGCAGAGAGGGTTCAGGATCTGGTATCGGACCTAGAAAGAAGCTTGGTGCGCACCCAAGGTCCACTCCCCAGCAGCTACGTTGATGCTAAGAACGTGGGAGGTATTGACTCGCCGGGGTTTGAATCATGGCCCATCCCTGAAACCATAGCGCTCTCGTCAGATGACCCCCAGTTTGTAGAGGCGCTATCAGGCTGCGACCTTCTGGTCAACTGCACGCCAGTGGGTATGAAGCACAGCGCCACCGAAGGCCAGTCGCCAATTGAAGCAGCGTCTATCCCAAAGGAGGCGCTAGTCTACGATGTAGTGTATAATCCATTAGATACCCAACTACTTTCAGATGCAAAAAAGGCCGGAGCGCACACTCTCGGCGGGCTTACCATGCTCGTCTACCAAGGAGCGACGGCCTTCGAGCTCTGGACCGGCAGAGAAGCTCCGATTGACATAATGTTCCAGGCAGCAAAGGAATCTTTGTAGCGTCAGCAAGTTGGAGTCTTGCTGATAGTAGAGGTATGTTAGAGTGTTTCGTTTTTTAACCGCAGGGGAATCTCATGGTAGGGCGTTGACCGCCTTTATAGAGTTTACTATTCAACATGTAGAAATAGAACTCAAGAACCTGTCTGAAAACCATGGGTAGGTTGGAGCATCTGCTCCAACCACAACCACCCCGATTATATCGGGTCAGGCCACCCTGTTTAATTAACTTTTTAGACACCCTCTCAATAAAAATGCATAGACCGATAAAGCTCACCCACCATGCACTAAGAGAAAATGGACAAAACGGATGCCACATAAAAAAGAAACCTACGTGTCATTCTGAGGGACTCTGAGTGAAACGAAGGGGCTCGAAGAATCTGTCGTCCTCCCCCATCGAGATTCTTCCCCTTCACTCTGTGAAGGGTCAGAATGACAGAATAGTATCGTTTCGCTAAGAGTTTCGGCTCACCGCAATGAGAGGGGCAATTGGGAAGAGGTGATGTGCCACTAATCATGTGAACGAGTGCACTCCGCATCATTCATCAAATCTCTGATCTCCATTTTTTCGATCTGCGAATTCTCCCTTGCTTTAGCAAGCCATGCGTGTTAAAATCTGACTAAATAATGGCGCAATGAGCCAATGTAGCAAGGAGACTCCAATGGGTACACTAGCAAAGCTAACCAGTGGCGGTCAGGTAACTCTTCCCAAGGAAATCAGAATAAAGACCAACATGCAGCCTGGTGATTTTGTCGAAGTTGAGCTTGATGAGGAAGGACACATAGTGCTGACACCGAAGAAGCTTGTGGATTCTAGCCAGGCCTACTTCTGGACTGAAGAGTGGCAAAAGGGGGAGCGAAAAGCAGACGAGGATATAAAGGCTGGTCGAGTTAAGAAGTTCAAGTCAGCTACCGAGGCAGTCAAGTATCTTGAGGACAGAGCATAGCTGTGGAGATCCTCTTCACTGAGCAATTTGAGCAGGCATATACCAAACTAACTAAGGCCGAGAAACGGAGCGTTCGCAAAGGGCTTGCTCTATTGGGTGATAACCCAAGGCATCCTGGCCTGCGCGTCAAGAAAATGGAAGGCAGTAAGAACATCTGGGAAGCTCGGGTTTCAAAGAGATTACGGATGACTTTCGGAATGAGTGGGGAAAGCATCGTAATGCGCAACGTTGGAGCGCACGACAAGGGCTTAAAGAGACCGTGACCGTTATAGGAGCAGATAATTTAGGAAGCGAAAAAATCTTGATCACGCATCCTTGGTGGTCTTGCTATGCTGGTCTACCAGGGAGCGATGGCCTTCGAGCTATGGACAGGCAAGGAAGCTCCATTTGACATAATGTTTGAGGCAGCGAAAGGAGACCTGTAGGAAAATCATGCAACAATTTGATCCTAGGTCGCCGAAATCTTTTTTTGAAAGGTACTTAGCGGATTTTCTGGGGATAGGGTTGGATTGGAGTGAGGAGTATACGGATTGGACGCGTAAGAATCTGGGTTATTTTGCTAAGTTGGGTGAAAGTCAAAATTTTAGAGTCTGGTCACTATATGCAGAGCTCAAGGGAGAGTATCTAGTTGACCTCTGTTGGCTTGTAAGCAGGGAACAGTATTACTGGATGGAAATGGCTCTAGAGCAGGAATGGAGCAATAAGCTTTGCGATATAATGGACGATTTCTCTAAATTAATGGATGTGAAGGCATACTTTAAGGTGTTTGTGTGTTTCGCACCTGAAGCCATTCGTTCTGATCTACCTTCATTGCCAGCTCGTGAAATATCAAAGCATGGAATTAAAATCCCCGAAGAAGCATACCTACTGATACTCTTTTCAAGAGACACGAGACGTAAAAAGGCTGAGAGGCTCAAAGTAGAGGGGTTTGGCACAGACTATCGAGGAAGCATTACACCACTGGGTGAAAAATACTTCCCTGATAGGGTGCAGGATTTATGATGTTTCGTTTTCTAACCGCCGGGGAATCGCATGGCAGAGCGCTGACCGCCATTGTCGAGGGAGTGCCGGCAGGGTTGGCCCTCGACGAGGAATATATTGCCAGTGACCTTAAGCGACGGCAAGGGGGTTACGGGCGTGGTGGTCGCATGAAGATCGAGCAGGACAGGGCAGAAATCCTGTCCGGTGTACGCTACGGGTTCACCATAGGCAGCCCTATCTCCCTCCTTATCTGGAACCGCGACTGGGAGAACTGGCAGGAGGTCATGGCCATCTCCCCAACAGAGAAGGAGAGCGAGCCGGTAACCCGCCTGCGTCCAGGCCATGCTGACCTTGCAGGGACGATTAAGTACGGTCAGAATGATGTGCGTCCCATCCTGGAGCGAGCGAGCGCCCGAGAGACAGCAGCCAGGGTTGCAGTTGGTGCAGTAGCAAGAAGGCTTCTAGAAGAATTCGGCATCGAAATTCACAGCCATACCATCGCTATCGGAGGCGCACGGATGGTCAACGAAAAAGGCGAAAAAACAGATTGGGCCCAGGTGGAAAAATCGCCTGTTCGCTGCGCCGATGCTGATGCCGAGAAGGCGATGATGGCTGCCATCGATAAGGCGAAGGGGGACGGCGACAGCGTGGGTGGTATCTTTCAGGTAGTCGCCTCAGGGGTGCCCATCGGGATGGGGAGCCATGTCCAGTGGGACAGGAGGCTCGATGGCAAAATCGCCCAGGCGATGATGAGTATTAACGCCGTAAAGGGTGTTGAAATCGGGGACGGCTTCTCATTGGCAGATATGAAAGGCTCCAAGGCGCATGACATAATCCAGTTCGATAACGTTAAGAAACAGTGGCAGCACGTTTCTAATCGTGCTGGTGGTATCGAGGGCGGGATAACCAATGGTGAGCCTGTTGTGGTCAATACCGTCGTCAAGCCGATCCCCACCCTTGGCAAACCGCTACCATCGGTGGACCTGAAGACAGGCGAGACGGTTCAAGCCCATGTCGAGCGTAGCGATGTTTGTGTTGTTCCTGCCGCAGGTGTGATTGGTGAGGCGATGCTTGCCATCGTTCTCGCTGACGCAGCGCTGGAGAAATTCGGCGGCGACCACCTAAAGGAAATCATGCGCAATTACCAGGGATATGTGGAGGCGATAACCAAGAAATAGTGCAATGAATGAAACGACTAATATCATCCTGACCGGTTTTTCATTCACCGGCAAATCTGAGGTGGGTAGAGAGGTATCGCGACACCTAGGCTGGCGCTTTACCGATAGCGACGATGAGATCGTTGCCCTTGCCGGGAAGGATATCCCCGACATCTTCTCCCAGGATGGCGAAGAGAGATTTCGAGAGTTGGAGCGCCAAGTCCTGGCCAAGGTGTTAGAAGAGGAAAGGCTTGTTATCGCCACTGGGGGTGGGGCGATCGTTGACCCGAGGAACCGTGAGCTCTTTTCACGACGCGGGGTGGTAATCTGCCTTGAGGCGAAGCCACAGACAATCCATCAGCGCCTTCTCAATGCTCAAGAAGCATACCATATGGTCAGACCTCTTCTTGCCATCGATGACCCGCTTCAGCGCATCGAGTCACTGAAGGCATATCGCCAGCCCTATTATGATATGGCCGATTGGTCAGTCCACACCGATAATCTGACGGTGGAACAAGTCTCAGATGAGGTACTTTTTAGATTCAGACAGGTGAGCGCCCATAAGAGCGATCCTGCATATTTTGAAGGCGCTTCCTTCGTGGTAACCACGGCGACGGAGAGCTATCCAGTATTCGTAGGTTGGGGAATCCTGGACCAACTGAGCAGGCGAATGCACCAGACCAGGCTAAGCAAGCTCGCCAACATCATCAGTGACGAAGAGGTCTTTTTACATTATGGCGCTCGGATTTGCGAATCCCTGGAACAGGCTGGCTTCGCCATAGAATCATTCGTGGTGCCTCCCGGTGAAACGACCAAGAACATCGATACTGCAAGTAGGCTGTATGACTGGCTTGTGGAGCGCCACACCGAAAGGGGCCACACCATTGTCGCCATAGGAGGGGGCATGGTAGGTGACCTTGCTGGCTTCGTCGCCGCTACCTTCCTTCGCGGACTGCCTCTGGTTCAGGTGCCTACCACCCTTATGGCTATGGCCGATTCCTCGATCGGGGGTAAGGTCGCTGTAAATCATCCCCAGGCAAAGAACCTCATCGGCGCTTTCTATCAACCCCGCCTGGTTGTTGCCGACGTGAGTACCCTTTCCACACTGCCTAAACGGGAAACTACTTCAGGGTGGGCCGAAGTGATTAAGCACGCCATGATCCTTGCCCCAGACTTCTTCCAATTTTTACAGTCCCATGTGGAAAGGCTTGCGAACCTGGAAGCGGAGGCGACCACTGAAGCGATACAGCGTAGCGCCTCGCTAAAAGCTATGGTGGTGAGCGAGGATGAAAAGGAGAGCGGGAAACGCATGATTCTGAATTACGGACACACCATCGCCCACGGGCTTGAGGCAGCCACAGGTTATGAACGCTTCCTCCACGGAGAGGCAGTAGCTATCGGCATGATGGGAGCGGCGATGCTCAGTGAGCGGCTTGGACTTATTTCGGAGGATGTTGTGACACAGCAGAGAGATTTGCTCCAGAGGTTTGGCCTGCCAACCACCTGCTCCGATATCGATAAGGCCGGGGTATTGAGGGCGATAGAACTGGATAAGAAGGTGAGGGCAAAGGCGATCATGTGGGTGCTTCTCCAGAGGATTGGCGAGCCTGTATTGCGGAACGACGTACCAACAAACGAAGTGTTCAATGTACTTGATGGGCTTATTCGACATTGAGGAAGTCTAATTTCCGTATCAAGGCTAGGCTACGCCTTGCCAGGCTACGGATTTCCGCCCGATCTTTACGTATTCCAGAGTTGACCCTTGGTATAATCCTGGTGGTTCTGGTGGGACTTGCCTCCGGGATGGGTGCGGTCATCTTCAAGTGGATGATCGCCTGGTTTCATAGGGGTTTCTTCGAAGGCGGAGAGGTAGCCTTAAGCTTTCTCGGTCGGTATTACGTCGTCCTGATACCCGCAGTGGGCGGGCTTCTGGTAGGGCTGCTCGTTTACTTCCTAGCCCGTGAGGCCAAAGGCCATGGCGTCCCTGAGGTGATGATAGCGGTCAACGCCAGGGGTGGACGGATGAAGCGTTGGGGGTCTTTGGTCCAGACAGTAGCCTCATCTGTCTGCATTGGCAGTGGCGGCTCTGTAGGCCTGCATGGACCCGTCGTCCACATTGGCTCCGCCATCGGTTCTGCTTTAGGGCAGTGGCTTAGGCTACCTGAAGACTGGGGCAAGCTTCTCGTCGCCTGTGGAGCTGCCGGTGGGATCGCAGCCACCTTTAATGCCCCTATCGCCGGAATCTTCTTTGCCCTGGAGTTGATCTTGCGCCGCTTCTCGGCTCGTAACTTCATATTAGTCGGGCTCAGTTCTGTTGGAGCTTCCTATGTCGCCCGTGTCTTCTTTGGGACTACTCCTACCTTCTCCCATGTACCCGAGTATACGTGGTCCAGTGGCTGGGAGATACTATTCTACATCGTTCTTGGAGTTATCGCTGCCTTTGCAGCCTTAGGCTTCGTCAAAGTACTGTATAAATGCGAGGACATCTTCAATAGCTGGCGGTTCCCTGACTATTTAAAGCCTGTTGTCGGTGGGTTCGCCATCGGTGCAATCGGGTTTTTCTACCCCCATCTTTTCGGCGTCGGCTATGAGGGAGCGGAGTTTGCTATTCTGGGCGTCTTTGGAGCTGGCATGCTAATCGCCATGTGCCTCCTCAAGATATTAGCCACCTCCATAACCTTGGGGAGCGGTGGCCGCGGCGGCATCTTTGCCCCTTCTCTATTCATAGGAGCGATGCTAGGTGGAGCATTCGGTCTGGGGATTCACGCCATATTTCCTACAATAGCTCCTGAACCTGGTGCCTATAGCCTGGTAGGTATGGGGGCGGTGTTCGCCGCCGCTTCTTATGCCCCAATCACCGCAGTCTTAATCCTTTTTGAGGTGACCCGTGATTATTTGATCATCCTGCCTCTGATAACAGCAGTGCTCGTTAGTACCTTTATTGCGCGCCGCATCAGCAGGGACTCTATCTACACTATGAAGGTGCAGCGACAGGGTGTTGAGATCATGGAGGGAGAGCTTGACCCACTGCGCCACGTGACCGTTGGCGGCACGATGACTCGCGACTTCCCCACAGTCCCACCTGAGATGCCAATCACCGAATTGCTCCACGAGATAGAGAGAACAGGACACCACGGCTTCCCCGTCGTCGAAGAGGGTAATCGCCTGTATGGCGTTATCGCTTTGAGCGATGTAGAGCAAGCCATAAAAGACGAGGCAAGTAGCACCGCTGACCTGAAGGTGCGGGACATAGCCACTAGAAACCCGGCTACCGCTTACCCAGATGAGAACGTGCGTTCCGTTTTGAGCAGGTTTTCGACAATGGACGTAGGACGGATCCCGGTGGTTTCTAGAAATGATCCATCTAAGTTATTAGGCTGTTTAAGAAGACATGATATCATAAGAGCCTACACAAAAGCTTTAATATCGAGGAGAGACGATGACCTGTGACAAACTTGCCGAATTTGAGCCAATTTTCTATCCGAAATCGGTGGCGGTAATTGGTGCCTCGGCCAATGAATTCAAGTTTGGCGGCCGTTATCTAAAGACGTTACTGGATTTTGGATTTGAGGGTAAGGTATACCCCGTTAACCCACGAGAGACGGAGGTTGCCGGATTGAAGGCGTATCCTACCGTGCGGGATGTTCCTGAATCTGTCGATTTTGCTATGATCACCGTTCCTGCCAAGATTGTTCCCAGTGTACTTGAGGATTGCCTGGCCAAAGGGGTGAAAGCAGTGGAGATATTCACTGCTGGCTTCAGTGAAACGGGTGAGGAGGGGCGTATACTGGAGGAAGAGCTAATGAAGATCACTAAAAGAGGCATCAGGGCTATCGGCCCCAATTGCTTTGGCGTCTATTGCCCTGCAAGTCGTCTCACCCTCTTGCCAGGCGCAGACTTCTCCACGGAGAGCGGCCCGGTAGCTTTCATCTCTCAGAGCGGCGGTCATGCTCAGGAGATCGCCCGCGAGGCTTCGGGATCGGGCATCCGATTTAGTAAGGTCATTAGCTACGGTAATGCCTGCGATTTGAACGAGGTTGATTTTTTGGAATACCTGGCCCACGATCCCGAAACCAGGATCATCGCCGCCTATATGGAGGGTCCCAAGAATGGACAGCGCTTTATGAAGCTTGTTCAACAGGTCTCCAAGACCAAGCCGGTGCTAATCTGGAAGGTAGGGCTTACTAGAGAAGGAGCACAGGCGGTAAGTTCTCATACAGCTTCTCTCGGTGGTGAGGAGGCTACCTGGGGTGCTTTCTTTAAACAAACTGGCGCTGTGCGAGTGGAAAGCAAGGAAGAGCTTATCGACACCATAATGGCCCTTTTACACCTGCCTCCATCTACCGGTCGGCGAGTGGCCGTAATCGGTGGTGGCGGTGGCATGAGTGTAACTGCCGCCGATGCATGCAGCCATGTTGGGCTTAGCGTCCCCTCTTTCCCCCCTGAAATCGTCGAACAGCTAAGGCAAGTGCTCCCACCAGCGGGAACCGGCATCAGAAATCCGGTCGATGTGGGCGCTCCGGTGATCCCCCCACAGATGTTTCAGAAGGTTATGGAGATCGCCGCCAGTGTAGAAAACATAGATACAATAATTGCCACTCAGGCGCTACATCTTTTTGTAAGTAGCAAAATTAAAGGCTTAGGTGGCACCGGTAGCATGCTGCCCAAAGATTCCCTCGACATCCCAGTTACCATCAATAGGAAGTCTGGAAAGCCAGTAATAATGGTGCTTCCCTTAGGTAGTACCGGGTCGGATAGTTTAGGTGTGGAACAGGTGAGAAGGGAATTCCGCGAGTTCTATATCAGTCATGGAATTCCTGTTTATCCTACCATGGAGCGGGCAGCGAGAGCGGTAGCCCATGTAGTCAAATATTATGAGGCTGCAAGGGCCCTTTCCAGCTCGGCCTAGTATGGATATTACTATCACCAATTGTTTTCGAGGTGTTATTGCATAAGTCTGCTTATGGGAGGTATTTTCTAGCGTATTAGAAGCCTTGACACCTGGTGGGCAGGGTTTTAGCATAGAAACACTAATTGGCACGGGAAATCCCGACTATAGCAATAGGTTCTGCGTCAATGATGGTTGCCCATACACGTGATTTCACTGAAATGGTAGCTTTGTGGCATGCTAGCGAAAAATGGCGATAATTACGACATCATAATCGTCGGGGCAGGTCCAGCAGGATGTGTTGCCGCACATGAATTGGCAAATGAATTTGATGTGTTGTTGATAGAGAAAGGAGAGCTTCCACAAAAGAAACCTTGTGGTGGTTTGTTATGTGAGGAATCCGTAGACATTCTGAAGAAATGGGAGGGTGTCGATGATATCCTTACTTCACCGCCTTTCGTTACCTTGGGGTATATCGACTTTGACAATAACACGACTATCAAAACAGAAAGGCAGTTTTGGAATACCGACCGAAAAAAATTCAGCTCATGGTTACTAAATAGGTTGCCCCCAAAAGTCACCATTTTATCGCACGCAGCTTTGGAAAATCTCAATATTGTAGGTGATGGGATTGAAATCGTAGTAAAGCACCGCAAAAATTTAAACTTGAAAACCAAGTATTTAATCGGAGCAGATGGTACTGCTTCGTCTGTCAGAAGAGCCATCTCAGACATATCAACAAAAAGAAGCACATTATATCAAGTTTTTGTAAACGCAAGCAATAAGGAAACGAACAATTCTTCATGGTTTATTTTCGACAGATCAATCACAAAGCATTATTCATGGGTGATACCAAAGGGAAGCCATACAATTGTTGGAACCACACTTGAAGGAAGCGATAAAAGAAATATGAACCTCTTGTTGAAAAAGGTTGCAGAAGAACTGAGAATATCGACAGAAATTGTAGGAACAGAAGGACACCCGGCAACACTAATCGGCAATCTAGATGAGATCGCATTGGGCACTGGCAATGTCTTGCTAATCGGCGAAGCAGCAGGTCTTATTAGTCCATCGAGTTTTGAAGGAATTAGTTATGCATTAGAAAGTGGATTGATGGCAGCCCAAGCAATAAAGACCGAGCCTGACTCTGTTATCGATACCTACCGAAAGTTATGTGACCCCATGTGCCTACGTTTATCTTATCAAATAGAAAAATCCCAAATAGTTTTTAATAAGGAAAAAAGAAGCGAGTATTTCAGTACCATCATCAATGAATAATAGGGGGCAGGGAGCCGCCCTAAATCACCAATTATCATGAAAGAGGATTGCAAAATACTTCATCGCATGCTGTAATAACTAGCAAACTGAAGGCATCGCCTGTCCTGAAAAATAGCCTTGTTGGGGAAACACAAAAGAGAGGAGGATTGTAATGGGTAATCAAACCTACGATGTCATCGTGATAGGTGCTGGTCCTGGGGGATCTTCCTGCGCCGCTCTGCTGGCCAAGGGTGGGATGAAGACGCTCCTGCTGGACAAGAACGACAGAGCTGGAGGCAAAGCTTTAACTTTGTCCAGCAAGGGTTTCAGCTATGAACTCTGGCCGGTAACCGGGGGGCCAGCCCACAACTGCCGGTGGGATGAGTTGATCAGGGAACTAGAGCTGGACGTTGAATTGCTTAACCCAGAAGGGGCTGCTAATATGTTGTATCGCAGCTCATCAGGAGAATACGTGCCCTATCCGATACCTGAGGATGCGGAAGCATTGGGTACTTTCATGACTTCACTTCTCTCGGTTGGTCCTGAGGAGATAGCCACCTTAGATGAAGTCACCTTTCACGAATTCGTCTCAAGCCAACAGGTACCTCAGAGCTTATACAGCATTATGGCACTTTGGTCCAACATCGTCTTCGTCTCACCAATGGATCTTCTGGCTGCCTCAGAGGCAGTGAAGACGTTGCAGGAGATGTTAAGCAGCGGTAGCGTGATGTACTTCAAGGGTGGTTATGGAAAGGTATTCGAGGGATGCGCACAGGCAGTTGAGCGTTATGGCAGCAAAGTGCAACTGCAAACCAGGGTGGAGCAGATCATTGTTGAAGACGGACAGGTCCGTGGGGTAACTACCGACAAAGGTGCCTTCCATGCCCCTATCGTGATAAGCAACGCCGGTATTCAACCTACAGTGCTTAAGCTTGTGGGTGAGGAGCACTTTGACAAAGGGTACGTTAACTATGTCAAGGAACTGGTTCCCTCTCTGGGACTCATGGGTATTCGTTACTTTCTTAGCAAGCCTGTACTGGAACGCCCCATGTACTTCGCCGTTTCAGACGACAACTACTTCAATGTAGAACTTTCTGAAAAAGCAAAGGCAGGCGAGCTTCCAGATGACGTTGCCTTCATGATAGTAGTGCCCTCGAACTTTGATCCAGACCTGGCTCCTGCTGGCAAGCAGTGTGTTCTGGCTGCCACACCGTGCCCCCCAGGTGTTGACACAAAGAACGCACAGGTCTTCTGGGATAAGCTGGAGCAAACAATAGCCAAGGTCTGGCCTGAGCTCCTTCAATATGTAGAACACAAGGAGTATTTCAGCACTGCTGACGTATCATCGATTACCAGGGATCATATCCTCCCGGGACAGGGTGGTGAGTGCATCGGCTTGGGCCAAATAGTAGGCCAATGTGGACGACACAAGCCCTCAGCCAAGGCTCCGCTACGGGGACTTTTCTACGTTGGCTGTGATGCCGGTGGCTATGGTTGCGGCACGCACCAGGGGGTAGACTCGGGATTTAATGTAGCCCACATGGTGCTTCAATACCATCAAATACATCAAAAAGCTTTTTAGGGGGAGTTGACCTCTTTTTAACGTATATATAAGAGTCGTGGGTAGCTATTTAAAGAACCCTTGGTCGGCCACACTATATGCAATCCGAATTTTCGAAAAAATGGTAAACCCAACTGCGATATTTGAAGCTACGAATAAGGAAGTGGCCTAGATCAGATGTAATGACATGGATAAGCGTGAAGTATTTTTAATTGCCAGGCCCAGGGCATGGCTAATAAACTACATCGATGTTCTAAAACCTCGAGAGACCATCTTGCTAACCTTCATCGGCTTCTGCGCCGCTGTAGTAGCTGGCGCAGGCCACCCTCCTGTGGGCTGGCTTCTTCTCACCACACTAGCCATTCTTGTGGGAAGCGGCGGCAGCAATGGCATAACCAACTACATCGACCGAGAGGTCGATGCCAAAATGAAGAGAACTAAGCATCGTACCCTTCCTTCGAGAAGGATTTTTCCCGCGTGGAAGATGTTGCCTGTGGCGATAACCTTGGTAGTCACCGGGCTTATCATCGCCTGGTTTCTTGACCCGCTCTGCTTCGTCTTCGGTCTACTGGGCGTTATCGCAGCCTCAACGTGGCGAAAGAAGGTCACCTGTGTCTTCCCACAGGGCACGATAGCTGGCTGCGCCCCGGTGATTGTCGGTTATTTGGCAATTAGCCACCATCTGGATCTGACCCTTCTCTTTATCTGCATCCTTATCGGGGTCTGGATACCAATCCATGTATGGAGCGTGATGATCGCCAATCGTGAGGACTATATCGTTTCCGGTCTCACATACTTCCCCATCTCGTGGAAGGCTAAAGATGTGATAAAGCTTCTTTTGGGTTTATCTGTCCTGCTGTATGGTAGCTCCATTGCCCTCTACTACTTTAGCGATCTCAGTTTGCCTTATCTGGTAGTGGCAAACATTCTGGGTATCCTGACGATTTTGGCCACTGTTCGGCTTTTAGTCACTGGCATATCACACGATGCCTGGCGTGTTTATAAGCTAACCGCCTTCCCCTACTTAGGGATTCTCTTTCTCACCATGGCTCTGAACCTTTGGCTTGCTTAAGGAGACCAGGATGGACTTCAGGCTGAGTGAACAAGAGAGCATGATCCAGAACATGGCAAGGGATTTTGCCGAAAAATCGGTAAGGCCTGTGGCGATGGAGATCGACCGCCAGTGTGAGTTCCCCCTTAAACTGGCGAAGCAAATGGGAAGCCTGGGATATTTCGGCCTGCCTTATCCCCCGGACTATGGTGGCGTTAACGCAGGCTATATTGGTTATGTTCTGGTTATCGAGCAACTGTGCCGTGCCTCCATGGTTACCGGGGCGATTATTACAACAAATGGCCTCGCTGAAGAGGCGATATTCCGCTATGGAAGCGAGGAGCAAAAGAAGAGATTCCTGATGCCTCTGACTCAAGGAATGTCGCTTTCCTCATTCGCCTTCACCGAGCCAGCCACAGGCTCCGACCCCGGAGCTATAGAAACAAGAACAAGGCCTGAGGGCGCCGATTATATCATTACCGGACAGAAGCAGTTCGTTGCCCTTTCTCCAGCCTCCCAAATGACATTGGTCTTCGCCAAGGATGAAACAGACAAGGTCAGCGCCTTTATCGTGGAAACCCCAGCACTGGGGTATAATATACGCCACGCCTGCGAGACCATGGGAGTAAGGGGTTTGGGTCCATCGGTGATCTATCTTGATGACATTCGCCTGCCACAGGGGAACCTCCTCGGTGAGGAGGGAAAGGGTCCTGAGATTATGCTGGAGGCGACAAGTGTTGGCAAGCTGGGAGTAGCTGCTGAGGCATTGGGGATAGGACAAGGAGCTTTGGACCTCTCCTTAGATTATGCTCAGGAGAGAAAAGCTTACGGCAAACCTATTGCACATCTTGATACAATAAAGTGGCTGCTCGCTGAGATGGCCTCCAGAGTGGAGGCATCGAGATGGCTTACGTATAGAACTGCTTTCCTGAGAGATCAGGGTGCTAATATTGAGAAAGAATCGGCGATTGCAAAACTTTTTACTTCTCAGGCGGCTGTCGATGTTACCAGAATGGCAATGCAAGTCCATGGGGCGTACGGCTACATGAAGGATATGGAGATCGAGAGGCTTTATCGGGACGCGAAACTCACTGAGATCTACGAGGAGGTTTCCGAGATACAGAGAATAATTATCGCCGATAACCTATTAAAGGAGAGGGCTTGAGCTTTGAGGTAACAAAATCTTGCCCCGACACCTTGGCTCGCGCCGGGATGCTCGCCACTCCACATGGCATGGTGCCAACCCCTGCCTTTGCCCCGGTGGGCACCCAGGCAACAGTTAAGTCCCTCACCCCTCATGAACTGAGCTCTCTGGGCGCCACGATTGTTTTAAGCAATACCTATCATCTCTACCTCAGACCAGGGATTGAGGTTATCGAGAAGATGGGCGGCCTCCATCGTTTTATGCACTGGACCGGGCCATTGCTAACCGATAGTGGTGGCTTTCAGATATTCAGCCTGGCTCACCTTTGCCAGTTAAGCGACGAAGGGGTGCTTTTCAGGTCTCATATCGATGGCAGTGAGCATTTCCTCAGCCCAGAGCTTTGCATACAGCTACAAGAGAGGATAGGCGCTGACATTATCATGACCCTTGATGTATGTCCTCCATATAGCGATGATCTCGATGCTGTGAAAACGGCAATGGAGAGGACTCATCATTGGGCACAAAGATGCCAAGCTAATCACAAACGAGAAGACCAAGCGCTCTATGGGATAGTTCAAGGCGGTGTCTTTATGGAGCTTCGCCGTCATTCAGTTAGTACATTAACCTCGATGGATTTTGATGGCTACGCCATAGGGGGCTTGAGCCTTGGCGAACCCAAGGAGACGATGAACGCTATAGTGGAGGAGACGGTGGCACTCCTCCCTAAGGATAAGCCTCGCTATCTCATGGGTGTAGGTTCGCCTGAGGACCTCTTCGAAGGAGTTTCAAGAGGAATCGATATTTTCGACAGCGCCTTGCCTACCCGTATCGCCAGAAATGGTGGCCTTTTTACCACACATGGTAGGATTATCATAAGGAATGCCTGCTACAAAGATTGCGATGAACCTATCGATAAAGGGTGCGACTGTTATACCTGCCAAAACTTCAGTGCAGCCTATTTACATCACCTCTTTAAGTGCGAGGAGCTTCTGGCTTATCGACTAGCTACCATCCATAACCTGCGTTTTGTGCTGAGGCTAATGGATGAGATGAGAAAACACATAACTGATGGAAACTTCTTGGCGTTCAAGCAGTCCTTCCTGGCCAACTATGAACCTGCTAATGAAGAGGTAAGGCTTGTACAAAAGAAGAAGTGGCTAAAGGCACGGGAGAAAAAATTTAATGAGAGTTTCTAAGAATTCGCCAATCGTGGGAATATATGTTGAATTGACGATCTCTGGCGAATCCAACAAGAGTTATATCCGAGAGAGTGGCGCTCTCTATAGCCAAGTCTGTAGGGGCGGAGATGGTGATAACTATCGGGATCCGGGCAAAGATGGCCTTTCTTATTGTGGATAGTGTCTGGCGACAGGATGTAACCAAGACACTCTGAGAGAGTTCAATGCCCTTTTTCAAGGATAGGCCAATAATCTTATCTATGGCACAATGTCTGCTTACATCCTCAATAAAAAAGGCGCGTGAGCCGTGAAAAATCCCTACAACATGAGTGCCCCCGGTCTTTTTAAACAGAGGGCTGTTATCATCCAGCCTCTTTATGAAATCGAAGACCTCACGCTCAGTTATTCTCAACTGCGAGGTGACTTTTTGGGATTTAACCTTTCCTGTACGTTCCGCAGATACCAAAATCTTATTTGCCTTCCATTCAATCTCTACATCTGATGTACTGATTCCCCTAGACATCAGGTATCCCAGAGCGAGCTCCTCAAGATCCGTCGGCAAACAAAAAAGCCGCTGCCGTGTTCTGCCATCAAGCTGTATAGCCACCTCTGCTTCGTGGATTACAGGATCTAATCGAGTTTCCCTGTTAGCGCCAGCGACTTTGCTGATTTCAATATTTTCTACTTCCATCCTACTTGGCTTTGGAAGCAAGCCGTTCTAAAACCTCTGGAGGCAACTGCCTTGCGATATCGATCTTCTTAACACAACTGGTCTTGATACCGCGCTTCTTTGCCTCCTCCTGGAGCAGCTTACCACTTACCTTCTTGGTCAGTTCCTCAGTGTCCATAGCAACTCCTTTCAGACAACCTCACTATCCAGAGGCTCCACCGTTATCCCTTTTTCAGCCACCCAAGAAAGCCCCTGCTCAATATCCTCATCGCTTCCCTCCATCTCCAAGATAACCCAGCTATTATCCTCAGTAAGGTCGCCTCGTTGAATAATGGTTGCTAACCTGAAATCCTGGCTGAGGTTATAGACCACAGGTTCTGTAATCAACTCTGCAGGGAATGTGAACTTCATTTTTCGCTTTGCCATATCACCATCCCTTTTCTTAATCAGCTTTCTCAGCCACCGCCTTCTTGAGAGAATCTACGATTTCCTGACTCGAGGAGCCTGGACCAAAAAAAGCTTTTATCCCCATCTGCTCCAAAGCAGGGACATCCTCTTCGGGAATTATTCCGCCAGCGACTAATACCACATTTTCTAATCCTTTATCTTTGAGCCGCTGAACAGTGGCAGGGAATATCTCCATGTGTGCTCCTGAGAGGATGCTTAATCCCACAACCTGAACATCCTCCTGGAGAGCAGCTTCTGCTATCATCTCTGGCGTTTGGCGAAGTCCAGAATAAATAACCTCCATCCCAGCATCACGGAGAATGCGCGCCACCAGCTTGGCACCTCGGTCATGCCCATCTAACCCAGGCTTGGCAATTAATACCCTGATCTTTTCTTCCATAGAACTCTCCTTATTTGTTGCTCTGTATAAGCTCAAAGAGAACGCCCCTCGTTGATTTAGGGTGCAAGAAACAGAATCCTGGCCCTCTACCAAGGGTAATCACGCCTTTGGCTTCCAAAGACTTGACTAAGCCTTCTACATCATCCACCTCGAGGTTTACGTGGTGCAATCCTTCGCCGCGTTGCTCTAAAAATCGGGCTAGACTACCCTGAGGGTCGGTTGGCTCCATCACTTCAAAAGCTTGATTACCCACCTTTAGCATGATGTTCTTCATTCCTTCCCCGGGCCAGTCTATTACTCCTGTTAGCCGCTCCAGGCCAAATAGGTCACAATATAAACTCGCCACCTCGTCGAGGTTCTTTACTAAAATGCCAGCATGGCCGATCCCTTTGATCATTCTTTTATGCCTCCGTGGCTTGACAGTTTATTTAGCATCTCCCGTTTTTTGGAATAGAACAAACCCTAAACCTTTTGCGCCAGCTCGATGAGCACGCCTTTCGTAGAGCGAGGGTGTACGAAGCCAATCATTCCCGCTAACCCCTTTCGCGGCTGCTTGTCGATGAGCTCTACTCCTTTCGCCGCCAGCGACTTTAGCTCCTCATCGATATTATCCACCTCAAGACAGATATGATGAATACCCTCACCCCGTCTCTCAATGAACTTAGCGACTCCTCCTTCAGGATCGATGGGCTCAATTAGCTCGATCTCGCCATCGCCTATAGGGACAAGAGCTGCTTTTACCCCCTGGTCGGGGAGGGTCTCTGTATGCGATGATTTGAACCCGAAGACGCTATTAAGTACTCCCAACGTTTCATCGAGGCTCTTTACCGCTATACAGATATGGTCAACACGCTTAATCATCCTTTCCTCCTTTTTCCCATCCTTTCGTTTTTTTATTTTAAAAGGCGACAAACTCCTTCTGTTCTCCAAAGACACGGCGAAGCACATCACATATCTCTCCAATGGTGGCATATGCCTCCGCGCATTCCAAAATTGCGGGCATAGTGTTCTCAGTGCCTGTCGCTACCTTCTCCAGCTTATCCAAAGCAGCACTCACCTTGGCGCTATCCCTATTTTTTTTCACCTGCGCGAGGTTTTCCTTTTGCCTACTTGCCACTTGGGGGTCAAAGCGAAGCAGTCCCGTTATCTTGGGATAAGACGAAACAAACTTGTTGACCCCGACAACGACCTTCTTCTCACTCTCAATGTCCATCTGAGTGCGATAGGAACTCTCCTGAATCTCCCTTTGCGGGAATCCTTGCTCAATGGCGGCTAGGGCGTCACCAAGGTCGTCAATCTTCCGTATGTAATTCTCCGCTTCCTCTTCCAAGGTGTTGGTAAGCGATTCCACCAGATATGAGCCCCCTAGTGGATCCGCTGCATTGGCAACGTCTGTTTCATAAGCTAATAGCTGTTGGGTACGTAACGAAATAGTCACTGCATCCTCGCTAGGAGTAGCATATGCCTCATCATAGGAGCAGGTGTGCAGAGATTGAGTGCCACCTAATACTGCTGCTAGAGCTTGAATTGCAGTCCTAATAACGTTATTTGTTGGCTGCTGCGCTGTGAGTGTTGAACCTGCTGTCTGGGTGTGAAAGCGGAGCATCCAGCTTCGAGGCTCCTTAGCACCAAACCGCTCCCGCATGATCCTGGCCCACAGCCGACGCCCTGCCCTAAACTTGGCCACCTCTTCAAAGAGATTGTTGTGGCTGATGAAGAAAAAGGATAGCCTGGCAGCGAATTCGTCGATATCCAGACCAGCGTCAATAGCTGCTTGCACGTATGCAATGCCATTGGCTAGGGTAAAACCCAGCTCTTGAGCTGCAGTGCATCCAGCCTCCCGCATATGGTAGCCACTGATACTGATGGTGTTCCATCGCGGAACCTCTTCCTTGCAATACTTGAAGATATCGGTGATTAATCTCATTGAGGGGCGCGGTGGAAAGATATAGGTCCCTCGAGCAATATACTCTTTCAATATATCGTTCTGAATGGTACCATTTAACGCCTTCAGGTCGATTCCCTGCTTCTTAGCCAGGGCGATATACATAGCGAGTAGCATTGGTGCAGTGGAATTTATCGTCATCGATGTACTAACCTTATCCAGGGGTATTTCCTTAAAAAGGACCTCCATATCCGCGAGGGAATCTATAGCTACTCCCACTTTCCCAACCTCACCCATAGCCATTTCGTGGTCTGAGTCATAACCAATCTGGGTTGGTAAGTCAAAGGCAATACTCAGTCCAGTTTGCCCTTGCTCCAATAGGTATCGATAACGCTTATTGGACTCCTCAGCATCAGCAAAGCCGGCGTATTGCCGCATTGTCCAAAGCCTTCCTCGATACATAGTGGGCTGGATACCACGGGTGAAGGGGTATTCTCCTGGGTAGCCTAAGGCCTCATCATAATCGAGCCTCTCAAGATCATCTGGAGTATATAAATCATCGATCTCGGCTCCTGAGCTGATCTCAAAGCGCTCCTGACGCTCAGGGGAGCGTTTGAGAACCTTGTCAAGCGTGGTATCCCGCCACTCTTGTTTACTCTTACTGGGCATACCATCCCTCCTTTATGGTTCTAGGAAGATTAACTGTCTAAAAGTGTATCCCACTTCTTAAGGGGTGTCAATCTCGCATTTTTTATCCTTTGGTGCCTTAAAATAACAGGCTCTATGATCTCATAGCTACTTAAGCGAAGCAATCTCAATTTACCGGCACAAACAATTGACGCTGAGACAATAATAACGTAAAATATATATTAGAACCTTGAGTTTGGGAAACTCCCCTCAGAAATACAGTACAATATGACAGTATCCGAAAAAAGGAGGAGTATCGCTCCTCTAATTTTTTACAGGGTTGTTGATGTAGCAGATGAGAAGGGCGTCTATTGTGGCAAGATTCTAGCCGAGTTGGGCGCCGACACTATCAAGATAGAAAAGCCTGGAGGCGATGATACACGAAACATTCCTCCCTTCGCTGGAGACGACACCCATCACGAGAAGGGCTTCTTTTTCATTTATCATAATCAGAACAAGAGAGGCATTACGCTCAATCTTGAATGCAGAGGCGGACAAGAGATTTTTAAGAGATTAGTGCGGAATGCTGATGTCATAGTGGAGTCCTTCTCCCCTGGATATCTGGACAGCCTAGGGATTGGCTATTCAGCCCTCAATGAAATCAACCCGTCGTTGATCATGACCTCGATCACAGGCTTCGGGCAAAGTGGACCCTACAAAGACTATAAGGCTACAGAACTTATAAGCTTTGCAATGGGAGCAATGTTTCAGTGCGGAGAGCCTGCTAAGCCCCCTTCGGTATCGTCAATCATGATGTCCCTACACTGCACAGCCATACATACTGCTTTTATCGACTGGATCGGCAGCCATGATGCGCTTAAAGAGCCGGTGTGGGAGAATGCAAACTTCCGGCCGTCGAAACATCGATGTGATAAACCCCTGCATCATCGAGCATACGATGAAGTACACCAAATAGAAAGAGAGTTCGAAATGGGTGCGCTATCCGGCTTAAAGGTAGTTGAGTGGAGTGAATTCATTTCTGGGCCTTATTGCGGGAAGCTCCTCGCTGATTTAGGAGCCGAGGTGATCAAGGTAGAGAAGCCTTGCTGCGGTGATAAAGCAAGGAGCTATGGGCCTTTCCCTCAAGATATTCCTCACCCGGAGAAGAGTGGCCTGTTCCTATATCTCAACACCAATAAGCTTGGAGTGACCTTGAATGTAGGAAGCGTGACCGGGGCGCACATCTTCAAAGAGTTAATAAAGCATGCTGATATTCTCATAGAGAACCATTCACCTCATGAGGTTGAAGAGTCGGGATTTGATTACGAAACCCTCAAGCAACTCAATCCTAGATTAGTGATGACATCCATTACTCCCTTTGGACAGACAGGACCCTACCGAGACTATAAGGCTTGTGACCTTACCAGTTTTCACATAAGTGGGTTGGCTTTTATGAATCCAGCCGGTGGAGTGGATGATATCGAGAAAGAGCCCCCGTTAAGGGGGAAGGCATATCAAGGCGACTTCTTAGCTGGTTTGAGCGGAGCAATCGCTACGATGTCAGCTATTTTCACTTGCCAAGCAACGGGCCTGGGACAGCACATAGACCTATCGGAGCAGGAGGCTTTAGCCTCTATGATCCGTCGCGACCTTGGAGCTGTCACCTACGAAGGCTTTACTAGGACACGGGTCAAGGGAGCCCAACCAAGTGCTGAGACATTACTGGGTCATTGTAACGATGGCCAATTCTTTGTGGTTTGTAATACCGACAGGTTTTGGAAAAATTGGGTAGAGGTAATGGGCAACCCAGACTGGGCTGCGAGCGAGCTGTTCCAGGACCGCGCATCGCGGCGAGAGAACTGGGATGCAGCTAAGATAATGATCGAAGAGTGGGCGAAGGAGCAAACTGTGGATGAAATCGTCCGGGCGGCACAAGCGAAACGCGTCCCTTGTACACCGGTTAACACAGTGAGAGAATCGGCCAATTCTGATCTCTTGGCCGATCGAAATTATTTTGTCGAGGTCCATCATAAAGAGGCAGGGAAGTTCACGTATCCAGGGGCGCCGTACAAGTTATCTAAGACCCCCTGGCGTGTGGAACGCCCTGCCCCTTTGCTGGGCGAGCACAATGAGGAGGTTTTCTGCGGGCGGCTATGTAACACGAGGCAAGACCTAATCATAATGAGAGCAGAAGGGGTAATTTAGAAGGTCACGAAAGTATGAGGGGGAATAGGCATGCAAAAGCTTCCGCTAGAGGGCATTAGGGTCACTGATTTCTGCCACGTTTGGGCTGGTCCCCATGTCAATCAGTGGCTGGCAGTGATGGGAGCAGATGTTATAAAGATTGAGAGCAATCTACGTCCAGATTTGACGCGAAGCTTCTTCGCTGAAGGTAAAACGCTAATGCCGGGGTTGAACCAGAGCGTAGATTTTGCTGTGTTGAACTACGGCAAGAAGAGTTGCACAATAAATATGACTCTGCCCAGAGGCAGAGAGCTTGTCAAGGAAGTAATCAAGATCAGTGATGTAGTAACCGAGAACTTTGGCGGGCCAGTGATGGACCGCTGGGGATTGGGATATTCAGACCTAACGAAGATTAGACCAGACATCATTATGTACTCGGGGTCGGGTTTTGGAAGAACGGGTCCTTACAAAGAATTACCCGCCTATGCTCCCATTATTGATTCGTTTGCTGGGTTGTTTTCCTTGAATGGGTACATTGGCAGCGAGCCATGTCCTTTCGGTGTCGGAGGCTGGACCGACCTCACGGCGGCCCAGCATGGTGTATTTGCCATTCTCGCAGCTTTACATCATCGTTCAAATACAGGTGAGGGGCAATATATTGACCTCTCTATGACTGAGGTGGCTTCTAGTTTTCTCCCAGACGCGATTATGGACTACACCATGAATGACAGAGTGCAGGGAACCCAGGGAAATCGGGATAATGCCATGGCTCCTCACGGATGTTATCGGTGCCAAGGGGACGACAAATGGGTTACTATTGCGGTCTCCAGCGATGAGGAATGGAAGGCCTTTTGTGATGCCACCGGGAATCCTGAGTGGACCACGGATGAAAGATTCCGCGATGGATTGAATCGCTGGAAGAACCAGGAGGAGTTGGACAGGCTAATACAGGAATGGACGAAGATCCATAGCCATCATGAGGCAATGGAGATATTGCAGAGGGCAGGAGTGATGGCAGGACCATCCCTCAAATCAGAAGAGGTAGTGCAAGATAGCCAATTAAGGGAGAGAGAGTTTTTCATGGATATAGAGCATCCAGAGATGGGGACAGTGCGTTTAGCCCGTCTTCCTTGGAAACTGAGTGATAGCCCACAGGGCAACTATGACCATGCTCCTTCCCTTGGTGAGCATAATGACTATGTCTTTAAAGAATTACTCGATATGTCTGATGCAGAGATAGCCCAGTTACAGGAGGAGCAGGTTATTCTTTAGAGGCATTCAAGAGAATCCTTAGGTTATAGCCTATGGATATGGTCTCAGAGAAAAAGGAGTAGGACAAGTTGATATGACAATGCAAGCGCTTTCTGGCTTAACGGTAGTTGAGTGGGGTGAATTTATCTCTGGGCCCTATTGCGGGAAATTGCTCGCTGACTTAGGAGCCGAGGTGATCAAGATAGAGAGGCCCGGCCTTGGTGACAAAGCGAGGAGCCATGGGCCTTTCCCTCAAGATATACCTCATCCAGAAAAGAGTGGCACGTTTCTTTATCTAAACACTAATAAGCTTGGAGTGACACTGAATGTTCGCAGCACGACCGGAGCGGAGATTTTCAAAGAATTGGTGAAACAGGCTGATATTCTAGTGGAGAACAATCCGCCTCGTGAGGTCGAAGAATTGGGTTTTGACTACGAAAACCTTAAAAAGATCAATCCTGCACTGGTAATGACCTCCATTACTCCATTTGGGCAAACAGGGCCCTATCGAGATTATAAGTCCTGTGATCTTATCAGCTTTCATGTTAGTGGTATGGCTTATATAAACCCATCTTGTGGGGTAGACGATATTGAGCAAAAACCGCCGCTAAGGGGACCGGAAAATCAAAGTGGTCTCGTTGCTGGGCTGAGCGGAGCAATCGCTACGATGTCAGCCATTTTCTCTTCTCACGCAACTGGACTCGGGCAGCATGTGGACATATCTGAGCAAGAGGCCTTAGACAATGTTATGCGTATCACACTTGGTACCTATACCCTGGAAGAGGTGAACTGGACAAGGTATAGGCCAGCCCCATTATCGGAGATATATCACTGCAACGATGGCCTGGTCTATATGGTTCTAGACCAGGATAAAACGTGGCTAGGTTGGGTGGAGGCAATGGGCAATCCCGAATGGGCTATGAGTGAGCTATTTCAAGATCAGGTTTCACGCCGAGAGAATAGGGATGCAGGCAAAATGATGATGGAAGAGTGGACGAAAGAGCACACTGTGGATGAAGTCGTCCGTGCAGCAGAGGCAAGGCGCATCCCATGTAAGCCGGTTAACACAGTGAAAGAGTCAGTAAGCTCAGAGCTATTAGCAGACCGAGACTATTTCGTAGAGGTTGACCATAAAGCGGCGGGCAAATTCAAGTACCCAGGAGCACCTTGTAAGTTATCCCTGACTCCCTGGCGTGTAGAGCGCCCCGCCCCTCTTCTGGGCCAGCACAACGAAGATGTTTTCTGCAGGCGGCTTGGCTACACCAGGCAGGACTTAGTGACAATGAGGGCAGAAGGAGTGATCTAGTAGCTCACCAATAGGTGAGGAGGTATGAAAAGCATGCAGAGTCTTCCTTTAGATGGGATTCGAGTCGTCGATTTCACCGCTGTTTGGGCTGGACCTCACGTCACCCAGTGGCTGGCAGTAATGGGCGCTGAAGTCATCAAGATTGAGAGTAACCTGCGTCCAGACATGACGCGGAGTTTTTTCTCTAATGTGAATACTAACCTAACTATGAGCGCTGAGTATTCCGGATTGAACTACGGCAAGAAAGCTTGCACACTCAATATGACCCTCCCCAAGGCAAGAGAGCTTGTTAAGGAGCTAATCAAGGTCAGCGACATAGTGACTGAGAACTTCGGTGGGTCGGTTATGGACCGCTGGGGATTGGGATATTTGGAATTAAAGAAGATTAAGCCCGACATCATCATGTATTCCGGGTCAGGGTTCGGACGGACTGGGCCATACAAAGAATTCCCCGCCTACGCTGGCATAGTAGAGGCTTTTGCCGGCTTGTGTTCTTTGAACGGATACCCCAACGGTGAACCTCTTCCAATGGCAACCTTCGGATATGCTGACATAACATCAGCTGAGCACGGAGCGTTTGCCATCCTTGCAGCTTTGCATCATCGCTTAAAGACAGGAGAGGGGCAATATATAGACCTCTCCATGACCGAGGTGGTGGCTTCTCTTCTCTTTGGAGCGATTATGGACTACACCATGAATGACAGAGTCCAGGGACTGCAAGGGAATTGGAATAGTACTATGGCTCCTCATAGCTGTTATCGTTGTCAAGGGGACGATGAATGGGTCGCTATTGCAGTTTCCAACGATGAGGAATGGAAGGCCTTTTGCTACGCCATCGGAAATCCCGAATGGACCATGGATGAAAGGTTCCGCGATGGATTGAACAGATGGAAGAACCAGGAGGAACTGGACAGGTTGATAGAGGAGTGGACGAAAAACCATGCTCATTATGAAGTAGCGGAGATATTGCAGAAAGCGGGGGTAATGGCAGGACCAACACTTAAAGTAGCGGAGGTAGTGCAAGATCGCCATTTGAAGGAAAGAGGCTTCCTCATAGATGTGGGCCATCCCGATGTGGGGACGGTGCGTTTCCCCCGTTTACCTTGGATGTCGAGTGAGGGTCCTCAGGGTAATTACGAGCAACCCCCTTGTCTTGGTGAGTATAACGATTATGTCTTTAGAGAATTACTGAAAATGCCCGAGGAGGAGATAGCTCAGTTGGAGGAGGAGCAGGTCATCTACTAGTGGTTTTTGAAATAGTCCATGAGTTGATAGCATGGCGAGATGGTTCCAACGGGAAAGGGGTAGGATAAGCTGACATGACGTCGCAAGCACTCTCTGGCTTAAAGGTAGTTGAGTGGAG
>CAYUCL010000010.1:39026-56336 GCA_964443325.1 uncultured Dehalococcoidales bacterium
GATTCGCTTCTGGGCCCTATTGTGGGAAGCTCCTTGCAGATTTGGGAGCCGAGGTAATCAAGGTGGAAAATCCTGGCTCTGGCGATAAATCGAGGAGCTATGGGCCTTTCCCACAGGAGATACCTCACCCAGAGAAGAGCGGCCTGTTTCTGTATCTTAATACCAATAAGCTTGGTATCACGTTAAATGTCAATAGCATAACTGGGGCAGAGATCTTCAAAAAACTGATAAAGCACGCAGATATTCTTGTGGAAAATAATCCACCTCATGAAGTTGAAGAGCTAGGTTTTAACTACCAAAACCTGAAGAATCTCAATCCTGGACTGGTGATGACCTCGATTACTCCATTTGGTCAGGCAGGGCCCGACCGAGACTACAAATCCTGTGACCTAATCAGCTTTCATACGAGTGGCATGGCTTTCATAAACCCATCAGAGGGCGTAGACGATATTGAAAAAAAGTCACCTTTACGAGGAGCAACACTTCAGGCCGATTTTGTGGCCGGGTTGAGCGGGGCGATTGCTACGATGTCCGCAATTTTCGCCCGCCAAATAACAGGGCTGGGACAGCATGTTGACCTATCAGAGCAGGAGGCTTTGGCATCATTTATGCGTCGTGAGCTTGGGGTCTTCACTGTGGAAGGAATGGGATGGACGAGACTGAAAGGGACTCAGCCAGGTATGGCGTCGGACATATACCAATGCAGCGACGGCCGCATCTACCTGATCTGTTTTCATGATAGAACGTGGGAACCTTGGATTGAGTTTATGGGCAACCCCGACTGGGCTACCAGCGAGCTATTCGCAGACATAGCTTCGCGACGTGAGAACTGGGATGCAGCAAAGGCTATGATCGAAGAGTGGACGAAAGAGCACTCGGTGGATGAGATCGTCCATGCCGCCGAGGCGATGCGCATTCCCTGCAAGCCAATTAATACCGCGAAGGAACTAGTTGAGTCGGAGCTATTAGAAGCTCGAGACTATTTTACCGAGGTTGACCATAAACAGGCGGGGAAGGTCAAATTCCCCGGAGCGCCCTACAAGCTATCTGAGACCCCCTGGCGCGTGGAAAACCCCGCCCCTCTCCTTGGAGAGCATAACGAAAAGGTTTACTGCGACCGGCTTGGCTACACCAAGCAAGACCTGGTGAGAATGAGAGCAGGAGGGGTAATCTAGAGGATCACGAAAACATGCTGGAGGTAAGAAAGACTTGGAGAAGCTTCCACTAGAAGGCATTAGAGTTGCAGATTTTACCGCTGTTTGGGCCGGTTCCCACATCACCCAATGGCTAGGAGTGATGGGGGCCGAGGTTATCAAGATTGAGAGCAATCTGCGGCCAGACTTAACGCGGATGGTTTTCAGGGGTATGTCGGCGGATTGTCCTATGAGCGCCGTGTTTGCTGTGTTGAACTACGGCAAGAAAGGTTGCACCCTCAACATGACCCTCCCCAAGGCAAGAGAGCTTGCCAAGGAGATAATTAAGGTCAGCGATGTAGTGGCTGAGAACTTCGGCGGGCCGGTGATGGATCGCTGGGGACTGGGATATTCGGACCTGAAGAAGATAAAGCCCGAAATAATCATGTATGCCGGCTCGGGTTTCGGGAGAACAGGACCCTATAAAGAATTTCCTGCCTTTGCTGGGATTGTTGAGGCCTTTAGCGGCTTGTGCTCCTTGAATGCGCATCCTGATGGTGAACCACTTCCAATGGCGACGCGAGGGTATATTGACCTGGCAGCAGCTCAGCATGGGGTATTCGCCATCCTAGCAGCTTTGTACCATCGGTCAAAGACAGGACAAGGACAGTATATAGACCTCTCCATGACCGAGGTACTGTCTGCTCTTCTTCCAGAGCCAATTATGCACTACACCATGAATGGCACAGTGCAAGCGCCCCAAGGAAACCGGTATAGCACCATGGCTCCCCACGGATGTTATCGGTGTCGAGGCGACGATGAGTGGGTAGTCATTGCAGTTTCCAACGATGATGAGTGGAGAGCCTTCTGTGACGCCATCGGGAATCCTAAATGGACCGAGGATGAGATGTTCCACGATGGTTTGAACAGGCTGAAGAACCAGGAGCAACTGGACAGCCTGATACAGGAATGGACGAAGAATCACGACCACTATGAGGCGATGGAGATATTGCAAAAGGCGGGAGTGATGGCAGGACCATCCCTTAAGGTAGAGGAGGTAGCGCAAGATAACCACTTAGGCCAGAGGGGTTTCTTCGTACATATAGACCATCCGGGGATAGGGGCAGTCCGTTTAGCCGGTTTGCCGTGGAAGCTAAGCGATGTTCCTCCGGGGAACTACCATCATGCTCCTTTACTTGGTGAGCATAACTATTATGTATTCAGAGAATTACTGAAAATGCCCGAAGAGGAGATAGCTCGGTTGCAGGAGGAGCAGGTCATCTACTAGCAGGCCAGGAGATGGTGCCTTTTTCGCTGACGATTTACAGCGTTAAACAACATTTGGTTTGTAAACCCTGTTTACCCAGCATTGCTTAGCGAAAGCAATGCTCCATTCGGGATCGACAAATCCAACAGAAGCGAGCATTTCTTCGTATTCCTCCTTTGTCAACAGAACATAGATCCCCTTTTTGCCCTTCCTCTCGATCTGTCGGGTATATTTAAAAATCTTCCCTGCGGCCACAGGAATAGGAACCCCATATCTAATCCAACGCAAAGGATTTATGATGTATCTTAGAGACACCAGGGCTCCCAACAGGTTACTTGCGCCCTTTCTGGGCATACTCCAGACCAGTTGACCCCCCGGCTTCAGGATTCGAAACATCTCTCGAAGAACTTCTTTTAAAGCTTCAGTCCCTCGCTGCCCTTCGAATTCGAGCAAAAAGGTGAAAACATGATTTCCAATTATCCCATCAAAGAAATCGTCTGGAAAAGACAGTTGCTCTTGAAGGTCAGCATAGATTAGCTCTATAGGCATACGTTCCTCGAATTGAGCAAGTTTCCTTCTGGCTCCGGCTAGAACAATGTCAGCGGCCCAGATCTCCTTTACTTTTTCGTCTGATTCTTGCCAGATCAATTCCGACATCGAAAGCTGCCCACATCCCGCATCTAACCAGACTTCACCATACCGAGGGTTTATAAACTGTGCGATTTTCCCCTTCAAATCTTGATATAGAGCACCCTCCGTGTATGGACGACCATAACTACTACCCATGAGTGCATTGTATTCTTCCCAATACTTCAATTCGATTTTCCAGGCAAAAAGCCTCTCTTGTGTTTCCGAATCCAAATTAGGATTCCGAGCCAGGAAATCTGCGACAACTTCCGAATTTACTTCCCCTGCTCTCGCTCCACCAATCAGCGTAAATAGACCGGCTGCCACTCGTTCGCCTCCCTCGTTTGTGCATTTTTGGCTTAAGAACTCAGAACTCAGCGGCTATTATGCCATATAAGATTCTGGGAAGTCCAGCTTTTCCTATAAAGCCTTGTGCACTTGCAGCATAAAGCCGATACATAGAAATTACTGTGCCCTAAACCATGTGGATGAGTACGGTACATTGACCAAAAGCAACCTCATGCAATATAATTCAAGCACGAAAGGAGTGTGACAATTTCGTATGAGCACACAAGCGCTTTCTGGCTTAAAGGTAGTTGAGTGGAGTGAGTTTGTCTCTGGGCCATATTGTGGGAAGCTACTCGCCGATATGGGAGCCGAGGTGATTAAGGTTGAGAAGCCTGGCTGTGGCGATAGAGCGAGAAGCCATGGGCCCTTCCCCCAGGACATATCTCACTTGGAGAAAAGCGGCCTGTTTCTATATCTCAACACCAATAAGCTTGGAGTAACTCTAAACGTTAGGAACGCAACAGGAGCGGAGGTCTTCAGAGAACTAGTTAAGTGGGCTGATGTACTGGTTGAGAATCACCCACCTGCCGAGGTTGAAGAATTGGGATTTCAGTGGGACAGCCTCAAGGGTCTTAATCCCGGATTGGTGATGACCTCCATTACGCCATTCGGGCAGACCGGCCCATACCGCGACTACAAAGCATGTGACCTGAACACCTTTCATGCAAGCGGGCTGGCCTTTGAAAATCCATCAGATTGTGTCGACGATACTGAACAACAGCCACCCCTGAAGGGACCGCTACATCAGAGCGGTTTTGTAGCTGGGCTCACCGCGGCGATTGCTACGATGTCTGCCGTTTTTGCCAGTCAAATGACTGGGCAAGGACAGCATGTAGACCTATCAGAGCAGGAGGCCCTAGCTTCTATAATGCGTCGTGATTTTGCAGTCTACACCATGGAAGGCATGACATGGACGAGACTAAAAGGAAGTATGCCAGGGTTGGCAACGTCGGATATATATCGCTGTAATAACGGCCTCGTCTACTTAGCTTGTGGACAGGATAGAATGTGGGCGAGTTGGGTGGAGGCAATGGGTAATCCCGAGTGGGCTACCAGCGAGCTATTCCAAGACCGTGTCACGCGTCGAGAAAACTGGGATGCGGTAAAGGCACTGATCGAAGAGTGGACGGCGGAGCGAACCAGAGACGAGGTTGCGGCTGCGGCTGATGCAAGGCGCGTTCCCTGCAGGCCGTTAAATACAGTGGCTGACCTGTTCCACTCCGAGCTACTGACAGCTCGAGACTACTTCCAAGAGATCGACCACAAAGAAGCGGGGAAGGTCAAATTCTCTGGTGCGCCATACAAGCTTTCCAAGACACCGTGGCGTGTGGAGCGTCCTGCTCCCCTTCTGGGCGAGTACAATGAAGAGGTTTTCTGCGGTCGACTTGGTTACACCAAGCAGGACTTGGTCAGGATGAGAGCAGAAGGGGCAATCTAACAGCTTGCGACAATATGAGGAGGTAAGAAAGACTTGGACAAGCTTCCATTAGAAGGCATTAGAGTTACAGATTTTACCGCCATTTGGGCTGGCGCCCACATCACCCAATGGCTGGGCGTGATGGGCGCGGAGGTCATCAAGATAGAGAGCAGCTTGCGTCCCGACAACACGCGGACTTCCTGGCGTCCAGGCCGTAATGCGTCCCTGAACACCACCGCCGAATTTGAGTGCTTGAACTACGGCAAGAAGGCCTGCACTCTCAATATGACCCTCCCCAAAGCTAGGGAGCTAGCCAGGGAGCTAATCAAGACCAGTGACGTTGTGGCGGAAAATTTCGGTGGGTCGGTGATGGACCGATGGGGACTGGGGTACTCGGACCTGGTGAAGATTAAACCGGACATCATCATGTACTCAGGGTGTGGTTTCGGTAGAGTAGGCCCATATAAAGAGCTCCCCGCCTTTGCGGGTATCGCAGAAGCGTACGGAGGCTTGCTATCGCTGAATGGATATCCTGGTGGTGAGCCATCTCCAATGTGCACGCGGGGGTACGCCGATATACTGTCGGCTGAACATGGCACATTTGCCATTCTCTCCGCATTGTATCATCGCTCCAAGACCGGAGAGGGGCAATACATCGACCTCTCTATGACCGAGGTGGTGTCTGCCGTTATCCCCGAGGCCATCATCGACTACACTATGAACAACCGAGTACAAGGGCCACAAGGAAACAAGGATAGTGCCATGGCTCCTCACGGCTGCTACCGTTGCAAGGGGGACGATGAGTGGGTTACCATCGCAGTCTCCAGCGATAAGGATTGGACCTCCTTATGTGAGGCCATTGGGGACCCCGAGTGGACCAGAGATGAAAGGTTCCGAGATGGATTGAACCGAGGAAGGAATCAGGCGGACCTGGACAGGCTGATACAGGAGTGGACGAAAACCCATACCCATTATGAGGTAACGGAGATATTACAGCGAGCTGGAGTAATGGCAGCACCCACCTTGAAAGCCGAGGAGGGGGTGCGAGATCGCCATCTGGAGGAAAGAGGCTTCTTCATTGACATTGACCATCCGGGAACGGGTAAGCTGCGTTTGGCCAGCCTGCCCTGGAGGTTAAGCGATGTTCCTCAAGGCAACTATGAGCATGCTCCTTTGCTTGGTGAGCATAACGATTATGTCTTTGGAGAGTTACTGAAAATGCCCAAGGAGGAGATAGCTCAGTTGCAGGAGGAGCAGGTTATCTTCTAGGACGCTATGTCGACATGGCCGCACCAAGCCCTGTGGTGTTATAAGTCAGCAGCGTCTGACCCTTACCGCAGAATTCCGAGAGACGAATGATGCCCTCGTCTAACGAGGCTTTGAGGCAAGAGAGTGTGAAAAAAATACTGCTTCATACCTGCTGCGCTCCTTGTGCCACCTATACGGTAAATCGCCTCAGGGAAATGGGCTTTGATGTTACCGCCTACTGGTACAACCCCAACATTCACCCCTTCACCGAGCACCGAAATCGCCTTGATTCGATGCGGGCGTTTGCCCAGACAATAGATTTACCCCTTATCGTTGCCGAGGGCTACGATATGATCAGCTACTTTCGTGCTGTGGTAGGACATGAAGGAGAGCGGTGTGGCGACTGTTTTCGCATGCGTCTTGATAGGACCGCCGCAGTCGCCGTTGAGAATGGGTTTCCATCCTTCACTACAACTCTACTTATCAGCCCATATCAAAAACATGATTTGCTTCGCGAGGTCGGCGAGGAGGTAGCTAAGCAGAATGAAGTCGAGTTCTACTACCAGGATTTCAGAACCGGCTTCAGAGAGAGCCAGCAGCTCTCTAGGGAGTTTGATTTATACCATCAGAAGTATTGTGGCTGCGTCTATAGCGAATGGGAGCGCTTCGGCAAAATAGACATCGCCAAGATGCTGGGCTCTACTTAGCGCCTTCTCTATATGGGCCAGCCAAGTAGGGGCGAGGTGTCATCGATCATATAAACGGCGTACAAAGGATAGTAGTGAGCAGCCATGCTGTGATAAAATGTTCCCAGCTTTGTATGAAAACAAGTTAACCTATGGCATTCACTTTAGCCGTTTTGGGATGACTCTCAAACCTACCCTTCAGGCAAAATGACGTTGAAGGTCGATTATTTTCGTGATTGGTTATGAGCTTTGGACCAGAAGTGTTTCAAGGAGTATAGCTTGAGCTACGCTGTAAGACCAATGTGTATGGGGGATGTTCCACAAGTCAATGAGATCGACCGGGAATGTTTCCCTACCCAGTGGCCAACAATATCATTCAAGAGAGAACTCCTTTCTAACCGCTTATCTCGTTATCTTGTGGTTTTAGAGAAGCATAACAGACCTACTGAGCTTGCAGAACAACTCGACCAAAGTGGTTCTAGGTCTGGTAGTCGCTTTCCAGAAAGGTTGAGGCGCTTCTTTTACATTGACAACACATCTCGATCAATTACAAACCAACGAATCGTGGGAATTGTCGGCTTCTGGATAATGGCGGGCGAGGCACACATCAGCACCATAGGAGTGCGACAGTCATATCGGAGGCAGGGACTGGGGGAACTGCTGCTTATCTCAACAATCGAACTTGCACAGACACTGAACGCCCAGGTGATTACCCTGGAAGTGCGCACTTCCAATTCAGTTGCCCAAGCCCTCTATGAGAAGTATGGCTTCACAAAAGCGGGGGTGAGACGAGGCTACTACAGCGATAGGGAAGATGCCGTCATCATGACCACAGACACCATCACCTCAGCTACCTTTCAGAGCCAATTCCAGCGATTGAAGGAAGCACACGCCAAAACATGGGGGACCGGCTGATTGCTATTCTACATAATAAATCAATCGCTGCATAAAAAGAACGCCTTGTTCTCATCATATGCAAATACCCGTAGTGGTCGACAAAGTATGAACATAGCTGGCAGTGTCATTTGGTTTCGGGTGTGTTAGAGGCCTTGACATCTGGTGCGAAGGAGCTTTAACATAGCCACAGTTGTTGACGCAGCGAACAACGTGCCAAAACCAATCTTAGCAATCGTAGATATTCAAGTAAAGATGGAGGTGTACAATGAGACTAGTCGTCGTCGGATTGGGGCAGTGTGGCGGTAGGCTCGCTGATGAGTTTGCCAGGTTGGGTAAGAAGGCAAGAGCCAAACGCGGTATAGATATAATCACCAGCGCCTATGCAGTCAACACAGACCAAGCCGATTTAGCCGGCCTGCATACCATTAGATCCGATTTCCAACACCGAATTATTATCGGGGGTAGAAAGACCGCCGGCCATGGCGTAGGCAAGATAAACGAGGTTGGTGCGGCGGTTGCAAAGGAAGATAGCTACAAGGTGATCGATGCAGTAAGGACAGGAGAAAGGTTCTATGAAACGGCTTCCTTCTTAGTTATTGCTGGCGCCGCTGGCGGAACAGGATCAGGGGGGATGCCAATCATTGCCAAGGCGCTAAAGGAACGATACCCCAATAAAGCGGTTTATTGCCTCGCCGTCCTCCCTTTCGAACATGAAGAAAGGACAGAGGAAAGGGCTGCATACAATGTTGCAACCTGTCTTAAGTCTACCTACTCTATCGCTGATGCGGTGATTCTTTGTGACAATGAGCGGTTTCTTAAGAGAGATGTCAACCTGATTAATAATATAGAAAAGATCAATCAGGAAATAGTGGCACCATTTTTAGATTTGCTCTGTGCCGGTGAGGAGGTAAAGCGAAGCCGTATTGGAGCGAAAACCGTCGATAGCGGCGACATACTACAGACTCTGGAGGGTTGGAGCGCGATAGGCTTAGGCAAATCGTATCTACCAGCGTGGAGTTGGTGGCCCTTCGAAAGACTACGAAACTTCAGGAAAAAGGGTAGAGAAACCCAGAGAGGCTTAGAGGCAGTAGACCAGGCAATAAGTGAGCTTTCTGTGGCAGTTAGTCCCAGGGATGCGGGAAAAGCCCTATACATGCTCTCCGCACCATCCAAGGAGATGAATGTGGCTCTGGTGAGAGAACTTGGAAGTATCATGAAGGAGATGGCAGAGGATGCCACCATCAGAAGTGGCGACTATCCCAGAGCAGGCCGTGATGTCAGTGTAACCCTTATTTTATCCAATCTTAGCAGTGTAGATAGATTGAAGGAGTTCTATCGGGATGCAGCAGGCTCTACCTCCACTCTGAAAAAGAGGCAAAAGGAGGCACAGGTAAGACTTAAAGAGATGGACGAGATAGCAGAAGATTTGCCTTCGCTATTTGAGGATCTCAGGTCATAGTCATCTCATATATCCATGTTACAGAGTGTTTGTCGAGAAGCAATGCCAAGCGACTCGATGAATGATAAATAGTGGCGGGTGCTATGGCAATGATTCAGAGCTCAAAGTTCTTACTATCTATAGGGATAAGCTGTCCCATCTTCGCAGATGATATGCAACTACCTTCTCTCTAATCACTCTGACACCCCCGTACAACTACATTAGAAGGCTATGAGGCCAACCTTATGATAGGAAAGAAGCAACTGATATTATTCCTGGCCATAGCCATTTTGTTGATTACGGTGGGCGTCATTATTCTTGTTGTAAATTGCCTCAAGAAAGATGAACCAGTTTCGACCCCGCCTAGTGGTACGCTGATCACCTACATCGACTCATCAGAAAACTGGATGAACTCGCGCAACTGGGCGTATCCTGGTGCTGTTGGGAGCCGAGTTACAGCTCAAACGTCGAAGCTCAGATAGCCTACAAATGGTGCGTTATCGATGCGCTTCTCTGACCCGTCTGGACTGCTACCGCGTTGTGCCTGGGCTTACCAGACGCCAGTAATAGTTTGTGGTAAGGTTCTGAATGATGGCAAACTCCGGGCCGATATAAGATAGCGCGATGTTGTCTCCGGCCTGCATCTCGGAAGCACCTATCTTGAAGTCGACATCGAAATCTATCTGCTGATGTTTTCCGTCGTATAGACCTATAATGGTAATCGAGTAATACCATTGGAAGCCGGAGCGATTAGAACTTATCGTTCTCAGCTTCCCAGCAAGGCAAGTGAAAGTGGCCTGGCAGTTTGGGCATCGTAGCTTCTTTGTTGACCGATTGAAACTATACAGGTTATGCGCATCGCAATCTGGACAAATGAGCATAATCTGCGACAGCGAAGACTTCCATAGAGCCTTGGGTCCCTTCCTCCGTCTAGCCAGGTAGACCTTATCATAGCCAGCTCTGCTCACCGAGTCGGATAGACATAGGTATGCCTCATCAAGGAACTTCATCCGTTCCACAATGATATCGCTGTCCTCCTCCTCGAAGTGATATCGCTGAATGAGGGCAGCATAGGCAGTCTTGATTGCCTTCAAATCAGCATCAGGATTAATGCCGAGGATGGCGTAGTAGTCCGTCCAACTTAGCTCTTGCTCTTCCATCTACATCCGCTCCGTCGCGACAATGAGCGTGGTCACCTAATAAGGGCGTCTCAGGCTGGCTATGATTCTAGCACAAAAACACAATGCTACGAAAGGACTACACGAGATTTTACCTCCATAGACATGTAGGTCAGCGATGAAATGCCACAGTCGGGAGCGTTGCATTGAGGGAGAGTATGGAAAAGCTAGCGAGGTTTAATCGCTGCCATTAAGGACAGTAGAACGTCGAGAGCCTTGTCTACCTCTTCCCTAGTTATAACGCATGGCGGACAAATCTGGATACGGTTAGTTCTCGGCCCCACCAAACGGGTAAATATGCCGTTCTCAAGCAATTTGTGCCAGAGTCCCTCTCGTAAATCCCGGCGAAGTGGTCGCCTGCTCTCCTTGTCCTCCACCAGTTCCAGGGCCTGGAAGAGACCGCGGCCTTCTACCAAGCCAACACAGGGGAGCGGTAGAAACTCAGTCTCCAGTCGCTGCCTTATGTGCTTGCCCAGGTCGGCGGCGTGCTCCACAAGCTTTTCTTGCACGTAGTAGTCTATTGCGGCAGATGCCGCAGCACACCCAATCGGGTGTCCCGTATAGGTGAAGCCGTGCATGAACAGCTTTCCCTCGAAAGCCGAGTACACCTCGTCGCTGAAGGCAACGGCCCCAAAGGGTATGACCGTCCCACTAATCCCCTTCGCCATAGTCATTATGTCTGGCCTGATATCCCAGTGTTCAGAAGCGAACATCTTGCCAGTTCTGGCGAACCCGGTCATCACCTCATCAACTATGAGCAGTATGTTATGTCTCTTGCATATCTCCATCACCCTGGGCCACCACTCTGGTGGAGGTTCAATGCAACCTGCGGAGCCCATTATCGGCTCGGCGATAAACGCGGCGATGCTGTCTGGACCCTCTTCCCAGATAACACTCTCTAACAGACGGGCGCTCAGCATGCCACTATCGGGAGCGTCTCCAAACATGGAGCGATAGCTGTAGTAGCTGGGGACCCGCACGAAGCCGACAGGCGGTGGACCGAAGGGGTTATTTATGGCGCCCGCCCCCAGGCCGGTTACGTAGGTTGAATAGCCAGACAGCCCGTGGTAGCCATGGTACAAGCTGATAATCTTATATCTGTTTGCTTGCCCTTTAAAGTACCAGTACGAACGGGCAATCTTGAGTGCCGAATCTATCGATTCTGAACCACCACTTGTATACAGGAAGTACCTCAGGCCTCCCGGCGTAAGCCTGGCCAGCTTCCTGCTCAGCTCGATGGCGTATGTGTTAGTAGCTCCATAGAAGCTGGTGACATAATCTATATTGCCGAGCGCTTCTTTCACTGCGTCGACTATTGCCCGACAATTGTGCCCCAGATTGCAGCAGACCAGTTGGGATGACAGATCGATATACTCTTTGCCCTCCGTGTCAACCAGATATATGCCGTGGGATTTCTCGAAAACGATGCCGAGATTTTCGCCGACCACACAGAAGGGATGAACAACATGTTCCAGGTCGGCTTGAAGAAGCTCCTTTGTCCTTTCACTGGTCATTTTTCTCCTTTCTATACTAAGGTTCACCTGAATTGGTCCCCATTATCACTCATTCCGACTACTTCCTCAAGCGGTTCGTGAATAGCAAGCATGTTACGATTTGCATATCTAGCAGTTCAGAAGAAGAAAGCGACTTAACGGCGATCTCCAGCAGTTGCCTTAGCTCTGTATCGACTTGGTGCCCCCAAGCGGCGTGGCTTTGAACAGACTTTCAGCTTTGGGGAAGGCCGTTAGCATATGTGGGTGTCCTCTCTTTCCTGCCACCTCTTGGGGCTCTACTAAAATTGACAGGAGGCTATCAAACGTTATAGGATTTCATTGTATATCAGGAGGTGCAATAATGCTGCCAGAAGAAGTGTCCAAACTTACAGGCAAGGCTGGAGAAGTAATGGTTTTTGATGTAGAGAAGGAACCTATCAGACGTTTTGCTGATGCCGTAGGTGACCTTAATCCACTCTACTGGGATCAAGAATATGCCAGAAGTTCAAGGTATGGCTCTATTATAGCTCCCCCAGGTTTTATTAGTTCTCCGTGGTTTAGCCGGCCGAAAAGCGGTACAACCTCTTCCAGTGCAAGAGAGGAATTAAGAGATGCCCTGCAAAAAGCTGGGTATACTAATCCAGCGGCTATTGACGCCGGGATAGAATACGAGTTCTTCTGTCCAGTTCGGGCTGGAGATACCATAGCGTTCACCTCGACGATTAAAGATATTACCGAGCGCGAGGGTAAAACGGGAAAGATGGCTTTCATAATAACAGAGACAACCTACACTAATCAGAATGGTGATCTGGTAGCTAAGGCACGCGGTACTTTGATTCAACGATAACTCATCAGTTATTTGGAGGAGGAAACAAATGGCTAAGCAACTATACTGGGAAGATGTTGAAGTGGACAGTGAGATAACTCCTCTACCTAAGGTGGCTACCAGCCAGATGCTGGTAAAATGGGCAGGCGCTTCGGGGGATTTCAACCCCCTTCATTACGATGAACCCTTTGCTGCTGCTTCAGGAGTAGATAAGCCGGTTGTCCATGGAGCATTGAAGCGTCAGTGGTTGATTCAGTTAATGACCGATTGGATAGGGGAACAAGGGACTCTGAAGAAGTTTTCGTGCCAGTACCGGGGCTTTGATTACCCGCGATTGATGAAAACGATGGCTGAGCCTCACGAAGGAGACACCTGGTGGTGCAGGGGGAAGGTCACCAACAAATATGTCGAAGGTGACGAACATTGTGTCGATTGTGATATCCGGATTGAGGATGGGAAGGGTGAGGTGACAACCCCGGGCAAAGCCACCGTTGTCTTACCGTCTAGAGGCTGATTCTCGGAATATCGATTACTTCGAATTGGTTCTGGGTCCTGGTATCAAACCGTTCTGGTACCCCCAAGCGGGGTGAGTTCGAACCATACATATTGAATAGATTGAGCCACCTAATTTGGGAAGATGGCTAGTCGGCCGTACTTTGTTTGACAGGCTTGTTCAGAACCCATATCCCAACGTTCAGATACGAAGCAAGGCTGACCCACACGATGTAGGGAACAAGAAGGGCTCCTTCCCACACAGAAACCCGAAACGAGGCAACCATCGTTGCCAAGATAAGCAACCACAGGATGGCAATTACTATGACTCCGCCCCCCTTGTATCTCCTTCCAAAGAAGGTGACGGACCAGAGGGCGTTGAAGGCAAGCTGAACCCAAAACAGCGTGAAAGCAAGCATGACGCCAGGAGTGGCCAAACCCTTCTGCCAGACGAGGAAGACGGATATTCCCATGAGTATATAGAGGATGGTCCAAACTGGCCCGAATGCCCAGTTTGGTGGGGTGTAGCGTGGTTTCTTCAGTCCGGCGTACCAGGTTGGGATCGCTTTGAACGTGAAAAGGCTGCCGATGCCAGCGGCGGTAAAACTGGCAAGGATACTGACAACAAGTCTTATGACACTGCTCAAGTCCATAATTGGTTCCTTGCGCTATTACTCTATAGGGTTCTTCAGCAAGATTATAACAGATTAAACTTGAGACAATGTTATGGTTATCTGGCTGAATCACAGGTTCAGAAGTCGCCAAAAACGCCCGCACCAGTTATCCATGGCTCGTGATGCAGCATCGGCCGTTTATCGCAGCAGTATGAACAGCAGAAACACTGTCGGCGAGTGGCCAATTCTCATTCGATGGGGGCATGAATGCCCCCAAGCGGAGTAATTTAGAAAATATAGGGATTGAGTACGAACAACATAGCTCTCTTGGATATCAATTGACACGCGTCTAGGGGGCCCCACAACGGTGCAGTACTCAAAACTAGGGAGCTGATGATTTCGGAGGAATATCAGGTAGGCAGATAAGCATGAGGAGATTGTGTTGTCCTACAAGTTTCGCACATCTTGGACTCCTTGCCAACAAAGAGACCACAAAATAATCACCTGCGCATGTGCCAATGTGGATAGCCGCTATTACTAAGGCAATAATGGAGAAGTCCGATGGAATCATGACAAAGAGCAATATACAGAATGATGTTATTAACCCCGAAGGTGCTAATGCGCAGGCTATCCCCTGGTTTCTGGAAACACAAGCACCGGGAGACAATGCCGAGTATGGATATGGCCAGTGGAAGCCAAGGAGAGGCATTTGATGGCTAAATAGCCATTGGAAAGCAAAGTGGGACAATTCGTGAGCAATTATTACTATTGGAAGACCTACAACCGCGCCAATAACAACTACTGCAATCAGCATGGTGGAATAGTTGAATTGACTGAGGATCGTAGCAGAGATAATCGCAATGAGCCCCGCAGTCAGGTATGTTGCGCAATCTGTTTTGCGTCTAACGTTGCCCTCCCACAAATTCAGGACATGATGTTCACTATAACCTGCCGGACAATTCGTGGACATTGTAGTATATCAAGTAGAAGGTTTGGCCTTGCTCCAGAATTAGTAGCCCCACCAGGATCGCAAAGGGAAAATAGAGCAGTCACCGTTTGCCTTGCTTCTTTCTCGCTTCTAGCCAAGTCGTTTGACGTGGACTGGCAGCCTGTAGCTCGCTCAGAAGCTCTTTCCTTTTCCAGCCGACGCTCATAGGGTGGCTAACACCATAAAGATGTAGGAACCCGACGCTAGAGGTCGATTTATTCCACCTTGGCTCGCTGTTCGAGCAAGGCAAAGAGATTTAGTCCAGCGTACGCCTGGTCTGACATGACGGTCTGTCCAACTCTTAGAGTGGTGCGGCCCCACGGCCCCCTTATCTTAACACGTCTGATGGTGGTCCAGTCCCCGCCGGTGTTTCTGACGAACGCATCCCAATCGATCTGCTGGATAAGTTCATTTACCTTGGCCTCATAGAGAGGTCCATCGAGAACTGGACTCCCACCGGAAAACAGGATCCAGGTGATTTTCGCAGGTGACTTTTTAAGCCCACGCAGCAACCTTGCCAGCATGGACAATGCAGCAACCATAAAACAACCTCCTCTCCACAGGCTGGTTTCGCTATTAGCTCCACGAGGCCCATGCAGCAAAATACAGGCCTCGCTTTACCACCCCCGCTCTTAAGAACAAAATAGGCCAGACTCTCTTTTCTGAATACATTAACGCATTATCGATGGGGTTTGGCCTCAATGACCTGACCACGATACCCAGAAGTTCTCCGGTAGATAACAGGAAAAAGTTTCGGGTAGGAGCACTTATATCATAAGTAAGTGTCTCTGTCAATCGTATGATGGTTTATATCTACCAACTATTTGTATAAGAAGGGCGATCTGAGACTGCGTTTCCGAGGGCTCTTTTCATAGAAAGGCATTTGGTGCCCCCAAGCGGATTTGAACCGCTGATTTCCAGCTTGAAAGGCTGGCGTCCTAGACCGCTAGACGATGGGGGCATCGGCCATTCAAGTATATCAGGTGGGGGAGTGAGCGGCAACCAGAGGTCAGGGGTAAACCGCAACCCCATCCAGTGCTGTTGCCTCCGGAATCCCGAGCATGAGGTTCATGTTTTGTACCGCCTGCCCGGCCCCGCCTTTTACCAGGTTGTCGATGCAGCTTATGACGATAAGCCTCCCTGTCCTTGTATCGATAGCGGGGTAAATGAGGCAGAGGTTGCTTCCCCACGTCTGCTTGGTCTGCGGCGGCGAGTCAACGACCTTTACAAAGGGCTCTCCCTTGTAAAACGCCTTAAAAAGCTCTCTAATCTCCTCTATTTTCTTCCCGGCAGCCAGCTTTGCATAGCAAGTGGTGAGGATGCCGCGGCTCATGGGCACCAGGTGAGGGACGAAGGTTACCGAAATTGAGAGGGCTGGGTTTAGTCCTCCAAGCTCCTGTACTATCTCCGGCAGGTGGCGATGCCCCTCAAGGGCGTAGGCAGAGGTGTTTTCGTTCGCCTCCGCGAAATGGGTGTTGAGGCTCAGCGCCCGTCCCGCTCCCGAAACCCCGGACTTGGCATCGATGATGATGTCAGGCTCGATCAGGTTCTCCCTGACAGCAGGGGCGAGGGCGAGGATAGCTCCAGTGGGATAGCAGCCGGGGTTGGCCACCAGGCGGGCAGAGGCGACCTGGTCACGATTCAGCTCCACTAACCCATACACCGCCTCGCTGAGAAGCTGAGGCATGGGATGGGTAAAGTCGTACCATGTTTCGTAATCCTTTGCGTCCTTAAGCCTGAAGTCGGCGCTGACGTCAACCACCTTTATACCACGCTCAAGAACCGCTGAAATGGTATCAACACCCGTCTTGTGGGGAAGCGCAGAAAATGCCAGGTCCACATCCCCAAGCTCGGGCTGGATCTCCAGGTCGATGTCGGCGAGATGGGGTAGGAACTGCGACAGTTTTTGCCCCACAGCGCTTCTCCCTGTAACTGAGACAAGCTCAACCTGAGGGTGGCGATGAAGGAGCCTGGCCAGCTCCATGCCGATATAGCCGGTAACATTGATAATTCCCACTTTCACCTGTTTCATGAGCGCTCTCCTTTATCCTATTGTAACCGCAATTACAAAGGGTTTCATCTCCTCTTTTCATCCTCTATTTCCCTTAGCCTTTCATCGCTGATCCCAAAGTAGTGGGCTATCTCGTGGCGCACCGTCTCCCCAATCTGTCTTTTTATCTCCTTGTCAGAGCGGCATATCCTCTCAATAGGCTTTTGGAATATAGTTATCTTATCTGGTAAAGCGGCTCGATGGCGGCCTCCTTCGGTCAGGGGCACGCCTTCGTAAAGGCCCAGTAGCTGGTTGCGATGCTTGAGCCCGACGCTGGCTAATATTTCCTGGCTGGGCCATTCCTCTACAATCAGCACGATGTTCTCCAGTCTCTGCCGAAACTCCAGGGGCAGACCATCATACACCTCGGCTACTAGCTCTTCAAAGTGTTCCCGTTCCATTACTTAACCCCGCAAAAAACTATCTTCCCTTTGCCCTGACCTGTGCCGTTCATGGTTCGACAGGCTCACCACGAGCGGTTCGGCAGGCCTGTCCTGAGCGCCGCCGAAGGGCTCACCACGAACGGTATAGGCCATTATATTTATTTCGTTCGCCCTTGTATGTTATTTAAGGTGGTCCTTCTGCTGAAGGATGTATAGTAGCCAAAA
>CAYUCL010000011.1:0-29825 GCA_964443325.1 uncultured Dehalococcoidales bacterium
GATGTGTGACGTGCTGAGGGGGGTATTTGGCGAATTTGAGTCGCCGTCACTTTAAGCCTGGGCGGTTGCCACCAGGGCTAGGACATACTTTTAAGTGCATCGAATGTCTGTTTTCTTGGTATAGTCAGCTAAATAAGAATATGGTGTATTCATAGTAAAAAGGAGGCGAAAATGGCAGTAAAGGGTCCTTTAACCGGGGTGAGGATTTTAGACCTGTCACAGGCTCATGCTGGGCCTTATGGGGGACAGATTCTGGGGGATATGGGGGCGGAGGTGATCAAGATTGAGAGCCCAGTGGGTGACATGCTAAGGTTCCCTGGCGTTCCAGACGGAGGTTACTATATTAAGGCTCTTGCTAGGAATAAGAAGGGCATAGTGCTTGACCTACGGACGAAAACCGGCAAAGAGGCTTTCTACGATCTGGTTAAGGTATCGGATGTGGTCTACGACAACTTTAGGGTTGGCGCTATGAAGAGGCTGGGCGCTGATTATGAGACTTTGAAGAAGATAAATCCCAGGATCATCTCGGCATCTATTACCGGCTACGGAGCCAGTGGTCCCTACTCGGAATTCCCCTCTTTTGATGACATTGCTCAGGCGATGTCTGGTATGAGCGGCCTTTGTGGTGAGCCTGGTGGTGGGCCAATGAGGTCAGGGGCGGCGGTCGCTGATGTCTGCGCTGGCACCTTCAGCAGCTATGGTATAGTTATTGCGCTCTATGAGAGGGAGAAGACGGGAGTAGGGAGGAGGGTAGAGGTTAATCTTCTCGACACCTGCATGGCACTTCTGGATAACATGTTTCAGTTCTATTTTGCCTATGGAAACGTTCCACCAGCACAGGGCACGAAGCACCCACTTACTCCCCTTTTGGGATACTTCAAATGCAAGAATGGATACATCGGTATAGGTCCATCCTGGCCGAGGATATGCCGGGTGATAAACAAGGAATGGATGATCGACGACCCTCGGTTCAAGACGCAAGGCGATAGGATGATGAATAAAAGGGATATGGAGCAAGAGATAGAGGAAGCATTGGTAGAAGCCGATGTTGAGACGTGGATAGAATTGATGCGAGTAGAGGACATGCCTGTTGGGCCGGTAAACACCCTGGATAAGGTAATAGAAGACCCTCAGGTTATTCATAATAAGGCGGTGATCGAAATGGAGCATCCCGTATATGGTAAGATGAGAGCTATCGATTGCCCGATAAAAATGCCGGGTGCCATTTCAGGGGAATATACTCCCCCGCCAGTATTAGGAGAGCATACCGAGGAGGTACTTAAAGGGATTCTCGGCTATTCAGACGAGAAGATAGCTGCGCTTAAGAAGGAGGAAGAGGAAAACGCTGAGGAGACGAAGAAACACGCGCGCAAAATGCAGGCTTAGAGTGAAACCGCAGTTATTAGTTTGAGTAGGCGGGAAATCAAAGCGCTATTGAGTAGTCTAAGTTTTAGTAGTATCGAAGAAAGGAAGGAGTGATGGCTGAGGAGAAGAAGATAAGGGTTTTAATGGCAAAGCCCGGCCTCGATGGTCATGACCGGGGGGCTAGGGTGTTGACCTTGGGGTTAAGAGATGAGGGGATGGAGGTTATCTATACTGGGCTAAGGCAGAGCCCTGAAATGATAGTGCAGGCGGCGGTTCAGGAGGATGTCGACGTAGTGGGACTGAGTTGCCTCTCCGGGGCGCATAAAACTCTCTTCCCGTCGGTAGTGGAGCAGCTAAAGTCGAAGGGAGTGGAGGATGTGTTAGTCGTTGCAGGGGGCATTATCCCTAAGGAGGACATATCTTTCCTGAAGGAGAAAGGGATCAATGCCATTTTCGGTCCTGGGACATCGGTTAAGGAGATCGCTAATTATCTCAAGGAGAATGTGAAACGGAGCTAATGGAACTTGTAGATAGTATGTTAGCGGGGAACGAACAGTCCCTCGCGCGGTTAATCACCTTAGTGGAAAGGGAGGCATTTGAGGTACCGGAGATAATGAGCCGTATCTATCCCAGCTTGGGGAAGGCTTATTCTGTGGGCTTCACCGGGCCTCCAGGAGGGGGCAAGAGCTCATTGGTGGACCGCTTGACAGCGGTAATGAGGGGCAAGGGTTTTTCAGTAGGGATCATTGCTTGTGATCCATCGAGCCCCTTTTCGGGAGGTGCTGTGCTGGGCGATCGTATCAGGATGCAGCAGCACTATCTGGATAAGGGAGTCTTTATCCGCAGCCTGGCCACCAGGAACAGTCGAGGCGGGCTTTCTCAAGCGGCTCGCGGTGTACTTAAACTTATGGACGCTTTCGGTAAGGACTTCGTTCTCGTGGAAACAGTGGGTGTCGGACAGACAGAACTTGACATTATGGATGCTGCCGACACCACGGTGGTGGTTCTTGTTCCCGAGGCGGGAGATGCCATACAAACGATGAAGGCAGGGCTTCTGGAGATCGCTGATATATTTGTGGTCAATAAGGCTGACCGTGAGGGGGCAGATAGCTTGGTGTCGGAACTGGAGAAGATGCTCCATCAAAGCCCAAAGCAAGAATGGTGGGAAGTCCCGGTGATGACGACCCAGGCGATACATAACATCGGCACAGAAGAGCTTTATCATAGCATTGAAAAGCATCGAGAGGCGCTGGAGCAGACAGGGCGCCTTGCCTTTCATCGCCAGAGGCAAAGGAAAGGGGAATTTATCCAAACCATCCAGCAAAGGCTTATGGCACGGATTCTGAAGCTGTTGGAGACGGACGGGAGCATGATGGAATCTCTGGAAGGCGTGCAGGAGGGGAAAACCGACCCCTATTCTGCATCTATGGAGATTCTTACCAATAAGACCCTTCTTCGTAACTGGCTGGCTGAACTGGAGCGGGAAAACTAGCCTATTTAGTGGTCTAGGCACCACGAAAATAGTCGTCAATTTCATTATTGGCTAGTACCTCTTTATTACATATCCGAGCCACTGGTGGCAGCAACTAGTTGCAGGATTTCTACTCTATATAACGAGCATATCACGTGCTTATGAATAATACCAAGTCATATTGGTGAATACATCCAATATGCCGATCCGCAGACTCATACCCCGACTTGATGTGTCGAATTTTACCGCATCGAATCGCCTTATGTTTATCCCCAAGATAACGTCACTATTGCTAAACTAATCTTCCCCCTTGGTGGCTTTGATCACCACGCCATTCGACCCATTGACAAAATGGTGATAAGTGATACAATTATTATGGGCGTATGCTCATAATGTATAAGCAGAGCTGCAATATAAGGTAGGGGTGTCACTATGAATTGGGCTCAGACAGTAAAGTACAATCATCGAAGAACTTTGAACGTGTGTTGCCTTCACTGCTTTTATAGCTTTGACAGTGGTCATGTTTCGGAATCTTCACACGATTTAGGAGCCATGGAGGAAGTGGAGCTTTGCCAAGGCCGGTAAAGTATCGATGCGTCGAGTCAATCCCTCGTGTAACCTTCTTTCGGCCGGTAGGAGTTCCCTTTGGCAACTGGGAAGAGGTGGTCCTCTCTATCGAGGAGGCGGAAGCTATTCGCCTCAAAGACTTGGAGGGATTGGATCAGGAGGAGAGTGCGCGGCGGATGCATGTCTCTCGTCCTACCTTCCAGAGGGTTCTAGAATCGGCGAGAAGGAAGATGGCCGAGGCGCTGACCCAAGGTAAGGCGATTCGGGTGGAAGGGGGCAACTTTGAGATGGCAAGCCGCCGCTTTAAATGTAACAACGATGGCCAGGAATGGGAGGTTCCCTTTGAGGCGATGGTGGATGGACAGTCTGTAGCGTGTCCACAATGCAATAGCTTGAATGTTCGCGCTATCTCCCCTCCGGGCTTTGGTGATAGAGGGTGGAGAAGAGGTCGCCGCGGAAGGCAAGGATGGTAAAGGAGGATTATGATACATATTGATAGCACAAAATGTAACGGCTGTGGTATATGCCTCGAGTATTGTCCAAATAGTGCAATAAATGTTGTAGATGGTAAGGCAGTCATTAATCAGAGGAACTGTATGGAGTGTGGCGTGTGCCTGAGGGCATGTCCTGTGGGTGCCATATACGAGGTTGCAGGAGTGCCACAAAAGGTTGGATTTTTTCAAGGATCGGCAGTTGGTCGAGAAGGGAAGGAGGTGAGCACAATGCCGTTTGGAGATGGAACTGGACCAAGAGGACTTGGCCCGATGACAGGAAGAGGAATGGGTTACTGCGCTGGTTTTGGCAGACCTGGCGTTTACAATCCAGTGCCTGGAGGAGGATATGGTGGTTACGGCTTCGGTCTAGCGCGTGGTTGGGGTCGTGGTATGGGTGTCGGCTGGGGTCGTGGCATGGGCGTCGGTTGGGGCCGAGGTCGCGGTGGCGGTCGAGGTCGCGGTTGGTGGTAGAGATGACAGTACTGATGAGCATGATGTAACGCACGACAATTTGTTGCACGTCATTAGAAGAGAAGGAGGTGATATATATGCCTAACGGTTTTGGCTTCAGAGGCGGCTGGGGCTTTGGTTTTAGAGGAAGCTCTCCTCCGTGGCCTTATGTTGGTCTAGGCAGAGGGGGACTACCAAGGTGCGGGTATTACATGGGATCTACGGGGGTACCATTATCGACCGATTATGGGCAGTCCCCTTATCCCTATGCTGGGGCCTGGGGTATGCCTTATGGGGCTGCAGCTACTCCAGGCGCGGTGCCTTTCGCTCCTCAGATGACCAAAGAGCAGGAGCTTGATTTCTTGCGCAACCAGGCTGAGGCAATAGGGGAGCAGCTTGAGGATATAGAAAACCGTATCCGAAAGCTGAGCTCTGAAAAGTGATAAATCCGACAACTTGGTGATAGGAGGTGAGTTATGCCAGGATTTGATGGTACAGGTCCTCGGGGAATGGGTCCTATGACGGGAGGAGGCAGGGGTTTTTGCAGCCCTTGGGGAGTAGGGGCGGGTTTTAGAGCGGGGATCGCGGCACCTTTTGCTAGGGTTTCCTATCCCTGGTACAGGGGGGGCTATGGTGCTTATGGGGGAGGTATTCCCTATACAAGCAGCATCCCCTATGCCGGGAACTGGGGTATGCCCTATGGGGCTGCAGCTACTCCAGGCGCGGTGCCCTTCGCTCCTCAGATGACCAAAGAGCAGGAGCTTGATTTCTTGCGCAACCAGGCTGAGACAATAGGGGAACAACTGGAGCAGATCGAGGCCAGGATACGGGATCTGACATCGGAAAAGGGCTAATTTCGAGGCCGTTAAAAACCGTAGTTGCCCAATTTGTTGGACTGTTTTGCCTGATGCTGCGAAGCAGGCATCAGTGGGGTTATTATAAGGATTTTGATTTGTGAAATATTACCAAATCGGTTAGAATTGAACGGGAAATTAAAGTCAAACGGTCGTCAATTTCGGAAAGGAGGTAATTTGTGAAAATTGCAGTATCGGCGACAGGCCCCAGCCTCGATGCTGATGTTGATCCACGGTTCGGCAGGTGCCAATACTTCGTCATCATCGATCCAGATACCATGGAGTTCGAAGCTTTTGAAAACACCAATATCGCGGCTGGTGGTGGGGCAGGGATCTCTACAGCCCAGAATATTGCTGGTACAGGTGCCCAGGTGGTGCTCACCGGCAACTCTGGCCCTAATGCCTATCAAACACTCCTGGCGGCCGATGTCCAGGTGATCACCGGGGTTTCTGGGAAAGTCCGTGACGCGATAGAGGGCTTCAAGGCGGGGAAGTTTACAACCACATCCCAGCCCAGCGTTGAAGCACACTTCGGTGCGGGAGGTGGTATGGGCTCTGGCATGGGCATGGGACGCGGTATGGGCATGGGTCGTGGTATGGGTATGGGGCGCGGCATGGGCATGGGGCGCGGTATGACGGTGCCACCGGCCGGACCTGTGCCTCAGGCTCAAAGCCCTGAGGAGGAGATGGAGTCGCTGGGGGGGCAGACCGAAATGCTGAAACAGCAACTTGAGGCTATCCAGCAACGCATCGAAGAGCTACGGAAAAAGGGCAAATAAAGAGGCGGGTTGTGCCAATCTATGAGTGCCGTTGTGCCCAGTGAGGAGAGAAGTTTGATGTGCGGCAAGCTATAGGCGGAGATAGCTCCTACGTGAAGTGCCCACAGTATCAGGTGGGCAATCCGTAGGAACTTTTATCCACGTTCTTCAGCACAAACTCTGGCGAATCATTGGACATAAGCTATTTATCTGCAGCTCAGGCGTATGCGGGATTTTACCAATATAATAAAGGAGGTATGTTATGCCTAGAGGAGATGGAACAGGGCCACCTGGAGGTGGTGGTCGTGGAATGGGAAGGGGCAGAGGAGGGGCAGGCATGGGCAGGATGGGAGGAAACCAGGCTGGGGCTGGCCCAGGGGGGAGCTGTGTTTGCCCCAATTGCGGTGCAGTGATGCAGCATGATGTAGGAACACCTTGCTATGACATAAGCTGTCCCAAGTGTGGAGCGAAGATGGCGAGAGGTTAGATGATCATCTCAGTCGCCAGTGGAAAAGGGGGCACGGGCAAGACTCTGGTCGCCACCAGCCTTGCCCTCTCTCTGGAAAGCCAGGTGCAGTTTTTGGACTGCGATGTGGAGGAGCCCAACGCCCACATCTTCCTCAAACCATCTATTAACCATCAAGAGACGGTTTCCGTTCCTATACCTCAGGTCGATGAGCAGAAATGCACTTTATGTGGCAAGTGTGCTGAGGTTTGCGCCTACAATGCCATCGCTGTATTGCCGAAGAAGGTGCTGGTGTTTCCAGAACTCTGCCATGGCTGTGGTGCTTGCTCCTATCTTTGTCCGGAGGCAGCCATATCTGAGGTGGGGAGAGAGATAGGCGTCCTGGAGATGGGCTATTCGGGCGAGGTTGAATTCATCCATGGTAGGCTTGCTATAGGAGAGATGATGTCTCCACCACTAATCGGGAGAGTCAAGGAACACATCGACACACGTAAGACGGTGATCATAGATGTGCCCCCAGGAACATCTTGTCCGGTGGTCGATGCGGTGAAGGGGAGCGATTTCTGCCTGCTGGTGACCGAGCCAACCCCTTTTGGTCTCAACGACCTAGCCTTGGCTGTGGAGGTTATGAAGAAGCTGGGCATTCCCTGTGGTGTGCTGATAAATCGCGCTGGAGTGGGGGATAACAAAGTGGAGGAATACTGCAAAGAGGAAGGTATTCCTGTCCTGCTTCACATCCCTCTGGATACTGAGATTGCCCGCTATTACTCCCGGGGGATCACCCTGGTGCAGGGGATGCCTCAGTGGCATCCAGCCTTTCAAAGGCTTTTCAAGAGCATATACGAAATGTCGTCAATATAATATGCCAGGAAGCAAAGCTGATGTATCGTGGGTGAATGGTGGAGGAGGGTAAAGTTGAGTCTCCATCACATGCATGATGCGCGCACTTCCAATAGGAATGAATATCTAGAGAGATAAAGGCGCTTTAGCGTATGGTTTCTAAGCCCTTAGATAATGTGGTAAAATTTAGGCGTTTGTAGGCACCTCGAATGGTGAAGTGTTTCTGCCGCACTAGCGGTATTGTATAGAGTTTAATTTTTTCCTACATGATAGCAATTGATATTTGTGTGCCAGGCACCACTTATTGGAGCATGATAGAATGTTGTGATGCTCCTCTCGGTTATGTAGGTGATGATTATAATAGAGGCTTGAGGAGTTTGACCATGAAAATCGCTGCTGCATCAGACGATGGGGTAAACATTAGTCAGCACTTCGGCAGGGCACCCTACTATGTAGTGGTTACCGTTGAAGAAGGGGGGGGTATTTCTAGAGAGACAAGGTCTAAACCTGGCCATCAGACCTTTGCCGCGCATGAGCCGCCGAAACTGGCTCCCGGGGAGCGTCATGGCTACGATGCCGGGTCAGAGGTCAGGCATGATAGCATGGCAGATGCTATCTCCGACTGCCAGGTATTGCTCCTGGGAGGCATGGGCTGGGGAGCTTACGAGGCTATGAAGAGCTACGGCATCGAGCCCATCGTTACTGATGTGAAGGACATCGACGAGGCAGTCAAGCTCTATCTTGCTGGCAAACTCCCCAATTTGATGGAGCGTCTTCATTAAGTTGAATCGTATAAGCAATTCTGTGATGCGAGGGTTGAAAGATGGCATCGGACTTTAAGGAACTGGAAGACTTGGTCATGGCAGATATGCGGAGGGTCTATTCGGAACAGGTCATTGACCATTTCCAGAATCCAAGGAATCTCGGCGAGATTGCAGATGCCGATGGCTTTGGTAAGGTAACTGGTTCATGTGGAGACACAATGGAGATATATTTGACGGTGCGGGGAGATAGGATTAGCGATGCCAATTTCTGGACCGATGGCTGTGGAACCAGTATTGCCAGTGGCAGCATGGCTACGGAGCTAGCTAAAGGGAAAAGTATCGCTGAGGCTCGGAGCATCACCAACAATGTCATCCTGAGTAGCTTGGGCGGACTGCCGGAGGAAAGCGAGCATTGTGCCCTTCTGGCGGCGGATGCGCTGCGTGAAGCAATTAAGGACTATGTCGCATTGAAGAAAGAGCCTTGGGAAAAGGGTTACCGCAGGCGTTGAGTAACGTCGTGGAAGAGAGTATCATTAGACGTGGCTAACTTTGAGGAAATAGATAGAGCTCGGAAGCTGCTGGGTTTGGGAGAAACGGCTAGGCTGAAGGATATTAAGCGAGCCTACAGGGAGAAGGCTTTTCAGTATCATCCTGACCAGGGAGGTAGGGAACAAGGCGAGGAAATGATGAAGCAACTGAACTGGGCCTATAAGCAGCTCATGGAATACTGTGCCAATTATAGCTACTCTTTTGAAGAGCAGGATGTGGCTAGAACATATCCTCATGATGAATACCTCAGAAAGTATACGTATGGTTGGTTTGATGGTATGTAGGAAAGGAATGCCAGGAGACCATAGAGAAAGGTAAGCGTGATAAGTTCCATTGTCTATGGTCCAGTTCCCTCCTGGCGGTTGGGAAGGTCGCTGGGAATCGACCTTCTGTCTACAGACGGCAAGACCTGCTCGTTCGATTGCATATATTGCCAATTAGGCAGCACCCTTTATCCCCTGGTGGAGCGCCGCGAGTTTGTGTCCCTCAATCAGGTTACGACCGAGTTGGAGTTGGTGAGCGGGATAGAGGCTGACTATGCCACCTTCTCTGGGGTGGGGGAGCCTACCTTAGCCAGCAACCTTGGTCAAGCCATCTCAATAGTCAAGTCAACCCTTCATCTGCCAGTGGCGGTTCTGACTAATTCTGCACTTATGCCCAGGGAGGACGTGCGCCGCGACCTAGCTGGGGCAGATGTGGTGGTGGTTAAAGTGGATGCTCCAGAGGAGGAGCTTTTCCGCAGGGTAAACAGACCTTTCGGAGGCTATTCCCTCGTTGAGATACTCCAAGGGATTAAGTTGTTCAGGAAACAATACAGGGGGAAGCTGGCTATCCAAATGATGTTTGTTGAGATAAATAAACGCTATGCCAGGGAAATGGCGGAAATTGCCAGGGGCCTCTCGCCTGATGAAGTGCAGCTCAATACACCGCTGCGCCCTTGTGGTGTGAAGCCTCTAAGTCCGCCTGAGATGGCTGCTATTAAAGAGGAGTTTCAGAATCTAAACGTGGCGGAGGTTTATGAGTCTCCGATACCTGAGGTTGTACCTGTGAACGCTTCTGAGACACTACGAAGGAGGCCTGAACTTTGATGTGGTTAGCTGGATTTTTCGACTACAAGTGGGTAAAAGGAGGTAATGTATGGCAGCGGAGCTGAAAAAGCAGATTGAAGAGGCGATTGAAGGGGTTATCATTCTTGAACCGAGGAAAAGCATTCTTCAGCTTGGTATGGTTCGAGACATCGAAGTAGTGGAAGGTCGAGTCAAGATTACCCTGTCATTGACTCCCTTAAGCGATTCGGTGAAGGAGTCCATTGAGGAAAGGGTTCGCAACGCTATTGAAAAGCTCCCTGAGGTGAAAGATGTAGCCATAGAGCATGTTGATCTCTCGCCTAAGGAGATGAACGAGATCGGGAGCGTTATAGCGGTGATGAGTGGAAAAGGTGGGGTGGGGAAATCGCTGGTTGCTGGCCTGCTCGCTATCGCTCTGAGTCGCCAGGGGTATCAGGCGGGACTCTTGGATGCCGATATCACTGGCCCCAGCGTCCCCAAGATGTTTGGTCTCAAAGCTCGCCCTATGGGAAGCGATAAAGGCATCTTGCCGGTGGAGACCAGGTCTGGGATCGAGGTCATGTCCATAAACCTGCTCTTGCCTCAGGAGGATGATGCCGTTATCTGGAGAGGACCATTGCTTTCTAAGGCAATTATGCAGTTCTGGGATGATGTGTTCTGGGGTAAGCTGGACTACCTTATAGTAGATTTACCACCTGGCACAGCGGATATTCCTCTTACCGTGATGCAGTCATTGCCTCTTTCTGGCGTAGTCATTGTGTCTACCCCACAAGACTTGGCGGGTATGGTGGTCAGAAAGGCTGTGCATATGGCGAACAATATGCATATTAATGTGCTGGGGGTAGTGGAGAATATGAGCTACCTGCTTATTCCGGAGACAGGGGAAAAGATCGAGTTGTTTGGCAAGAGCAAAGGGGGGGACATGGCAAGGGAGGCCGATGCACCCCTTCTGGGGCAGTTGCCTGTAGACCCCGAGCTTGCCCAGCTTTGCGATGAAGGCGATATCGAGCGCTATAACTCCGACGATTTCATCGCCCTTTCTCAGGCGTTCACTCAGGTTATATCATCCAGAGAATAGGTGGTAAGATTTATTAGAACCATGGAGAACTAAATGTGAAAGAAATAGTCGACCAGGCTAAGTCCTGTACCGAGTGTAATGCCTGTATGGATGTATGCCCAACATATAAAGTCACCGATGAAGTTCAGTTTTCACCAATAGGGCGTTTGCAAGCAGCCATCAAGGTATTTGAGGGGGATGAGGTTAGCGAGCGGATGATAGAAGGTCTCAATAATTGCCTGTCGTGTACGGCGTGTGACGATGTATGCCCCGAAGGAATCAAGATCACCGAGATTGTGATTAAGTCCAGGAGTAAATTAGTTGAAAGGGGATTAGGTCCCCTGCCGGGACAGAACAGGATAATTGAAGGGATTCTGGCTAAGGGGAACGCAGTAAATGGTGATCCCGGAAAGAGATTGGAATGGCTGCCTGAGGAGTTCCCCCGTAGAGAATCCGATACCCTTTTATACATGGGTTGTATTGGCTCATATGTGGTGAAAGACGCGGCAGCGTCGGCATACCTTGTGTTGAAGAAGCTTGGTTTCGATTTTATGCTTCTGGAGGATGAGGGATGCTGCGGAAGTTTTGTCTATGAGGCTGGAAAAGTCGACCTTGCTGGCGAGCTTTTCCAGAAAAATGTGGAAAGATTTAAGTCGCTAGGTATCCGAAGGGTTATCTTCCTTTGTCCCGCTTGCCTGAAGTGCTTCAAATATTCATATCCTGAGGTGCTCGGGGGGATCGAATTCTCAGTCCATCACATATCGGAAATCATATATGATTTGGTAAAGGAAAATCCCAGCTTGCTAAGGAAGGTTCAAAGAACGGTGACCTATCAGGACCCCTGCGAATTGGGAAGAGGGGAAGGCGTGACTGAGGAACCTAGAAAACTTCTCAATTGGTGTGGTGCTGAGTTGAAGGAGATGGAGAATAATAGGGAAAGTGCACAATGTTGTGGCGCGGGAGTCGTAGTCATGGGTGTCTACCGGGACCTTTCCATGAAAGTAGCTTCTGGCTTGCTAAAAATGGCGGAGACAGACTCTATCGTTAGTGCTTGCCCCTTTTGTACCCTTACGTTGAACATGGCATCCAGAGCTGGGGAGTTAACAAGGCGTACGACCTATTTTACCAATATATTGCTTGACTCTATGTCATAGGCTGCGGAAATCGAGAATTATGTCCAGAATTGTGGTCGCCCATCCTTCTTTGAAGGATTGGGCATTTGTGCTCGCAAAAAGTCGAACCAACCATAGAAATCGGGAGTGGATAGGTTCCTAATATCCTCAAATTAGACGGCATGACTAAATTGAAGGAGGTGAGAAATGCCTCTGTCTCTTACTACTCTCGGTGAGAATACCGCTGGAAGGCCTCGTGTGCTCGCTGAATGGGGGTTGAGCATCCTGGTGGAGACGGACGATGTGAAAATACTGCTCGACACCTGTGCCAGCACTACTGTGCCTCACAACGCCGCTATCTTGAAAATAGACTTATCAACAATTGACAAGATTGTGTTAAGTCACGGTCACTATGACCATACAGGTGGGCTTAGGGCAGTGCTGGCTGAAACTGGGTCGGTCGAAGTGATTGCTCACCCCGACATATGGGGTGCCAAGTACGCCGTTTTTGGCGAGCACAAGCGGTATATTGGCATACCCTTCGTCCGCGAGGAGTTGGAATCCTTAGGTGCTTCATTCATCCTCAGTAGTGATCCAGTTTGGATAACCGACGATATCGTGACCACGGGCGAAATCCCGATGGTGACCGAGTATGAGCAGATCGATTCTCACCTGTACGTTGAGGCGGATGGTGAGCTAGTCCCCGACCTGCTTCTGGATGATCGGGCACTTATCATGAAGACCGAGCTAGGACTGGTGGTTGCTCTGGGCTGTGCACATCGTGGCATGATAAACACGCTATACCATGCTCGGGAGATAACGGGGGTGGATCTTATCCATACCGTAGTTGGCGGCACCCACCTCGTCAGCGCCTCTGAGGAGCGCATCTCGCGCACAATTGAAGCCCTAAGGGAGCTTGGCGTTCAAAGGCTGGGGGTGTCACATTGCACTGGCTTGCCTGCGGCTTCAATACTAGCACGGGAGCTAGGCGATAACTTTTTCTTTAATAATGCCGGCAGCAGGGTAACCATCCCATAATAGATTTGGTTGCCTTCGTCTTGACAAGCATAGTATAATGTGGGGACTCAAGGGGGTGAAGAATGTCCCTAGCAGATTTACGTGATTTATTCATTGTCATCTTTTCCCTAGCGGGGATTATCGCCATCATCTTTATTAGCGTTATCGCTTTTTTAGTTTATCGCCGGGTTCGTGTTGTCCTCGATTCTTGGGCTGCGACTGTAGCGAATATCCGTGATATCACCTCCGTATTCTCGGAGAATATCGCCAAGCCACTGGCCAATATCGCCAGTGTTGTACAGGGGATATCCAGATTTTTTGAGTTTATCTCAAAACCTCTAAAGAAAAAGGAGGAGGAGGATACAGGTGGCTGGAGAGAATAGAGGGCAGTACTTTCTCGTAGGAGTTGTCTTGGGAGGGCTCATCGGCGCGGGAATAGCTATTTGGGTTGTTGAGAGCAGGCGTGTGCGGTTTAGGAAGCAAGGTGCTGGTTTTGGTGGCAGGGTGGCTGAATTTATCTCTGTAGTCCGAGATGAGTTCATGCCTGGCCTGAGGGAGGCCATCAGGAAAAGTACAGAAGAGGAAACAGAGGTTCCTCATCACATCTCCTCTGATGAGGAAAGGTTTGTGGAGGAAAGCGAGATATAACTGGTACAGCGAAACCAGGGATGAAAAAGCAAAAAGGGAGGCCAGGCCTCCCTTTTTAATTCTCTTTATATCTTGGGTAGGAGCCAAAGATCTTCAGCAGGGCAGTCTTTTCTCTCACCCGCTCAAGCGCCTCGCTAATCAGGGGCTCTTCATGGTGCCCCTCCAGGTCAAGGAGGAAGAAGTACCGCCCCAGGCTCTCCTTGGAGGGGCGGGATTCCAACTTTGCTAGGTTGATATTTCGCTTGGCAAACTCATTCAGCACTTCGCTGAGTTCGCCAGGTCGGTCCTCGGCGAAGGAAAAGCACAGCGAGGTCTTATCAGAACCAGTTGGTGGATGATCTGTTGGGGCGAGGACCACAAAGCGGGTGACGTTGGAGGCCTGATCCTGAATCTGCCTAGCCAATATTTCTGCGCTGTAGAGTTCGGCAGCCCTTGCTGTGCCGATAGCGGCACCAGGGTGGCTTGAGGCCATCATCTCCTCAACAGCGGCGGAGGTTGAAAGGGCGGCAACGACCTGCGCTTTAGGAAAGCAGGACTCAATGAAGTGGCGGCATTGCCCCAATGCTTGGGGATGGGAGAAGATCACCTTTACGTCGCTCACCTCTCTCCCTGGCTTCGCTAAGAGGTGATGCTCGATGGGCAGGACAAGCTCTTTTCTGATTTGCACTTTTGACTCGTGGATAAGTAGGTCCAGCGTGTCATTTACCGAGCCTTCGATACTGTTCTCGATAGCAACCACCCCTTCTTCGGCCATCCCCGAGGCGACAGCGGCAGCTACTGCGGCAATGCTGGGGAGGGGAGTGAAGTGGGCGGTTTTATCATAGAGTAGAGCCGCTTCCTCGGTAAAGGTTCCTGGAGGTCCCAGATATGCAATCCTTTTCACCGTCTTTTTAGTCCTCTTCCACATCTACCCAGTCCTTACCGTTCCATGTCTTGCCGTAGCGTTCGTGTATTACCAGCGCAAGCAGCAATGCGCTCTGCAAGAAACTACCATCAATGTCTTTGGGTATATTATCTAGCACGCTGGATGAACGGCGTAGTTCCAAATATTGAGAGTAGCTCACATTGCTTTCCGTAATCATATCCTGTAACTGGCGCTCTTGCCACACAATGAAGAAATCGTCTGCCTGTATCATTTCTATGCCATCAACCTTCACAAAAACCGGCTTAAGGTTTCCATTAACATCTTGTTTATATTGGGTTCTACACAAGACCTGCCTGCTAGGTGAATATACAATGTCTTTATAGTCTAAAGTTGTCGTTAGATATGGCCATACCTTCTGGCACATCTCTATGTATTCGTCAATAGGATCTGTCATGGCTCTTTATACCTCCCATTGGGCTCACGGCACGACCCCATTGTAAAGCTTCTGTTTTCTATATTGCAAGCAGCGCCATCTGGTGGTTATGTTCGGTCTTTGTTGACATAGTACCCGATTGTCATTAAGGTAATCTTTGCATCTTACTAATATCAGGGGAGGGGTTTCTATGGATGAGAAGCAGCGTATCGATCTTATGAAACTAACCAGCACCAAGTACCTGGACGATAGGGCAAGGGAGATATATAAACGAAAGCTTGACCAATTAATGGGCACGATGCAGGCGGCAAGCCACGGTGAGTCTCCCAAAGCAGCCGAGGGATTTGCTGAGATAGGAGCACTGCTACAAGAATATGGGGATAGGCTAAACATGCTGTTTCCTTTCCTATTGAACCTTGCGATTGAATCAATGGTAGAGCTACTTGCTACTAATAACGAGCAACTCCTTGTTTTTCTTGATGATACTCTTGGCCGTCGGTAGCAAGTCGGCATAGTATGAAATTTCGGCGACACGAATCTAGCCGTGTTTATCTCTAGCCTCTTAAAAGACTTATCATCATTTACAAACAAAATCACCTCTTCTTGAAGGCATGGCATCACATCTAAACAAAGCCCCCTTTAAAAGGCATAGTATCACGCACCAAAAATCCCCCTTTGTAAAGGGGGATTCAGGGGGATTATACATTCTCATTTAATCACTTATGATTTTAGCTAGCTTAATCTCGTGATAACTTTTGACCAGAGCAGTCTTACCACATTTTACAAAGCAACAAAATCCCCCTTGCCCCCTTTAAAAAGGGGGGAAGATGTGTGTCCTTTACAAAAGGGGGAAAGATGTGGGTAATGACGAACTTAGTGCCCTTGACAGAGACAGCTCAGCTACCTAAAGTGTCCATTGCTGAGGTGTGCCAGTATTATTGACGATACCTATATGAAGCAGTGGGGATAAGGGAACTGGAAGAGGATAAGGTTGAAGTTAGAAACGGGGGCTTTTAAAATAAAACATACTCACACTTTTGGGGGGTGATTGAGAAATGAGACTGAAGGACAAAGTGGCAATAGTAACAGGCGCTGGCTCAAGAACAGCCGGGATGGGGAACGGGAAAGCTACAGCTATCCTGTTTGCCAGGGAGGGGGCCAAAGTGGTTGCCGTTGACCGAAATCTCGCTGCCGCTGAGGAATCGGTTAAACTCATTGAAAACGAAGGCGGTGAGGCTACAGCGGTGCAGGCAGATGTCACCAAGGAGTCAGATGCTAAGAATCTGGTAGAGGCGACAATTTCCAAGTATGGCAAGTTGGATATACTATTCAATAATGTTGGTATTGGTTCAGGTGGCGTTGGCCTCAGGGTTACCGACGAGGAATGGGATGCTGTTATGGACACCAATGTCAAGAGTATAGTTCTCGTCTGTAAATACGCTGTTCCTGAGATGATAAAGAATGGAGGTGGCGCGATAGTAAACAATGCATCTATGGCGGCGTTTTTTTCGCATGCTATATACGCCTATGCTGCCTCCAAAGCTGGTGTCGTCGCATTGACCAGGTGCCTTGCGGTTGGGCTGGCAAAATACGGTATTAGGGTGAACTGCGTGGCCCCTGGTTTTATCGATACGCCGATGGTTGCCCAGATAATGGACGAAAAACGTATTCGCAACGTTGAGCAGAGAGTGCCTCTCAAGCGACATGGCAAACCGGAAGAGATAGCCTATACTGTGTTATTTCTGGCTTCACCTGAAGCGTCATTTATAACTGGACAGACCATTGCGGTTGATGGTGGGCTCTCGGCATATTAGGATATTCATAATCGAAAATTTATAAAGGAGGCAAAATGCCACGAGTTAGCTTAGTGGAGAAAGACCAGGCTCATCCCAAGGTAAAAGAACTATATCAAAGTGTAGAAAAGCATGGCTCCCAAATCATTAACCTGTTCAAGGTAATGGGCCATTGTCCTTACATAGGTCTTAACTTCCAGCGCCTTGGCAATTCGATTCTTCTAGGAGAAGTACTATCGCCCAGGCTACGGGAGCTAGCCATCCTCCGTGTTGGCGATCTCGCGGGAGCTGAGTATGAGTTCAAGCAGCATACTTCTAGGGCACTGGAGGCCGGGGCTAGTCAAAAGCAGATTGACGAGATCCCGCATTGGGCTAGCTCGGCTGCATTCAACGATCAAGAGCGGGCGGTACTACAGTATGCTGACGAGGTGACGCAGCATATTGGGGCGTCAGACGACACGTTTGCTAAGCTCTGGAGCTTCTTGAGTGAGCACGAGATTGTTGAACTAACAGCAGCCATTGGCTACTACAGCATGGTGTGTAGAATTCTTGTTGCACTGCAGATTGAGTTAGAGCCTGAGTCATGATTTGTTCAGTGATTGGAAAAATCCCTGTATAGGGTCTTTGACAAATATAAAAGATTGTAGGGTGGGTGGAGCCCTTCAGCGGAAGGGCGAAACCCACCGTAATGGAAGAGGTGACGCCTCAGGCGCGGGATGTTCAAAATCGCTTTTCTCCCGCCTTCAGAACAGACCAGACAACCCAGAGTACCAGTAGATAACCGCTAATACCCCCCACAAGGAGCAGGATGGCTATTATTGGGCTGAATGGCGGCACACACTGAGGGGATGGCAAAAAGCGGACGAAGTGGATGGCGCCAGCAGCAGCAGTGGCCGTAACTGTCACCGTAATCCATATCTTGAAAAACAGATTGCTCAGCTTCTCGCGACTTGGTCTGACAATGATGTAGATGATTAGGGAGTATACATTAAGAACGGCGAGCATGAGCAGAACGATGAGGGCTCGGGCATCCGCCGGCATGAGATGACTGGCGGCCCAGCCGAGGCGAACAGCGCAAGCCAAAAAAGCAAGCGTAATAGTTGCAATAGCCCACATTCTAAGTTGTAAATGACTCATGTGAATCTCCTATAGCGGGATTTCATGTAAGCTCATGATACAATGAGTAGATGGGATTGGACAAGTTGCCCGGCGAGAGCGAGTTATCGCTGCATCATATGGGCACTAAAGAGCATATAACCAATCGCTTTATGCAACTTGTTGTGGGGGATCGCTCATCCGCCTGAAGAGAGCCCTCTGGCAATTCGGATCCATGACCTCGTTTAGTAATCTTGCCTTGTGTATTTGCACCTACTGTAGCGCCTCGACACGCCGGGGCCTTCTCATAGCGAGGCTAAAGCCTCGCGCTACGTCGCTAAGCAACCACAGTACAACGGGTTGACAGCCATGTGCAATAGGCATAGCATGGCTGCTGGCGTGGAATATGGCCGTGACTGGCCATATCCGCAGCACTTTCATTTCTTAAAAAATCTTAAAGCGGAGGGTGAACATGAAACAGGGGGTAAAGTGGCCTCATTTTCCCTATGACGAATACAGGCTGCGCATCGATAAGGCAAGGCAGCTCCTGAATAAGCATAGCCTGGATGCCTTGCTGTTATTCTCTCCCACAAGCTGGTGGTATTACGGCGGGTGGACTGATGCCGCCCAGATGCACAACGATTGCTGGCGCTCGGCGATGATCCTGTGTGCCGACCATGACCCTGTGGTGGTGGCGCACAATGCATTTCAATCCACGCTGACGCTAAACACGTACATAGAGGATATGCGCATGTGGACCGAGCTGTCGAGGCGACGCCCCAATGCCTTTTGGCCCTTGTTCTTTAGCACCATCGAAGACCTTGGCCTGAGCAACGGGGTTCTGGGCGTGGAAACCGGGCCTGACATAGACACCTATCTATCCTTCGACGAGTATGAAACCCTGCACAAGGGGCTGCCGGGGGCGAAGCTGGTAAGCGCTGACCCGGTTATCTGGGAGCAGCGGATGGTGAAAACGCCTTATGAGGTAGAGATCATTCGCGAGGGCTGCCGCCGTGCCTGCGCTGTGGTCGGGGCGGCACTGGAAGCGATACGACCTGGGGTGAACGAGCTTGAGGTGCACCGAGTGTTCTGGAAGGCAGCCGCTGAGCATGGCTTGCACAACTCACCCAATGTGTCCACCTGGCTGTGCTGGTCGAGCAACTCCAGTGAGGCTGGTGGGGTAATGCGCTGGATAACGCCCCCTGTTGACCGGGTCATTCAGACAGGAGACCAGGGCATCTGCGACTGCGGCCCCTCCTACAAAGGGTATCAGCTCGACTTTCAGCGAACCTTCTATGTAGGCGACCCACCGCAAAGGCAAATCGACCTGTACAATATAGCCAGGGAGGGCTTCCTCGAAACCGTCGCTGGAGTTAAGCCCGGCATTCGCATCTGCGATATCTATCACGCCGCTGTGGAGAATATTCAAAAGCGAGACCCACAGCAGAGACCGGTGGTCGACTTCATGGGGCATGGGTCGGGGCTGGCCAACCACGAGCCACCGTGGATCAGAGCGGATAATGAGACTGTGGTCCAGCCGGGGATGGTGCTGTGCATCGAGCTTGGTGCCTTTGATCGCGACGGTGAGGTCGTTGGGGGAATGCCCGAGGACATCGTCCTGGTCACCGATGATGGCAACGAGAATTTGACCCGCTACCTGCCGCACGACCTGTGGATCGCAAAGTAACCAAGGCAGGCGAAGTGCACCAGAGGTGCGGGCGGCAAGGTATCGCTGGTTAACGCTGATAGGCTTATTCTTAGTATTCCTACTCTACTAAGAACTACGACTGTGCTATACTGGTCAGGAAAACGACGAGAGGAGGTAATACAAATGTCCGTCTCCCAATTTTCGCTTGATGGCAAAGTGGCTCTGGTAACCGGCGGCAGCCGTGGCATTGGACGGGCTGCTGCTTTGGGGTTTGCTGAGGCTGGCGCAGATGTTGCGGTGGCTAGCCGGAAACTTTCCGACCTGGAAAATGTAGCTGAGGAGATAAGGGGATTGGGAAGGAAGTCACTGGCGGTAGCAGCCCATATAGGCAGGATGGAAGATATTAATAATCTGGTGACCAGGGTCAAGGAGGAGTTTGGCAGGATCGATATCCTGGTGAATAACGCTGGTTCCAATCCGGTGATGGACTCCGCGCTGGATATAGAGGATAGAGCATGGGACACCATTATGAACCTCAACTTGAAGGGGCTGTTCTTTCTCAGCCAGGCGGTGGCCAGGGTGATGAAGGAGCAGGGTGGAGGCAGGATTACCAACGTTTCCTCTGTAGCGGGCCTCAGGGCTGGCACATTACCGGTCTATTCCATAAGCAAAGCCGGGGTAATCATGGCAACCAAGATCATGGCTCAGGAATGGGCCAAGTACAACATCAGGGTGAATGTAATAGCGCCAGGGCTACTGAGGACTCGCTTCAGCGAAGCCCTGTGGAATAACCCGGAGATCTTAAAGGGTGCGGTGAGCAGCACCGCAATGGGACGCATAGGCGAACCTGAGGAAATGGTGGGAACGATGATATACCTGGCCTCTGACGCCTCCAACTACGTAACCGGGGCGGTTATCAGCGTGGATGGGGGGCAGGCTATTTAGGGTGAGATAGGGGTAATTTTTATTATAAGGATGGTGCCGCATAGTAATCTTGGTAAAAATGGGGTTATGAGAATCTAAAGAATTGAGGAGGATTAGCCATGGCAGTGAAGACTTTCGACGAGTATTACAGCCGATTGAAGAAGATGAGAAGAAACATGTACATGGGTGGTGAGAAAATAGGCAGGGATGATGAGAGGATTGCCGGGCAGCTACATGTTATACAAGAGACGTATGACCGGGCGAATGACAAGGAGTGGGAGGAGCTATGCACGGCGACTTCACATCTAACCGGAGAGAAGATAAACAGGTTCACTCATATTCATCAAAGCGTTGACGACCTGCTGAAGAAGCAGCAGATGACCAGGCTATTATGCCATAGGGTCGGAGGCTGCATCATGAGGTGCATGGGAATAGACGCCATGAATGCTCTGTCCGTCATCACCTATGAAATGGACCAGGCTCTGGGCACAGATACGAACCAGAACTTTATAAAGTATCTCAGGTACTGGCAGGATAATGATATATGTGCCAACTGTGCTCAAACCGATACCAAAGGCGACAGATTGAAAAGACCTCACGAGCAAGCCGACCCTGACCTGTATCTGAGGATAATAGAAAGCAGGCCAGATGGGATTGTGGTAAGGGGAGCCAAGATTGATAACACTACCGCCCCAGTAAGCGATGAGATAATAGCCATACCTACCAGATTTATGACCGAGAAAGACAATGAATACGCCGTTGCTTTTGCCGTCCCGGCGGACTGGGAAGGGGTGAAGATGCTCATCAGGCCAGCGTACCAACATAAGAGGAAGTGGCTCAAGGCCCCTATTGCCGAAATGGGCGACGCTGAATCGTATACCATCTTTGACGATGTTTTCGTACCTCGGGATAGGGTGTTTCTGGACGGAAAGGGTGACCCAAGGCAAACAGCATATGGTGGTTTTCTTGCCTTGCTTTTTGCGCACTACCACAGGCATTCATACACTGGCTGTAAGCCGGCTGTATCCGAGGTTTTGGCCAGCGCTGCTGCGCTTGTGGCGGAATACAACGGTATCGAAAGACAAGCCCACGTACGGGAAAAGATTTCTCACATTATAGGTACGGCAGAGCTTGTCCTCGCCGCCGGTCAGATGAGCGCTTACCGCGCTGAGAAGTCGCCATCTGGAACCTACATACCCGATGAGATTTTGACCAATGCGGGCAGAAGATTGGCAGGGGAAGAGATCTACAATGAGTATAAAATCGTGGCCGACCTCGCCGGGGGTCTGTGCTCTACCATGCCCTTTGAGGAGGAATTTTTCGCAGAGGAAACAAAGGACCTGGCAAACAAATACCTGATGAGGAATCCACAAATATCGGCGGAGAATCAGCACAGATGCTTCCGCGGCATAGAGAATATGATAGTCTCAGACTTGTCCGGTGTGATGCAGGTGGCGGGGTTGCATGGCGGTGGCTCGCCCCAGATGGAGACCATAACCATGATGGCGAGATATGACCTTGACAGCTTGAAGAGTATAGCGAAGTACCTGTTCGGGATAGAAGGGGAATTGCCCAAGTATGAAAGGCCAGCGGTAACCCCGAGGAAGATGCTGGAGAGATTTCGGAAGTCGTACGGGGGTTAGGATAGATTTTGACCCGCCCACCCGCCCGTCCTGTCATTCTGACCCTTCACAAAGTGAAGGGGAAGAATCTGGGTGGGGGGAGGAACCATTCCCTACATTACCTCCCCGAGATTGCTTCGTCACTGACGCTCCTCGCAATGACAGGTGGGGTGCAGCCCATGACACATGCCGTACTATTATTGTCATTGCGAGTGGAGCGAAGCAATCTGATTCCCTGAAGGGAGAGGGCTAGGGTGAGGGTGAGGGCATGACCTGAGCTTGTCGAAGGGCCGTCCATGGTTCGACAGGCTCACCACGAACGGCGTTGTTATTGATACGTCTCATGTATTATTCCGCTCGCCATAAGCTTGACTTCGTCTGCCTACTTAGCCTTCTTGGCCTTCTTCTCCAGTACTTCCCTGACCCCCCTGATTATGCCATCTGCATCGATCCCGTAGCGGCTCAGCAGCTCTCGGGGGGAACCAATGTCCGTGTATACGTCGGGAAAGCCTATCCTCTTGAAGCAGACCCCTATCCCGGCGTCTGCCAGCACCTCAGCCACTGCTCCTCCCAGGCCGCCGATGATGGTGTGCTCCTCGGCGGTAACGATGGCTCCTGTTTCCACAGCAGCTCTAATCACTGCCTCTTCGTCTATTGGCTTCAATGTATGAAGGTCGATCACCCGGAGGCTTATCCCTTCAGCCTCCAGCTTCTCGGCGGCATTTTTGGCAGCCGACACCGCAACGCCGCAGGCGAAGACGGTAGCATCGTTGCCTTGGTGGAGAGTGATGGCCTTGCCGATCTCATAGTCATATCCTGGTTGATAGACAAGAGGCTCTCGTCCGCGGCCGATCCTGATATAGACCGGTCCAGGGTAGTCAATGCTGGCCCTGACCGCCTCAGCCGTCTCGGTGGCATCGGCGGGGGCTATAACCGTCATATTGGCCAGCGACCTCATAATCGCCAGGTCTTCCGTGGCGTGGTGAGTGGTGCCGGCAGCACCGTGGCTGACCCCTGCATGTGTAGCCACTATACGCACCGGCAAGTTGGGGTAGGCGATATCGGTGCGTACCTGCTCACAGCAGCGCATGGAGGCGAAGCAAGCGAAAGTGCTGACAAAGGGTATCTTGCCGCTGATAGCGAAGCCGGCAGCGGCGGCCATCATGTTTGCCTCAGCTATGCCGAAGTTGAAGAACCTCTCGGGCAGGGCCCGGGCAAAGTCCACTGTCTTATTAGAAAGCATCAGGTCGGAAGTCAGCACAACAATATTCTCGTTCTGTTCGCCGAACTGTGCCAATACCTTGCCGTAGGTCTCCCTGGCGCTCAGATTCTCCAGGTCCATAACGTTCCAGGTGAATGTACCCTTAGCCATGATGACCACCTCCAGCGGGTTTTTTACTCTTTAGATCTGCCAAAGCCTGGTCTCTGAGTTCCTCATCCAGGTTCCCATAGTGCCAGTCAACGGTATTCTCCATAAACGACACACCTTTGCCCTTCACCGTCTTGGCGATGATTACGGTAGGCTGAGTATCACTTGTGGGTGGCAAGTTTGCAAAGGCATCGAGCAGCGCCCCCATATCGTGTCCATCGATCTCCTGCGTTCGCCAGCCGAAGGCCTCCCATTTTTGAAGAAGAGGCTCCAGGGTCATGACATCTTCAGTGAAGCCATCCAGGGATAGCCCATTTCGGTCAACAATACCCACCAGGTTGCCCAGCTTATAGTGGGCCGCTGACATAGCTGCCTCCCAAATCAGGCCTTCGTCTAGCTCGCCATCGCCCATGAGGCAGAAGATGCGGTGGCTGGCGTGGTCAACGCGTGCGGACAGGGCTGCCCCGACTGCTACAGAAAGGCCATGTCCCAGGGAGCCGGTACTCATCTCCACCCCGGGTATCTTGTTACGGTCTGGGTGCATACCAAACGGGCTGTCCAACTGGTTGAAGGTAGCCAACTTCTCTACCGGAAAATATCCGACATCAGCCAGGACAGGGCACAGGGCGATGGCACCATGGCCTTTGCTCAGGATAAAGCGGTCTCGCTCCGGCCATTTGGGATTATGGGGGTCGTACTTAAGAACGTGATAGTAGAGAGCCACCAGGATATCGGTCATAGATAGACCTCCACCGACATGGCCGCTGCCAGCTGCACTGGTGACTTTGATGATACTCTCACGCACTTCAGCCGCTTTCGCTTCTAAGAAGCGTATGAGTTCCTCTTTGGATTGTGTGTTAGCCATTTTTGCTCCTCCGTTTGTTCTGGAATTCATGGCTTGATTAGTATCTTCACAGCCTTCCCCTCTTTGTGGAGGGCAAAAGCCTTGTTGATGTCCTCAAGAGGTATGATGTCTGATATTAGCGACTTGAGCTCGAGCTTGGGCAGCAGGGCAACAGCCCGCGGAAAGGTATATGGTGATCTAACGATGGAGCGAATGGTCAACTCTTTATCGTACAGATAGTAGGGTGGGACGCCTACCTCGCCGTCCAGTGGGTAGACGGCGAACCAGAGTACCGTGCCGCAGTTATCAACAAGAAAGATGGCTTGCCTGGCAGCGGCAAGACTTCCGCTCGCCTCCAGAATGGTATCAAAGCCCCTGGACTCGGTCAGTTGTTTGCTGATCTCCTCCAGGTTCTCGTTGAAGGGGTCAACCACTACATCGGCTCCCAGCCGCTTGGCCAGTTCCCTTTTCCCTGACACTGGTTCAGAGACCAGTGTCCTGGTGGCACCAGACCTGATAGCCAACTGCAGTAGCAGCAGTCCAATAGGGCCCGCTCCAAATATGGCTACCGAGTTGCCGGGGTGGATGTTGGCAACGTCAATGGCGTGGAGGGCCACCGATATTGGCTCGGTCAAGGCGCCCTCTTCCTGGCTAACGTTGTCGGGCAGCAAGAATACCGACTCTTCCTTGAATACGGCGTACTCCGCAAAGGACTTCGCCGAGAAGAAGGGCTTCTGGCAGAAGTGCTGCATTCCATTGCGGCAGTAGTAGCAGGCTCCACAGTAGGCCATATAATTGACCGCCACCCTTTGTCCCACCTGGTAGCGCCGTACATCGCTACCCACCTCCACTATGGTTCCCGAGGCTTCATGGCCGATAATTCGGGGTGGTTTGCCGGCGACCGGCAGCCGACCTTCCACAATATGAGGGTCGGAGCCGCATATACCGCAATAGGCTATCTGCACCTTGACCTGATCAGGTCTTGGCTGTGGTTCGGGAACCTCCTCCAATTTAAAAACACTGATATCTTTCCACACTGCTGCTTTCATCGGCGAATCACCTCCTGATAAGTCGCATTCATGATATTGTGTCGGTATTGGCTCAATCTGGCGCTATATTAATTGTCCCACCGCCTAGACCACTCCACCATCAACGATAATAGTCTGGCCTGTCATGTAGGCGGAATCGTCACTGGCGAGGAAAACGGCGGTGCCGACTATGTCTGTCGGGACCCCTATCCTGTGAAAGGTAATTTGTCTCATGACGTGTTCCCTGGTACGGTCGACAAAGGCGTCCTTAGTCTGGTCGGTGTCTATATAACCAGGGGCGATAGCGTTCACATTTATTCCTCTTCGTCCAACCTCTCTGGAAAGGGCCTTGGTAAATCCGATAACGCCCCCTTTGGAGGCGGCGTATGCGCACACTGACCCCTCACCTCTAAGGGGTGTGACGGAGGCAAAGCTGATAATCTTGCCACTTTGCCTTGGTAGCATCGAGTGGGTTAGTACAGACTTGGTGCAGTAAAAAACGCCATTCAAGTTGACAGCTATTACACGACTCCACTCATCGTCGTCAGTCTCGCCTATTTCTTTAACCAGTAGAATGCCGGCACAGTTCACCAGAATATCGATCTGGCCAAACTTATCCACTGCCTGTTTGACCATGCTATCCACAGCCTGGCTGTCGGAGACATCCGCTCCATTGGCCAGCGACTGGCGCCCCAGAGACTGGATTTCAGCGGCAACCTTCTGTGCATTGCTATAATCCAGGTCGTTGACTACAATGTCTGCCCCCTCAGTGGCAAATGCCAGTCCAATGGCCCGCCCCATACCCTTGCCGCCACCAGTTATCAACGCTACCTTGTCTTTCAGCTTCATAGATTCATTCATTAATCGGGGAGCAATGAGCGTGCTAATATTCTATTGGCGGTTTCGCCAACTCATACCGATTATGGCCTTCACAATACACGTTGTCAATCATAGCCGTAAGCGATATCGTGAGGCCTGGGGAAACGTGGGTCCAGATACGTGCATAAGGAAGAAGGCGGGCAAGGCTGAAAAGGTATATAATCGTAGCAGGGCCAAAGCCACAACCGCGAGATTCTTCTTGATTAAAAAGTATCCCTTTTGGCTAAGGACCAAAGCAAAAAACATCGCTAGATAGGAGGAGATATGCTATGGACTATCAGACTATTATCCTGGAGAAGGCCGATCATGTAGCTACCATCACCCTGAATAGACCCGATAGGCTTAATGCTTTTACAGCTCAACTGCATGACGAACTGGTGCGTCTGCTGGAGGAACTGGACCAGGATGAGGATGTGCGGGTGCTGGTTATCACCGGGGCTGGCCGTGGATTCTGCGCCGGTGAGGATGTTAAGGAGCGGCCGGCCGAGATTACACGGGTGAGAACGGCAAAGCGCATCCTCGATAGGAAGGACAGGGATGCCTTCCCGGCGATTCTGCAAGACATGATGAAGCCTGCCATTGCTGCGGTGAACGGCCCGGCAGTAGGTCAGGGGCTGAGCCTGGCTCTAGCCTGCGACATCCGCATTGGCTCCGAAAATGCCAGGATGGGCGCAGTTTGGACCAGGAGAGGCATTCCTCCAGAGTCCTGTGGGGCGTACAACCTGGTGCACATCGTCGGCATCGCCAAGGCCTGTGAGTTGGTGTTCACTGGCCGTATCATCGAGGCACCAGAGGCCATGGCCATTGGCCTGCTCAACCGAGTGGTCCCCGCCGATGAGCTGATGCCCACCACAATGGAACTGGCAAAGGAGATCGCCAGCGGCCCACCTGTGGCTATGGGCATATCCAAGCGGATGCTATATGAAGTGTCGCGGACGGATATGATGACGCACTGGCAAATGAATAATTATGCGCTGGAGTACTGCTTCGAGACTGAGGATCGCGAGGAGGGTATCAGGTCTTTCTTAGAAAAACGGGCACCTGAATTCAAGGGAAGATGAGGGATATGCTCTCCCAAGAAAACATATCAAGCCAAGGCACGTTCACCGAGACCTGATCCTGGCTGCTTATTGCTTTACTCTTGCGATATTCCTCGCAAGCTGCTTCTTATACTCCAGGTCGGTCTCACGTTCGATCATTATCCGTTGGGCCTGGGGAGATCCAGCCCCATGAAGCGACTCGGTCAAGTAACCCACGGCGCCAGTCCCCAGGGTCATGTTCTCCAGCAGCCTCAGAATGCGCACCCTGGCCTCTGTTGCTATTTCGGGCACTCCTTGCAGGTATTTCTGCAACAAGTCAGCTAACTCAGGATGCTTGTAATCTTTTTCCGAGGGTAGGGTGACCATCAGGCCGCCGGCTATATCCTGGGCCAGTCTAACTATCTCAAAGGGGAATCTACCCACGTGCAGTTTGCAGACATTGGCCAGCAGGCGATTGACAAGATAGCCGCCGGAGGGAAGCTCATAGCCCTCAGCAGAGCAGGCTATGCCGGAGGCGTAGAGCGTTTCATTCAAGTGGGTCATCTCAACCAGCTTGTCCCGAATATGGGCTGCCTGGGCTGTCCCCTGGTAGTCAGCAATGAGTGCAGCAGCACCGATGAGAACATCACCCAGTCCCGATTTACAACCCCCATAGCTACTTCGATGATAAGAGCCGAACACCTCTACCACTCGGGTACAAAACTGATGCTCCCCCATCATGAAAACCCTCTCTTTAGGGACGAAGACATTATCGAATACTATCAGTGCCTCTTGACTCCCAAAACTTGGATTCCCTACATCGATCTCTACACCCTCCAGCTTGCGGGTATCGCTTGATTGGCGACCGTAGATATACGAAACGCCCTTGCTATCGCTGGGTATAGCGCAGGCTACAGCGTAGTCCCTGTCCTCGGGCCTCATGTTACTGGTGGGGAGAACGATTATCTCGTGTGAATTCAGTGCGCCAGTTATATGCAGCTTGGCACCGCGTACAACGATCCCGTTGGCCGTTTCATCCACTGCCCTCAGGTATGAATCGGGGTCCTTCTGTTTGCTGGGGGTCAGGCGTCGGTCACCCTTGGGATCGGTCATAGCTGCTGAACAAACCAGGTCCTCCTTCTGGACATAGCTCAGAAAAGCGTTAAACCTTTGGTGGTAGTCGGTGCCACACTCTTGGTCTATCTCAAAGGTGACCGCCGACATAGTATTTAAGGCATCCATCCCGGCACAGCGTTGAAAGCAGGTAGCCGTTCTCTGTCCTAGCAGCCTCAGCATCTTTATCTTCTTAATAAGGTCGTCCCGATTGTGATGAATATGGGTAAAGCGGTTGATTCTCTCCCCGCTCAGGTGTGATGATGCTATAAGCAGGTCTTCATGCTCTGGCTGTTGAGCCAGCTCATAGGTCATGGCTACCGAGTTTGACGACGGCTTGACTATGGGATGGTCAACCGCACGCTCTACCTGTTCACCGAACATAAATAACCTTGGGTTCAGCCTCCTCAGGCTGTCAAAGTATTCTTCCCTGGTTTTTAGGCTCATCTTCTCTCCCCCTTTGAGTTGAGACTGCAGGACAAAGCAATGGTAGCATAAACCTGGTGCTTTCACCAATGCATGTTCGGTGATGGTATAGGGTGTAGAGTCGGCAGGTCCAGCCTGGCGTAACAACCTTCCTAGGCTACCTAACTTTATGGTTTTCTGTTGCGTACCACCATAGTCATAGCAAACAGTCTGCTGAGGCTGCGGCTATAACAGGTATATGGACACAGGTTTGTCTGCGATTTCAAAGCGGCATACCTGTACAAATTGTGGGGCAATTGCCAACAGCATGATACGGATGTGATGTGAACCCTTATTGCGAAGGAACGTATTGGCAAGCTATGAAAAGGCTGATTTACCGCCGCATCACTTGAAAGTGTTGGCGGCTAAAGGAGCCACGCCAAGCCGTTCGGGCTGGGTCGAGCACTAGTCCCAAAGGCGGAATGGCGGGTATCGGTCTGTCATCAGCGCCGCATAGGCAGACACGCGGTACGACCAGCGATTCATCCCCACAACAACCTTGAAAATATCCTCAGGATACCTACCAGTGAATAGTAATGCTACTCCGGCAAAGATGGTGAGAATAGGAACCAAGCCTGCGCTATTGCTACTGCCCCAGCCTCCCTGCAACAAAGCAACTACAATGTACTGCGGAATAGCCAAAAGCCACCACTTTACCAGGACAAGCCCGCGGGAGAGCCTTTCTGGATAGACCACCTCCAAATCAGCAGGGTAACCACCCGCTTTGAGGGTGAAAGGTGGATACTTGTCAGTGCCCAGGGCTTGATAGCTGTAGAACGCTACGCGCCATGACCAGCGCATAACCCCTACATTGAAGTCAAACAGTGCCTTTGGGTACTTCGCCGTGAACAAGATAGCGAAGAAGGCTATCACAGTCACCACGAAGAAGGCTATCCACAAGAACCACAATATGATGTAATGTGGTAGTGCCAGCAGCCACTTGATGAGCCACCAACCGCGACCCGGCGGTTCGGTGAGTTCACCAATAATAGAGACCGGATAAGATACCTTTTTCTCCGACATTAATCACCTCCTTGATTGCTAACTCCATTGTCTCATCTGAGATAAATGCTTGAGGGCGAATTGTAGACTGCAAAAAGCCATTTGTCAACTCGCTCGCTGGCTTGACCACGACGCTCAACAGGCCTATCTGTACTATAAAAATAATCCCCCTTCTCAACAGATTTATCAGCACCACAAAATTAATCCCCCTTGCCCCCTTTTAAAAAGGGGGAAGGTGTAGGTCATT
>CAYUCL010000011.1:29925-34366 GCA_964443325.1 uncultured Dehalococcoidales bacterium
TAAAAAAGGGGAAAAATAGTCCCCCTTTGCAAAGGGGGATTTAGGGGGATTGGATGTAGGTAATGATGAGCTTCCAGCTTTTTATTTCAGAACATCATAATCCCACTCTCAACAGATTTATCAGCACCACAAAATTAATCCCCCTTGCCCCCTTTAAAAAAGGGGGAAGGTGTGGGTCCTTTAAAAAAGGGGAAAAATAGTCCCCCTTTGCAAAGGGGGATTTAGGGGGATTGGATATGGGTAATGATAAGCTTGACGAAGGGTATCTTTGCTGATGGCATCGCCTGCTAATTGAACCAGTTTGCTATTCCTACTGTAAACGAGATAGATGCCGATTACCTTAGTATCATGATAGAACCGTGATAGACCAGTGGTTTCGATATTCAACTAAGCATCAAGCGTTATGGTGCTTTGTTTGCTACGATGGGTTATATTCTCTCATAAATGGCTCTTGCAGTAGACCTTCCTCCTTGCTACATGAGCACTACTAACCTAGAATGCACTGACACTAAGTAGGAATTTCACCGGTTAGAGACAAAGAGGCTGAACAAGCTTGCTTATTTGGCGGCTGTCCACAACAATAGCAGACATTATTTGAATCCAATTAATTCAAGGATGGTTATGGAGGCGAGAGATGAAACGGAATTTGCTCCTTTTACTGGTTCTTTTAATTCTCGCTGGTTGCGCGGGGCCTACTGCAACGCCCACACCGGGGTCAGTTGATTATGAGCCAGTCAGCTTATCTGAGGTGAGGTTGACCAGCGACGTATCACTGGAAGAGACGTTGCTCCAAAGAAGATCGATCAGGGAATATACCGATGAAGCATTGAGTCTGGAAGAGGTCTCCCAGCTTTTGTGGGCAGCTCAGGGGATAACAGCGGCATGGGGAGGCCGCACTGCACCATCGGCAGGGGCGCTGTATCCGCTCGAAGTCTATGTGGTGGTGGGCAACGTTGAGGACCTTGCACCTGGCGTATATCAGTACAAGCCTGATGGGCACGAACTGGTCAAGGTTAAGGACGGAGATATCAGGGGTGAACTGGCTGAGGCTGCTCTTGGGCAGGACTCAGTGCGGAATGGAGCCATAGATATTGTCATTGCTGCTGTTTATGAGAGAACAACAGCGAAATATGGCGAACGGGGCATCAGATATGTTCACATGGAATCGGGACACGCTGCCCAGAATGTCTATCTTCAGGCGACCGCCTTGGACCTGGGCATAGTCACCATCGGTGCTTTCTATGATGATAGTGTAAGAGATATTGTGGGCATGCCTGAGGATGTGGCCCCACTATATGTAATTCCGGTGGGTAAAAAGGGCTAGGGCTCTTCATACCGCTAACGCCCTTTCTATGTTTTCAGGTGCCACTGCTCACGTGAACGAGTACAACCCCTTTACAGAGAGATAGTGTGGGGCTAAAATGAATACGATTTTGGCGGGTGTAACTCAGTGGTAGAGTGCTTGCTTCCCAAGCAAGCTGTCGTGGGTTCGAATCCCATCACCCGCTCCACTGTTTCCGAGGATTTAGCTTCAAAAAGTTCACAAGCCAACTCCTCAATGCGTTTATCCCATCCAGGTCATCAGGCATAAACTCTAAGACAATAACCCTTTATCATTATGCCCTTGATGGATTCATAGGGTATCTTCTTACTCCTGAAGGTATCAATGCCTATCTGATTTCTCTCACTTGTGGTAATGCCAAACACAATTACTATCGCCTTATCAAAACCTTGTGCAGGTGAATTTACCATACTGACCAGCTTGTCACTAATCCCATTGAGAAGGTACTTCCACCACGAAGGCAGAATCGCCAGAAAAAGGACGAAACCAGGGAAAGTAACGGGGTGATTCACTACAGGCGGTGTGGTGCTTTGTTAACTGCTCAATATGATGGTAAGAGGGGGAGACCGAGGGAATACTGTTCTGACTGTGAACCTCTCAGAGGGAGAGAAAGGTACAGGAAATGGAGGTAAAAACAAACCACGCTAAATTCTAAAGCCAAAAATGGACTGGTTACAGCCGGCAGAGAGTCAGAGACATCTCAGGTGTCGGATGAAGTCTTGTCTGCCACAAATTACATATTGATAGAAAACATCCATGACTGCCCTAAACGCTAATCAAGTGCGGAGTTTCTTGAGGGCGACCTCTGCAGCTATTAGAATGTTATCGTAAAAGGGAGAATAAGGTGGAGAGTAACTTAAGTCTAGCGTATTTATCTCCTTAATGGTCATTCTATTTTGGAGTGCAGTAGCAAAGACATCTATTCTCTTGGCTACTCCCATTGTTTTATGTTTGCCTATCATCTGGGCACCCAGCAGCTTCCCTGTTTTCTTATCCATTATCAGTTTAGTAGTAATATCCTCTGGTTCAGGGTTAGGATAGGTGAAGGCGTGGTCAGGGTGAGATATTGTAGAGGTAGTAAAATCGTAGCCCTCGGCGGCTGCTTCGCTAGAGCTTAGCCCGGTACGGGCTACTGTTAGGTCGAAGACCTTAGAAACTAATGTCCCGACAATGCCATCGAAGCTATCACTTCCCCCAGAGGCATTTTCCCCAGCTATTCTGCCTTGCTTATTAGCTGTAGTACCCCGAGGTATATAGACGTCCTTACCAGTTACCAGATGCTTCTGCCCTACACAATCACCAGCAGCGTAGATATCAGGGTTACTGGTTTGCATCCTTTCATTAACAGCAATCGTTCCGTCAGTATTAACTCTAAGACCTGCCTCCTTAGCTAATCTTGAATCTGGTTTTGAGCCTGTAGCTAATAGGACAAAATTGGTCTCATGCCTTCGGTCGGCAAGGATTACAGCTTTGACCTTTCCTTCTCCATCAGCCTCAAAGCCCTGAATGATAGCATTCTTGACAAGATTAACGCCCTTTACCTTAAGCTCTTCCTCAACCATTTTTGTCATGTCGTCGTCGAACATCTTTAGAATGCTTCCTGGCCTCTTTATTATGGTTACCTCCATGCCTCGCATACTAAAGGCTTCTGCCATCTCTAACCCGATAGGCCCAGCACCGATTATGGCGACTTTATTAGGTGCTTCCTCATCTACGAAGTTTCTAAGAATTATCCCATCCTCCGCAGTCCTAATAACGAAAATATTCTTAAGCTCAGTTCCTGGAAGCTCTGGCTTAGAAGGAAAGGCACCGGTGCATATCGCTAACTTATCATAACTCAGCTTTACCTCACTGCCTCCTTTGAGGTTTCGAGCCAAGACAACCTTTGCATCAGGGTCTATTTTGGTAGCTTCATGCCATCTCAAAATATTAATATTTCTCTTTTCTTTAAAGAAGGTGGCATCATAGACCACCAGCCCCTTAAGTTCCTTGACCAAGCCCGACACAAAGTAAGGGAGCCCGCAAGAACCATAAGAGACATATTCCCCGTTTTGCACAACATTAACTTCTGCCTCAGGTTTATTCCTCCTGAATCTGCTGGCAGCACTCATCCCGGCAGCTACTGCCCCTATCACCACAAAGCTCTCTTTCTCCATTTTATACCCTCCTTAAGTATCAGCCTGGTAAGTCTACTATATAGAATATCCCAGGCTAGGAACAAAGTCAAAATGGTATCGTTCTTTTTCTGATTGACATAGCTTAGTATCCTCTGCTATTATCCCCCGAATGCGGCAGTTTTCCCTCAATATCTTTCTGACCGTTGTCTGGAGAAAAATCTGAACATCCACTTCCTCAGACTTATCGGTTTGGATTTTCATAGTGGTAAAGGCTGTTTCCAAAGCAAGCAGTTGTGGGTTCGAATCCCATCACCCGCTCCAGATACTATCTAACCTAATAGCAGAGACCATTGTGTCAACGCCTGTTGACAGGTTCGTTAGTCAAAGGCGCTCTCCCCACTGGCAATCATCGGCATACAGGCTGGCGCAATCTCATGTTTGTAGGCAAGGCCTCTTACACCACAAAGCTTACAGATCGATTGGCAGAAAACATGGTCTATTTGTTTTGCCACGTATTGGGTATTTACTAATTTGATGCAAAAAGTATGCCATAAGTAGACGTTCAGCTTTGGATTGGTGCTAAAATGTTGCCATGAACACCCACTTATAACCTGCTTTAAAAGTCCATCATGCATTTTCCTTGGATTGGTCATTCAAATTGCTCATATGGTTGACACCCAGCCATTCTTGTGTTATAAGTGCTCCTGTCCGAAGCTCACCCTTGATGTTTGCTGGGGGGCACCTGGATACGTGGTCAGGTCGTTTTGACCAGACCCTATCGATAATGCGTTTCGCATTCGGAAAGAGGCTTTGGCTTTTATTTTTCTGAGTCGGGGCAGTAAGTCGAAGCATGCAATTCTTAAGTTAGAAGAATCTTGGACTTGCTTGGGAGCAATATAAGAAGTTAACACCAAAGAAGGCAACCAAGAAGTAGGACTCTTTCTGGTGGTGATGTTCTTTCCAGGATTACACATTGCTATTG
>CAYUCL010000011.1:34376-52961 GCA_964443325.1 uncultured Dehalococcoidales bacterium
TATTGGCATGGAAATAGGGTGGGAAGTACAAAAAATGAAAGCATAATATTAGGGTAATAATTAAATCTTAGACGTGAGGGTAATCAGAAAGCTTTGGAGTCGGATTACGGCAATAGGCAAAATATAATAACAGGGGGTGCAGGAATGGCTGGTAATTTGAGAGCAGATATCCGGAGCTATGAGGAGGAGAATAAAACAAAGGTCAAGGGCCCTGTCTGGCCTCATATGCGGTGCATAAACTGTCCAATGTCTTTTTTGGGGTGTGCCAGCGCGAAGAAATCTATAACGGCTGAGAAGCAGTAGCCCATAGAGGCTGATTTGGGCAGGGCAACCGGTAATTTGCAGATTTCGCCTAGCTATAGGGGGTACGAGCACCTTTTATTAGTGACCTTCCTATTGCTGTGCTGCCCACCTGTTTCTCCGAAATTGCTCTTAAATAAAAACCCTTATCGTATTATTAGAACCTGGGGGCAATTTTAAGTTGCTTTAAAACGCGCTTAGAGTAAGCGATTTGGGCGGTATACTGGGGCAATTAGGGTTCAGATGCCTTTCATGATAACAAGGCGTCGAAATTCAGCGATTTGGACGCCTTATCAGGCTACGAAAAAGTCTGGCTCAATAGCCTGAGCCGGCAACAGTTTCGCTATTGCAGTTAGGGCACCGCACCTTCTGGTGCGACTCCTTCCAGCGGCGGAAAACCTCGGACGCCTTTCCAAACTCCTGGCACTGAAGGTCGTAGGCGGGCATACCCTTCACCAAGCGACGGCATGATTTGCCAATCTTACTCGATATATTGAGCTAGCCGTTGTTCTAACTGGCTCTTCGGCATGGCACCTACTATCTGGTCTATGAGCTGCCAATCCTTGAATATGAGCAGGGTTGGGATGGACATGATGTTGTACTTCATCGCTACCGATTGATTGTTGTCCACATCCAGCTTGCCAAATGTGATCTTACCCTGGTAGTCCTTTGCCAACTCCTCGACCACCGGCGATACCATGCGGCAGGGGGCACACCATTGCGCCCAGCAGTCAACTACCAGCAACCGGTGTTTCCTCACCGCTTCGTCGAAATTACCGGCGCTCAGTTCGATGACCAGACCTTGTTGTTCCTCGTCGACTGCCGCTTCGACCTCCTCTTCTTCAAGAAGGTGGACGGTTAGCCTGTCCTCACCCGCTTCCTCAAATTTTATTCGCAGTCCCTTTTCCTTGAACGAGCCCTTTAACTTCGCCTGGGCCTCTTTCAGTAAGAACTGTTTGCCCTGGCTCTCGTGTTCTTTTAGCCGCTCATACAGCCCTTCAAAGTCAAGCGCACCTCCAAAGAACTTAGCAAGAAGAGAACTCAGGTTGCTGAGTTCTTTCATTGTCTCCTTCTCTTCCGGGCTTGCGGCTCCGATCTTGGCCAGTTTCTCTCTAACCAGCGGCGGAAGCTCTTCTTCCCACTCTACCATTTTGGCCACCCTCCTCAGTTATGCTAGAACACCGTCAGGTATACCTTTCCGTCCCCCTTCTGCCCCTTGACCAGCTCGCAATGTCTCAATATGGCTACCTCGGTTTGTATCTGCGATGGGGACAGAGCAAAATGTTTCATCAACTCCTCACCGGTAACCTTTCCCCGGCTTTTAATGAACTCATATATCGTCTTCTGCAAGTCGGTCAAGCCCTCTGTGCCCTGCTGCCCCATGCTCTCGCGGCTGCGCTTGGCGGCATAAACCGCCCACGGGTCGCAGGCTTTCGTGGGGTAAGCAGCTTCTATGTAGCAGTCTTCGCAGAGCGTCTCGCCTCCATAAACGTGGCCCTCATCATCAGCCAATTCCTGGTTACAACGGTTGCACCTCATTGTACTACTCTTATAGGAATGTTGAGCCTTGCGTCATAGTATATATTCTGAGTCTAACGGTGTTACACTTGGTCATTTTACCTAATGGGTGGGAAATCATCAACAGGACAGGGACAAATAAGTATATAAAGCTGGACCCCATCTGGCGATGGGCAACAGCGTTAGCACAGCTCACATAATCAGCGATTCGCTATGCCCTCTGTACGCGACACAGGAATGACCTGAACTCGGGGATGCCGGTGTTGGGATCGCCTATGCGGGAGGTGAGCAGATTGCCGCTATCCCCCGTAGATAGCCCCATGTATCCCCAATTCCATGGTAAGCTGATATAGTGAACCGTCGTGCCGTTCACCTGTAGGGGCCTGATACGGGCGGTTACCACGGCTTTTGCCTTCACTTTGGCGCCGCGGGCCGATTCCACAACAACCCTATCACCAGCGGCAATCCCTTGCGCGGCCGCCAGTTCCTTGCTCATTTCCACAAACATCTCGGGCATCAAATCCACCAACCATGGGAGGCGCCTAGTCATTGCTCCAGTATGCAGGTGCTCCGTCAGACGGTGGGTCGTAGCCACGATGGGGTAGTCTGCGGCAGTGCCCTTGGCGGCAGTCTCCCAGACCGTGACAGCCGGGTTGTTTTGCTGCGGCGACAGTGGATTGGACACCGGGCTTTCCCAGGGCTCATAGTGCTCGGGGAAGGGGCCGTCGCGTCTGCCAGGACCAAAGAGGTGTCCCCGTCCCTGAGGCTTCATGATGAAGGGGTACTTGCCACTGGTCCTTACCGGCGGATCGCCCCCATCGGCGACATCCCCTGCCCAGCCGGTACCAGTCCACGAGATAACCGGACGGGACGTGTCCCACGGATTGCCGTCCAGGTCAACCGAGGCGCGGTTGTACATGATGCGCCTATTCACTGGCCAAGCCCATCCCCACTCGGGGAAAAGGCCAATACCAGAAGGATCGGTAACGCCCCGTTTCTGTGCCTTATTGCCGTCTTCGGTGTACATACCGCACCACAGCCAGTTACCACAACTGGTGGTGCCGTCACTCTTGAGACCGCCAGGGCTTGACAGCAGCTTTCCTGTGGTCAGGTCGTAACCGTTCATCTCCTTGGCTACCTTGACCACATCGGGGGTATCGCCGTAATTCCAGGTCAGTTGGGTAATGGCTTGGGCATTCTTGTCAGTCTGCCCGACATAGAGTCCCTTAATCTCTGACATCAGCTTGGTTATTATCCACAGGTCGCTCTTGGCATCGCCAGGAGGATCAATCCCCTTGTAGCGCCACTGATTCCAGCGGCTGCTGTTGTTAACGCTGCCCTCCTTCTCCAGTGAGGATGCCGCGGGCAGGAGAAATACCTCGGTATTGCAGTCCGCTAACTGCCATACTGCGGCCGTCTCCGTCTCCAACAGGTCAATCACCACCATCCAGTCCAGCTTTCTCAGGCTTTGCCGCGCTGCTCCGCTGTTCGGTGAGCTCACCGCTGGATTGATTCCCCAGCAGATGAGTCCCTTTATCGTCCCGCCGTCTATCGCCTCGAAGAGTGACTGCCAATCGTAGCTGCCGGCCCTCTTGGGCAGGTAGTTGTAGCTGGTGTTGTGGTCCGTGTCGCCATACCATGCCTTGAGGATACTGGCGAAACGACCCTTAGTTCCGCCATAGGCGTCAAAGGTCTGTTCATTGCTGTTGGGCATTCGGACGCTGCCCCCGCCAGGCCCCCAGTGATTGACCAGGCCCTGCAGAGTGCAGCCCAGACCATTTACTGCCCCGGTGATGCCGTCCAGTCCGCCGCCAGCCACCCCCATATTCCCTAGGAGAAGCTGCAATATGCCAAAGGTGCGCACCGTCTGGGTGCCGATACTCCGCTGACAGGCACTGGAGGAGAACACGATGGCTCCTGCCTTACCCGTCTTCCCGGTGGCGGCATAGGTCTGGCAAATCCGCTGGAACGTGGTCTTGTCCGTGCCGGTAATCTCCACTACTTTGTCATCGGTGTAGCGGGCGAAGTGCTTCTTCAGGAGCTGGAAGACGCAGTTGGGGTCTTGCATGGTCTTGTCCATCTTGATGGCGCCTGAACCGTCCAGTTGATACTGCCATGTCGACTTGTCATATATGCTGCCGTCCCATCCCGAGAACAGTCCATCCAGCGTATCTGCCGGTCCAGTGAAAGCAGGATTGATGAGGAAAGCGGCGTTGCTGTACTCCTTCACGTACTCCATGTTGTAGTTCCCTGGACTGGCTTCCATATCATCGAGGACATACCGTATGATGCCGCCGACAAAGGCAACGTCGGTGCCGGGCCTCACTGCGGCATAGAGGTCAGCCTTGGCCGAGGTGCGGGTGAAGCGGGGATCGACATGGATAAGCTTGGCACCCTTTTCCATAGCACGGGTTATCCATTTGAAGGCAATGGGGAAGGACTCAGCCGCGTTGCCGCCGATGATCAGGAAGCAGTCGCTATTTGCCAGGTCTATCCAGTGATTCGACATCGGGCCTCTACCGACCGTTTCTATGTCGGCAGCCACCGCCCCTGAGACGCATATGCGCGCTTCATTCTCGATGTAGACCAGGCCTAGAGCACGCATCATCTTGCTGTATAGATATGCCTCTTCATTATTGGGGAATGCGCTGCCCAATGAGGCGATGGACTCGGTACGATTGACAATGTTGTTGTTGCTGTCCACCTCCACAAGACTGCTGTCTCTGGTCTCCTTTATCTTAGAGGCAATAGCTGTCAGAGCATCATCCCAGCTCGTGTCCGCCCAGGTTGTAGCTCCAGGGGCACGGTGCTTCACTGTGGTCAAACGAGATTCGATGTTGGCAAACTGGGATATTGAAGCACCCTTTGGGCACAGAGAACCCTCGTTAATAGGAGAATCGGGGTCACCCTCGATGCCTATCATCTTTCCATCGTCCACGGCCATGATGATGCTGCATCCCACTCCGCAGTAGGGACAAATGGTGGTTTTCTCTCCGATCTTCTTGTGCAGCGGGATGCTGGACGTCGAAGGAGCGGCAGCGAAAAGCTTGGTGGGCATACCCAATCCCTTAAAGAGAATCAGTCCACCGGCACCAGCCCCTGACAGTTTGAGGAAATCTCTTCGGCTAACATCCAATGCTCTGTTCCTCCTTTCGAACTAACCTGCATACCAGTCTCCAAAATTCAGCCTCGGGTTTCTTAAGTGGCAAAATGAGGCGTAAGATGTCTTGTCGGAGATTATAACTTATGGGGGTATGGTATGGCAACCCCTCGAAGCGAATTAACCGTGGAGGGTGTCATGGCTCAAGAAAGGGTATCGCCAGGGTTGCTACTCAAGCTCTCAACATTCCACCTCTCCTCAGGGGCGGTTATCTATTCGCTGCTTTAGGTGAGTGACGCTGTTGTTCAAGTGCTCCTATTCTTGAGAAGAAACCCCGAAGTTCGTATTTATTCATCCTCATCTGCTCATCTCTGGGCAGGGGTTTTGCGTGCCACGATGACTGTGAAGCCCGCTTCGCTGGAAAAGCCTTCCAGCGGAGATTCCAGCTCCTTTACCTCGTTTGGTCTCTGAAAGAGGGTTGAGACTACCTTCTCGATGGCGAAGCAGGTGTTCTCTAAAAAATCCGCTACCTCCTGATAGCTGTAGAATGTGGCGTGCTTGTAGAAGCGATGTCCCTCCTGCTTGTTCATCTGATAGTGTTGGCCCCAGGGGGTTTCCCGCAACACCAGGCCAAGTACAATCTTGCCTCCTGGTTTTAGTATGCGGTAGGATTCCTTGAGTACAGCCAACGGTGAGTCGACGAAGCAGAGCGTTACGATTAAAAACACAGTGCCGAAGGTTTCCTTATCGAAGAACTGTTCCTCCCCTCTGGCCAGAAACCCGGTTACTCCTCGCCTCTTCGCCATTTCCAGGAGGTTAATCGATGGGTCTAGCCCGCTCTCTATACCGAGAGCCTGGGCAAAACGGCCACTGCCAACCCCCACCTCAAGCCATGGTTTCGGCAGGAGGGGCAGGATCTCCTGAAAGGCTTTGACCTCTATAGCAAAAATGAGTTTGCCTTCGCCGTCGAACCACGCATCATACGCCGAAGCGAGGGAATCAAAGTCTAATATGGTATTATTCATAAAAGGCCCAATAGTCGACTACTCAATTCCAGCCTCTCTTATGATTTCCGGCACAAGCTCGTCCCATCCCAGTGGCATAATGTGGACTCCCTGACATAGTGGTGCCACTTGCCGGATAATCCGGGCCGTAATTTCCACTGACTTTTTCTTGCGGTCTTCCTTTGGTGTGTCTGCCATCTCCTGGATGATATCGTCAGGCACACTAATCCCGGCCACGTTTTCGTTCATAAACCGGGCCATCGCCGCGCTCTTGAGCACGACCATTCCGGCGATGATCGGTACGTTGAGATGGCTTGTTTGGTTGACAAAATCTTCAAACTTGTCTGCCTCATATATAGCCTGGGTCTGGAAAAACCTGGCACCGACAGCGACCTTCTTTTCCATCTTCATGATCTGAGGCTCAAGGGGGTCTGCGTTTGGAGTCACAACGGCGCCGATGAAGAAGTCAGGCTTGCCATCTAGGTCATGATCGGTCATATCCTTCCCCTGGTTAAGCGTGCTGGCGGCCTTGAGCAGTTGCACTGAGTCGAGGTCGTAGACAGGTTTAGCCTCTCTGTCGTCACCCAGCACGGGATGGTCACCGGTAAGGCAGAGAACGTTTCTAATACCGAGGGCCCAGGCACTGAGCAGGTCTGATTGGAGAGCAAGCCGATTACGGTCGCGGCAGGTGAGCTGGTAAACTGGCTCCAGTCCCCGCTCGACCAGCTTGGCGGAAACAGCCATGGAACCAATTCTCATGACCGCGCTCTGTAGGTCGGTGACATTGATTGCAACGACTTTGCCTCGCAGACTCTCGGCATCTTGCAGGCATTTCTCTATATCAACGCCTTTCGGCGGACCGATCTCTCCAGTGACCACGAACTTCTTACTTTGAAGTGATTGTTGTAGATTGCTCAACTTTGACTCCTTTCCCAGTAATTGATCTTGTTAGTCATGATTGGTTATCGCCTGGTCGCCTGCCAGAGATCTAAAAGTTGCTTCTCCGGCATGAACAGTGAGAGAACGGGGCCGGCTCCATCTGGCATTGTTTTTGGGCGGCACGTAGTCTTTCATCTGGTCGAGACGCCCGAGTTGCTTGAGTCGGTCGTAGATGAGCTGCCATCCGCAATCCCGGGTCCTGTCCACCTCGCACTTCCCGTTCTTTGCCCCGCCACAGGGCCCGTTGAGCAGGCTCTTGGCGCAGAGTGTCACTGGACAGAGCCCGCCAGTGTACTCAACAATGCATTCACCGCAGAGGGAGCAATATTCAGTGATATAATCATCGGTTACGGTCTCGCCACCGAAAACAGTATCGCATCCTGGGTGAACCATTCCGCCATCGGTAGCATCCATTACTGTATGGAAACCCTGGCCACACGCAAGGACCAGGAAGGAATCTGCTTCTTTAACTTGGTCGCCGTATTGCTCTTGAAGCACTTTTTTCGTGTTCGAAAGCTTACACAGCGAGATGCCGGGTGGCTGTGGCACGCACCACCCTATTATATTCACTCCTCTTGCTTTCAGCCGATTTGCCATTTCTTCGGTCTCGGGTATTCCTCCAGAGTGACACTTGGCGGCGCAGTTGTCGCATCCCACGACAAATATTTTTTCTCCTGGCCTGAAATTGCCTACAATCTCCTCAATTGGCTTTTGAATTGTTGCGTGCATCAACTACCTCCTATTTTGCTGACTTGCCATACATAATATGCGACCGCCTTTGAAAGGCGGTCCACGCGTCTTCCATGTACCGTTCACTGAGTTATCCGATTGTGAAGCTCTATCAGAAGATGTATAAAGTGCTCCATAATAGGTTTTAGTAAGTAGAACGTGCCTAATGGTCGCAGAAGTTTTCACCTGTTTCCAGCGCACCTTGCATATGGTTCAGGACTATCTGCTCGGGGTCATCTCCCAGAGCGCCGATTATGACCTCGATGCGGTTCTCCATGAATAATGCCTGGGCTCGAGAACCCATGCCACCGGCTATGACAGCGGAGGCGCCTTCTTCCGCCAGCCACACTGGTAGTAACCCCGGTTCATGCCCCGGCGAAGCTACAAGCTCCTTGCGCACGATCGTTTTTCTCTCTACATCGATATCGATCAAAGCAAAGTGCTCACAATGGCCAAAGTGCGCCGCCAGCTTGCCATTGCTTATGGGTATAGCGTATCTCATAATAAGTCCTCCTTCATTCTCTGTAACAGGTGTCCCCTGTGGAGTACAGAGGGGTTTCACAGCGCTCCGCCCTGCCGCAGCAGGTTTTACCCGGCGCTGGGGCTTCCACTCTTATCATACTAGGGGCAGCGATAAGCCTCTCAATGTTCTCGCTGCCGCAGCCAGGACAATAGATGGAGTGATTGTCTGCGCCACGAAGAAGTATCTCCGATACTTCGCCGCATTCGTTGCATTTAATGTCGTATACTGGCACTTCTCCCTTTCCTCCATCCAACCAGTGTCAGATGAGGCCACCGGCCCCACAGTTACACGCTTCAGGTTGGGCTGCTTGGTGCGCAAGCCGCGCTGGAAGAGCCAGTGGCAAAGATAGATAAGACCCGCCGAGCGTTCTCGGCGCCGCATTTGAGGCATCTTGTGTCGCTATCGCTATCGGCTATACTTCGACGGAGCTCAAACTTCTCGCCGCACTTTGCGCATTCGTACTCATAGATTGGCATAGCTTATCAACCCTTCTACCCTTCCAGCGCCTGGGCAATGCGCTGCCACAACGCTTCTATCTCGCGAGTAACCTTGCCCTCGGAGTACTCTACCACTGGCATCCCCTGGACCAAAGCCTCGGTGACTGCGTTGTCAAGGGGAATCTTGGACACTACCGCCACACCCTGGTTGAGGCAATACTGTTCAATCTGGTGGGTGTTTTCCTCGTTTATATCGTATTTATTGATGCAAACCAGAGCGGGGATACCAAAGTGAGAGCAGACACCGAGGACTCGCTCAAGGTCGTGTATCCCGGATAGGGTAGGCTCAGTCACTATAAGAGCAAGGTTTGCCCCAGACAGAGATGAGATGACCGGGCAACCGATGCCTGGAGGCCCATCGGTGATAATGTATGCCAGTCCGTTTTTCTCAGCGATGAGCTTGGCATTCTGTCTCACCAGCGCCACCAGTTTCCCCGAGTTTTCCTCAGTGATCCCTAGCCTTGCATGGATAAGGGGACCGTAGCGTGTTTCCGAAATGAACCAGTGACCGGAGAGGCATTCCTTCATGGTGACGGCCTCAGCCGGACAAACGTGGTAGCAAAAGGCGCAGCCCTCACAGGAAATAGGGTCGACTTTGAAATCTCTAATAGCGTCGAAGCGGCATACCTGTTCGCAGAGGCCGCACTGAGTGCACTTTTTCTCGTCGATCGCGGCAACCTGCCCACTCCAGAAGTCGTTTCCCTCCTTGACCGTCGGACTCAGCAACAGGTGAAGGTCGGCAGCGTCAACATCGCAGTCGGCCAGTGCCTTGTTCTTAGCGACAACAGCGAAGGAACCTACAATGCTTGTTTTCCCAGTTCCACCCTTGCCGCTTAAGACGACGACCTCTTTCAACTAACCGCTTCTCCATCAAGTAAGTTTGATCTTTGGCGTGGCATCAGGCTCTCCTCTGTGCTGTTTGCAGAATTACAGCGGTACCGGCTTCGCCAAGATCGGCGAAGGTGGATGGGTACTGTGCTTAGCTTACTGCAAGTGGGGCATATCTGAGGAGGCCCAGCTATCATGGCCTTTAAAGGCATATCCATTTAGTTATCTGCAAACAATGGTGACACATGCTCACCAAATATGGTTTATTGTCGTATTCTCATAATTATGATAACATGGACAGGACTGTCCCGTCAAGAACTGTCTTCGACCTCAAAACAGCGACTGAAAATTAAAACCTTTACACTAAATTGCACTTTTTAAAGCTAATCGCTATTCTGGGGAACGAGGTTGTTTATTAACATTGCCTTATGCATTTACACCTAATGCAGAGCGACCCTTTAGGGTCGCCTTATGATGGCGAGGCTGAAGCCTCGTGCTACGGTGTTAAACTATATCCATAATCACTTTTTTAGGACTGCAATTGGAGGGAGAAATGAGAATTACCATTGTCTACGACAATGAGGTAAGGGAAAAGGGACTGAGGGCAGACTGGGGGTTTTCATGCCTCATAGAAAGTCCAGAGATGCCCCAGATCCTGTTCGATACCGGCGCCAGCGGTTCCATATTGCTCCAAAATATGAAGCAATTGGAACTTGACCCGAATGCTATTGACATAATTGTTATCTCACATGCCCATGGTGACCATACCGGCGGCCTTTCTTACATCCTGGAGGAAAATGACCATGCTGAGATATATGTTCCGGCATCGGTTACCGCAACGATACCAGGGAGGAAGATAACCAGGGTGAGAGAATCCATTCAAATCTGTGAAAATGTGTTTACCACTGGTGAGCTTAAAGGCATAGAGCAGTCTCTTTGTCTAGATACCGATAAAGGAGTTGTTGTGATAGCAGGGTGCTCTCATCCTGGAGTGGGCGAGATCATCGATGCCGCTTCACGATACGGGAAGGTCGATGGTATTCTCGGCGGCTTCCACGGTTTTCGCCAGTTTGAGCGACTGAACGGCCTATCGCTGGTAAGCCCCTGTCATTGCACCCAGTATAAGAAGGAGATAAAGCGCCTTTTCCCCGAGCAATGCGTTGAGTGTGGAGCTGGGCTGGTTCTCGATATGTAAAAATAGTGTATAGTTCTCTCCAGCCACTTATAGTGCTTCTTTTTCCCTCTGAGTTCGTTTGGCGGTGCGGTGTTGGTCCTTAAGGGTGAGGGCGCCGGAGGGACAGGCAATAACGCATTCGCCACAGCTCTGGCACGTATAATCAGCAATCGGCTCATCGCCGAGTATAAACTCTTTGATTAGCCTTTCGGCTATTGCTGGATTGACATGGGCGTAGCAAATTGGGGGATACCCTGGCTTGGTTATGGTAACATTTCGCTCGGAGTAGCAATGACCCATACAGCCAACCTCGATTATGGGGCAATCAAGATTACGCTTTTTGACCTCGTACCTCAGTGTCTTAAGCACTTCCATAGCCCCGGCCGCCCGGCCGCAGGTGGCTGTACCCACCATAATCACTGCTTTGCCATTGTCCAATAATTCTCTCCAGTTGGACTTAGCACGGTCCTATATGTCTCGAAAGGCCGAGACTATGTTCGTCAGTTCGGCCGCTCAAGTTCCTCAGAATGACATGGGGTTGCTCCGTTTCACAATTCATGTGGTTGCCTTTGTAAGGCGCTTACACAAAAAATAGGGTAGCCTGCAGCATCTGCTGTAGGCCTGGTTGGAGCCCTTCCACTGAAGGGCTCCAACCTACCTCTGTACTGAAGCTCTCGCCAAAGGCAAGAGGGCAGGTCCCTGTGGACTCTCCCTCGCTAATAAAACATTAGAATTGGCGCTGTCGACATGTTATACTTATGGTTGTGAGAGCGATTAAGGCTCAAATTCTTGAGCGAAGCGAGGAAATAGGTGAGAGGTTACAGAGGTTATAGTTTGAACTCCCTGTGGCTCATAATCGGCATAAACATTGTCATATACATAGTTACTCTGATAAATCCAAGCCTGGTGTATGATTACCTTGGCTTGAGGCCGGCCGAATTGGCCTCTGAGCCGTGGACCATACTCACCACCATGTTTGTACATGCCGGCATATTTCATGTCATGTTCAACATGCTAACCTTGTTTTTCTTTGGAAGCTATCTGGGTAGGCTGGTTGGGGAGGAAAGGTTTCTCATTGTATATTTCGCCGGAGGTCTTTTAGGTAGTGCCTTCTATATCCTGTACGCCTTCTTAGTGGGCTCCACCTACACCATGGTAGTTGGAGCATCGGGAGCTGTCTTCGCCCTTGGCGGGGCGCTGGCGGTGATGGTGCCCAGGACAAAGGTTTTTGTGTTTCCCATCCCTGTTCCTATCCCTCTTTGGATCGCTATTATCGGTGGGTTCCTAGTAATCTCCTTCTTTCCAGGCATAGCATGGCAGGCCCACCTGGGAGGCCTTTTCCTGGGCTTGTTAGCGGGCTTCTATTTCAAGAAGCAAAGGAAGGTCTACTGGCTATAGATTTGCATTGAGTACTCTGAACCTTGCTTCTAACTCGTGTCAAGAATAGAAAAGGCACTTTCAGTTAGGATAATTAGGCTGTTTAATAACCTTTACTTCTGTATTTATACTTAATGGGGCGCTAACCTTTAGGAGCGCATTCTCACAGCGAGGCTAAAGCCTCGCGCTACTATTGTTGTGGTCTCCCGTTAGGCGTAGATAAGAGTAGGTGCTGAGATAGCTAGGGAAGGAGGCTAACAAATGAGCGATAATGCTGATGCCGAGCTTGTTGCTCCGTGCGGGCTATACTGCGGTGGTTGTCCCGTCTTCAGGGCTAGTTCGGATAGCGCTCTGGCCGAGAGGGTATCTCAAACTCTGGGTCTTCCGCTGGAGCAAGTGAAGTGCCTTGGGTGTAGAGCAGAGAAGGGTCACATAGGTATTATGGGTGAGCCGGTGTGCCCCACCTACACCTGCGTAGAAGAAAAAGGGCTGCAGTTTTGCTATCAGTGCGATAAATTCCCCTGCCTTAAGCTGGCGCCCTGCGCCGACAAAGCGCAGATGCTGCCTCACAACACCAAGGTATATAACCTTGTGCTGCTGCAAAGGCTGGGATTGGAGGAATGGCTGCGAGGGGCACCGCAGCTCTGGAGGCAGTACTTTAGTGGGAAAAAGGAGCGCGGCGGTGACGAGCTAACGGTTTGATCGACACCTAATGGGAAAGAGATACAAGCCGTTTTCTAACTTCTGTTTGCATTAACTCCGTTCCTTGATTTTCCCCTCGAATTCCGGGAAATAACGTTTGATGACTTTCAGATCGAATTTAGAGAGGATAGACTCTTTGCGTTCTCTCTCTAATAGGAATTCAAAAGACCTTTTTACCAGTTCTTCTTTGGTCATATTACCCTGGGTCAAATCTCGATAGTAGTCATCATCGAGAGTGACGGTATGTTCTGTTTTGCCACCTCTTTCCTCTACGGTTACCGCAAATTCATTTGAGTTTGTCTTTCTAACCTCAATCACTGTTAGCTCCTTTTTTAGAAAATGATAGTGGTAGCACCTAGCTCTTCCGCTAACTCCTGGATTTTTACCTTCTTCACCATGGTTTAATCGCACTCATGATCAACCAATAGCGCTTCGCATGGTGGCATTCAACATTGTTTAGCCCAGCCTGCTTGAAAAGCGACTCCAAATCATCCGAACGGAAGAAATTAGTTCCTACCTGTTGGTAGTACCAGTCTACAAATTTCTTTGACAACTGTCCTGGTATCCAATTTCTCAAAGAGGCGGCCATAAAGCGTCCACCTGGTTTGAGCACGCGGCGGACTTCCATAATAACTCTTAAAAGATCGGAGATGGAGAAATGATGAATTGTGGTGCCGCAAATAACTGCATCGAACTCATTATCTGGAAATGGGAGATCAAATGCATTGCCATGAATAAACAGGAGATTCTCAATCTCTTCAGCCCGTGCCTGCCAACTCGCATAATTCAACATCGGGACTGATAGGTCCAATCCCACCACGATTCCGCTATTCAGCCTTTTGCTAAAGGGGCGCGAGTAGATTCCCGAACCGCAACCGAGATCCAGCAGGATTTCATCGCCTTCGAGTTTAGCCGCTTGTGTGACCATCTCATATTCTTTGTCAAACGAGATTCCTGAGACAAGATTGAAGCCAGGGCCTTTGCGGAACCATTGACTTTCGTAAATTTCGATAAATGGTTCCCATTCCATAATGGCTTGCGTGAGGCTTCGTCGGCGTGAGTATGCGGGGAAGAGATCAATCACCCCGTCCTTCACCGGAAAAGAGGCGCTGCAGTCGGCACAATGAACCTCACTGCTGGTGGCCGATTCCAGAGCCAGTTGACCTATTTTGCAGGTCGGGCACAAGACCCTTAATCGGCTGAGCGTGTGCATGCTGTGAGAACTCCTTTCATCCTGATAAAGAAGATGGTCCTGTCTTTCAACCTTTTTGACTTCATAACGTTCGGCAACTTTGTTTTACTACTATAATATGTCATAATCCCGTTCTCAAGAGATTATTCTACCAACAAACACAATCCCTTTCTAAACAGACTTTTTCACCCATAAATACTATCCCCCTTTGAAAAGGGGGATTTAGGGGGATTTCAGACTATAACTCTTTGCATAATCCCCCTTCCCCCCTTTAAGAAAGGGGATGAGACGCGCGATTTATAAAAGGTGGGAAAGACGTGGGTAGGAGGGCTGTTCTGCTTTTCTACTATTTTGAATATAGCAGGAGAGGCTGATAGATTCAGCCTCTCCTGTAGTACAATGGAACCTTCTTACTTTTGACCAATGAGTGCCTTAGGCTTGGGTAATACCGCCGTCCCATTCAGGCTGATGGAGCCGAGGGGACAGGCTATCATACAATCACCACAACCGAAACAGGCTTCAGTATCAACTTCGTAGTAGGAAATGTCATCTTCCCTTATTAGGGTTATAGCTTTCATCCCCATTCCTCTTGGGTCGCTGCAGGCCCGCTCGCACATTCCACAAAGAATGCATTCTTCCTCCTCCAATTCGCCTTCTGGTGCGGTGATACCCAGTTCTTGCGCTAACTCCTGGATTACTTTTACCTTAGAGCATCTGGCCAGATGCTTGCGGACTATTTCTCTGCGTCGCTCCTTGACCCCCTCCGAATTGGTGTATACTGTCATTCCGTCTTTTGCTGCGGTGATGCAAGCCAGAGAAAACCTGGACTTGCCAGCTTCGACTACTTCGACGGTACAAACCCGGCAGGCTCGAGCTGGTTTGAGGCCTTCCATCGAAGCGGACTCATTATGGCATAGTGTTGGTATTTTACCTACACCGGGCACATGTCTGGCCGCCGCCAGTATAGTTGAACCATCCTGGGCTCTAACCTCTACATCATCGATTGTCAAATTTAACATTTATCCCTCCGTATTCTTAGTTTTGATTTATCTAGGGTCGGCCTAGTACAAAGTCATCCTACTTATGTCAGTTTTCCCTTGTCGTTATTCAATGGCCTTTTTTATTAACTCGACTAATCGCGGCAGGACTTCACCGGTTTTTCCCTGAATCAGGTAGTCTGAGACTCCCTCATGGGTCAGGGGGGTTCGGTCTGCATTTACCTCAATTATAGTCACCGCTGCGGCTTTTTTTACCGCATGAAGACCACTTTCGGTCTGCTGTTCTCTATCAATTCTCCTTTGCCTGGCTACTCTCGGTAAACTGGCAAAAGGATAGACCACAGCCGAGGTCCCGCAAATTAGCATTACATCGCATCTCCACGCCTCTTCCAGGCTGCGGTGGGCAACATCTGAGGGAATTGGCTCTCCGAAGGCGACGGTATCGGTCTTTATTATCCCCCCACATTTTGGGCAAAGGGGCGGCAACTGGTTCTGCGCCCTCAATTTTTCCAGGTCAAATTCATCTCGACGAAACCTTTCACCGCAAGACATGCACCTCAACTTTATGCGGCTGCCATGATATTCCAGAAGGTTTCTCGTCCCTGCCTTTTCATGAAGGGCATCGATGTTCTGAGTAATAAGCCATTTCAAGATGCCCATCTTTTCCAGTTCAGCCAGGGCATGGTGGCTGGGATTGGGCGTCGCTTTTTCCAGGTCTCCCATCAGGCCTATCGGCGCCGATAGCCTTTCCTCCCACCATCCCCTGGGGTCTTCTACGAATTTATCGTAGCTGCGGTAGGCCCTCCTTTCTGCGTCAGGGTTCTTGGTCCAGACCCCCGATGGTCCGCGGAAATCGGGTATTCCTGACTCGGTCGACACCCCAGCGCCGGTCAAAGCAATAGCATAGGTGCTTTCCACCAGATCCTTGGCTGCCCTCTCAATCAAATCTTCCGCCGCATTCTCCATATCAGCTCTCCATAGTAGAGCCTGACACTCCTTGTTGCTGCGATAATAGTACATCTTCGCCGGCTGATGGTCAAGGCACTGCACTCAACACATGGATAGTGTTGTGGTATAAAACAGAAATAAAACGTCGATTGCACAGAATAGCGTCATGTGTAATGACTTACAAAGTCCCCCTTTTTAAAAGGGGGACTTAGGGGGATTTTAAATTCTCATTGTAGAGCAGCATAATCCCCCTAGCCCCCTTTAGAAAAGGGGGGAAGCATGTGGGTAATGATGAGATTCGAGGCTCTTATTGTAGAGCAGCATAATCCCCCTTGTCCCCTTTAGAAAAGGGGGGATAAACATTGGCAATAGGGGGATAAACGTGGGCGTTGTCTCGAGAGCCAGATAAGTATCAAACATTATGGTGAATTGTTCCATATTTGTCTATCGGAGATGCCGGACTCATTTCCATGTCCCATCTGGCAGACTACACTCAACACTTGAAAAGGAGTTGCCGTAGCCCTATTTTACCCATAGCCATAAGTGGAGGCAGAGGTGAGTATGAAAGAGACTGAGAACAACACGCTAAGACAGGGAGAACTGGAGGGACTCTCCAAGGCGGAACTCATTGAACTTGTGAGATTATATTCTAAATTGTTTTTTGCAAATAGGGCCTCTCGGCTCGTCTAGTACCTGAGGAAGCGCTTATGGCAGACTTAGATATGGCGGCATGGGTTGACTATTAGATCGTAGAGGTTCAAAATACATCTGCAGCGTCAAAGTGGACGATCCGAGCGTTGTTGCTAAGACCATCAAACAGAAAGGAGGTGATTGTTATGACTGACTCCAAAGGTGAGATAACAGTTCGCCCCATGACTCCTGAAGATCTTGATGCTATCTTCTTTATCGACCACGAAGTGAGGCGAGAGGGACAAGCTATTACTTACGCAAATCTTACCACTGAGCGTATTTTCACTATTGATAGGCACATGAGTCGTTTGGCAAGACCGGTTAGCTATGTAGACTTGATTAAGGGAGATGTCTCAGAGCTTTTTGCCCTTGGCTTTGTAGCTGAGGTTGAAGGTCACGTTCGTGGCTTTATCGTTGGTCGAATAGGACATGCCGGCGGAACTGCAACTGAGGTAGGAATCATTCCGATTCTGGGTGTCCACACTGATTATCAGCGAAGAGGTATTGCCTCTCTGTTACTCAACGCCCTGTGCGAGAAGTGTCGATCCAGAGGTATAAAGACAGTGCACATAGAGCTAGATCGGCGTGACAAAGCTCTGCTCGACTTCGCTGATCGTATGGGCTTTAGTGTAGGCCACCTTATAGACTATTCTAAGACCTTATGAACCTATTTCACAAACGTTTGCGACTGCTGTTAGCTGTACTATCCTTGATTCCCTGCTCAGGATTGGGATGACTTATTTACTGACGGAAGGCAGCGATATGATTGGAGGATTGTGCCACTGCAGTCAGATAGGCCCCATGTAATAGAAACTCATGTATTATCTTCAGGCATAAATTGAACGTCCATCGGTAGATAGAGGTAAATTTTATTAAATATGCCTATACCATGGCTCCAGAAGTAGCACTTCACCCAGGAGTGATTAGGGAAATCCCAGATTAAGTTTCCTATCTTCACGTACCAGGTCCTTGGCATCGAATGTTCCTATGCACGATGTGAATTTTCGGGAAGCACTCGGGAAATATCTACGGACTATCAATCAAGTCCCTTCCCGTTTCATATCGGGAAGCCCTCAGATGTGCCTGTAGCTAAGATGCTTATTATAACTACGCAAAACTTATCTGTGCGTAGACCCAGCAAATAAACTGTGCCTAGCTACCGATGAGGTCTAATGCACGCACAATCCACACACAGTTTATTATGTGGGCATTCGCAACGCTGCCCCGTTTTTATATGGAGGTTAATCATTCTTTCAAAGAATGTCGATGACCTATCCAGATCACACCTTCTAGTGGATAGTGCAATTGAGCTATTATAGATGTACATCTACTTTAACTCAGATCCAGCGGCTTATCAGTGTTGACAGAGGCTACCCATTGTGTTAGCGTAGCGATGCTAATTATTGTCTGCCTTCCATCAATCATCAGGCAGCCCTCGTAAGTGGCCAACAGTCACCTGTTGTTGAACTCACCGATTGTACCATTTCTAGTTTATAGTTAGAGAAGCCTCTTGATTGAGTAACAGAGGGTCGAGCCATCCCAAACGGGGCGAACCAAAATGCTCAAGCTATACATCCCGCACAAGGAAGCGAGATGTGAAGTCATAGATGTCGAAACCGATGAGGGAAAAGGAGCAAATCTAGCCCTTAAATCTAATATAAGGGAGGAGAGAGATGTCCGAGAAAGAGGAACTAGTAGCAATCGTCGGTGCTGAGAATGTCTTCGATGACCCTGATAACCTTGAAATGTACTCAAAGGACATGAGCTTCGTTAAACCAAGAAAGCCAAATTATGTGGTGGAGCCAAAGAATGCGGAGGAGGTGCAAGAGTTAGTGAAGTGGGCGAACAAGACTGGCACACCACTCATTCCAGTAAGCTCAGGGCCTCCTCGCTTTCGAGGGGACACTGTCCCTAGATTTGGAGGGGTTATAGTAGACCTTAGCGGGATGAACAAGATTATCAGGGTTGATCGGCCAGATAGAGTAGCAATGGTTGAGCCTGGGGTCAGATGGGGGGAGCTTCAGGAGGCAGTAAAACAGGAAGGCATGAGAGTTCCGATGCCCTTA
>CAYUCL010000012.1:0-52936 GCA_964443325.1 uncultured Dehalococcoidales bacterium
GGACCGGGAAAGGATGCTGAACTCTTCCACGACAACCTCATCTTCGCTCGGGGCTTCAGCGCTGGATGGGCTATAGGCCCGGCTCAAGGCGCTTTTGAGGAGGTTCTAAAATTTACCAAAGACAGGCTAGCCGCCGGCAAACCGATCAGGCAGCACACCATCGCTGCCAATATGCTAGCCGACATGGCCATCGGCATTCAGGTTGGTAGGGATACTTACGTAAACGCCGCCTATATATATGACCACCCTGAGGTATATGGGCCGAAGGTTTCAGTCTACAACCTCTCGAGGACTAGCATGGCCAAAGTATTCTGTTGCGATACGGCGGTTAACGTGACCAACAAAGCCATGGAGCTCATGGGCTCCTATGGTTATGTCACCGATTACCACGTGGAGAAGTACCTGCGAGATGTAAAGATCATCCAGCTCTGGGAAGGTGGGGCTCAGATGGGAAGGATGGATGTGGCACGCGGTTATTACGACTACGACCAGTTCCACGAGAATATCATCTATGAGAGGGTACACCAGCTGAGAGAGAAAGCTGCACAGAAACCTTAACAAGAGAAGTCGTATAGGTTGAATATGACATGGCGGGCTGAACCGGGGGCTAACAGCCGATTGGTTAGCCACATATAAGGTAGTAGTGTATCTTAGCTTTCAGTGTAGATAGACACAGACAAACGAGTTAACTAAAAAATGAGGGGGTATCATCGGGCTTGAAAATGCCTACGATACCCCCTAGTTTCGGAATAATATTACTAGGCAAGTCTGTTTTTCACTCCTTGCACGATCCTGGGCAGCACCCGCCCTACTTTATGATGGATACATACCTGTGCATAGCTATCCATTGGGGTAGGTTCCATGTTTATAATAACCAGCTTGGCACCAGACTCCACGGCATAGGCGGGCATATAAGCCGCAGGATAAACCACCAGGGTGGAGCCTAAAACCATCATAAGGTCACACCCCCGAGAACGACGCTGTGCCTCCGCCACCTCTTTCATAGGCATAGGCTCACCAAAGAAGACCGCCGCCGGCTTCAGCATACCTCCACAGTCATCACATAGAGGTTCCTCGACACCCTCCTCCAGCCTTTTGGCAATCTCCTCTGAGGTGTAGCGCTTGCCACAACTCAGGCACTTCACATACCTGGTGGTGCCGTGAAGCTCAATGACCTTCTCCTCAGCAACCCCTGCCTTTTGATGAAGGCCATCCACGTTCTGGGTGATAATGCAGTCCAACTTCCCCAATCCGTCCAGCTCGGAGAGCGCATAGTGTCCCGGATTCGGCTCCACCTGACCCACCTTGCCGAACATGCTCATCCCCCGCCAGATTCTCTTCCTCGCCTCTGGATCGTTGAGGAACTTCTGGTAGGTAAAATCATTTGGGTCATACTTTGTCCAGATGCCATCCCGACCTCTGAAGTCGGGTATGCCTGACTCAGTGCTCACCCCAGCCCCAGTGAAAACGACTACTTTTTTAGCACTGCTGAGCAAGTCCGCCACTTCCTCGATAAGCTCTCCCAATCCTTTCTCCATAGCTCAACACCCTCTTACATATTCTTGAACTGAGGAGCCCTCTTTTCCATCAAGGCCCTGACGCCCTCAGCAGCGTCTTCCGTCTTTGCCGCCAGCCGGACAAGCTTCCTCTCCAATGCCAGTCCATCATCAAGGGTGAGCTCAAGCCCACGATTTATCGCCTCCTTGGCACACCGCACCGCAATAGGGCCGCGTGACGCTATCTTCTTCGCTATCTCATCCGCCTTAGAATAAAGCGCCTCCCGGCTCACCACCAGATTCACCAGTCCGATACGGTAAGCCTCCTTGGCATCGATACGTTTACCGGTTAGAAAAATCTCCAGCGTCCTACCAACACCAATTATTCGAGGGACGATCTGCGTGCCACCACCCGCCGGAATCATGCCCAGAGACACCTCGGGAAGGCCAAAGAGGGCATCCTCAGAGGCGATCCTGATATCACAAAAACAGGCGATCTCCACCCCAGACCCCAAAGCATAGCCATGAACAGCAGCAATCAGAGGCTGCTTCAACTTCGGGAAAAGACCCCAGATATCACGCTCGAACCTCACCTGCCGTGCGACGACCGGGGGAGGGGCGGTGCCAAACTCACTGAGGTCAGCACCGACACAGAATGCCCGCTCACCAGCCCCCTTGAAAACAGCCACCATAACATCGGTGTCATCCTTGATAGCAGTGAGCACCTGATACATATCATCACGCATCTGTATATTGTGACGATTCATCACCTCTGGGCGGTTGAGGGTGACATAGGCGATGCCATCCTTTTTCTCATAGATAATGGTCTCAAAGGCGCTCACTTCAATGCACCCACAATCCTCTCAGATAGACTTAGACTTACCCGATGGATTTGATTTACCCTGTCTCTAATACCAGCGACTTCGCCCTTCATTCCCCCTTGAACTGTGGTGGCCTCTTCTCCAAAAAAGACCTGATCCCCTCCATCCTGTCATTGGTCGTTTGAATCAGGAAGTAGAGGTCAGCCTCCATCCGCAATCCCTGCTCCAGGGTAAGGTCCGCACCTTTATTAACCGCCTCCTTGGCATACATCAGGGCAATGCGTCCCTGCGGGGCTATGCTATTGGTAACCTCGTCAACCTCCTGAAGCAGTTGCTCAGCAGAAACCACCTTGCTCACTAACCCGATACGAAAGGCCTCCTGTGCATCGATGGGCTCGGCAGTAAGCAGCATCTCCAGGGCTTTGCCCTTCCCTACCAGGCGAGGTAGCCTTTGTGTTCCACCGCCACAAGGAATCAGACCATAGCTGGTGTGCGGCAGACAGAATTTAGCCCCCTCACAGGCGATCCGTATATCGCAGGCCAGTACCAATTCCAGTCCCTCGCCCAACGCATCGCCATTGATAGCGGCGATGACCACTCGCTCAAGGCTGGCCAGTGCAGTAGAGGCATCGCCTGCCGCTTCGCACTGCCGGGGATCGCTCCCCGAGGAAAAAACACCCCCATCGGCTTTCAGGACGACCACATTGATCCCATCATCCTGGTTAATCATCCGGCATACGTCAGCCAATTCCCCGCTCATCTGAGCATCTACAGCGTTCTTCTCCTGCGGGCGATTTAGAGTGATATATGCGATCCGCCCCTTCTTCTCATAAATAATTGTCTCATAGGTCATGTTAGTCTCCCAAAATAGGATTGCTATAGCAAATGATAACCGAGCCTCGGGGACAGTGTCAATGAGAATAAGCCTGCTTACAAACGTGTTTGCTACAACCCATCCACACTAGTAGGGTGGGTTAGTCCTGTTGGGGCAGCACCAACCCTACAAGAACTAGACAGATATTGAGATTGACCTGTCCACCGAGGTGTGCTATATTATAGAAAATCGAATAGTAAGCCAAGGGTGCCCAAGCGTGAGCGAGGGCTTAATTGGGCGGCAAGCCAGTGAAAATCTGGCATAGTACCGCCTGCTGTGACCCTGAGTAAAGTTGGGGAAGTCAGAACGCCCGCCTCTGGATTTGCTGAGACCTCCGCGGAGAAAAGGGGGTGGGAAGCATGCTTAAATAGCTTGAGGTTCCCCTCGTTCTGCAGAGCGAGGGGATTTTTTGTCGCCGCTAAATATGGAAAGGGGTACGCTGTGAAAAAATTGACCTTGGTCTTGTTTGTATTGATTCTGGTGCTTGCGTCGTTTACCGCTTGCACCAGCAATAATCCGCCGGTGATTACCAGCCTCATGTCTCATCCCTCAAGCCTAGCTCCGGGGGAAACTACTGCCATGACCTGTATCGCCAGCGATCCAGATGGCGATACCATTACCTATACCTGGTCAGCCGACGACGGAACGATTTCAGGAGTGGGTAGCGAAGTTAACTGGGTAGCACCGGATGAAATGGGCACCTTTACTATTAGCGTGACCGTTATCGATAGCAGAGCAGAGACAGCTACAGAAAGTTGCTACGTTGTCGTTGTTGCAGCGATAACCCCTACCCCTACGCCAACACCAGCTCCTACCCCAACACCTACTCCTACGCCGACACCAACACCGCAAGAAAGGGAAATAGTCGATGACCTGGGTAGAATAGTCACCCTAGAGGATATTCCCCAGCGAATTGTCTCCCTAGCCCCAAGCAACACCGAGATTCTATTTGCCCTCGACCTGGGAGACAGAGTTGTGGGAGTGAGCGATTTCTGCGACTACCCGGAGGAGCTGTTGGACAGAATTGATGCTGGCGAAATACAACGGGTAGGTAGTGAGTGGCCTGGGTTCAGCCTGGAGACCATCGTAAGTTTGGTTCCCGATGTAGCCTTCGCCATAGGAGAGACAGTTCCCGACTACGTCGACGATCTGGAAGGCCTGGGGATACCAGTGGCTATGCTCCAGCCGCATGATATTGCCGGCATTTTCGGCGACATCGAACTCGTGGGTGAGATTACCGGCAAGGAGGAAGAGGCGGAGGAGCTCGTCGACGAAATGCACGATCACATGGTAAGCATTTGCGCCACAACTGCTACCGCCGCCGCTAGGCCCACCATATTCTACGAGCTCGACGCCACCAACCCAGCCCTGCCTTGGACCGCAGGCAGCGGCACCTTCATCGATATTCTCATCACCTTGGCAGCCGGTGACAACGTTGCCAGTGGAGTCGAGGGTTGGACCACTTTCAGCCTAGAGGAGCTCTTGTCTTGCGATCCGGATATGATCATCCTCGGGGATTACCCCTGGGTATCACCTGAGGACGTGCTGGCACGCGAAGGCTGGGGAACGCTGAGCGCCGTACAGAATGAGGCCGTATATGGCATAAACGTGGATCAAGTCTCCCGCCCCGGCCCCCGCATTTTTAATGGACTGGAGCAACTGGCCGAGATCATTCACCCTGAACTCTTTGAATAGCGCTAGCCTTGATGCCAGGGCATTGGTGAGTAAGGACTGAAACGGAGATCACACTAGAAATATTGGCTAAGCTAAAGCAGAATCACCGATTGCTGATCTTAGTCCTTCTAGGGACGATACTGCTTCTTTGCCTGCTTATCGCCGCCGCCCTCGGCGCCCATTCCATCTCGCCGCTAAGTATAATAAAGATGACGCTAAATAAGACGGCGCTCTTCAATTTCACCGCCACCTGGCAACCAAGCGCTGAGACCATCCTGTTCCAGATAAGACTGCCCAGGGTCATTGCAGCAGCGTTAGTGGGGTCAGCCCTAGCATCAGCAGGGGTGCTATTTCAGGGGCTGCTAAGAAATCCCATGGCCGACCCGTACATTATTGGCACCTCGGCTGGCGCAGCCTTTGGGGCTACTGTCGCTATGATGCTCCCCATAAGCCTTGCCTTCCTCAGCTTCGGATTGGTGCCTATCGCCGCCTTTGTAGGCGCCCTTGCTGCTGTGCTTCTGGTGTATAACCTGGCCAGAGTAGGGGGCAAAACCCCCGTGGTGAGCATGCTCCTTGCCGGGTTTGCCGTAAGCGCAATGCTGACAGCCATCATGTTCTTCATGGTGACCCTGAGCGGCAAAACGGGGCTTCTTCAAAGCATCTACTCCTTCCTCATGGGGAGTATATCAGTAAGCGGCTGGAATAAAATCGTCGTCGTCGCACCGTTGATCATTGGTGGCATCATAGCTGCTCGCTTCCTCGCCTTTCGCCTCAATGCCTTCGCATTAGGAGAGGAGGGTGCTGCATATCTGGGGATCGATGTGGAACGAGATAAGCTTCTTGTCCTTGTCCTGGGCTCCTTGCTAACCGCAGCGGCTGTTTCCATAAGTGGGCTCGTCGGTTTTGTTGGCCTGGTGGTGCCCCATGCGGTGAGGTTGGTTCTCGGACCAGACCACCGACTACTATTGCCGGCAGCGGCGCTTTTTGGTGGCGCATTCCTGATCCTCGCCGATCTTCTCGCCCGCACCATGCTTGCCCCCAGAGAGATCCCGCTGGGTATTCTTACTGCGTTCATTGGTGCCCCATTCTTTATCTATCTACTTAGGCGCACTAGAAGGGAGTACGCCTTCTAATGATCAACCTTAGCCAGATTTCCTTCTCGTACAATGAAATCCCAGTGCTACACCACATCGACTTAGTGGTCGAAGAAGGCGAGATGGTAGCTCTCCTGGGACCCAATGGCTCTGGTAAAACCACGTTGATCAAGCTGGCTGCCGGTGTGCTACGACCCAACAAAGGAGACATCTATCTAAACGGCTCAAGGTTAAATCGCCTTAAACGAAGAGAGGTGGCACAGCAGGTAGCCATAGTGCCCCAGCAGTTTTTCACACCCTTTGCCTTCACGTTGAGGGAAGTGGTGCTATTGGGAAGAACACCTTTCCTTAAGGCGTTTTCCAATGAGAGATCGAGTGACGGTCAAGTGGTTGAGAATGCCATGGAGCTTGTCGGTATCGATAACCTAAAGGAACGCTACTTCAATGAATTGAGCGGTGGGGAGCGCCAAAAGGCGGTCCTGGCCATGGCACTGGCCCAGGAGCCTAAACTGCTTCTCTTGGATGAGCCGACCGCACACCTGGACATCAATCACCAGGTGGAGATCATCGAGCTAGTGCGAAACCTCAATCGAGTGGATGGGCTCACCATCATTGGGGCGATGCATGACCTGAATATGGCCGCCCTTTATTTCAACAGGCTCATTCTCCTTAAAGATGGCCGCATCTTCGCCGACGGCCGCCCCGATGAAGTGCTCACCGAGGAAATCATAAAAGAGGTCTTCTCCGCCTCAGTTCAGGTAACGCAACACCCCTCCACCCATGCACCCCATATAGTCGTTATCCCCAAAGAAGACTCGAGATAATCTCGTTCAAGTATTAGAAATCGCTATACCGCGTCCGTTTCCTTATTCCCGTACACTTTATAGCCCGTAAATGCCGACAAAGCAGGTGCAAGCCGGAGGGATGCCTCCAAGGTTGTGGGTCAGCCCCCACTTCGGGTTCTCCAACTGGCGAGGACCAGCCTTTCCCTGGAGTTGCTTATACATCTCATATATCATTCTCAATCCACTGGCGCCGATGGGGTGACCAAAGCACTTCAGCCCACCGTCTGGCTGCACCGGCAACCCGCCGTCGAGATTGAAGAAGCCTGACTCGATATCCTCCCTTACCTTTCCCCTTGGGCTGAATTGGAGGTCCTCCATGGTCACCGCCTCAGTGATGGAAAAGCAGTCGTGAACCTCAGCCATGCCTATCTCCTCACGGGGGTTCTTTACTCCCGCCTCCTCATAAGCCCTCAGGCCCGCCTGGTAGGTTGTCTCGACATGGGTATAATCATAGTCAGACCTCATAAGCCCCTCGTTTCCTACCGACATCTGCAGCGCCTTGATACGTACCGGGTCAGACCTGAACTTCTTGGCATCCTCTGCTCGCACCACAATGGCTGCTGCTGACCCATCGCTTACCCCGCAGCAGTCGTAAAGCCCCAGTGGCCAGGCGATTATCGGCGCTTTCAGCACCGTCTCCAGACTTACCTCCCTCTGAAAATGGGCCCTTGGGTTCATGGTGCCGTTGTGGTGGCTCTTCACCGAGACCATGCCGATCATTCTTTTCCCTTCATCAGGGCTCAGTTCATAGCGGGAGAAGTACTTGGTAGCCAGCATGGCAAAGTTCCCCGGGGCTGAGGCATCGGGCCTAACTCCAGAAGTCATAATTCCACCCGCTGCACCAAGGCCGCTGAAGCCGCTGTCCTTCAGCTTCTCAACCCCGATAGCGAGGGCGATATCAGCAACTCCCGACGCCACTGCATACGTTGCGTTTCTCAACGCATCCGAAGCACTGCAGCAGGCGTTTTCCACCCTGGTTATTGGAGCGTACTGCAGCTTTAACGCCCCGGCCAACGGTCCCCCAGTCGCGCCAGACCAGACGGTGCCGTACCAGATTGCATCGATATCCTTTGGCTCGACCCCGGCATCTTCATAAGCCTCATAGGCCGCTTCAACCAACATATCATCCGCACTCATCTCCCAGTTCTCACCGAACTTGGTGCATCCCATTCCAATAATGGCAACCCTGTCTCTTATGCTTTTACCATTCCCTTTGCTAGTCACAGTTTGTTGTCCTCCACTCCAGTATTGATTTACCTATTATGTTGCAAAAAATACCCTGGTGTCAACCAAGGTAACCCAAAACCCGAATGCATTCAGCAACGTAAATTCTTAACCATCCCTCCCTTTAAAGATTTTACTTTCCTTTTCTACCTAGTCACGTTTACTATCCCCCATAAAACAACATTATAATCTTGTTCCCCGCTTATCTCAACATCTGGTGCGGGAATGCCCCCTCAGAGACCATGAGTGAAACGAAGAGCGTCGAAGAATCTCCCCACCAAGATTCTTCGCTGCGCTCAGAATGACAATATGGAACTAGCAGGGGTCTGAGATGTCCCCATACATATAATCCCAGGACAGAAGGGTGGGAAAACATCCTCCCTCCCCTGGCGGGAGGGAGTTAGAGGGAGGGGGAACCTCACCCTCACCCTAGCCCTCTCCCATCAAGGGAGAGGGGAAGGAAAAGCGGTTTGCATGCCACCCCCTACCGCGGTTCTAGAGGTGTCCTCTAGTTATATATCTATCCCCCTTCCCTTCAAGGAGAGGGGGTAAGGGGGCAAAGTCAGCAATCCCTTAAGCCGAGCGGGTGGAACCACTATATCATTTTGAGGGAACCTTAGTGAAGCGAGGAAGTCCGATGAACCTGAGGAGGATTACTCCCCCTCACTCTGTTCCGGGTCAGAGTGACAAAAAGGTGTCGCGCACTGGCAACCACAGCAGGTCTTTAACTAACTGACACAATGCACCTAGCGCGCTAGCTAGACAAAGGACAGCCCTACAAATATAATTGGGGCAACATGGAGATAATTATTGTTCCTCCGGGGCGCTGCAATACGTGCAAGCACCACTTATTGGGCGATTACGACTCCGCTGCAGACTACCAGGAGCACTGGTGTGAGGTCGAGGAGAACGAGATGCCCGGTTGGTGCCCTGGCATGCACCTGGATCACTGTGTTTTCCCCCCATCAAGCGACGATGACGTTTGCCCCTGCTACGAGATGATGGAGCTCCCGCCAGAGCTATTATAAGGAGGAATCCCGTTGAGCGCTCCCCAGCAACCTAAAGTGCTATTCACCAAGGAAGAAATTGCGGAAAGGGTCGCGAGGTTGGCCCAGCAGATCAACACGGATTACCAGGGGAAATGCCCTCTTCTCCTGGGCATTCTCAAGGGATCGTTTGTTTTTATGGCTGACCTTATTCGCCTTCTCCAAATCCCGGTGGAGATAGACTTCGTCAGTCTCTCTAGCTATGGCTCAGCAAAGGTAACCTCCGGTGAGGTTAAAGTTGTGCAGGGGCTTCGATTCCCGATTAAAGGAAGGGACGTACTTGTTATCGAAGACATCGTGGACACCGGACTAACACTGTGCTTTTTCATGGATTATCTGCGTAAGAAGAAACCCTCGTCCCTAAAACTGTGTGCCCTCTTCGATAAGCTCTCACGAAGAGAAACTCCCATCGACATTGATTACATTGGTTTCACCGTACCCGACAAGTTCTTGGTGGGCTATGGCCTGGACTACAATGAGAGGTTTCGCAACCTGCCTGACCTCTGTGTCCTGGAGAACTAACCATGAGCATCGAAGGTTTGATCTCAGTAGCCAAGGGGGAAGCCCCAGCAGACCTCCTCCTCTCCAATGCCAAGATTGTGAACACCTTCAGCAGCGAGATCGAGGAGAGTAATGTAGCTATATATGGTGAGAGAATTGCTGGGATTGGCGATTACCAGCTTGGAAAGGAATTTATCAATCTCAAGGGGAAATACGTCTCACCAGCCTTAATCGATGGCCATATCCACCCAGAAAGCTCCTTGCTCCACATCGCCCGCTATGCTGAGGCAGTGGTGCCCCGAGGCATCTGCGCCATAGTTACCGACCTTCACGAAATCGCCAACGTCAAAGGGCTCAAGGGCGTTGAATACATGCTGAGGTGTGCCCATGATTTGCCACTTGATCTCTATTTCATGGTTGCGTCCTGTGTCCCCTCAACCAACATGGAAACATCAGGCGCCCAACTGACATCTAAAGATGTGGAGACTGCCCTCACATGGGACCATACCATTGGCTTGGGGGAGGTTATGAACTTCCCCGGCGTGCTCGCCGCCGAGAAGGAGGTCTTGGCCAAGATCACCGCTTCAAAAGGCAGGGTGATAGATGGACATGCCCCTGGACTGAGAGGGAAAGAGCTTAATGCCTACATCGCCAGTGGTATTCACTCCGACCATGAATCAACATCATATGAGGAGGCAAGGGAGAAGCTGTTACGGGGCATGTATGTAATGATTCGAGAGGGATCTTCGGAGAAGAACCTCGAAGCGCTCCTCCCTTTGGTTACCGACAAGACTTATAAGAGATGTCTTTTTGTCGTTGACGACCGAGACTGCGCCGACCTCATGGAGGACGGCGACATTGACGCCGTAGTAAGGAAGGCAATTGGATTGGGGCTGGACCCAATCCGCGCCATCCAATTGGCAACAATAAATACTGCTGACTACTTCAGGCTCCAGGGCCTTGGAGCGATTGCGCCAGGCTATATGGCCAATCTCATCATTTTCGACGAACTCGCCTCTCTAAAGGCTGAGATGGTATTCTACCGAGGGAAGCTGGTGGCAGAGCAGGGTAAGCTGCTCTTTACGCCCACGGTGCTTGATGACGAAGCAATGACACATACTATGAATATCAAGCCCTTCACGGTAGAAGCGCTCAGAATGCCTGCCCCTGAAGGGGCATCTACCGTTATAGAGATCGTCCCCGACCAAGTAATCACCAAGAAGCTGCAAGAAAGGGCGAAGGTTGTAGATGGATTTATAGTGCCCGATATTAAGCGAGACATTCTGAAGCTTGTGGTCGTGGAAAGGCATAAAGCCACTGGAAATATCGGCCTGGGACTGGTGAAAGGCTTTAGCTTAAAGAAGGGAGCGCTGGCCTCCTCCGTAGCCCACGACTCCCATAACATCGTTGTTGTAGGAACAAACGACAATGATATTTACATGGCTATCAAGGAGATTGAGAGGCTTCAAGGTGGGCTGGTCATTGCCGCCGATGGTGAAATATTGGGCTCACTGCCACTACCCATAGCTGGTCTATTATCAACTGAACCTCTTGAATCTGTGGTCAGTAAGCTGGAAAAGCTTAGAGAAATCGCTGCAAAATTCGGCTCCAAGCCTCCTCACCCATTTGACACCCTCTCATCGCTTGCACTCCCGGTGATCCCCGAGTTAAGGCTCACCGACATGGGGCTGGTGGATGTGGCAGCTTTCAAGCTAATCGGATGAGATAAATAGGAGGGATAGAGATGAAGCTGGAAGACAGGATCCGCGATATACCAGACTTCCCCAAGAAAGGGATCGTTTTCAAGGACATCACCCCGTTGCTTGCCGATGCCGAAGCCTTCAAGCACGCTGTTGATCTCATGACAGAGCAGTATAATGATAAGGGAGTCGAGGTTGTTGTCGCTATAGAAGCAAGAGGCTTCATCCTTGGCGCGCCCCTAGCCTATAATCTGGGCGCCGCCTTTGTGCCTGTACGCAAGGCAGGAAAGCTTCCCGCAGAGCTAATCAGTGCCCAATATGCCCTTGAATACGGGTTCGATTCTGTCGAGATGCACAAGGATGCCCACGCGCCAGGCCAGAGGGTACTGATAGTGGACGACCTTCTGGCAACGGGTGGAACCATGAAAGCCACAATTGAACTGGTGGAGAGGCTTGGCGGGGAGGTTATCGGCATCGCTTTCCTCATCGAACTGACCGACCTGAACGGAAGGCGACAGCTTAAAGATTATCAAATCATGTCTCTGATCCAATATTAAACCGGCCAAGGGAAGATGTACTTGTTGGAATTCGATTATGGTCTCAGCTACTACACTACAGCCACTAGCAGGATGGTTGGTAGAAAATGAGCAAGCTGAAAGCTATCGAGTGGGTTTCGGGCAAAGTCCGAATTATCGACCAGACCATGCTCCCCCGGGAAGAGGTCTATCTTGAGCTTTCAGACTATCGCGATATGGCATCGGCCATCAAGGAGATGCGCATTCGCGGCGCTCCAGCCATAGGCGTCGCCGCCGCCTATGGCATGGTTCTTGGGGCGCAGAGCATTGAGACAGAATCCAAGGAGGACTTACTGGTCAAGCTCCGCTCTATTTCCCAGACCCTAGCCGCTACCAGGCCCACCGCGGTCAACCTGTTCTGGGCGCTGGACAGGATGAACCGCGTGGCAGAAGCTGGCAATGATGTCGCCGCGATAAAGGCAGCCTTAGTGGACGAGGCGAAAAAGATAGATGCGGAGAACGAGGAGGCAGATAGAAAGCTCAGCAGCTACGGCGCTGAGCTGATCAAGGATGGCTTCACCATACTGACCCATTGCAATGCCGGCGCTCTGGCGACAGCAGGATACGGCACGGCGCTGGGGGTAATCAAGGCGGCAAAGGAGCAGGGCAAGAATATCCATGTTTTCGCCGCTGAGACCCGCCCCCGGCTTCAAGGGGCCCGCCTAACCGCCTGGGAGTTAAAGCAGGAGGACATACCCTTCACCCTGATCACCGACACCATGACCGGGCATTTTCTATCCAGCGGAAAGATTGACTGCGTCATCGTGGGCGCCGACCGGATTGTGGCAAACGGCGATGTGGCCAACAAGATCGGCACCTACAATATCGCCGTCCTCGCCATGGAAAATGGCGTCCCGTTTTATGTCGCCGCCCCAAACTCAACCATCGACCTTTCACTGTCATCGGGGGATGAAATCCCCATCGAGGAGAGAAGCCCAGAGGAGGTCACCCACTTTGGAGGGCTTCCCATCGCCCCGGAGGGAGTGCAGGTGGCAAATCCCGCCTTCGACATTACCCCTCATCGCTACATATCTGCTATAATCACCGAGCAAGGCGTCATCAGGGAGCCATACGTGGAGAGCCTGAAAAAGTTTGTAAGCTAGAATTACGTAGACGAAGAAATTAATAGGTAGATAATGTATAAAGAGCATCCTGTTTTTGAAAAACCAAGAGATGAAAATGCAGCAATATGGAGATATTTGGATTTTACCAAATTCGTAAGCTTACTGGATAAGAAAGCCCTTTTCTTCTCCAGAGCTGACAAACTGGAAGACCCATTTGAGGGCTCGTACTCCAAAGCCAATGTAAAAATGAGACCCGAAGTTTATAAAGATATACCGCCGAACAAATTACTAACGCTTGTTGAATTATATAAAGAACTGGTGAGTCATACTTTTATCAGTTGCTGGCACCTAAGTGAACATGAATCGGCTGCTATGTGGAAGCTATACCTGAAAAGCAACGATGGTATTGCCATAAGATCAACCTTTGGCCAGTTGAAGCGTTGCTTCAGTGATGAGAATCGCAATATCTATATCGGCAGGGTGAAATACATTGATTATGAAAATGATTGGATGCCTGAAGGAAATGCTCTCTACCCTTTCGTTCACAAAAGAAGGAGCTTTGAACATGAACAGGAATTGAGAGCAGTAATCCAAGAATTCTCATTTAATAGTAATGGTGGAATCAATTTATACAAACCCCTACTTTATGATGGTATATATATACAAGTAGATTTGGATGTACTGTTAGATAGAATATACGTGGCACCTACAAGCCCCCAGTGGCTACTTGAACTCGTTAAGTCGGTCACAAGAGTATACGGGCTAGACAAAGAGGTTCTTCAATCGGTTTTGGATGATGTTCCCGTGTATTGAAACTTGAAATAGATAGTTGTTCGGAGGGAAACTGGATGCTCGAAGCGAAGATTGGGATTATTGGGGGGAGCGGTCTCTACGAGATGGAGGGGATGACCAATATCGAGGAGGTGAGGCCTGAGACGCCGTTCGGCGAGCCTAGCGACGCTATTATTATCGGCGAGCTTGAAGGTAACAGGATCGCCTTTCTCCCCAGGCACGGCAGAGGGCATTACATCAGCCCCACCGAAGTCCCCTCCCGGGCCAATATCTATGCCCTCAAGTCGTTAGGCGTGGAGTGGATCATCTCCATAAGCGCTGTGGGAAGTTTAAAAGAGGAGATACGCCCCATGGACCTTGTCATCCCCGACCAGCTTATCAATCGCACCAAAAGCAGGGTGAATACCTTCTTCGGTGGAGGCCTGGTGGCACATGTCACCTTCGCCGACCCTTTCTGCCCGGTTTTGAGCGATATCCTTCATCAAGCAGCCATTGAAACGGGGGCAAAGGTTCACAAAGGAGGTACCTACGTTGTTATAGAGGGGCCACTTTTCTCCACCAAAGCGGAGTCGAACCTCTATCGCTCGTGGGGGGCAAGCGTTATCGGGATGACCGCCCTCCCTGAGGCCAAGCTGGCAAGGGAGGCCGAGATATGCTACGCCACCGTCGCCTGCGCCACCGATTACGACTGCTGGCACGAAGCCGAGGAGTCGGTAACAATAGAGATGGTGATAGCCAACCTGCGGCAAAACGTTAGCAGGGCAAAAAGCATCATCAGGACGGCGGTTTCTCGTATACCAGACAAGCGGGAATGCGGTTGCGCTCAGGCGCTTAAGGACGCCATCATCACCGCTCCAGACAAGATATCTGACAACATGAAGCGAGAGCTAGAACTCTTGATTGGAAAATATGTAAAGTAGGGGAGAAGATGACAAGATTTGAGCTTAGCGGGCTGCCAACAGCGGTTGGGAGCATGCCTCACATCGACCCTGAAGAGGCGTGCTCTTTAGTTGCCAGGTTTTTGCCTGAAATCCCAGCCTGGCCGCAACTGCCCAAAAGAGCCTTCCCGGAGAACATGTACGCCCAGTTCAGCGAGGGGTTCCCCGGCGTGGTCGTCGAAGATGACCGTATCTATATCGACCGCGCTCAAGACCTGGATAAGCCTTTAGAGCAACTCTACGACACTTATCTGAAGAACAAATTTAAAGAGTACGCTATAAGCCCTGATTATGCGGCGGGGCTTTATGCCTTCCTTGATATGGAGCTATCCCCTTTCGCCATCAAGGGTCAGGTTACCGGCCCGATTAGCTGTGGTCTGACCATCACCGACCAGGAACGCCGCTCCATTCTCTATGATGACACCCTCGCCGATGCCTTAGCCAAACACCTCCGTCTGAAAGCTGCCTGGCAGGAGATGAAGCTCAAGGCTATCTCCAACAACACTATCATCTTCGTAGATGAGCCCTATATGGCTTCCTTTGGCTCGGCCTTTGTTTCCATGTCCAGGGAACAGGTGATTACGCTTCTGGAAGAGGTCTTTTCTGGCATAAGCGGACTCAAGGGGATCCATTGCTGCGGCAACACCGACTGGTCAGTAATACTCTCAACCTCCCTAGACATCCTCAACTTCGACGCCTATAATTACGGCTATACGGTTGGCCTTTATCCCGATGAGGTGAAAGCCTTCCTCGATAGAGGCGGCATTCTCGCCTGGGGTATCGTCCCCAACGATGAAAAGGACATCCCTGGAGAGACGGCCAAGAGCCTTGTTGACCGCCTTGAGGAGGAGATTGGGGCACTTGATAGGAAGGGGGTTAGTTTTCGCCTCCAGACGGAGCGGTGCCTCGTAACCCCGTCCTGTGGTCTGGGGTCGACGTCCCCCGAAGCAGCGGAACTGGCGCTGGAACTACTCGCTGAGGTATCGAAGGAATTAAGAAAGCGCTATATTAAAGAGTGATGATAGGAAGTGTTAAAGCGAAGGCTGGGGCGAACGGACTTTGAGGCGTCGGTGGTGGGCTATACCTTCTGCCAGGGGTGTGGCTATTGCTTGTCCGAATGTCCCCAATGGATTGATATTCAAAGCATGTTCCGCCTTCTGGTGTTCCACCAGCAGTATGGCATGAAGGAATGGGCAGAGAGGATGTATCGTGAAGACCACTAGGCTAGAGTGTCGCTTTGCGACGAATGCCAGTCATGTATAGAGGTCTATCCTGCCAAGCTTGACATACCGGCTAAGCTAAAGGAAGCAGCAGTTATTTTGGGATCGAAATAGTATGCTATGAACAAAAGAAAAAGGGTAGCTTCACTAAAGCATCGCAAGAAAAGGCAGAAGCGCGAGGAGAAGAAGAGGGCGCAGTAATAAGGCGTGTCGTGATGAAGCAGGCCTATCTTCTCACCGGTGGCCCCGGCGTTGGTAAAACAACGCTAATCAAGAAGGCGATTGACAAGGCACAGGTAAACGCTGGGGGATTCTTCACCGAGGAGATAAGGGCAGGTGGGGTGAGACAGGGCTTCAGGCTCGTCACTCTGGATGGACAAAACGCTATCCTCGCCCATGTCGATATCAAAAGCCACTACAGAGTGAGCAAGTATGGCGTCGATATCGAGAGCCTGGATAATGTAGGTATTGCTGCCATCAGGGATGCAATAAGGGAATGCGATGTGGTGGTCATCGATGAGATTGGGAAGATGGAGCTCTTCTCAACCGCGTTCAAGGATGCTGTATTAGAAGCCTTCAATAGCAAGAAGAGAGTACTTGGCACCATCATGTCCACTTCCCACTCCTGGGCAGATGGCATAAAACGACACCCCAATGTCGCCCTGATTGCGGTAACAAGAGCGAATCGGGAGCAGGTTCTGAAGCAGGTCATTAGTTGGCTGGAAGCACCGATAACGGACGGTTGATAAATGGTAGAACAACCACCGCTGGTTCAAGCACTGTTAACCCCAGAAGCGTATCCTCACCGTCCCGAGAAGATTGAGATGGTGCAGACACAGATGTCCTTTATTTTCCTGACAGGCAATTATGTCTATAAGGTGAAGAAACCGGTAGACCTGGGCTACCTGGACTACACCACATTAGAGAAAAGAAGGCACTTCTGCCACCAGGAGGTGGTGCTGAACAGGCGGCTATGCCCTGATGTTTACCTTGATGTGGTACCGATAATCGAGCACAAGGGCGATATATCAATCGAAGGGCAGGGTGAGGCGATTGAGTATGCGGTAAAGATGCTCCAGCTACCTCAAGAAAGGACTATGGATAACCTGTTAAAAAACAATCAAGTAACGGAGGAGATGGTGCAGCAGGTGGCCCAAAGACTGGCGTCGTTTCACCAAAAGGCGGAAACGAACGAAAGGATAGCAAGCTACGGCGACCTCAATATCGTAATAACCAATACTGAGGAGAACTTCACCCAGACAGAGAAATATATTGGCATCACCATCTCTCAGGAGAAATACGATACCATCAAATCGTATACCGGTGATTTTATCAAGGAATATCCCACTCTATTCCGCCAAAGAGCCGAGGGTGGCCGAATAAGGGATTGCCACGGCGACCTCCATGCAGCGCATGTCTGCTTCACCGATGGCATCTGCATCTTCGACTGCATCGAATTCAATGAAAGGTTCCGTTACTCTGATGTGGCCAACGAGGTAGCCTTCCTCGCCATGGACCTGGATTACCATGGGCATCCCGACCTTTCGCGTCAATTCGTTGAATCATATATACAAGCATCCGGCGATGAGGAAATACTGAGGCTTCTCGATTTCTACAAGTGCTATCGGGGGTATGTCCGGGGGAAGGTGGAGAGCTTCAAGCTGGATGACCCCCTTATCCCAGCAGAGGAAAAAGCAAGGATTAAAGACGTCGCAAGCAGGTACTTCGACCTTGCGGGGTCATATATATCAAGATGAATGGCAGCCGGGGAGCCCCCAGTTCGTATGTATGATTGTTATAAGCTATGCTGGCAAAAAGTAATTTATAGCAGGAGAATTGATAAAATGAAGGGTTTATTACTAAGAGTAGGAATTGACACGGGAACAGAGGACTGTCTAGCACCCATATTTCAGGACCGTTCGTTTGAATACATTCCCATACCTGAAACATGTGCAACATCTGAGACCAGCGTATATAAGATTATGACCGGGGAATGGGGCAGACCTTTGAAAGGTTTTGTGAAAGAGAATCGTTGGTACTCTCATCCGCACTATGACCCGGAGTTTACAACATATACCTATGGAGATCCGGCCCGCAAAAAACGAAGTCAACTGTCCCGACTATGCCGAGGAGACATGTTGATCTTCTACGCGGGATTGCAACCTATGGAAGGTAGGCCAGGCAAACCTAGAACATTTGTCATAGGGTATTTCACAATAGAGAAAGTCTACGATTTCAGGGAATATGCAAGGTCAGAATGGGAAAGAATCTTCAATGAAGTCCCCAATAATGCCCACTCCAAACAATATCAGCGTTTGAAGGCTCTTGGCATCGAGTATGACGATAACGACTCCGTAAACGACCTCGTTATTGTGAGAGGATGTCGCGAGAGCAGCAAGATTCTTAGAGAAGCCCTTCCTCTTGGAGATGATAACTACCTTCCTCTACAAGACATTCGACCTATAATTGGTTACACGGGCTCTCTTATGAGATCAGCACCTCACTCGATAGACGAGAATCATATGCAGAAGGTCAAGGAATGGCTAGGACTCAGAAGTCAGACAGACAAAAAGAACAGCAGAGATGACGTGGCGCGTTGAGAGAGCCTCTTAGCAGTGTGATAGAGAACAAGCTTGGGCGACGCGTGCCCCGCATCGCGTTTTGCGTCTCTGTGATGTGGAACACAGAGGCCAGCATGGAGAATTCGTGATGCCTACTGGCCAATTGTTGAGGAAGGAACCACATCCTAGATTGCGGGATGGCGTCTCAACCAAGGCCATTTTAAAATGTAGTTGCCCAATTTATTGGGCCACAATGAAATAATAATGACTACGTTTGGCCTGATAAATCAGGCAACTACAGTTTTTTATTTGAAGAGCATTCATTGAAAGTCAGCGATGAGAGCGATCAAAAGTGTGCGCTTAAAAGACTTTGATTACTCCTCTGATGGATTTTATTTCATAACAATTTGCACTAACTATCGAAGACCGTATCTTGTGGGCAAGAACAGGGAACTAATCAATGGTCTTGTTGAGCAATTACCAAGCAAGGTAAATGGAATGAGACTGGACTACTACCAGATAATGCCGTCTCACATTCACTTAATATTGACTTTGGAAGGCCGCCAGCTAAAATTAGCCGATATTATAAGAAGGTTAAAAGCGGCAGCTACGAAGCAGATTGGATTGAAACTATGGCAACCAAACTACTACGAGCACGTCATCAGAAATGAAGAAGCACTAACAAGAATTAGAGAGTACATTCAAAACAACCCAATGGCAGAAATGATAGAATTAGAATAAGTTTACGAAATGTAGTTGCCCAATTTATTGGGCAGCGATTTTGTATGAGGAATTATGAGAGATTGCTTCGCTTCGCTCGCAATGACATGGTGAATTTAATGAGTTACCATCTAATGCAACAATGTTAAGCTGGTAAAGGGGGTGATGAGTTGAGAGAGCCGTTTACGAAATTTATAGAAAAAGAACTGGGTACGGGCGTTGTACTTATAACATGTGGCCTTCCCGGCACATGGAAGACCGAGACCAGCGAGGAGATATCTAAGATAAAGGGCTATCCCATCCTTCGCTCCGACCTGATCAGGCTGGAAGTGCTTAAGGACGAGAACATATTCGATGAGAAGGTCGCCTCAAATATGGATAAACGGACAATGGTCTATGATGAGACCTTCCGTAGGGCGGACGAGAGTCTTGATAGGGGTGATAGCGTGATACTTGACGCCACTTTCGTCACAAAATCGCTAAGAAGGCGTGCTGCCGCAATTGCAGCCAAACATAATCGAACCTTCGTCATCCTACAAACGAACTGTCCCCGAGAGGTGTCAATCGCCCGGATACTGAGGCGGAGCAAAGAAGACTACGAATCAAATGCACTGACCGAGCAAGCCTATACCAACAACGAGAAGAGGTTTGAACAGGTTGACCTGGATGACCTGAAGACGTTGAACCCGAGCCTTAACATCGTCCACCTCACGGTAGATACCCGGTGCGACCCGCCCGAAGATTGGTATATCATTGGCGCTGAAAAGAGATAACACAAAGAGAGGACACATTATGATTGAAGGACTTCACCAACGACACTACAAAAATGCTATTGTAAGTATACTGGAATCTTGGAGTGGTGAAGCTTACGGTCGCGAAGTGATTGACGCTATGATGAACGGGCCCGATGAGTTCAGGATTGGGCTTACTGAGGAGGAGAAAGCGCGAACAGATCCTTATGGAGATAACACCTTTGAGCACGCTTGCCTTGCAGCAGTCGAGCAGTTGAGAAAAGATGGCTATGTTGAAAGCCTAATCCTAATAAATGGGGGATTTGGACACGGACGTCGAAGCCTTATATACCTTCAGAATACTAACGCGGGAAGGAATCCTTTCCTTCACAAGTAGCAGAGGGAAAGATTCCTTCTGCCCTCAAAAAAACTGGTGTATTATTGAAATAAGCAACGATATAGAGCCTACGATTGCAAGGGAAAATCAAATCAAAGGATGGCTGTGTAGGAGGAATATTACGGAGATTCATAGTGTATGGCACCATATAAATCATTCCCTGAAAAAGAGCAACTATATTTTGTGACTAGCTCAATTGCTGGTCATAAGCACCTTCTTCATATACCAGAGTATGCTCAAATCATTCTTGATAGCCTGAGCTTCCTACGACGGGAGAGGGAAATAAATCTTTATGCTTTTGTAATAATGCCCAATCATTTTCACTTGATTGTCAAACTACTCGATGCTTCTAATATTTCAAAGTTAGCCCATGATCTCAAACTATTTACCTCAAATCAAATTATTAAGAAGTTGCAGGTGAACAAGGAGTTACATTTGTTGGATTATTTTGAGCAGCAAGCCAAGGGCATTAAAAAACAGCGGTACAAAGTTTGGGAGACTGGATTTTGGGACAAAAACATATTCTCAGAAGAATTCCTGCTGGAAAAGATGGAATATATTCACAATAACCCGATTAATAAAAACTGGCGTCTAGTCGAGGAGAGGTCAGAATACCCCTTTTCCAGCGCTCGGTTTTATGACAAGGAGGAAGAGCCCATTATCGTTATTGACGATATAAGAGGACTCTTAGGCTAATTTTCCGGCGGAAAAGACTCCCGCTAATCTCAATGCAGGTTCTGCATTCTAATTATGAGGTGTGAAGGAATCCTTTCCTTCACAGGTTGCGGCAGAGGGAAAGATTCCCTCTGGCCTCAAAAAATGACGGTAGGAAGTGAATCGGAAAAAAGATAAGGATGAAAATAGACCTGCATATTCATAGCACCTGCTCGGACGGCGCTTTCTCTGTTGAAGAGATATTCCAAGAGGCGAAAACCAGAAATATCGATTTAATGTCGATAACTGACCATGATTCTATCGACTGCCAGGAAAGAGCGATCGCTGCTGCAAGAGAGCATGGCATATCCTACATCACCGGCGTAGAACTTAATGTGACATTCCCGTATCTTGACAAGGCTATTTCCCTGGATTTTCTGGGATATCAGTATGATATCGGCAATCAGGAGCTAAGAAGTAAACTTCAATTGATGAGAGAACATAGAGAAGAAAGAGCGCGCCAAATTTTGGAGAAGCTGAATGCTGAGTTCGACAAAGAGGGCATCGAAATGTTCACCGAAAGTGATCTCAAGAACATACAGGATAGGGTCGATGGTGCTGTCGGTCGACCGCATATAGCAAGCTACCTGATAGAAAAAGGAATTGTCAGAGATAATAAAGAGGCATTCGACAAGTATCTGGTTAAATGCAATGTGCCCAAGTATCCACTTTCGCTCGCTGAGGCGTCAAGGCTGGTGAGGAATGCCGGCGGCCTATTGGTTCATGCACACCCTAATGACCCACATGGGACATCTCTGGTGAACATAACGACTAATCTCAACCAGCAGACAAGCATAATCGAAGAATATATGCTAGAATACATCGATGGCGTCGAGTGCTGGCATTCAAGACACGATGAGAAGACCACAGCTCACTACGTCGCGTTCGCTGGGAAGCACGGCCTGATTATGACCGGTGGCAGCGATTGTCATCAAAAACCCATTCTGCTTGGCACACTGGACATACCCGACTGGGTTGCCGCACAGTTCAAGTAAAAGGGCAATTTCACATTATTTTTAAGAGTATCGGAAGCATAGTGCAGTGAGACCTTTGGCAACTATGAAAGGAGTTCAGTTTGGCTAAAAAGATAACTACTAACAGCGACATCAAAGACCCATCCCTCGCCCCACAGGGGCTATTGCGTATTGAGTGGGCATCCCGGGAGATGCCTGTGCTCAAGCTAATTAAGGAGCGCTTTGCCCGCGAAAAGCCCCTCAAGGGGCTGCGCTTGTCAGGCTGCCTGCATGTCACCACTGAGACAGCAAACCTGGCACTCGTCTTCAAAGAAGGCGGCGCTGAGCTAGCACTCTGCGCCTCTAACCCCCTCTCCACTCAGGACGATGTCACCGCAGCCCTGGTCACAGAATATGGCATCCCGGTCTATGCAATAAAGGGCGAAGATAATGATACCTATTATAAGCATATCAATGCCGCTCTCGACCACAAGCCTCAAATCACCCTTGATGACGGTGCTGATCTGGTCTCCACGATCCACAAGAAACGTACCGAACTCATTACTACCATTATTGGTGGCACAGAAGAGACAACTACAGGAGTTATCAGACTCAAGAGCATGGAGAAGGAAGGTAAACTGAAATACCCCATCATCGCGGTGAACGATGCAGATACCAAGCACTTCTTCGATAACCGCTACGGCACAGGTCAGAGCACCATCGATGGCATCACTAGAGCCACCAACATCCTGTGGGCCGGAAAGAAGGTAGTGGTTTGCGGTTACGGGTGGTGTGGAAGGGGAATCACAATGCGGGCAATGGGGCTGGGTGCTCATGTGGTGGTAACTGAGGTCGACCCCATCCGTGCCCTGGAGGCGGTGATGGACGGCTACACGGTAATGCCCCTCCTCGAGGCAGCGAAGATTGGCGATATATTTATCACCGTCACCGGAGACATGCATATTATCGATAAAGCCCATTTTCTCGTGATGAAGGATGGCGCGATAGTGGCCAACAGCGGCCATTTCAATGTGGAGATTAACATCCCCGCCCTGGAAGACATAGCACAGAATAAGCGCCCTATCCGCTCCTCCGTTGAGGAATACACTTTGCCCGATGGCAGGCACATATTCCTGCTTGCTGAGGGCCGGCTGATCAACCTCGCCGCTGCTGAGGGCCATCCAGCAAGCGTTATGGACATGAGCTTTGCCAACCAGGCACTTTGCGTAGAGTATATGGCAAAAAGGGAGAAGGCTGAGCCCAGGGTTTATCCCGTACCCAGGGATATCGATAAGGAGATTGGCAGATTAAAGCTAGCCTCCATGGGGATCACTATCGACACGCTCACCGATGAGCAGAAAAAATACCTTGAGAGCTGGGAGAAAGGAACCTAAACTGTAAGTAGGAGAGGAGATAGTAATGACCACAACTTTTATGAGCGCACCTTCGATATTTCTCACCTCAGAGTCGGTTACTGAGGGGCATCCTGATAAACTATGTGACCAGATATCCGATGCTATCCTCGATGCCATACTATACTGCGACCCGATGGCAAGGGTGGCATGCGAGACTGCTGCGACTACCGGACTGGTCGTGGTTTTGGGAGAGATTACCACCGACTGCTATATAGAGATACAGGACATCGTTCGTAAGGTGCTGCGAGATGTGGGCTATACTCGCGCCAAGTACGGGTTTGACTGCGATACCTGCGGCGTAATGGTCTCCATCAAGGAGCAATCAAAGGATATAGCCATGGGTGTGAACAAATCACTTGAGGTAAGATCCAGTGAAACCGATAATGAGATAGAAACTCTCGGCGCCGGCGACCAGGGGATGATGGTGGGGTTTGCTTGCAATGAAACACCTGAACTCATGCCCCTCACTATCTCCCTGGCCCATAAGCTATGCAAGCGCCTAGCTGAGGTGAGAAAGGACGGCACGCTACGCTATCTCCGCCCCGATGGCAAGTCTCAGGTGACGGTAGAATATTCCAAAGGTATTCCGCAGCGAGTCGATAGCGTGGTCATCGGCGCCCAGCATGACCCCAAGGTCGGCCAAGAAGTCGTTCAGCGCGATATCATTGAGCATGTTATTAAAGAGGTGATCCCATCTTCCCTATTAGATAGAAAAACAAAATATTATGTCAATGCAACAGGACGCTTCGTCGTTGGAGGGCCAATGGGAGATGCTGGGCTCACCGGACGAAAGATATTGGTCGACACCTATGGCGGCATCGCCAGGCATGGCGGCGGCTCCTTCTCAGGCAAGGACCCGACCAAAGTAGACCGCTCCGCAGCTTATGCAGCAAGGTATGTCGCCAAGAACGTAGTGGCCGCCGGGCTGGCCGATCGCCTTGAACTTCAGGTATCTTATGCTATCGGGGTAGCGCGGCCTCTCTCTATATGTATAGAGACCTTCGGCACGGCGAAGGTCGATGATCAGGTTATCATTGACCTAATTAACAAGCACTTCGACCTTAGACCAGGAGCCATAATTGAGTCGATGCAGTTGCGCCGTCCCATATACAGGCAAACCTCCACCTACGGTCATTTTGGCCGTACCGATATCGATGTCCCATGGGAAAAGACCGATAAAGCAGACGTGCTCAGGGCGGAGGCAGGGCTCAAGTGATGGGAAGTTGACGAAAGCACTTTGAGTAGCTAAAGTAGCGGATGTAAAGTTGGAGCAAATGCATAAGCGATCGACGTAATTATGGTGATAGACTGAAGATGAAAGCAGTAATCCTTGTTGGCGGTGAGGGTACAAGGCTGCGCCCGCTTACCTTTAATAGACCAAAGTCTATGGTACCCATTTTGAATAGGCCATTCCTGGAGCACATGATTGATTACCTCAAGAGGCATAACATTTACGATATCATCCTAGCTCTTTGTTATCTTCCGGGCCATATTCAGAACTACTTTGGTGATGGCAGTGATTTTGGAGTAAGGCTAACATATGTAATGGAAAACTCGCCGCTAGGAACAGCTGGGGCAGTGAAAAACGTTGAGCAGCACATTGACGAGACCTTTTTCGTGTTTAACGGCGATATTTTCACCGACCTCGACCTTACCCAAATGAATGAATTCCATCAGGAGATGAGGGCAAAGGTCACTATCGCCCTAACTCCGGTAGAGGACCCCAGCATCTATGGAGTAGTGGAGGCAGATGCCAGCAGGAGAGTTGAGCGCTTTATAGAGAAGCCAAGCCCGGATGCGGTGACCACCAATATGATCAACGCTGGCACTTACATCATTGCGCCAGAAGTCCTTAAATCGATACCACCGGAGAGCTTTTACACGTTCGAAAGAGAAGTATTCCCCATGCTTGTGAACACCGGTGAGCCTGTATATAGCTACCCTTCTAATGCCTACTGGATCGATATCGGCTCCCACGAGAAATATCTGAAGCTTCACTATGACCTACTCAGCGGAAAGACAGCGAAACCCTTTCCAAGCAAAGGGATACAGATTGATGAGAACTGCGATATACACCCTCAGGCCAAGCTTAAGGGTCCAATAATAATAGGCACAAATTGTGTCATTGGACCCAGGGTGCGAGTGAAGGGGCCCTCTGTTATCGGCCCCAATTGCCAAATTGGAGCGGATAGCCTTGTCGATGGGGTTGTCGTCTGGAAAAACACTAGCCTCGGGCAGGCGGTTTCAGCGAGAGGGTGTGTGATTGCAGAAAATGTACATGTAGGAGATCGAAGCCAGATTATGGAAGGCTCTGTGCTGGGAGATAATGTGGTAGTGGGAGCTGGCAAGCGAATAGATCGGGATACTAAGCTTTGGGCAGACGATCCTCTTTATCAGCCTTCTAATGCTGTGTTAGGGAGATAAATATGCGAGTATTAATCACTGGAGTTACCGGGATGGCCGGCAGCCATCTTGCTGAATATTTACTTAATATCGAAGGCTTGGAAATATACGGCACCTATCGATGGCGCAGCAGGGTGGATAATCTCGATGACCTAAAAAAAGCGGGGAAGGTGAATATCATCACCGGCGGTTTTGAGTCGATGCTGCACGAGCGCACCGATTCGTCGAAACTCAACCTCATAGAGGCCGACATAACCGATTCCTTCTCCATGAGATGGGTCATCGGTGCTGTGAAACCAGATCGCATCTTCCATCTTGCTGCCCAAAGCTATGTCCACGCCTCATGGGGTGCCCCAGCAGAAACCCTCCACACAAATATAATTGGAGAGGTGAACCTCTTGGAGGCGGTGCGTTCAGCAGAGATCGATCCCATAATACATATTGCAGGCTCGTCAGAGGAATATGGCCTTGTCCTTCCCCACGAGCTCCCGGTGAAAGAGACCAATCCCCTTCGACCGTTAAGCCCTTATGGGGTGAGTAAGGCGACCCAGGAGATGATAGCCTACCAATACTTCATGAGCTACGGACTGAAAAGCATTATTACGCGAGCGTTCAACCATGAGGGGCCAAGGAGGGGGGAGGTTTTTGTCACCTCCAACCTGGCGAAGCAGATCGCTGAGGTTGAGAAGGGGCTTAAGCCCCCAGTGCTCTATGTTGGTGACCTCTCCAGTGTACGAGACTGGTCTGACGTGCGTGATGTTATCAAAGCGTATTGGCTGGTAACAGAAATGGGCACTCCGGGGGAGGTTTATAACATCGGCAGCGGCATAGGAAGAGAGGTAAGGGAGATGCTGGATATGCTTCTGGCGATGAGCAATGTGGATATCGAAGTCGAGGTGGATCATGCCCGGCTCCGTCCCTCCGACGTTAAGGTGCTCATTTGTGATTCCACTAGGTTTAGGAAGCTTACCGGATGGGCGCCTCAGATCACCTTCGATAAAACACTGAGAGACCTCCTGGACTACTGGCGAGAGAGAGTTTGAATTGTCGATTCCTATCAAATTTGGCACCGATGGCTGGCGGGGGGTTATCGCCGAGGATTTTACCTTCGAGAATGTACGCATCTGCGCCCAAGGCGCGGCCGATTATCTTAAGGATGCTGGTCTAGCCCATCGCGGCCTCGTTGTCGGCTATGATACCAGATTTGCCTCTGAGGACTTCGCTGCCGCAGTCGCCGAGGTCACAGCCGCTAACGGAATCAAGGTTTACCTCTGCCAACAGGCTGCTCCCACCCCAATAGTTAGTTATGCCATTTTGATGCAAAAGGCTGGTGGAGCGGTCATCATCACCGCCAGCCACAATCCTGGCTCATGGAATGGCTTCAAATACAAGGGGGAACAGGCATCCAGCGCTTCTCCAGAAGTACTCGCCCAGCTTGAAAAGCATATTGCGCGGACTCAGGCTCACGGTAAGGTGATGCGGACGCCGTTGGATCAGGGACTAAAGGACGGGATGATAGAGCGGATCGATCCTTCTCTTTCCTATCTTCATCATATAGGAGAGCTGGTCGACCTGGAAAGGCTGCGCAACAGCGGGCTAAAGGTTGTCGTGGACTCGATGTATGGGGTAGGAGCAGGATATTTTCACACCATCCTTAGCGGTGGTACCACTGAGGTCATCGAAATCCATGCGGAAAGAAACCCCCTTTTCCCTGGCATCCAGCCCGAGCCTATAGCATCAAACCTGGTTGAGCTTTGCGCCACAGTAAAAGAATGCGGGGCTAGCGTTGGGTTGGCCACTGATGGAGATGCCGACCGCATAGGCATTGTAGACGAGAAAGGGAACTTTCTCACCACGCTTCAGGTCTTCGCTCTGCTCACCCTTTACCTTCTAGAGGTTCGTGGGCAGCGGGGCGCTATCATAAAAACAATAACCTCGAGCGCTATGCTCTATCGATTGGGGGAGATTTATGGGGTACCAGTATACGAAACGCCTGTTGGCTTTAAGTACGTAGCGCCAAAGATGATCGCCGAGGATGCATTGATCGGAGGTGAGGAGAGCGGTGGCTTCGCCTTCCGGGGTCACATCCCGGAGCGGGATGGCATCCTCTCTGGACTGTTCTTCCTCGACCTAATGATCAAGCAGCAAAAAAGCCCTTCCCAACTAGTAGATTACCTTTATAGCAAGGTGGGCCCTCATCATTACGACCGTGTAGATATTGAGTTCCCCTCGGCAGAGCGCCAAGCAATCAATGATCGTCTTTCAACGGCTACACCCAGCTACATCGACAACACGGAGGTCGAAGAGGTGAATACTGACGATGGCTTTCGCTTTTTGCTGGCAGACCACAGCTGGCTGCTTATCCGCTTTTCGGGAACGGAGCCCCTCTTTCGCATCTACGCCGAGAGCGATAGCCCCCAGCGTGTCAAAAGGCTCCTCTCTGAGGGAAGAAAAATGGCGGGATTTTAGCTCATGATAAATCTCGATGACCCAAAAATATATGGCAAGTTCGACCCTTCAAATATACTAAGGCGAATTGGTGAGCTACCTCGCCAATGCAGTGAGGCATGGCGGAGCGCCATGAGCTTCCCCTTGCCCCCAAATTACTCCAGCGTGGACAAGGCAGTTATCCTGGGAATGGGAGGCTCCGCTATTGGCGGCGACCTGCTGCGCAGCCTCACGCTAGAGAAGTCTAAAATACCAATCTTGGTGCATCGGGATTACGATCTGCCCGCATTGGTCAATGAGCGGACGCTGGTCATTGCCTCGAGCTACTCAGGTAATACCGAGGAGACTTTATCCTCTTTCTCCCAAGCGCTGAAGACGCCGGCTAAGAAGCTGGTAATCACTACTGGGGGCAGGCTGAAGGCCCTCGCCGATGAAAGCAGTGTGCCTGCATTCTGCTTCGAATATGCGGCGGAACCCCGCGCCGCCTTCGGCTACAGTTTCTTTTCAGTACTGGGGCTTTTTCAAAGATTGGGCATTATCTCGATCGAGTCGAGAGACATTGATGAGACTATAAGGGTTCTTAAAGAAATCACAGCAAGGTTTAATCACGATGTTCCACTTGAGACCAACCCGGCGAAGCAGCTAGCGACTAAGCTTTGGGAGCGCTTGATAATAATCTATGGGGCAGGCATCCTTTCCAAGGTAGCCTTCCGCTGGAAGACCCAATTTAACGAGAACAGCAAGACCTCGGCATTCTCAGAGTGTTTCTCCGAACTAAATCATAATGCTGTAGTCGGCTACAGATTTCCCGAATGGCTTGCCGAAAAGGGAGTTGTAGTTATGCTGCGCTCGCCCACGCTGCACCCCCACATCCTTGTGCGGTACGAGGTTACTGCCGAACTCCTCACCGATGCCGGGATCCCCCACGAAGTTGTCAATGCCAAGGGTGAGAGTCCCTTGGCCCAGATAATGAGTTCCGTTCTCTTTGGGGACTATGTTAGCTACTACCTTGCTTTGCTTAATGGTGTCGATCCCTCCCCTGTAGCCGCCATCGATTACCTGAAGAGACGGCTTGCTGAGGTCAATATTTAGTGCTAGAATAAATCACCCACTAAGCTTATTAGAAAGGGGACAATATGGACTTTAGGTTTACTCAAGATGAGGAGGCTTTCCGCCAGGAGGTGATACAGTATATAAAGGAGGAGATGCCCCCAGATTATGGGGAGGGAGGGGAGAGTCAGTTTGACGCAGAAAACTTCGAATTTACCAGACAGATAGCGAGGAAGCTGGGGGCTAAAAAGTGGCTGGCAATGAACTGGCCTGAAGAGCACGGCGGGCTGGGAGTTTCTCCCATCAAGCACATGATCTTCAAGGAGGAGTCAGCTTATCATCGAGTACCAGGCACGGACATGGGTGTTGGCGGGATATCCTGGGTTGGCCCTACCCTGTTACTTTTAGGCACAGATGAGCAGAAAAAGAAGCATCTACCCCCGCTGGCCGCGGGGGAAAAATGGTGGTGCACCATGTATAGCGAGCCCGAGGCTGGCTCAGACATGGCTGCTCTACAATGCCGTGCTGTTGCTCACGACGACGAATACATTGTCAATGGGCAAAAGGTGTGGACAAGTGGCGGCCATATAGCTGATTGGGGCTGGCTGTTGGTAAGGACTGACCCCACTGTTGCCAACAAGCACCACGGCATCAGCCTTTTACTTGTAGACATGAAAACTCCAGGCATCACAGTTCGCCCCCTGATAAACCTGGCTGGTCATCACTACTTTAACGAGGTCTTCTTCGATGATGCACATATCCCTAAAGAGAACCTGATAGGGGAGGAGAACCGCGGTTGGTATCATACAATGATCGCTCTATCCTTCGAGAGAAGTGGCGGTGTTTCCATGGCGGCTGCCGCTCGACGAAGCGTTGATGACCTAGTAGAATTAGCAAAAAAGACTACGATTAATGGTAAGTCATTGGCAAAAGACCCATTTATCAGATACCAACTGGCAGAGCTTGCCATCGGGATCGAGGCTATTCGCATGGTTGGTTATCGGATTATTTGGCAACAAACAAAAGGTGAAATCCCCGGCGTTGAGGCCCCCATAGTTAAGACATTAGCCTCAGAGACGATTCAGAAAATGGCCAAAGTTGCGACACAGATGATGGGACTCTATGGACAGTTGAGCTTGGGCTCCAAGCGGGCGTTACTCAACGGAATAGCTGCAGATATGTATCTGAGCGCAAATAACATTATAGTCGCCATGGGGACCAATGAGATCCAAAGAAATATTATCGCCCAGAGGGGGCTGGGATTGCCCCGGGGCTGAGATTCTACCTCTTAGTGTATTGCTGTCTTTTACGGGCGCGAATGAGGCCGTACTTCTTCCGTTCCTTCACTCGAGAATCTCGGGTCAAGAAGCCATAGCTGCGCAGCAGAGGCTTCAGGTTCTCATCCATCGTCAACAAGGCGCGAGCGATGCCATGACGGATAGCTCCAGCTTGCCCTGAGGTGCCACTCCCTGCCACCTTGACAGTAGCACTAAGCTTGTTCAAGTTATTGGTAACCATTAGAGGCTCTAAGATCGCTCTCTTGTGTCTCTCCTGAACGAATAGCTCATCAAAGGGTTTGCCATTGACTAGAATAGGACCCTCCCCAGGATAAAGCCTCACCTTGGCCACTGCGGACTTCCTTCTACCAAGACCGTAAAAGTAAGCTTTATCGTTCAACTAGCACCCCCTTCTGTAGGTTTTCCCACCTGGGCCTGATGGGGGTGAGTATCCCCCGAATAGACCTTAAGCCGCCTCAACATATCTCGACCCAGCCGATTCTTGGGAAGCATCCCCTTTACTGCATATTCGATGGCGCGAGTGGGATGGGTCTCCATCATTTTGTCAAAAGTGGTGCTTCTAAGGCCACCAGGGTATCCAGAATGCCGATAGTAAACTTTCTGCTGAGCCTTCTTACCGGTTACTCTGACCTTCGCCGCATTTATCACCACGACGAAGTCGCCGGTGTTCAGGTGAGTAGTATAAATAGGCTTGTGCTTGCCCATGAGGAGAGTAGCCACCTCTGTCGCTAACCTGCCCAGGGTCCTTCCTGAGGCATCGATGCAATGCCACTGGGGTTCAATATCTGATGATTTGACGGTATAGGTTTTCATTTAATGCCCTCAGGGTAATTTATTTTTAAAAGACATAGCCCATGGGGGGGAAGGGCTGGCCCTGCAGCAGAGGTCTTCCCTGCTCGCAAGATCTCACCAAAGGCTGCTACATCGCTTTTCCCCAGCCCCACCTTCATCAGAGCGCCTGCGGTATTGCGCACCTGATGCGGGAGAAAGGAATTAGCCACCATATAGAACGTCACTAGATCACCCTCCCTCGCCACCTCCGACCTGTAAACTGTACGCACCGTATTTTTCCTACCATCCAGAGAGCTGGCAAAAGGAAGAAAATCATGTGTCCCCAAGAGAGCCTGGCAGGCACCATTCATCGCCTCGATATCAAGGGGCCTGGGCACAAAATAAGCGCTCCTCCGCAGGAGAGGGGAAAGGGTAGCCCTATTAAGTAGGTAGTAGCAGTACTCCCTGCTGAGAGCATCCCTCCTGGCATCGAAGTCATCCCTCACCCAGAATGCCTCTCTAACAGCGATATCCTCCGGCAAGTAATGGTTCAATGCCCTCAAAAAGACCTCTGGCAAAAGGGGAGAGTCAGTGCGAAAGGAGACCACCTGCCCTTTGGCGTGAACCCCCTCATCGGTGCGACTGGCACTTGCGATGCGGATCCGCTGTCCAGTAATCTTCATCAGGGCACGCTCAATCTCGCCCTGAATAGTAGGCACGTTAGTCTGTATTTGAAATCCATGGTATCTAGTGCCCTCATATTCCATAATAAGTGCGATCTTCCTAGTCTCCATAATAGCAATTACTTTACCAACTCTAGCTGCGCCATGGGTGCCGCATCGCCCATGCGAGGCCCAAGCTTAGTGATGCGAGTATAGCCACCTGGACGTTGAGCATAATTAGAGGCAAGTTCATCGAATAACTTTGCCACTACCTTTTCATCCGTTACAAAGGCCAGCACCTGACGGCGGGCACGCAGGCTGCCATTCTTGCCCAGGGTAATCATCTTCTCCGCCATACCTCGAACCTCTTTTGCTTTAGCCTCGGTAGTCACAATCTTTTCATATCTTAGAAGATCGGTTACAAGATTTCGATACATCAAAATCCTATGGTCTGTCGGCCGAGAAAGCTTCCGACCAGCAACATGATGCCTCATTCCAGATCCTCCTCCACTTCTCCCTCTTGCAAAGTCGCCTCCTCGCCAGGACTCTCTTCTTCTACGACAAAGCCCATCTCCTTGAGCTGCCTTCGCAACTCCTCAAGCGCCTTCTGTCCCAAGTTCTTTATTTTGAGCAATTCCTCGTCGCTATACTCCAATAGCTCCCCTACCTTAGTGATTCCAGCCCTCTTGAGGCAATTAAAGGTACGCACGGAGAGGCTGAGCTGCTCAATAGGCGTATTATATTCCTCCGACTGGACGGGCAGACCAGGTTTTTTCGCCACCAACTCACGGCGATAGGCAAGATCGTAGAAAAGATGAATCTTTTCCACCAATACCTGGGCTGCTTGGCTCACCGCATCAATAGGCGATACAGTGCCATCGGTCCACACCTCAAGGATCAGCCTCTCATAGCTGGTTACCTGCCCCACACGGGTATTCTCCAAAGTATAATTAACTTTACGAATCGGAGAGAATATGGCATCTACAGGAATCACCCCTATAGGTAGGCCATCGCCATGACCAGCGGACATATATCCCTTTCCCTGCTCCACATTGAACTCAACAATCAGTTCAGCATCGGGGGAACCTAGTGTAGCCATGTGGAGATCGGGATTCACTATCTCAAAATCAGCGGAGGGGTCAATATCGCCAGCACATACACGCCCTTCACCCCTAGCCTCCAGGGTCATCCTGCCACCCCCTGAGGTGAGCGGGCGAAGCCTCAATGCCTTAACATTCAATAGAAATTCTATGATGTCCTCTTTCATATGTGGTAGAACGGAGAACTCATGCTGTACTCCCTCGATCCTGACCCACGTTACTGCAGCACCAGGAAGAGAACTTAAGAGTACCCTCCTCATAGCATTCCCCATGGTGTTACCAAAACCTCTCTCTAGAGGCTCGGCAATGAACCGGCCATATTTTTCTGAGATTTCCTGACATTCCACACAGGGCATCAAGACTTCAGACAACTTATTACCTCCAAGAAACTATCTAGAGTAATACTCTACAATGGATTTTTCATCAAGCCTAACGTCGATGTCATCACGGCTGGGCGGATTTATGACTTGACCACGAAGGTTTTCCTGATCAAGGCTTAGCCAACTGGGAACTATCTTGTCCTGGATTCGCTCAACCACCATCTTATAATACTCTGTTCTAGTGCTCCTTTCACTCCACGCGATAATATCACCAGACTTTACGGCACATGAAGGGATATCCGTTCGACGCCCGTTAAGGGTGATGTGTCTATGGCGCACTATCTGACGGGCTTGCCTTCGTGAATCAGCGAAGCCGAGGCGATATACCACATTATCCAGTCTCATCTCCAGGATACTTAGCAGGTTCTCTCCTGTAATGCCAGGGCTCCTCTCCGCTTCAGCGAAATGCCGGCGGAACTGCCTCTCCATGACTCCATAGCTACGCCTAGCCTTCTGCTTCTCCATTAGCTGGAGGCCACGGTCGGACATTTTTCTTCGTCGCCTCTTAAGACGTTGTTGGCCGGGGGCCAACTTGCGCCGCTCCAGAGCGCACTTCTGGGTGGTGCACCGCTCCCCTTTAAGCATCAACTTCTCGCCCAGCCTCCGACACAGCCGACAAGCCGGACCTGTGTATCGAGCCATCTATCCTCCTTCAAACTCCCTAGGCATCATCTGCAGATTTAGTACGGCACCATTTATACCAAATAGGATTGCCGATACAACACCTACCAGTCGTGGTAAGCCCTTAATATAAATTGTAAGGGTTTCAGACATGATATGACCCAAATCCCTGAACGCAGGCTCTGCGCAATTACTCACACCCTTCTCCTCTTCTTGGGGCGACATCCATTATGGGGGATGGGGGTGACATCCCTGATTCCCGTTATAGTGAGCCCAGCCGCCTGGAGCGAGCGAATCGCCGCTTCACGACCACTTCCCGGTCCCTTCACATAGACCTCAACCTGCCTTAGCCCATGTTCCATCCCACGCCTCGCTGCTTGCTCGGCAGCCATCTGCGCTGCATAGGGAGTCCCCTTACGAGAACCCTTGAAGCCAACAGTGCCTGAACTCCCCCAGGTAATGGTATTGCCAGAGGGGTCGGTCAGGGTAATGATGGTGTTATTGAAGGTAGCTTGGATGAAAGCCAGCCCCTTAGGAATTGACTTTCGCTCCCTCCTCTTGACCCCCCTCGATTTCTTCTTATCTGCCATAACTCTCCTTTATTTTGAAAACTGGCTTTCCTCCCTTCGCTCTGAGCCTATCGAAGGGCCTGTCCTGAGCTTGTCGAAGGGCTCACCACGAATGGCCTCTGACACAACCCATTATTATAATTCGTTGCTGGGTAGTAGTTCATGAATGTTTACTTCCTCGTCACGGTGCGCCGACGCCCGGCTACCGTCTTACGGGCACCCCTTTTGGCCCGAGCATTGGTTTTTGTGCGCTGTCCATGAACAGGCAATCCCCGACGATGCCTGATGCCGCGATAACTGCCTATCTCGATTAACCTCTTGATGTTGAGATTAACCTCTCGCCTCAGCTCCCCTTCAACCCTGTACTCCCGATCAATTGCCTCACGGATGCGGCTAGCCTCCTCTTCGCTAAGGTCCTTCACCTTAATATCGGGGTCAACCCCAGTTTGGTTAAGAATCTTCTGGCTCACAGTGGGTCCAATACCGTATATATAGCACAACCCAACCTCGATTCGCTTACTCTTGGGAAGGTCTACACCTGCTATTCTTGCCACTTTCCTTTCTCCCCTTTCGCCGTTATTACAAAATGCAAGATGGCAAACCCTTAGATAACTAGCCCTGCCTTTGCTTGTGTCTTGGGTTCTGGCAGATTACCCGGACAACGCCTTTCCGCCTTATTATCTTACATTTCTCACATCGCCGCTTAACCGAAGCCTGAACTTTCATTTGTTTCTCTCCTCATCCCACACTTAAAGAATCCCTCCATCTAAAGACGATATATTATTCTGCCCCTAGTCAGGTCATAAGGAGATAGCTCCACCAATACCCTATCACCACGAAGGATCCTGATGTAATGTTTCCTCATTCTTCCCGATATGTGAGCCAGCACCTTGTGCCCGTTCGCTAGCTCCACACGGAACATAGTGTTAGGCAGGGGCTCAATTACTGTTCCCTCGACCTCAATTTTCTCTTGCTTCGGCATGAGCTGCTTCCTACTAATCGACCTTGGTCAGTATCTCAGCTTTATCATTTATAATAGCTATAGTATTCTCAAAGTGAGCGCATAGGCTGCCATCGGCAGTTTTTACGGTCCAATGGTCATCACCCACTTTTGTGCGCCATCCCCCAACATTCAACATGGGCTCAAGAGCCAGAGTCATCCCCCTTTGGAGAAGCGGCCCCCGCCCTGGTGAGCCAAAATTGGGTACCTGCGGGTCTTCGTGCATCTCCCTCCCAATGCCGTGCCCCACGTATTCCCGCACCACTGAGAAGCCCCTAGCTTCAGCGAAGGACTGGATTGCCGCCGAGATATCTCCAAGGTGAGCGCCGCTACATGCAGCAGCGATCCCTGCATCCAGCGCTCCCTTTGTAGCCTCAATTAAAGACTGCGCCTGTGAGCTGATCTTTCCCACACCAATAGTAAGCGCCGCATCACCATGAAAGCCATCTTTGGCCGCAGCGAAATCTAGCGAGACAATATCTCCTTCACAAAGCACCCGTTTCCCTGGAATGCCATGAACCAACTCATCATTCACCGATACACACAAGCTAGCGGGAAAGCCACGATAACCCAAGAATGAAGAGGTGGCGCCATAGCGCTCAAGCTCACGAACGGCAATCACATCCAACTCCCCTGTAGTCATACCTGGCCTGCACCTCCTCGCCAACTCCTGAAGGATCGTTGCTACTACCTTCCCTGCCCGGCGCATTAGGTCGATCTCACCTTGCGATTTAATAATTATTCCCATTTCAATCGTTTTTGAAAGCAGCGAGAACCTCCTGACCCACCTCCTCGATCCCCTTCTCTCCATTAATCTCTGTCAGTTTGCCCGCTTCCTTATAATAGTCGATAAGAGTTGCTGTCTGCGCAAAATAGACCTCCAGCCTCTTTCTCGCCGTTTCTGGCGAATCGTCAGAGCGCTGATAAAGCTCACCTCCACACTTGTCACACCTCCCAGCCACTTTCGGTGGCGAGGTTATCGGGTGATAAGGTGTTTGACAGTTCCGACAGATAAGCCGACCGCTAAGCCGCCTCACTAATTCCTCCGTGGATACCTTGAAATAAAGCGCTCTGTCCACAACCTCTCCTTTTTTTGCCAGCGCCCGATCTAGCGTCCTTGCCTGCTCCAGCGTCCTGGGGAAGCCGTCGAGGATATAACCTTTCTTACAATCGTCGGCTGCAATGCGTTCCAGCAGCATCCTGATAGTTGTCTCATCGGGGACAAGAAGCCCTTTATCCATATAGGTCTTTGCCTCCCGCCCCAGCTTATCCCCTCTACTCACCGCCTCTCTAAAAAGGTCACCAGTAGCAATATGAGCAAGGCCCAGCCTTTGTGATATAACACTAGCCTGGGTTCCCTTCCCCGAGCCAGGCGCACCCAAGAACACAAAATGCAGTTCTCAAAAACCTCCTTGAATAATCTACTTAAGAAAGCCTTCGTAGCGGCGCATCAGTAGCTGAGCCTCCAGTTGCCTCATGGTGTCCAGAGCAACGCCAACCACAATTAGCAGGCCAATAGCTGGGAGAACCAAAACCTGAATATTGCTTATATTTTGAATAATGAAAGGCGATACCGCAATCACGCCTAAGAAAAGAGCGCCACCCCAGGTGATCCTAGTAAGCACCCGATTAAGAAATTGGTCTGTGGCCTTACCGGGACGAATTCCCGGTACGAAAGCGCCCTGACGCTGCAAGGTCTCAGCCAGGTTTTGTTGCTGGAAGATTATCATGCTATAGAAGAATGTAAAGCCGACCGCCAGAAAGAAGAATGCCCCCCAATAAAACCAGCTCGTGGTGGCAAACAGATTCTGAATGGAGTTGGCAAAGTTAGGATCCTGACCCGGCGGACTAGCGAAGAAGCTAGCAATTACCCCAGGGAACATGATCAGCGCCATAGCGAAGATCAATGGAATCATCCCCGATGAATTCACCCGCATCGGGATATGGGTAGAGCCCGATTGCCGATACATTCGCCCGCCACGAAACAGGCTTCTGGCATACTGCACCGGGATGCGTCGATGAGCCTCTGTGAAGATAACGATGGTTACCACAACAACTAGAGCGAAAAGGAGAAAGATAATTAGTCCCCCCATGTTCCCCCTGGCTATGTAGCCGCGCCCGATCATATCTGGCAAAGTGCAGACTATGCCACCAAATATTATCAAGGAGACACCATTGCCGATGCCATATTCGGTTATTAGCTCTCCCAACCACACAAGGAACATCGTCCCTGCAGTCATCGCCAGCACCATAGCAGCAGTGGGAAGCAGGTTCGGCCCCGAGAGACCAACATTGCTAACAACTCCATACCCTTGAAGCACCATCAAGTTGCCATAAGCCGAGAGAGCAGCCAACGGAACAGTTAACCAGTGAGTATACTGGTTGATTTTGGCTGTCCCTGCTTCCCCTTCTCTGGCTATTGCCTGAAGGCGAGGGATCACCGGCACCAGGAGTTGCATGATGATTACCGCCGTGATATATGGGTAGACCCCCATGGCAGCAACGCTCACCTGTCTCATCGCCCCACCGCTAAACAGGTTCACCATGCCCAACAGGGGACCTAAACCCTGGCCTTGTTCCAGGAGCTGGCTCATAGCTTCCGCATCAGCCCCAGGCACGGGGACATGAGCAACGAATCGGAAAACAACCAGAAGTCCCAGGGTGAGCAAGATCTTCCACCTCAGGTCAGCCTGACCAAAGGCATCGATCATTGCCTGAATCAACCCTGGCCTGGTCTCCTTACGCGCTTGAGTCACTACTACTCTCCTCCGCTTTTCCCCCGGCTGCCTCGATCTTTCTCCTTGCCGTTTGAGTGAATTTATCTGCCTTCACGATGAGTGGTTTCTCCAAATCGCCATCGCCAAGGATCTTTATTGGCTTCCTAAGCGACTTGACCAACCTTTCTTCCACCAATCTCTGGGGTGTCACCTCACCCTCAAAACGATTGAGACTACCAATCTTGACAATAGCAAACTCTGTCCTGAAGATATTGGTGAAGCCTCTCTTCTCAGGCAAGCTCTTTATCAGAGGAAGCTGCCCTCCCTCAAAGCCAGGGCGTACTTTATATCCTGAACGCGCCTTCTGCCCCTTAGTTCCCTTCCCTGCGGTTCTACCTTGACCGCTGCCAAGACCTCGCCCGATCCTTCTTTTCTTGTGTCTCGCTCCTGGAGGTGATGCTAGCTCATTCTGTCTCACTGCTCTCCTCCACCTTAACCAAGTGCCTTACTTTGTGGACCATGCCCCGGATCGATGGCAAGTCTTCATGCTCGATGGTCTGGTTCAAGCGACGAAAACCCAAAGCCTTGATCGTCCTCTTCTGATCCTTTGGATAGCCAATACCGCTTTTTACCCATGTGACCTTCAGTCTAGACAATGGGCACCCCCTCAATACTATCCAACGGCTTTGCATGTCGCCTTGCCAACTCCTGCTGAGGGTCCTTTAGCATACTGAGGGCCTCCATTGTAGCCCTCACCACATTCATTGCATTGGAACTGCCAAGGGACTTGGTCAGGATGTCACTAATCCCTGCAACCTCAAGCACTGCGCGCACTCCGCCGCCGGCTATCAACCCTGTTCCTGGCGCTGCCGGCTTAAGCATAACCTTTGCTGCGCCATACTTAGCTACTATCTCATAAGGGATGGTGGTATCCTTCATCGGTACTTTGATTAGCTCCTTCCGGGCAATGGCACCTGCTTTCCGAATTGCCTCAGGTATCTCTTTAGCTTTGCCCAATCCAGCGCCGACAGTTCCCTGGCCATCACCAACGACAACCAAAGCGGTAAATCTAAATCGCTTTCCCCCTTTCACCACCTTGGCTACCCGCCTTATGTCTATGAGTTTCTCTGTTAACTCCAACTCACCGTTATCGATATTATCCATCTAGAACACCAGACCTGCCTCTCTAGCAGCCTCAACCAGGGCTTTCACCCTACCGTGATACTTATACCCGCCTCGATCAAACACTACCGTAGTCACTCCCTGCTGCAAAGCGCGCTCAGCCACTAAAGCACCTACAAGCCTCGCCGCTTCGGTCTTCCGCTTTCCCTCTACCTCTGACCTTATTCTTCCGTCCAAGGTTGATGCAGAGACGATAGTATTACCTGCGATATCATCCAGGACCTGAGCATATATATGATTCAAGCTACGAAAAACACACAAACGAGGCCTTTCCTGCGTGCCTGAAACCTTCTTCCTCACCCGGTCATGCCTTTTTATTCGTGGTGTTCTGGTATCCCTCCTCCGCGCCATTATCTCTTGGCACCCACCTTTCCAGATTTACCTGGCTTGAGGCGTACCACCTCCCCGGCATATCTTATCCCTTTACCTTTATAGTGATCCGGAGGTCTTACACCGCGAATCTTCGCCGCTACATCGCCCACCAATTCTTTTTCAATTCCCTCAACTGCAAGCCGCTGTGCCCCTATCACCTCAACCACTACCTCTGGGGGAGAGAAAACCTCCACCGGGTGGGAATAACCTACTTCAAGTATTACCTTGTCTCCTGCCTTCTGCGCCCGATAGCCAACACCAACAAGCTCCAACTCCTTCCGAAAACCCTTACTTACTCCCTCCACCATGTTGGCTAGAATGCTCCTCGTCAAACCGTGAAGCGAGCGATGAATTCGATTATCGCTGGGCCGAGAGACCATGATAATGCCGTCGTTCAAAGAAATAGAGATTGCCGGGTCAAAGTAGCGGTAAAGCTCTCCCTTGGGTCCCTTCACCGTCACCTCGGACCCTTTTATCTTAGCCTCAACCCCTGGAGGTAAGTGGATGGGCATCCTTCCTATTCGGGACATTATATCTCCTTCACCATATGTAACAAAGCAGCTCGCCGCCAACCCTCTGATGCCATGCCTGCTGACCGGTTATTACCCCTTTGGGGGTGGAGAGAATAGAAATGCCAAGCCCTCCATAGACTCGGGGAACCTCCGACCGCCCTACGTATATCCTGAGTCCGGGGCGGGATACCCGCTTTAGGCCGTTGAGCGCAGGTTCCTTCTTGTCTAGATACTTGAGCTGTATCTTTATCATCCGCTGCGGCTTCCCTCTCAAGACCTCATAATCATTGATAAAGCCCTCATCCTTAAGGACCTTGGCGATGGAGGCCTTCATCCTCGAAGCGGGCACAAGCACATAATCATGCCTGGCAAGGATTGCGTTGCGTATTCGGGTTAACATGTCTGCGATCGGATCTGTAACCATCCCTTCACCTCTACCAGCTAGACTTCCTTACCCCAGGTAGCTTCCCTTCAAGGGCAAGCTGCCTGAAGCAAATGCGACACAGCCCAAAGTAGCGGATATAAGCTCGCGGCCGGCCACAGCGGCTACAGCGATTCTTTTGCTGCACCCTATATTTAGGAGGGCGCCTGGACTTTATAACCTTTGATACTTTCGCCATCTTTTCCTTTCGATCTTGGGGTCATTATGTAAAAGCCCCGACAAGTAAAGCGATTTCCTCAGTTATCTCTACCCACTTGCAAAGGGCATGCCCAGAAGCTCGAGAAGCCTCCTGCCTTCATCGTTGTTTCGCGCCGTAGTAACAATAGATATCTCCAACCCCCGAGCCTTGTCCACCTTGTCGTATTCGATCTCAGGGAAGATGATCTGTTCTCTTAATCCCAGGGCGTAATTGCCTCTGCCATCAAATGAGTTTCTCGGTGTCCCCTGAAAGTCACGAGTGCGGGACAGGGTGACGTTCACTAGTTTATCCAAAAAATCATACATTCGTTTCCCCCGCAATGTTACCATCATCCCAATGGACATCCCCTTGCGCACCTTGAAACTGGAGATGGAGCTTTTCGCCTTAGTGATCACCGGGTGCTGTCCGGTGATGGTAGCTATGTCCCTTTCCGCTGCCTCCAGAACGTGGGGATTCTTGGTCGCCTCCCCAAGCCCGATATTGACCACAATCTTCTCCAAGCGAGGTACCTGCATCACATTCTTATACCCAAATTCCTCCATTAAGGTGGGAATTACCTCTTTTTGATATCTATCCTTCAGCCGTAACGTCAATCGATCACCTCACCACAGCGGCGGCACATCCTCACCTTAGTGCCGTCTTCCAAGGAACGAAATGCAATACGTATAGGATGGTTGCACTTAGTACAAATGAGCATCACATTGGAGATAAGAATTGGGGCCTCGCGCTCAATGATGCCTGCCTGCCTTGTTGTTCCCTGTGGTTTCATATGCCGCTTCACTATATTGACGCCATCCACAACCACTCGGTTCTCCTTAGGAAAGGACTGCCTCACTTTCCCCGTCTTCCCTTTATCCTTTCCCGCAATCACCAGCACTGTATCGTCCCTTTTTATCTTCATTTCAACACCTCACAGCACCTCCCGAGCTAATGAGAGGATCTTCATAAAATTCTTCTCTCTGAGCTCCCTTGCAACCGGACCAAAGATGCGAGTCCCTTTAGGATCATTCTTATCGGTGAGGATTACCGCCGCATTCTCATCAAACCTGATGTAGGAACCATCAGAGCGGCGGTAGGACTTCGCGGTGCGCACTACTACAGCGCGAACAACATCACCCTTCTTGACCGCACCGCCTGGGGTCGCCTCTTTGACCGAAGCCACAATGATATCACCAATACGAGCATATCTCTTCCTCGTTCCCCCCGGAACATTGATACACATAATGCTCTTGGCTCCAGTGTTATCAGCCACTTTCACCCGGGTATATGGTTGAATCATCTCACCTCACCCTTAGATACTACTTCCACCACCCGCCAGTGTTTCTCCTTGGACAGGGGTCGGGTTTCCTCAATCCTGACCATATCGCCTTGTTGACAAGAATTCTGCTCATCATGAGCCTTGAATTTCTTGATCCGTCTCACCGCTTTCTTATATATTAGGTGACGTCTATAGGATTCCACAGCCACCACCACAGTCTTATCCATTTTGTCGCTGACCACACGGCCCAGTTTAGTTTTTCTTCTCTTCCCAGCTTTTTCCATTAAAGCACTACCCCCCTATAGACTCCCTTTCCCTCAAGATAGTCTTAATCCTCGCGACTCTCTTCCTCACATTACGAATCTCGTGCTGATTCACAAGCTGTTTGGTAGCGAGGCGAAATCTAAGATTGAACAGTTCCTGATAAGACTCTTCAAGCTGCTTCCTAAGCTCCTCGGAACTCTGTACACGAATCTCCTGAATCCTCACTTCAACTAACCCCTTGATATTGTATAGCGGCATCCCGAGACACAAACCTGGTATCTATAGGCAGCTTGTGGGATGCCAATCGCATCGCCTCTCTGGCAACCTCCTCCTTGACTCCAGCCATCTCAAAGAGGATTCTCCCCGGCCTCACTACGGCAACCCAATGATCTGCCGAGCCTTTGCCACTCCCCATGCGAGTCTCCGCAGGCTTTCGGCTGACTGGCTTATCAGGAAATACACAGATCCAAACCTTACCACCACGCCTAACATGGTGCACAATGGCACGGCGTGCTGCCTCGATCTGCCTGGAGGTTAGCCAAACAGATTCGCGAGCTTGAAGGCCGTAATCACCAAAAGAGAGGGAATTCCCCGATTGAGCCTTCCCACCACGCCGACCACGATGCTGCTTTCGATACTTTACTCGCCTTGGCTGTAGCATGGTCGCAATCTCCTATTCAACCTGTTGTTCCTCTTGCGGTTTCTCCTCCTCCACATCATCTTTCACCTCTACAGAGGCTTTCTCCTCCTCTACCTCGTCGCGTACCTCTACCAGCGGTTTCGATTTCTTCGTCTTATCACGCACCTTTACCTTCGGTTTCGCTTCCTCTACCTCATCAAGCACCTCTGCAGGCGCTTTCTCCTCCTCTACTTCATCAACCACCTCTGCAGGCGCTTTCTCCTCCTCTACTTCATCATGTACCTCTACAGGAGCTTGCTCCTCCTCTACTTTATCAACCACCTCTGCAGGCGCTTTCTCCTCCTCTACTTTATCAACCACCTCTGCAGATTCCCCCTCACCCCACGCCATAACGCCACCTGGTGGCAACTCTTCAATTGGTGGCATTTTAGTCTCAGGAAGGATATCGCCCTTATAAATCCAAACCTTGACTCCACTTCGACCCAAGTTGGTGTGCGCTTCAGCTATGGCGTAGTCGATGTCCGCACGCAACGTCTGCAGGGGCACCCTCCCTTGATGCAGCGTCTCCTTCCTAGAATACTCAGAGCCGGTAAGCCTCCCCGAGCAGGTAACCTTTATCCCCTGAGCGCCACCTTCCATTGTCCGAAAGATCGCCTGCTTCATCGCACGCCGATGCGAAATGCGCCGCTCCATCTGATGGGCAATATTACTTGCCACCAGATAAGCATCAAGCTCAGGCTGCCTTATCTCCTGAATATTGAGCCTGATTCGCTTCCCGGTGATCCCCTCCAAGAAGAGCCTCATTTCATCGACTCGCTGCCCTCCTCTGCCGATAACGATCCCTGGCCTCGCCGTATAAACGGTCACCGTCACCTGATTGGCCGCCCGCTCTATCTCAACGCGGGATATATCAGCCTCAGCGTACTTCGATTCGATGGCTCCTCTGATCTTGAGGTCCTCTTGTAAAAGCTCAGTATAGTGTCTATCAGCATACCACTTCGCCTGCCAATCCTTGGTCACTCCGAGTCTAAAACCTATTGGATGAACCTTCTGCCCCACTCACATCTCCTCTCTAACCACAACAGTTATATGGCTGGAGCGCTTGAGAAGCGGTTTCACTCGCCCTCTAGGCCCCGCCCGGAACCTTTTCAATCTCCGCCCTTCGTCGACAAAGATACCTACAATTCTTAAATCCGCTGGCGTCATCTCATAATTGTTCTCCGCATTGGAGGCGGCAGATTTCACCGCCTTCGCTACAGTTCGAGCCGATGGAGAGGGCAAGAACATCAAAATGGTTAAAGCCTCATCCACCTTCTTGCCCCGTACCACATCAACAATGAGACGTAGTTTGCGGGGCGATATTCTAATATGTTTTGCGGTGGCTCTTACCTCCATAACGCCCTACTCTACTTCTTCCTTTTAATTCTAGTAACCTTCTCCGACTTAGCGGAATGCCCCCTGAAGGTTCTGGTAAATGCGAACTCCCCCAGCTTGTGACCCACCATATTCTCGGTGAGGAATATCGGCACATGCCTCCTCCCATCGTGCACCCCGATGGTGTGACCGATCATCTCGGGAACAATGGTTGAGGAACGCGACCAGGTCTTAATCACTGCCTTCTCACCAGATTGGTTAAGCGCCTCCACCTTCTTTAAAAGAGTGGCATCGATAAATGGCCCCTTCTTTGATGACCTGGACATCGCTTACTTTCTCCTCTTCACGATCATGCTACCGGTGACCTTGTTTCGGCGGGTACGATAGCCCAGGGCTGGCTTTCCCCAGGGGGTTTTGGGGCCAGGCAAGCCTATAGGGGAGCGACCCTCACCACCACCATGGGGGTGATCCCTGGGCGTCATCGCTGAGCCACGAACGGTGGGACGCCACCCCAGATGTCTTTTTCGCCCCGCTTTACCAAGCTTGATATGCCGATGATCAACATTTCCAACCTGCCCAATAGTGGCAAAACACTCGATATGAATCCGCCTTATCTCACCAGAAGGCATCCTCACCAGGGCATAGCTGCCCTCTTTGGCCATGAGCTGAGCAGAGGCGCCAGCGCTCCTCACCAACTGACCCCCTTTGCCACGATGAAGCTCGATATTATGGATCGCCGTGCCCGTAGGCATCGCCTTTAGCGGCAAAGCATTCCCCGCCTTTATCTCAGCATTGCTCCCCGTCATAATGGTATCCCCAACCTTAAGGCCAATTGGAGCCAGAATATAGCGCTTTTCACCATCCGTGTATTGGACAAGGGCTATCCTCGCAGAACGATTTGGGTCGTACTCGATAGCAGCCACCTCGCCGGGGATGCCCAGTTTGTTCCGCTTAAAATCGATGATGCGATACATCCTCTTGGCACCACCACCTCGATGGCGCACCGTGATACGCCCCTGATTGCTTCTTCCCGCCCCCTTCTTAAGGGGCTTAAGAAGGGATTTCTCTGGCTCCTTCTTGGTGATCTCCTCGAAGGTAGATCCAGTCATCCCTCTACGCCCCGGTGATGTCGGTTTATATACCTTTAGCGGCAAAAGGTTCCTCCTTATACTCCCCCAAAGAACTCAATCTTATGCCCTGGCTTTACGGTGACCACAGCCTTCTTCCACGGGGATGTTTTCCCCCTCATTCTACCTGGACCCCGCCACTTGGCAGGCATGGTCAATACATTCACTTTGTCCACTTCGACCTTAAAAGCCTGCTCCACAGCCTGCTTAATCTGCTGCTTATTGGCATCCAGCGACACCTCAAAGACATACTTGCCTCGCTCCTGAAGAGCTGTGCTCTTCTCGGTGATTATAGGACGGCGAAGTACCTCCATTATCTCCATTTTTCGTCTCTCACGACGCTACCGGCGTTTCTCCCATCTGCCTGGGCACCCACATCTCCTCCACCACCTTCACCGATTCCACCGTAATCATTAATCTCCTATGGGAAATGAGGTCGACGACATTCAGCATTCTGGCAGGCAAGGTTTTAGTTCTCTCAAGGTTGCGTGCTGATTTATATACATTAGGATCAGGCTCCGCAGTAACAATGAGAGCGGAGGAATCGACCCCTAAGTTCGCCAGAATGCGAGCCATTTCCTTGGTCTTGGGCTCCTCCAGAGCAAGCTTATCTACCACGATCATCTCTTCACCAGCAACCTTCGCCGAGAGGACACACCTCAGAGCAAGGCGGCGCATCTTCTTAGGCATAGCCTGGCGATAGCTCCTGGGGTGAGGCCCGAAAGCCACACCACCACCCCTTAAAAGAGGCGCTCTCCTGCTCCCCCGCCTGGCAAAGCCAGTGCCCTTTTGGCGGAAAAGTTTCCTGCCTCCGCCAGAAACCTGGCTCCTGGTCTTGCTGCTCGCCGTCCCCTGACGGGCATTGGCTAGCTGCCTCACCATAGCCTGATGCACCACTGCCTGTTCTACAGGTATACCAAAAACCGCCTCGTTTAGCTCGATGTGGTCCACAACCTCTCCCTCTATGCTATGAACAGGGACCTTCACCATTCTTACCCATCAGCCTCTATAGGAGTACGAGAGAGCCTACCATCTCTCAAATAGAACACCCTTTCGGCGCTGTCAGCAATGCGACGATCATGGGTGACGATAATAAATGTCTTCCCCCGCTTCTTATTCAGCCAGTGCATGAGTTGGATGATTTCAGCGCCAGTTTTGCTATCCAAGTTGCCGGTTGGCTCATCGGCAAGTATAACCCCAGGATTCAGGATCAGGGATCGGGCTATGGCCACCCTCTGCTGCTCACCACCGGAGAGCTCCCCTGGCTTGTGATGCATTCGACCCTTAAGGCCCATCATTCTCAGAAGTCTCTCCGCCCTTCTGTGATACCTGTCTCTGCCCTTAACCGGTAAGACCGGCGTGAGAACGTTTTGCAGAGCGCTAAGGGTAGGCACCAGATAGTAGGTCTGGAAGATAAAGCCGAGCTTGTTGCGCCTTATCTGGTAAAGCCGATTCTCCGGAACGCTGGAAGTTTCAATGCCGTCTATAAACACCCGCCCCGCAGTAGGGCGGTCGAGAGCGCCAAGCATATTGAGGAGGGTAGTCTTACCGCTTCCTGAAGGTCCTAGCACGGCGATAAATTCACCTTTCTTCACATTCAGATTCACAACCTTGAGCGCAAATACCCTAGTTGCGCCCTTGCCATAGATTTTGCTCAATCTTTTGGTGACAACGATGCTGCGCCGCCGTCGTTTTCTCGCCGCAAGACGCAACTGCGTCTCATCGACCTTAATTTGAGGCTCTGCAACGGTCTCCTGATTGGTTTCTTCTTCCATTACCCTTTCCCTACAAAGCTCTCAGGCTTTCTATAGGGCTCACCCTGGCAGCTCTCAATGCCGGGTAGAGTCCTCCCACTAGCCCCACAACTATACCAAAAACGCCTATGATGATGACCAACCTCACGGTAATAATAGCGATCTCCGCATCCAGGTACGCCTCTATGCCTTGCCCCGCACCATATCCAATTGCTAAGCCACTCAGAGCTCCGATAAGGCCGATAGTTATCGATTGTATCACCACCGAGCCGATTATGTTCATATTGGACCAACCCGATGCCTTGAGTATGCCAAACTCCTTGGTCCGTTCGATAACCGAGATAAGCATTACAATGAAGATGGATATTCCGCCAGCTACCGCCGCTACTAGAGAGATGATCCAGAGAAAGCCTCGCATGATATTCAAGGATTCGCCGATATTCTCCAAGATATCCTTGGCCAAGGTGGTCCTGACTGGCACATCAACCTCACCCTCGGCATATTTGTCCTCTATGTCTTGCGCCACTGTTTCGACCTCATCAACATCGTCCGCTGTCACGATGATAGAGCGAATCTGATCGCTGGACAGCCCCGAAAGCTCCTGGGCAGTAGCAAGAGTCGCATATATGTCCATATCATAGGCCATATTCCCCGTCTCAAAAATACCGACGAGAGTCATCTCTATGCCCTCAGAAGGGGTATACATATTGGACACGGTAAAGGTGGCGGGGTCTTCTTCGCTAATCTCAGGCATTGTCTCACCTTCAGGCAACTCCCGTTCGGCATATTCCCAGAAATTCCTGCCAACGATGACCTCGTAGTCGTCCTCTATGGTCCTGCCATCAACGATGTGGTCAGGATGCGTCGCCCCGTCCATAGCAGCATCGCTTTCCAAATCGACGCCGCTGAGCGGCACGGCCCCATCAAACACATAATCGCCAAACAGGGTCCCCCTGGTCGTCGCAGTAACTAATGGCGCAGCTGTCTCCACATGCTCTATGTCCTGCTCTATTTTGTCAACATAGTAGAAGGGAAGGGGGCTGCCTTCACTGGTTCCGCCCATCATCATCGGTGGGGCATCTAAAGAGGTAACAATGATGCTCCCTCCCAGATCGTTCATCATATCGCTCATCGTCTGATCCATGCCGTCGGAAATGCCGAGTAGAACCGTCATCAGGGCGCAGCCCAGAGCTGTCCCCAGGATGGCGAAAAAGGCGATCCCTTTTCTCCTGAATGCATTGCGGATGCTGAATCCAAACATGACCTAATACTCTAGCTAGTCGATTTCCTGATGATGACGAGGCCCGTTTTCGCCCCGGGCACTGCCCCATGAACAAGGAGCAGGTTTCGCTCCAGATCAGCCTCCACCACCTTAAGGCGGCGTACCGTCACCCTTTCGTCTCCCATGTGACCTGCCATCCTCAGCCCCTTGAAAACCCTCCCTGGGCTGGTGGTCGCCCCTATAGAGCCCGGGGCACGATGGCGGTCGGATTGACCGTGGGTCTTGGGACCACCAGCAAAGTGGTGTCGCTTCACTACACCAGCAAAACTCTTACCTTTGGATATTCCAGTGACATCGACAAGGTCGCCGGGCTCAAAGATGCTTGCATCCACCTTCTGTCCTACCTCGATTGAGTCAATGTCCGATACTTCAAATTCCCTGAGGTACTTTATCAACCCCACGTTCTTAAGGTGCCCCTTCTCGGGGAGGTTGAGGCTCTTCGCAGTACCAAAACCAAGCTGGACGGCATCATAGCCCTCCTTGGCAACCCTCTTAATCTGAGTAACAAAGCAGGGCCCCGCCTCAATGGCAGTAACCGCCTCGACTCTGCCATTCTCCTGGAATATCTGAGTCATTCCAATCTTTCTTCCAATGATTCCCGAAATCATATAGCAAGCTTTCCTACAATTTGATCTCTATATCTACGCCTGCAGGCAGGTTTAGTCTGGTCAGAGCATCGATGGTCTTCGATGTGGGTTCTAAAATATCAATTAGACGCTTATGGGTGCGAATCTCAAATTGCTCCCTCGAGTTCTTGTCTATATTGGGAGAGCGGATAACGCAGAACTTCCTGATATGAGTGGGCAGGGGGACTGGCCCTGCTACCCTGGCGCCGGTCTGCTCCGCCGTTTCCACAATATGCCCCGCCGACTCGTCCAATACCCGATGGTCATAGGCCTTCAGTTTGATGCGAATCCTCCGCTCGGGCATCTATGCTCCTCCTACCTTGACAGTAAGCTGCTCAGCCAAATCTTGCGGCCCCTCTTCATAGCGATAGAACTCCATAGAGTAGTTTGCCCTTCCTTGACTCATTGACCTGAGGTCAGTAGCATAGCCGAAGGTCTCAGCCAAGGGGACAAAACACCGAACTGTCTTGATTGCACCATGGGATTCTATACTGTTTACTTGACCCCTTCTGGAATTGAGGTCTCCAATGACATCGCCCAGGAATTCCTCAGGGGTAGCTACCTCCATCTTCACGACGGGTTCAAGAAGAATAGGCTTTGCCTTTCTCGCCCCATTTTGCAGGGCCATGGAGCCAGCGATCTTAAAAGCTATGTCAGATGAATCCACCTGATGAAAGCTACCATCATACAGCGCAACCTTAAGATCGACTAATGGATAACCAGCCAAAATACCACTTGCCATAGCATCTTTGATCCCGCGCTCAACATGCGGGATGTATTCCTTAGGAATAGCCCCACCTTCAATCCGGTTGATAAATTCAAAACCACTCCCCCTCTCACCAGGAGCAAGCTCGATCCATACGTGTCCGTATTGCCCTCTGCCGCCAGTCTGCTTTATAAACTTCCCCTCCGCCTTTACTGGCACGGTGATGGTCTCCTTGTAGGCAACTTGGGGCTTGCCCACATTTGCCCTCACATTGAATTCACGGGACATTCTTTCAACGATCACCTCGATATGGAGTTCACCCATCCCTGAGATAATGGTTTGACCCGTTTCCCCATCATATCGTATAACGAATGTGGGGTCTTCCTCGGCCAGCTTTGTCAGGGCACCATCCAGTCTGTCACGATCCACCTTGGTCCTAGGCTCAATAGCAACTGAGACCACCGGCTCGGGGAAGCTAATCGACTCGAGAATAATGAGAGCATTTGGATTGCAAAGGGTATCCCCAGTGAAGGTGTTTTTCAAGCCCAGAGCAGCAGCTATGTCACCTGCCTCGACCCTGTCAACCTCCTCGCGGGTATTGGCATACATCCGAAGCAGTCGACCAATCCTCTCCCGATGCTCCCTCCTGGAATTATATACCTGCGCTCTGGCTTCCACCTTCCCCGAATAAACTCTGAAATATACCAGTCTGCCAACAAATGGATCGGCTACCACCTTAAAGGCGAGGGCAGAGAACGGGGAGCCCTCGCTGGACGAGCGAGAAATCTCCTTGCCTGTCTTCGGGTCGATGCCCACAACCGAAGGCACCTCAGCAGGTGAGGGGAGGTAATCAATAACGGAATCCAGCAAGGGCTGAATCCCTTTGTTTCTCAGGGCACTCCCACAGAGAACAGGCACCACCTTGTTAGCGATGGTTGCTCTCCGCAGAGCGCCCTTAAGCTCCGAGGTACTCACCTCACCCCCCTCCAAATAAATTGTCATTATCTGGTCATCGTTTTCCGCCAGCCTCTCCACCATCTCCTCACGATAATGCCTTGAGGCTTCCTCATATTCCTGAGGGATATCCTTTTCTACAGGTTCTTCAGTTAGTTCCCCAGGAAACACCCATGCTTTTTCCTCTATTAAGTCAACAACACCCTCAAAAGAAGCTTCACTACCAAGGGGCAATTGTATCGGCAGGGCGGTAGCGCTCAACCTCTCCCCAATCATCTCAACAGTGCGGTAGAAGTCGGCCCCGACTCGATCCATTTTATTGACAAAGCAAATCCTGGGCACGCCATACCGGTCTGCCTGCCGCCACACCGTCTCCGACTGGGGCTCAACACCAGCCACCGCATCAAGAACCACAATGCCTCCATCGAGAACACGTAGGCTTCGTTCCACCTCAGCAGTAAAATCCACATGCCCTGGAGTATCAATGATGTTAATGTGATGGTCCTGCCAATAACATGTTGTCGCCGCAGCGGTAATGGTAATCCCCCGCTCCTTTTCCTGCTCCATCCAGTCCATTTTCGCCGTTCCGTCATCCACCTCTCCCAACTTATAGGTGCGACCCGTATAATATAGAACCCGCTCCGTGGTAGTTGTTTTCCCAGCATCGATATGGGCAATGATCCCGATATTCCTGATTAGCTCCAAAGGGACTGACCTGGGCATAGTCCTCACCACCGATAGTGCACAAAGGCCCTGTTTGCCTCCGCCATTCTATGAGTATCCTCACGCTTCTTAATGGTCGCCCCCTGTCGCTGTGCAGCATCCAGAATCTCCGCCGCAAGCTTCTCCGCCATAGACTTGCCCCCACGGCCCCTAGCTGACCGCACGAGCCAGCGCATAGCCAAGGAAAGACCACGATCGGGCCTTACCTCTACAGGCACTTGATAGGTGGCGCCGCCAACGCGGCGCGGCTTAACCTCAAGAAGTGGTGTCGCGTTCTTGATCGCCTGCTCCAGAGTATCCACAGGGTCTCTCTTCATGTGCTCCCTAACGATATCCAGAGCCCCATATACAATCCGCTCCGAAATGCTCTTCTTGCCCCGGGTCATCACCCTATTGATCATCCTGGCCACAGTGACGCTCTGATAGCGAGGATCAGCGTCTATCTTTCTTTTTCCCACCCGTGCTCTTCTGGGCATTCTTTTCCTTCCTCTTAGAGGGTGCTAGGCTTCCTGGGCTTCTTCGTCCCATACCTGCTGCGAGCCTGCCGCCGATTTTCCACGCCCTCCGTATCCAAAGTACCACGAATAATATGGTATCTCACCCCGGGTAAATCCTTCACGCGGCCTCCCTCAAGAAGCACCACTGAGTGCTCTTGGAGGCTGTGCCCCTCCCCAGGGATATAAGCAGTTACCTCCATCCCATTGGTCAGCCTAACACGGGCGACCTTGCGCAAAGCGGAATTGGGCTTCTTCGGAGTTACCGTTTTGACCGCGGTGCACACCCCACGCTTCTGGGGTGAACCTTTCCTCTGCTCCATTGTACCCTTTAAGGAATTATAGGCCCAACCCAGCGCTGGTGCCTTAGTCTTCTTCTTACTTTTTTTTCGCCCCGATCGGATAAGCTGATTAACAGTGGGCATCAATTTCTCCTATTCGTAACCAAAATTAAAGGCCGCAAGCCATCAAGACTGAGCTGCATTACTAGCCCGGCCCCGTAGGCCTTCCGACCTCCGACCCCTACCCTGGCTAGTTACTGAGCACCAAACAGTTAATGTACCATTATTTCGTGAATGTGTCAAGCAGAACCAGGTTCTGTGTTGATGTTCTACGATTTTGTCACCGTCTAACTGTTCTGGGAAAATGTCATC